>JAGAPR010000098.1 GCA_017623155.1 Prevotella sp. | reverse complement strand
TTATCACAAAAATAATGAATTTTTATCTTTCAAACCAAAGATAAATAACTAACATACAGCTCATAAAGATTTACCTGACTCGAAATGAATCGGGTAAGGGTATTATGCGCTTATTTAAATTTTAAATGAAAGAGCCGTGCTTATAATATGTTAGACGCAGATTAAACCAATGGGACGCCGGGGTTTTAGGTTCTGTAGACAGGAACGGTTGGTAGCTCTTGTCCGCTGACCCCGATTTAACCCGGCCTCATTGCGAAAAATGGGTCTAACTCGATGAGTTAGACCCATTTATTGAAATTTAGTCGGGGTGAGAAGAAAGTTAGCCCCCGTAATTTACCATTTTTGCGCTCAATTAGAAGACTGCGTTTAACGTAAATAATTCACTGTACTTGTCCCGAATCTGTCCCGTTTCCGTCTTGGCCTAATATAAATAAAACTTCTTGCTTAAGTTTTGGCAAATCGTTTATAACTATAGCCCATATCATTTCCAACCTCAAGCTATCGTAACCATGAATTAAATAATTACGAGTGCCAACTATTTTTTGGCATTGGATATTGCAATAGTCGGGTCTATTTTCAGGATTCTATTTGTCGCTTCGCCGATTATAGATATATTCATATGAATTGCGCTTCGCAGGAGTGCATTTTCATAATAGTAATCAAATCTGCGAGGAACCGAATCAAAATATGATTCGACTTCTTCGACGCACTGAAGGATATCATATAATGATTTTTGAATTTTCCTATCCATAGATGAGTTGGCGTGTTTCGTTTAATTCTTCGCGGAAATATGGATTACGTACAGCGCTGTCATCGGTGAGGTCTATTTTGCGTTCAAGGAGTAATTCAAGGGCTTCTTGAAATCCAAAAAAATTATTTGCCGAATCAAGCATGGGGATTTTATCCCACTCAAAGTCGACACAAAAATCGACATCGCTATCTTCGTTGAAACGAGACGTTAATATGGAACCAAACACCCATAGCTTACGCACGTGGAAGCGCTTGCAGATATCTATTATCTTATGAAGATTTAATTCGATTATTTTCATGTTGTCCCGATTTTGTCCCGGTTAGTCGTTTGCAAATATATAAATAAAACACTGTACTTCAAAATATTGTGCTTGCAAATCGAAAATTTAAATAAAACGACATGTCCCGAATCTGTCCCGGCATATTTTGAAAAATCCTTGCAACTCTGTGAGCTGCAAGGATTTAACTCTTAAAGAGTCGGGGTGAGAAGACTCGAACTTCCGACCTCCACGTCCCGAACGTGGCGCGCTGCCAACTGTGCTACACCCCGAACTTATAGGTGTGACAAAATCGTCCTGTCAAGCGACGACCTGCCGTTGGTGACTGCAAAGGTAATATTTTTTTTCTTACCCCGAGTCTTTTTGGAGGTTAAAAATTAAGTTTTTTGGTGATTAGGTGGAAATACCTTAACTTTGTCGGCACTCGTGGACTCGTCCGACATATAGTCGACCGACCCGAGACCATTAATATTGATAATCACGACATCACGCTATGGACAAGGTAAATGTATTGTTATTAGGGAGCGGTGGCCGAGAGTCGGCGCTTGCCTGGAAATTATCTCAAAGCCCATTGTTGGGTCAACTATATATTGCACCCGGCAATGGAGGTACCGGACAGTGGGGAGAAAACCTCGCGGTGTCACCGATGGACTTTGCAGCTATTACCCAAACCATCAAAGACAAGTCTATAGGCCTGGTCATCGCGGGCAACGAAGACCCGTTGGTAGCCGGGCTCAGCGATTATCTTGCCACACATCTTCCCGAGGTGCCGGTCATGGGACCGGTGAAAGCGGGTGCCGCCTTGGAAGGTTCTAAAGACTTTGCCAAAGATTTCATGACGCGCCACGGAATACCCACCGCACGCTACCGTAGCTTTACCCGCGAGACACTTGCCGAAGGACAAGATTTTCTGGCAACCCTTCAGCCACCGTATGTTCTCAAGGCCGATGGTCTGGCCGCCGGCAAGGGAGTGCTGATTATTGACTCACTTGACGAGGCACGCAAGTCGTTGGCCGAGATGCTTGACGGCATGTTTGGTGCCTCATCATCGACGGTTGTCATCGAGGAATACCTCTCAGGTATCGAGTGCTCGGTATTTGTGGTTACAGACGGACATGGTGGTTATCGCATACTTCCTGTAGCCAAAGATTACAAACGAGCCTTGGACGGAGACAAAGGCTTGAATACCGGTGGCATGGGAGCCGTGAGCCCGGTAGTGTTCGCCGACGATGAGTTTATGACCAAAGTCGAGGAACGCATCGTGCGCCCTACTGTTAAAGGCTTGATAGCCGATGGCATCGATTACCGTGGCTTTATATTCCTGGGGCTTATCAAAGTCGGTGACGAGCCGATGGTAATCGAATATAACGTCAGGATGGGCGATCCCGAGACCGAGGTTGTGATGATGAGACTGGAGGGAGACCTGGTTGAGTTGTGTTTGGCGGCAGCCAACGGTGACCTGGGAGATATCAGAGTCACACACAGTGACAAAGCCGCTGTTACCGTGATTGCCGTCTCGGGCGGTTATCCCGGCGCTTATTCCAAGGGCAAAACCATTACCGGCAACCTCAACCCCACCAACTCAACACTCTTCCATGCCGGTACACAGATAAATACCGACGGCGACCTTGTCACTTCGGGCGGTCGTGTCATAGCTGTAAGCTCATTGGGTGAGACGGTCAAGGATGCTCTCAAGATGAGCTATGACTCGATGAGCGAATTTGACTTTGAAGGCCGCTTTTTCCGTCATGATATCGGTCAAGACCTCCTGGCACTGGCCAACAACGACTGACGCCGGCCATCAAAGACTATAATAATTATACATGAAGATAAACAAGATACAATTAGCCAATGCTCTCCACTCACGATGGTTGTCGATACTGATGGCAGTCGTGATGCTGGCCGGGGCATGGCTCATGTTCCACACCCACCGTATCCTATATATCATCGGAGACCGAGGACTATTGTTTCCATCGGCCAACCTGTGGATAGGCCCCGGCGAGCTCGGCATGTGGGCCGACTGTGTCTTGACCCTTGTAGGAGCACTGTTGATGGTAACCCTCAACAACACCTACAACATGCTGCGCAGTTCCAGCCACCTCGCCATCACATTGTTTCTGGTGATGTCACTGTCCATACCCAATATACTGTGCCAGTTTGACACCGGTCCGGTAATGGTGATTGTACTGCTAACATGCATGTTGCTAATGTTCCACACTTATGGAAACCGGTCGGCCACGGGCAATGTCTATCTCGTGTTCCTCATTCTGTCTACCTGCTCGATGACCCAGTACTGCTATGTGGTTTATATCCCGGTATTCATACTGAGTCTCGGACAGATGAGAATACTATGTATGCGCACCGTCATTGCCACACTTTTAGGCTTGGCGACACCATGGTGGGTTGTGTTCGGTCTTGGCATATCCACCCCCTCCGATTTCCACATCACCGGATATATACCGGTCTACTCATCATTCAGCGAGATGGAAATCCTGCATGTATTTGCCATCATCGCCTTCACCTCACTGCTACTGATTACAGGATGGATGGCCAACTTCATGAAGATGATTTCATACAACTCCCACATGAGAGCCTACATGGGCACACTGTCAGTCATGGGCTTGGTCACACTCTTTGCCGTTTGCATCGACTATGAGTCGGTGAGCGTCTACGCCCCCGTGCTGTTTATGGTCACATCATTCCAGTTATGCCACACCTTCTCCAACCACCAGCGCGCCAACAAATCATCAATACCCCTAATCATCCTGATATCCATCTATCTACTGTTATATCTATGGAGACTGAGCTATTGACCCGGCGCGAGCCACTGATACTTGTCGAGGACAAGGTGCCCTATATAGGCTCCATCGCCGGAGCCCGCGTTATAAAACTTCCGGCCGGAGAATTCACACGCGAGAATGTGCGTGAAGCCGACGCACTGATTGTGCGCACCCGCACCCGCTGTGACGCCACCCTGCTCGACGCCACCAATGTCAAGGTCATAGCCACCGCCACCATTGGCACTGACCATATCGACCTCAACTACTGTGCCACCCACGGCATACAAGTGTTTAACGCCCCGGGGTGCAACGCCCAAGCCGTGGCCCAGTATGTCATGTGCTCGATTATAACCCTGATGAACCGGCCCGTAGGCCAGCACACGCTTGCAATCGTGGGTGTCGGCCACGTGGGCACTATAGTCGAGCGCTGGGCACGTGCACTGGACATGAAAGTCCTGCGTGTCGATCCTCCCCGTCAACGTGCCGAGGGCGGCGATGACTGGACAACACTCGACCAAGCCATGGCCGAGGCCGACATTATAACCTTTCATACCCCGTTGACCCGCGAGGGTGATGATGCTACCTACCACCTTCTTGACAGCCGACGCCTGGCACTCGCCCGCCGAGCCCCCATCATCATCAATGCAGCACGCGGCGAGGTCGTGGATAACACCGCTCTGGTTATGGCGCGCCGTCAAGGCCTGGTGTCCCACCTGGTCATCGACTGCTGGGAAAACGAGCCCGACATCAACCGCGACCTATTGACACTCAGTGACATCGCCACTCCCCACATCGCCGGCTACTCACGCTCGGGCAAGATACGCGCCACCGTTGCCGCCCTCCGGGCTGTCTGCAACTCCCTGGACCTGCCCATAACCCATCCCGTTGACAGCAACGGACATCGACTCACCCCCGAACATCATGCCGATACAGTCTCAATCAGCACACTTAAAGACTCCTACAATCCCATCGAGGATAAAGCATCACTCAAGATGATGACAACATTCACCCCCACCCTCTTTGAACGCGCCCGCAACACCTATGACCTGAGACCCGAGCCGCGTCAGGCCATCATCGACTGATCAACACCCCTCCCTACAGCCGGGTTAACCCGGCCCATGTTTTTTTAAGAAGAATTAATCATTACAGCTTGGGGTAAGTCACGGAAAAATTGTACCTTTGCGGTGCTTTTAGCACCGACGGCGCCATGGATTGACGCCTCCAGCGTATAACATTGACCTATTGACATCTATATAACTAAACCCTATAAAACAAATCATAAGATTATGAAAATTGAAAAAATTATCGGTCGTGAAGTTCTCGACTCACGTGGCAACCCCACAGTAGAAGTAGATGTAGTACTCGAATCAGGCGCACGTGGACGTGCCTCAGTACCCTCGGGAGCCTCTACCGGCGTTAACGAAGCCCTTGAGCTCCGTGACGGTGACAAATCACGCTATATGGGCAAAGGCGTCCTTAAAGCCGTAGCCAACGTTAACGGTCCTATCGCCGAAGCACTCACAGGCATGTCAGCCCTCGATCAGGTAGCCATCGACGAGGCTATGCTGAAACTCGACGGTACCGACACCAAGTCCAACCTCGGTGCCAATGCCATCCTCGGCGTGTCACTCGCCGTTGCCAAGGCTGCCGCTGACTACCTCGACCTTCCCCTTTATAAATATATCGGTGGTTGCAACACCTATGTACTGCCCGTTCCCATGATGAACATCATCAACGGCGGTGCACACTCTGACGCCCCCATCTGCTTCCAGGAATTCATGATACGCCCCATCGGCGCCACCTCTTTCCACGAAGGCATCCGCATGGGCACCGAGGTTTTCCATAACCTCAAGACCGTCCTCAAACAACGCGGACTCAGCACCGCTGTAGGTGACGAAGGCGGCTTCGCCCCCACTCTCGACGGCACCGAAGACGCTCTCAACGTCATCATCAAGGCTATCGAGCTCGCCGGATATGTTCCCGGCAAGGACGTCACCATCGGTCTCGACTGTGCATCTTCTGAATTCTACAAAAACGGTGTATATGACTACACCTGGAAACAAGGTGCCGACGCCCCCAAATACACCTCTGAGCAACAAGCCCAATTCCTCAAAGACCTCGTTGAAAAATATCCTATCGACTCTATCGAAGACGGTATGGCCGAGGGCGACTGGGAAGGCTGGAAAATCCTCACCGACCTCATCGGCGGCCGTTGCCAGCTCGTTGGTGACGACCTGTTCGTTACCAACGTCAAATACCTCAAAAAAGGTATCGAGCTCGGATGTGCCAACTCTATCCTCGTCAAGGTCAACCAGATCGGCTCACTGACCGAGACACTCCGCGCTGTTGAGCTCGCTCAGCGTAACGGCTACACCGCTGTCATCTCTCACCGCTCAGGCGAGACCGAAGACGCCACTATCGCCGACATCGCCGTCGCTACCAACGCCGGACAGATCAAGACCGGTTCAGCATCCCGTTCTGACCGTATGGCCAAATACAACCAGCTCCTCCGCATCGAGGAAGAACTCGGCGCCGCTGCCCAGTATGGTTATGGCAAAAAAACCAAAATGCCTCAGGAATAATTTCCCGACATCATAAAATCATCGAGTGATGGACAAGCCCCCCGTGGTGGCATGTCCATCACTGTTGTTATGGCACTTAATAAAGGTTAAAAAACATCTGTAAAACGCTTTACTACTCCCGATAGCGTTTTTTTATGTACCTTTGCCATAATAAAATTATTACACGATGAAAATTATCAACTTTCAAGACTCACCCTCATTGGTAAGTCAATACCTTGCCGAGATGCGCGACACGACCATACAGAACGACCCTCTGAGATTTCGTCGCAACCTTGAACGCACCGGCGAGATTATGGCATACGAGATTTCCAAACACCTGAACTACACCACCATCGAGGTCACCACCCCCTTGGCCAAGGCCCAATGCCCTGTCATCGACGAACAAGTAGTGCTGGCGACTATCTTCCGTGCCGGCGTCCCCTTCCATCAAGGCTTCCTCAACTTCTATGACCGTGCCGAAAACGCCTTTGTCTCGGCCTACCGCAAGTATAAAGAGAAAGAAAACTTTGATGTGTGCATCGAATACCTCGCCTCACCACGTCTCGACGGCAAGACACTCATCCTGTGTGACCCCATGCTCGCTACAGGAGCATCCATGGAGCTCAGCTACCGCGCCCTGATTACCAAGGGCATGCCGGCTCACATCCATGTGGCCTCGGTCATAGCCTCCCAGACAGCAATCGACTATATCGCACGAACATTCCCCGAAGACCGCACAACCGTTTGGGTAGGCGCTATCGATGCCGAGATCAACGCCCATTCCTACATCGTCCCCGGTCTCGGAGATGCCGGTGACCTCGCCTACGGCACCAAAGACTGATTCAGCACAATTTATCATTACCGCTGATAACCTTCTCGACCATCCCCAATAACAATTAATAAATCCATCCAAATGAAAAAAACACTGATTCCCATACTTGCTCTGAGCCTGACCGCGGGCCTAACATTCAACTCATGTGGCTCGGGCGATGCCGAGACCGCCAACGATACAGTTGTAGCCCAAACCACCATTGACTCACTGTCCCAAGCCTATGGCAAACTCATGGGCGCATATTTCAACAAAAGCATATGCGATACCGAGCGCACCGACTCTACAATCGTCATCAACCGACAAGACTTCATAAAAGGTATGCAACTCGTTCTCAGCGATGACTATAGCGAAGACTTCTTTGCCGGCGTGATGGCCGGTGTCCAGATCCAGAAAGACCTCAAGAACTACGCCAACCAAGGAACAGCCCTCAACCGTCAGGAAATCCTCACTCTTGTCAGAAATCTCGTCCTCCAAGACTCGGTTGACGAAAAAAGCTACAAGGCCTACCAGGACACAATGATGAAACTTCAGGAAAGTCTCAACAAGACCCTCGAACGTCGCGAAGTAGAACGCGCCAAAGCCACACCAAAGGCTCAGGCCAACTACAACGCCGGACAAGCCATCGCTGACAAAGCCGTACAAGCCGGTGCGACTCGCACAGCCTCGGGGCTCGTTGCCAACATTCAGAACCCCGGCAGTGGCAAAATCGACCCCAACAAACGCTACCTCGTCAATATCTCCCTCAAACACATCGACGGCAAAACAATCAACGCCGGAGACGCCGTACAGATACTACCCAACCAACAATTCAAAGGCGTGCAAGAAGCCCTTGGCCTGATTGGCATCGGCGGTAAAGGCACATTCTACCTCACTCCTGAGCTCGGATTTGGCACCCTGGGTTTGCCCGAGATGGACATCGAACCCCAGGAATGGACAATACTCGACATCGAAATCATCGGAGAAGCTGACTCCACACCTCCCAGCCTCCCTATCCAAACTGAACCCACCACCAACATTCAATAACATCACTACCCCACATACCCGAGCAACTGATACGTCGCCCGACAGCGACGCTAAGTTGCTCGGAACTATGTAATAATCTCCAACAAAAACCCTTGACACACCGGAATAATAACCGGCCTGACCGGCGCGACTTGGCCCGACCGGTCCAATAACCCCAACAACAAGCCTTTAGACAGTGAAAAATACTCTTAAATATCAAGACGAAACCGACCGTGCCATAGGTCTTTCAGGCATGGCAATCGCCATGTATGCCTATGACGGCGAACACTATGTCACGGCCCTGTCCCTCGACAACGACCTCGGCGAAGGCGTCGAGTTGGCTCCCGAATTTTATATCATCAACAGCCCACGCATATCGGCCAAAATCGTCTGGCACTCCCAACTCAAACTATACGAACTGACTTCAGCCATGCTCTTGGCCAACGCAATGTCACGTGCCTATATAGGCCAATCGCGCGCCATCGACTCATCGCGCGCCCACACTCTCAAACAACTGTGTTACAGCCGTGGCCGACAGATGTGTGAACTCGACGAGGACGAGGTAGAAAGCATTTATGCCAAGACATACAACTTCCTCGACCAACTGTTCACCCACTCGACAGTAGCCACCGTGACACGCTCGATAGCCGACAACCTCGTCAGAAATCGCCACTTGTCAGGGACCGAAATATCTGACCTCCTAAACAGACTGAGATGATAAACCTGACACCCCTGGCCCGGCTTTTCATGACACGCCATGTACGTCAATCACTCAGTTGGCGCGGTGACGGTATCGAGAATATTCAACGCCACGTATTGAAATACCTTACCTCGCGTGGAGCCAAGACCCGCTTCGGCCATCAATCATCGCTGAAGCCGACCGACGATTTTGAGGCATTTAAAGGCATGATTGCCACGCGCTCATACTCCGACATACGACACGACGTCATGGACATGGTAGCCGGAGAGAGAGACATCCTGTGGCCGGGGGTGACACGTCGGTTTGCCCAGTCATCGGGCACATCCGACGGCCGCTCCAAATTCATCCCCGTGACAGACGACTCACTGAAAATCAACCACTACCCGGGCGCTACCGACGCCGTAGCCTTCTATCTCGACATGTACCCCGACAGCCGTATGTTCGGCGGCAAGGGCTTTATCCTCGGCGGATCCTTTGCCAACAACCTCGACCTGAAGCCCGGAGTAAAAGTCGGCGACCTCTCGGCCAACCTCATCGACGCCATCAACCCATTGGTAAACCTCGTGCGCATCCCCGACAAGACCACAGCCCTCATCGAAGACTGGCAAGTCAAAGTTCCGGCACTGGTCAATGCCTCAATCAACGCCAATATAACCAACATCTCGGGCGTGCCATCATGGTTTCTCACCATCCTCAAGGAAGTCATCCGCCGTGCCGGCGCCGACAACATCCATCAAGTGTGGCCCAACCTCGAAGTCTTTTTTCATGGAGGCATATCCATGGATCCCTACCGCTCCCAATATGCCGCCATCACCGACACCTCCAAGATGCGCTACATCGAGACATACAATGCCTCAGAAGGATTTTTTGCCGCCCAGGACCTGCGGGACCCCGGGTCAATGCTATTGTTACTCGACCGCGGCGTATTCTATGAATTTGCCCCACTCGGCCAGGCCGACAACCCTGACGTTGAGACACTACCGGCATGGAAAGTAGAGCCCGGACACACCTATGAATTGATTATCACAGCCCCCAACGGCCTGTGGCGATATCGCATAGGCGATACAGTCAAAGTCATCTCCAACGACCCGCTGAGAATAGCAATCGCCGGTCGCACACGCCACTACATCAACGCCTTTGGAGAAGAAGTAATGGTATGGAATACCGACCGGGCCTTAACCGAGGCCTGTGATAAACACCACTGCCAGGTCGCCAACTACACAGTGGCTCCAGTATTTGCCGATGACCGACGCCATGGCCACCACCAATGGCTCATCGAATGGACTACCCCACCTCAAGATACCGAAGCCTTTGCCGAGAGCCTCGACATGGCGCTACAGGCACTCAACTCCGACTACCAAGCCAAACGTTCCCACTCCATATTCCTCGACCGACTTTCTATCACCCCGGCCCAAAATGGTCTGTTTGACCTTTGGCTCGCCTCGACAGGCAAGCTCGGCGGTCAACGCAAAGTACCCCGCCTCGCCAACGACCGACGATTCATAGACCCGATGCTCTCAATGAACAACCAATAATACCCAACAAATATAAGTCTCCAAAAAACATGATAAAGCACATCCTGACACTCTCAATCGCGGCCACCATCGCCATCACACCCGCCATGGCCGCACCCGAGGCCGCACCCAAAAAAATACGCGCCATAATGCCTGAGCCCAAATACATCTTCTACTTCATAGGCGATGGCATGGGCATGGGTCCTGTGATGGGAGCACTCGACTACCTCAGGCTCACCCACAATAACAGTGAACAACTCACCATGTCCACCTTCCCCGTTGGCTCGATACTCACCACTTACTCAGCATCAACCCCCATCACCGACTCGGCAGCTGCCGGCACCGCTCTCTCTACCGGCTCCAAGACCCGCAACGGCATGCTCGGCATGAACGCCGACACCATCCCGGTCAACTCTATCGCACGCCAACTTAAAGACTCAGGTTGGGGCGTAGGTATCGTCACCTCAGTAGCACCCGATGATGCTACACCCGGCGCTTTCTACGCCCATGTCCCTAACCGATCGATGTACTATGAGATAGGTCGCCAGGCTGCCACATCGGGCTATGACTTCATCGCCGGAGCCGACTTCCGCGGATACAAGGACAAGAACGGCAAAGACACCGACCTGTTACAGGTAATAGCCGACAACGAGGTGCGCATACTGCGCGGACGTGACGGTGCCGACTCTGTTTCTATCGTCTCGGATAAAAAAATAATTCTACTGGGTCCCGATGGCTGTTATCCCTGGAACATCGGCTACACCATCGACTCTATACCCGACAACCTCACACTGCCACTCATGACCGAGGCATGTCTCAAACATCTCGAGCGCAACACCCCCGAGCGCTTCTTCATGATGGTCGAGGGCGGCAATATCGACCACGCGCTCCATGGTAACGACGGCCCGGCTTCAATCAAGGAGATTATCAACTTTGACGAAGCCATCAAGGTTGCCTACAACTTCTACCGGGCCCACCCCCAAGAGACACTCATCATCGTCACCGCCGACCACGACACCGGCGGAATGAGCGTCGGCGCCGGCCGGCACGGATACAAAGCCAACTTCCCCTTGGTCGACTACCAGCGCATTTCAAAAGAAGAATTCAGCGAATACTGCAAAAGCCTGCTCAAGAGCCGACGCACATATACATGGGAAGACATGAAAGAGTACCTCACCGACCGACTCGGACTGTTCACCCACATCCCCGTAACCGAACAACAGGAACAAACCCTCAAAGATAAATTTGACCAAACCTTCATCCAATTGCAATCCTCGGACCAAAAGACCCTCTATGCCTCGTTCAACGCCTTTGCGGTCGATGTCTTCAACCTTGTGAACAACGCCATATCCCTGGGCTTTACTACCACCTCCCATACCGGCAACCCCGTGCCTCTGTTTGCCATCGGCGCCGGCTCTCAGCGCTTCAACGGCCTGCACGACAACACCGACATCGCCCCCATCCTTCGCGAGCTCACCATACAACACCCCTGACACCTCGACTTGCCCCGGTTTATTCCGGGGCAAGTCCCGCCTAATTTCCTCACACGATTTCCTCACACCCCATAACCTATGATTTAAAGTTTTTTTGGATATTTGACAGGAATAACCTACCTTTGCATATTGAACACCCGGCTACTTACGGATATAACAATATATGTGGAGCAATCAATCCATCTCCACGCCCTAACAACCTTGACCTTGCATGCGAGTTAAAATACATCACGAAGGCACCAATATCCTTATAGCGCTGCTACTATTAGTGGCGGCAATCAATGTGCCACTATGGCTGTGGGTGCCCCCGATAAGCATTGCCATCGTGTCAACAGCAATATGGGGAGTCCTATACCTGCTGGTAGTCAACTTTTTCCGCAGTCCGCGCCGACGTTTCCGTGGCGACCCCATCAACGCCGTGGTATCATCGGTCGATGGTAAAGTGGTAGCCATCGAGGAGGTATATGAACCCGAGGTGCTCAAATGCCGCTGCATACAGCTGTCAGTATTCATGAGCATCGTCAATGTTCACGCCAACTGGTTTCCGGTAGATGGCGAAGTCACATTGGTAAAGCACCATAAAGGCCGCTTCATGGCCGCCTACCTGCCCAAATCATCAACCGAAAACGAGCGCTCGACAGTCGAGATTGTCACCAAGCACGGACAGCGCATACTCATGCGCCAGATAGCAGGTGCCGTCGCACGCCGCATCGTCACCTATGCCACACCGGGCGTCGAAGCATCGATTGAAGACCACATGGGATTTATCAAATTTGGCTCACGCGTCGACCTTTACCTCCCCTTAGGCACCGACATATATGTAAACATCGGAGACAAAACCATCGGTGGCGTCACCCAGGTGGGCCTTTTACACCCCGAAATTAAGCAATCCTCACTATGAAATCCATCACCTCCAATATTCCCAACACCATCACCTGTCTCAATCTTCTCTCGGGATGCATCGCCATCATCATGGCGTTCCATGGTCTCGAACCCGTCGGACAACTCATGGGGTGGGAATGGTGCTGTATATTTATTGGCGCCGCTGCCATATTTGACTTCCTTGACGGAGCCGTAGCACGCTTGCTCAAAGCCTACAGCGATATCGGCAAAGAGCTCGACTCACTGAGTGACCTCGTATCCTTTGGCGTGGCACCCGGACTAATGATGTACAACATCATGCAATCCCACTGCCCCAACTGCTGGGTCAACTACCTGGCACTGTTCATCCCCGTGTGCGGAGCCCTTAGACTCGCCCGCTTCAACGTCATGGATGCCGGCATGACAACCTTCCGTGGCCTACCCATACCCGCCGCCGCCATATTCTGGATCGGCATGGCCGGATGGATTAATTCCTATACCTACCCCCAACCGCTCATCATGGCAATCCTCCTGGTCATCATCTCCTTGGCCATGGTCTCCCGCATACCTATGTTCTCGCTGAAATTTAAAAACTTAGACCTGCGCGAAAACTTCCGCCGCTATGTTATTATTCTCGCTGCCATCAGCTTTGTCATCCTATATGGCCTCAGCGGACTTCTATGGACCATCGCGTTCTACCTGCTGCTGTCAATGCTTACCCGCGACCCTCACCGCAACGCTTGAACAGCCCCACTACCACTATCATTACAATACAGCCATCAACATTTACCAACTAAAATACAAGAATGGGATTTTTTGAGACACTACTACTGCTGTTTCTCATATTTTTTATCATCATACCTATCATCCGCTTTGTGATATTCTATCACCGCGCACGTCGTCGCGTACGCAGTATGTTCGAGCAGATGAACTCCACAGCCTCAGGCCACACCGGCCGGCAACAGCAGCAACAACCCACACCCAAGCCCAAGAAAATCGACCCCTCGATAGGCGAATATGTAGAATTTGAAGAATTTACCGAAACCGAGACCAAAACCGAGTCATCGACCGACACCGGCCAAGGGTCAACACCCCACACCACCACTAAGACTACAACCACCGGCGAGTCACGCATCACTGACGTCGAATGGGAAGACCTGTAATTTTAGAGGCTGTTTAAAAATACAACCTCTTAGAGACCACCCCCATTTTCAATTCCTAAATTCTTTATTTGCTAAATTAGCTTAAAAAGCTAACATTAGGTGACATATAATGAGTGAAAAGTTGTATATTTGCGGTTACTCATGCCACATAGGCCACATCAGCGCCTGTTAAAGACACGAGTACCTCCAATCATACACTAAATATCAACATTAACCCTTCATCATAATGAACAATAAGCTTATAGTAGGTGCCGTAGCCGCCATGATGTCTACCACCGCCTGGGCCGTTCCCGCCCGTCAAGGCTTCCGCACAGTCACCCAGCCCGATGGCACCACCATCCAGGTGAAAGTTGTTGGTGATGAGTTTACCCACTATACACTCAACGAACAAGGAGACATCCTCGTCCGTGACGCCAACGGCTATCTATGCTATGGACGCGTCGATGCCAACGGTGTACGTACAGCAACTACCGTCCGCGCCAACATTGACGCCGACTCCCACCTCGCCAAAAGCGTCAAACAGAACATATCCCAGCTTAACACAACCGAGCTCAACGTTAAAGCCCGACAAAAACGCGGCATCGAGCCCGCCGGTGTAATGAAAGCACCCGCCACACGTGCCAGTGCCTATAACGGCATGGGACACACCGGGTCAACATTCCCCCCAAAAGGCGATGTACGCGGCCTCGTAATCCTCGTCGAATACCAAGATGTCAAGTTTAATACAGCCTACGATGCCGGCCAGTACTTCACCGACATGCTCAACAAAGACGGCTTCAGCCAATACAACGCCACCGGATGTGCCGCCGAATACTTCCGTCTCAGCTCCAACAACCAATTCCGCCCCACATTTGATGTACTCGGGCCCATCACCCTCCCCAACAATCGCGACTACTATGGAGGCAACGACTCCAACGGTGACGACTTCGCCCCCGAAGACATGGTTGTAGACGCTGTCAATATTCTTGACGATACCGTTGACTTCTCAAAATATGACATGGACGGCGACGGCGAGGTTGACAACATATTTATATTCTACGCCGGTCAAGGCGAAGCCTCCTATGGCCCTGACGAGTCGGTATGGCCCCACTCATGGTCACTTGCCGGTGCCGGCAAAACATTTGTCGTCGACGGCGTCAAAATCAACCACTATGCCTGTACCAACGAATGGGAGAAAAGTCGTCCCGACGGTGTCGGTACCTTTATCCACGAGTTCTCCCACGTCATGGGACTCCCCGACCTCTACACCACCGACTACAACGGCTCAGCATCCAAACTCACACCCGGCGCATGGGACGTTCTCGACTACGGACCTTATAACAACGACGGTTGCACTCCTCCCATATACTCGGCCTACGAGCGCAACGCCATGGGCTGGACCGAGCCCATCGTCCTTCAGGAAAACGTGGGTCTCACCATATCTCTCTCCCACATCGAGAAATCCAACCAGGTATATCTCATCCCCACCCAGAACAAAGCCGAATTCTTCCTCCTCGAGAACCGTCAACAGAGCGGATGGGACAAATACGTCCCCGGTCACGGCCTCCTGGTATGGCATATCGACTACACCAACCCCACCGTTTTCCGTCGCAACATTGTCAACAACGATGCCACACACCAATATGTGGACATCATCGAAGCCGGAGGCTATGCCAACAACCAGAACAAGACCGTAATGGCCCAATACCCATTCCCCGGTACAGGCAATGTAACCAACCTGACGGCCGAAACCAACCCCGAACTTAGCGACTGGAACGGCCGCGCCATCAACTGCCCCCTCACCGACATCACCGAGGCCAACGGCATCATCACACTCAACGTCTCGGGTGGCGGCGCTCTCCTGGATCCTCCCACTGCCAACACTGCCACCGATATCTTCAAAGACAGCTTTACCGCCGCTTGGCAACCTGTAACCGGCGCCGACGATTACAGACTTACCGTAACCGCAATCCCCGATGGAAAATCAGAAACCCACACAGCTGATTTCCAAGGAAATTCAAGCGATAAAGTATGCAACCTGCCACAGAACTGGTCTTCATCCACCACCGATGGATACAACACTACCGGCAACTACGGACAGGCTGCTCCATCGCTTAAACTCGCCAAAAACGGTGCTTACCTCCAATCTCCCGAGTTTGACGCCAGCGTCAACTCCATAAAATTCTGGATAAAAGGCAACAACTCCATCAATTCAACACTCACCGTCCAAGGCACCACCAATACAGGCTCAACCGTCACACTCGGCACATACACAGTTGACAACTACAACAAAGCCGGCGAGACAATATCTATCACCAACATACCCAACGGGGTGGTTGCCGTCAAGTTTATCTATAACAAAAATCTTGGTAACGTCGCAATCGATGACGTAGTCATTGTCGTCGGCTCAATCCCATACATACACCCCGACCACAACGATGTCTCTACCGGCGGTCAGACCTCTATGCAAGTCAAAGCCATCCCCGGTATCTCCAAGTACTCTTATACCGTCGTTGCCGTCAACACCTCTACCGGTCAACGCTCTACCAACTCCAACCCCATCGAGGTCACACTCAACAACCAAGGCGTCGATGACATTATCGCCGATGGCGATGACAACACCCCCGCCGAGTACTTCAACCTCCAGGGCATGAAAGTACGCGCCACCGAGCTTACTCCCGGCCTCTATATCGAGCGCCGTGGCTCCAACGCACGCAAGGTTATCATTAAATAATACAACCCACAAACTAAATTAAAATGAGTCGGTCCCAAACGGCCGACTCATTTTAAACATCCACCCCTCTCCCCTTACCCAACGACAGCCCCCCAACTTAGAAACGACCCAAACCTACTGACAAGTTAAACGATGAATATCAAAGACCTGTATCACCGCTCCATAAAAGACATCAAACAACGTTGCCAACCCATCAAAAAATCACGCTGGTGGCGCTTTGGCATCGTGACATCCATCTACCTCCTGTGGGTAATATGGATGGGCAACGCCTGGCTACTGCTCGGACTCCCCTTGTTGTTTGACATCTATATCACCTCCTACATACCACTGACATGGTGGAAAAACTCCAAAAGCGCCGCCACACGCACCATCATGTCCTGGGTCGATGCTATAGTCTATGCTTTAGTACTGGTCTACTTTATATTCAACTTCATCGGACAGAACTACCAGATACCATCCTCGTCACTCGAGAAAACACTTCTTACCGGCGACTATCTATGGGTCAACAAAGTCACCTACGGCCCTCGCGTGCCCATGACACCCATCCACTTCCCTCTGGTACACAACACCATGCCCCTCATCGGCACCCGCTCATATCTCGAGACTCCAACCCTTGACTATCACCGTCTGGCCGGACTGCGCTCGGTAGAATCGGGCGACATCGTCGTGTTCAACTTCCCGGCAGGTGATACCGTGGCCCTCAAATACGAGGAATCTCCCGAATACTATGACCTTCTGGTCGAACAATATGGACGCCAATACATCAAGGAAAACCCCGATAAATTTGGCAAAGTCATCTATCGCCCCGTCGACCGACGCACCAACTTTGTAAAACGCGCCGTCGGACTCCCGGGACAACGGTTCAAAATCGTCGATGACGTGATTTACATCAACGGCAAGCCCCAGCCCCAGCCCGATAATGTTCAATTCCGCTACCTCGCCGCCATGTCACGCCCTCTCACCGAAGAAACATGCCACGAACTCGGCATCACAATCGATGAAGTCGCTCCCGTACCCGTCGACAACAATCTGCTCGAAGAAATCCGCAACTACCTTCCCCAAGCTTCCGCCCAATCCTCGATTTATGTCCTGCCTCTAACCGGTCAGATGATCAAAACAATGACAGCCACCGGTCAGCTTAAGGACTACATCAAAGTCTCGCGCACACCCCTCAATGGCGACACCAACCTCTTCCCCCAAACACTCTCTCAAGACTGGACACTCTCCAACTATGGTGGCCCCGATGGCATACTGATACCCAAGAAAGGTCTCACTATTCCACTCAACAGCTACACCTGGGCTCTATACGACAGATGTATCCGTAACTACGAAAACCATCCGACAGCCTACCTCAACAACAACGGTGTAGTATATATCAACGGTTTCCCCGCCTATCAATACACCTTTACCATGGACTACTACTTCATGATGGGCGACAACCGCGACATGTCCCAAGACTCTCGCTTCTGGGGATTTGTACCCGAAGACCATATCGTGGGCACCCCCATGTTTGTTCTCATCTCGTTTGACAAAGACCGCTCCATCTTTAACGGCGGCATACGCTGGAATCGCATCTTCAGCTCAGCCAATCCCGACAAATGATACCCCGTTATCTTGCACCGATAACATGGTACCGCGAGCTGGCACATAGCGACCTCGGCGTCTATGACCTCGAGTCACCGGTCACCAAGCGTGACAAATATGTGCGCCGTGCAACCATCCTCGACACCCGGGGCGAAGTCACCATGACCATTCCTGTCGAACACGCCCCCACGGGCACTCCCCTCGACCGTCTCGTCATCTCGGGTCACGGCAACTGGCATCGCATACACCGTCTCACCATCGAGGCCGCATACGGTCGCACTCCTTTCTTTGAACACTATTACCCACTGTTATCGCCCCTGATCAGCGAGAACGCCGTGGGACGACACCTCCTCGACCTCATCCTCGACCTCGACGCCACCATACGCCACATCCTCGGCCTGACCACCCCGGTTACAGCCAAGGCGTCTCCCCTGCTTAACAATGACAACGCTGGTCTGTCCACTGCACACTACCAACAACTCACCAACAACTACTGGCGCGCCCGTCCCTATCCCCTACCTCTCCCCGACAACCTCTCAATCCTCGACCTCCTGTTCAATATCGGTCCCGACGAAGCCCTTAACTACCTCCTTAGAGACTATTGAGGTTGTTGAAGGTTATTGAAAAATGTCAGTTCAAGAATGTCCAATAATTTTTCAACAAAATAGCCGCCAACTGTTGTGCAATTAAAAATTAATCATTAACTTTGCACCGCAAAAGCCCCAAAAGGCTTTAGTGACTCGAGCGAGAGTCTTCAGCAATGCTTCAATAGCTCAGTTGGTTAGAGCATCTGACTGTTAATCAGAGGGTCGTTGGTTCGAGTCCATCTTGAAGCGCAATATTAATCCTAATCTTTTTAACCAAGATACCACGTCGCTATAAATCGTGATAGTTTATACCTCCAGCGACTAAGGATAATAAGCCAACATATCACATCATGCTTCAATAGCTCAGTCGGTTAGAGCATCTGACTGTTAATCAGAGGGTCGTTGGTTCGAGTCCATCTTGAAGCGCTTAAGTTCCGAAGTTCCTCAACGACTTCGGAGCTTTTTTTCTTTATACCCTCCCGGGGTGACATCGGATACTTATATTTGAATGACTCGATTTAAACGACTCATTCTATTCAATCGGCTTATTCGTTTAATTTGATTGAATAGTCCCGTTGCACCCACCCGATAAAGACTTTTATTATGACCACCGATAACCTTACTCCTGACAAACAACCTACCGACACCCCGGTCAAACGCACTGTCCTTGACGTCGAGGATGTCATCACCATGGTACCACGGCTCAAAGGCCATGAGAAACTTGTCAACCGAGCACTACACTGGCTCAGCGTTGACAAGGTCAACGCCGTGCACGACAAATACTTTGACACCCCGGGGCCCGAGTTTGTCCACTCGTTACTCAAGGACTTTGACATCACGGTAAGAGTTGACGGTCAGGAAGTGCTCGACAATCTACCCGAGGGCGCTTTCATCACCGTATCCAATCACCCGTTCGGTGCACTGGACGGTATCACACTCATTGACCTCGTGGCATCACGCCGCCCCGAATATAAAGTCATGGTAAACATGGTGCTCGGACGCATCACCGCCATGAACCCCAACTTTATCAAAGTCGATGCCCTCGCCTCGGACGACCCCGCCAAAAAAGCCGTCTCAATGAAAGGCATCAAAGAATGTATCAACCAAGTCAAGTCAGGCAGACCGCTGGGATTTTTTCCTGCCGGAGCCGTCAGCAAGGTCAACTGGCGCGGACGTCTGGTAGACCGTAAGTGGCAAGACTCGGTGATACGTCTCATCGACAAGCTCAAGGTCCCTGTCATCCCCATCTACTTCCACGGCTCCAACAGCTGGTTTTTCAACTTCCTGGGTGTCGTGTGCTGGCAACTGCGCACACTGCGTCTGCCCTCCGAGGTTTGGCGCAAGTGCCATACCACCCTCCACGTCAGCGTCGGCGACCCTATCAGCGTCGATGAGCAACGAGCCCATGCCTCATCTATCGACGAGCTTGGCGAATTTCTTAAAGCCCAAACCTACAAACTGCGCGACCGACGATGAAAAAACTCACCACACAGCTATCACCCGCCACCGGTGTCGACATCTCCGGCGAGATACAGCAAGCCAAGATGAGATATGGCATCGTGGGCAACGCCCCGGCACTCATAGGCGCCGTCTCACGCGCCGTGCGTGTGGCTCCCATCGACCTCTCGGTCCTGGTCACCGGCGAAAGCGGCACCGGCAAGGAGTTTTTCCCTAAAATCATCCACGCCTACTCCCACCGCAAACATGCGCGCTATATCGCCGTCAACTGTGGCGCCATACCCGAGGGCACCATTGACTCAGAGCTGTTCGGGCACGAGAAAGGCTCCTTTACAGGCGCCGTAGCCACCCGCAAGGGTTACTTTGAAGAAGCCGACGGTGGCACCATCTTTCTTGACGAGGTTGCCGAATTGCCACTGACCACCCAGGCGCGACTGCTACGCGTTCTCGAGACCGGCGAGTTCTTCAAGGTAGGGTCATCTACCGCCCAGAAGACCAACATACGTATCGTCGCCGCCACCAACGTCGACCTGCGGCAAGCTATAGCCCACGGCCGCTTCCGCGAAGACCTGTACTACCGACTGTCCACAGTCCAGATTACCGTGCCTCCACTGCGCGACCGCAACAACGATATAACACTGCTGGCCCGCAAATTTGCCTCTGACTTTGCCGAGCGATATATGACCCCCGAAATATCATTCTCACCGGCCGCACGTCAGCTACTGCTGAGATACCCCTGGCCCGGAAACGTGCGTCAACTCAAAAACATCATCGACCAAATATCACTCTTTGAAGCCGGCACCGAAGTCAGCGACACCACCCTCGCCCAATATCTCCCTCCCAACACCGCCCTGCCGATGATGCGTGCCGACAATGACACGACTACCGACACCCACTCCTACAGCCGCGAACGCGAGATGCTGTTCAACCTCATCTTCAACCTGCGCTCACGCATCGACCGACTTCAAGCACGCCTTGACGGTCAAAATCCCGACAACCACCAGCTGTTACCACCAATCACCGATACAGTCGAAGTCTTTGACATACCACACACCTCTCCTGACACCGATTTACCATCCCGACCATCCACTCTCGAGGACAACGAGCGACTAACAATCGAACAAGCTCTGCGCAACAACGACGGACGTCGTAAAGACGCCGCCCGCGACCTCAACATCTCTGAACGAACACTTTACCGCAAAATCAAAGAATACGGCCTCGAATGAAACCATCCCCCAAATCTATCCTCATCACCCTGCTGCTACTCATCGCCATGGCAGTACCTTCATCATGTGTCAAATATACATTTAACGGCGCCGTCCTCGACTACAACGTGTACAAGACCATATATGTAGGCAACTTCCCGATACGCGCTGCGCTGGTTTATGCACCCCTGCAACAGACCTTTGAGCTCGAGCTCTCAGACTACATCTCACGCAACACCCGCCTACAGACCATCGACACCGGTAATGCCGACATCAGACTCGAAGGCGAGATTACAAGCTACACCCTCACGCCACAAGCCGTCACCGAAGACGCCTATGCATCCAAGACACGCCTGACAATCGGCGTGCGCGTCAAATATACCGACACCCGCAACCCAAACAACGACATAGACCAGACATTCAGCGCCTACCGCGACTTTGACGCCTCAGAACTTCTGATTGACGTTCAGGACCAACTATGCCAGGAAATATCCAAGGAACTCGTCAACCTCATCTTTAACGCCACACTCGGCAACTGGTAATACACCGCCATCAATCCACCACAACCTAACAAACCATCACAAAAACACCGTGAACCACCAACCACGCTACGACATACTCGACCAACTCATCAGCCTCAAGGACAACTACGACGCTCTCGATGCCGACACCCGGGCCATGCTTAAAGCACGAGTAATCCTCAACAGCGCCGATCCACGAGCAGCAGTCCTCGCCGCCGACATCTCGGGTGACGACTGGGCAAACATATACCCCCCTACCCGACAACCCCGGGTGTCAACCACCTCGGCAATCGACACATTCCTTGAGACCTATGGACACGCATCCCCTGAAGAAGACGCCCTGCTCGAACGCCTCATATTCAACCCAACCCCCGACTACTCAGCCGTCCTCGAGGCCCGAGACCCACAAGAAGACCCGTCAGCCACTCCCGACCTGACGTCTTCTCGCATAGACTCATTCATGGCCGCTCATCAGACAACACCGATGACAACACCTGAACCGACAGCTCCCATAGAAACACCGGCAACCAACATTCCCCAAGACTCCACACATCTCTCTCCAACCACCCCCTCCAAAACACCACACACCTCAGACCCCACACCCTCATCGCTCAACGAATCACTGGCCAAAATATACATCAAACAAGGCCGTTATCGTCGTGCTTATGAAATTATATCTGACTTAAATTTGAAATATCCGGAAAAAAGTGTTTACTTTGCAGACCAATTGCGTTTTCTCAACAAGCTAATAGCGTTGAGTGAGCGCACCGGTAAATGAAACATCAATAAAATATAAACATAACAATTTATCATGTACGTAGTATTTATTGTACTCACACTCATTGTCGCAGTTCTTCTTATTGGTATCGTCCTGATACAGAAATCCAAGGGAGGCGGTCTGTCATCACAGTTTGGCGGTGGCAACCAAGTGCTTGGCGTGCGTGGCACCAACTCATTCCTCGAGAAAGCAACCTGGACACTCGCCATTCTCATCCTTGTATTCTCAGTAGCCTCAGCCTACACCCTTCCCAAGGCCGGCAGCAACATCCGCACCAAGACCGAGAATACAACTGCCGCTCAGGGTGCCAACAAATTTAACAACCAAGCTACACCCGCCGACAAGGCCTCGACTCCCGCCACCAAAGGAACACCTGCCGACGCCAAATAATTTAAGCGTCAACCAACCCTCAAGCATCATAGACGGCCCATGCCGCCTGCCATGCTTCTGTCGGAGCACAACTTCACGGCAAGAGAAAAATAACTCCAATACAGGCCCAAGGGCCAATAGACCTTCAGGCCTATTGGCCATTAACTGTTTATAGCCAACATACACCACTCCTATGCAACGCAGTGATTTTGAAATCATGGCCCCGGTAGGCTCATTTGAGTCACTCCATGCGGCAATCAATGCCGGTGCCGACTCCATATACTTTGGTGTGGGGCATCTCAACATGCGTGCCCGCTCATCACTCAACTTCACGCTTGACGACCTGAAGACCATAGCCCATACCTGTAACCGGGCAGGCGTCAAGTCCTACCTCACCCTCAACACCGTGATGTTTGACGAGGACCTCGAGCCTTCACGCCAGGCCCTGCTGGCAGCTCGCGAGGCCGGTGTCTCGGCAATCATCGCCGCCGATATCGCTGTCATCGAGATGGCACGCCAACTCGGTGTCGAAGTTCATATCTCCACCCAAGCCAACATCACCAACTTCCAGGCCCTGAAATTCTACTCCCGGTGGGCCAATGTCGTGGTACTGGCCCGAGAGATGACCATGGAAAAAGTTGCCGCAATACATGACCTCATCAAAGCCCAAGACCTGCGCGGGCCTGCCGGCGAATTGATTAAAATCGAGATGTTCTGCCACGGCGCCCTGTGCATGGCTACCTCAGGCAAGTGTTACCTCTCGCTCCACGAGATGAATTCCAGCGCCAACCGCGGCTCCTGTACCCAGATATGCCGCCGGGCATACGACCTCACCGACCGCGAGACCGGCGAACAAATTACAGTCGACGGCCCCTACCTGATGTCTCCCAAAGACCTGAAGACCATCCACTTCCTCAACAAGATGGTTGATGCCGGTGTACGCGTCTTCAAGATTGAAGGACGTGCCCGTGGGCCCGAATATGTCAGCGAGGCCGTCGCATGCTACTCGAAAGCACTCGATGCAATCTGTGACAACACCTTCGACGACAAGCTTATAGCCTCGCTTGACAATCGGCTCGACAAAATATTCAATCGCGGTTTCTGGAACGGCTACTACCTCGGCCAACGTCTGGGCGAATGGTCTTCCCACTATGGAAGCTCGGCAACACGCGTCAAAGACTACTGCGCCAAGGGAGTCAAATACTTCTCACGCTCAGGCGTCGGCGAATTTCTCATGGAGGCCGGCGAACTATGTGTAGGCGATGAAATCGTCATTACCGGACCCACAACCGGAGCCCTCATACTCACCGTCCAAGACATACGCGTCGACCTCAAAAGCGTGCCCAAGGCTGTCAAGGGTGACTCTTTCTCTATCGCTGTCCCGGCCAAAATACGCCCCTCAGACCGTCTATACCGCTGGCGTCCCGTCGACCAAGCCCCACGACACAAACGTTTCTGAACACTTTCCCCATACCCTCTACCCACCAGACCCTATGTCCAACTCTGCCTTACAATGGTGCCGCCGATATATCTCCATCACCGGTCTACTGCTTACCGGTGCCATAATCTATATCCTATTCTTCCAAGAGAACTCGGTGGCACGCATATACCGTAACAAAAAGCAAATTGACTCCCTCGAGGTAGCCATCAAACAAAACGAGGACACCATGGAATATTACCACAACCTCAACGTGCTACTTGACAATCATGACCCCCGGATTATCGAGCGCATAGTGCGCGAGCACCACTCCATGACCCTCCCCAACGAGGACATATATCTCTCTGATTAATCTTGTCCGGCACACCCCGACCAATTACAATCCAACACCAACAATACTACTCCAAATGACTAAAAACAAGATAATGGAAGCCCTGAGCATCCTCGGACTACTCTTAGTGGCCGCATCGATGCTGATGCCAATATTCTACGGTCCCACATCCCTCCCCGCCAAAATACTACTTACCGCCGGTGCTGTTCTCCTGTTTGTCGGCCGCATATTTTCGCCATACAAGGGTAATGATTTCCGCGTCAAACGACTCTATGCCATGCTCCGATGGTCACCGATTGCCTTTGGTGTCGGCGCTTACTTCATCTGGACATCCAACACTCCAAGCGATTGGATTGTATTTGTCCTGGCAGGCGCGTTCATACAACTATATATATCCTTTGCCCTGCCCGGCGCTATCAAAAAATCACTACAAAAAGACAATTCCACAAAGAAACAATAACATCGCCACACGCGTTTACCAAATATCCCATCAACTCACCAAAAACTGACTTAAACACATCAACTCTACTATGGCCAACTTCCTGAAAGAATTTAAAGAATTTGCCGTCAAGGGCAACGTTATTGACATGGCAGTCGGTGTTATCATCGGTGCCGCATTTGGTAAAATTGTAACATCACTGGTCAACGACATCATAATGCCCGCCATAGGCGTCCTTACCGGTGGTGCCAACTTTGCCGACCAGAAAGTACTCATCAAAGGCGTCGAAGGCGCTACCGATGCCGTTTATATCACCTGGGGCAACACTGTACAGACAATCCTTGATTTTATAATCATAGCCCTATGTATATTTGTAGCAATCAAATTTATCAATAAACTCAAACGCGAGAAACCCGTCGAAGAAGCCGCTCCCGCCGGACCCTCCCAGGAACAACTGCTCACCGAAATACGTGACCTCCTCGCCAAAGACATCGCCTCAAAGAAATAACTGACCACCAACCTAAGCGGTTATTTTGAAATTGAGTAAAGACAAGATATATCTCATAGGCTACATGGCCACCGGCAAGACCACCCTTGGTCGTGCGGTGGCCATGTGTCTTAAATGGTCATTCATAGACCTCGACCAACTCATCGAGCAAGACACCGGCATGAGAGTCAGTGACATATTCCGTCTCCACGGCGAGGTCCACTTCCGCGCTCTCGAGCGCGAGACCCTGCGACGCGTCGCCTCCATGCCGGGCAAGATGATTATAGCATGTGGTGGTGGCACTCCCTGCCACGCCGACAATATGGACCTGATGAACGCCTCGGGACTCACCGTACTGTTAGAGGCACCGATACCGCGTCTGATCGAACGGCTTAGACTGACACCCGGCCAACGCCCACTGATTGACAACCTATCTGAGGCATCCATCCAGGAATATGTCACCACTAACCTAAAGGCCCGCGACCCATTTTACTCTCGTGCCCACTACCGTTTTGACTCATCACAGCTCGAAGACACCGATCAGATCAGAAAGTCAGCCCAATCATTCATCAACATGACAGTCAACCAATTATGACATCCCAACACACTCCACTCGAGCAACCTGCCCCGGCACTATCAAGCCGGCGAGTCATCACCCTTGGCCTGCCATCGACCGCCGACACCGGTGCCAAGACATTCATGCTCACTCCCGAAGCTGTCGCCATGCTTGTCGACCGCGGTCTCGAAGTCAGGGTTGAACGAGGTGCCGGGACATCGATACACTATGACGACAACCGTTATGCCGCCGCCGGTGCACGCATCACCGAGCACGATACAACTCTCGGCTCAGACATCGTCCTGCACCCCTCGCCAATGACGCCTCGTGACGCATCCCGCCTTCATCGCGGAGCAATAGTACTCACCCTCTCCAATCCCTATCGTCACTCGACCGCCACAATCGAGACCTATCTCAAGCTCAACATCATATCAGTCGCCCTCGACCTGGTGAGCGACCGTGCCGGGCACCGCACCTTTGCCGACGTCATAAGCCGCGTCGACGGACGTGCCGCTGTCACCATCGCCGCCTCTCTCCTGGCCGACCCCCAAGGCACCAAGGGCATACTTTTAGGTGGCGTACCGGGAGTTATCCCCTGTGAAGTCACCATCCTCGGCTCGGGAATGTCGGCAATAGCCGCCGCTCAGGCCGCTATCGGCATGGGGGCCATCGTTCACCTGTTTGACGATGACACCTATGGCCTATGCCAGGCCCAGAGCATCCTCGGAGCCGGTGTCATCACCTCGGCCATGCACCCCCGGGTATTAGGATCGGCCCTGCGCACCGCCGACGTCATCATCGCCACCCCCACCGCCGTCCCGACTCTAATCGACAGCTCGGCCATAGACGCCATGAAAACCGGTGCCATAATCCTCGACCTGAGCGACACCCGCTCCAAAGTCTTTGGGCACATCAGATATCACGACCTGGCCACCTCCCCACCAAAACAATCCGACAGCCCACAACAACGCACATGCTATACCAATCCGGGCTCTCACGTGCGCCGCACAATGGCCATGGCCATGTCCAACGCCTTTGTTGCAATGACTCGCGACATCCTCACCGCCTCTGACGGCATAAACAATGCCATTCATCTCAATCCCGGCATGCAAGACGCCGTACTCACCATGATGGGACGTGTCACAAATGCCGACCTCGCTCGTCACTGCGGCTGCCACGCCATCAACGTGAGACTCCTGATACAATTCTCTTGACTTATGAAAAAAAACAAGTATTATGTTGTCTGGGAAGGCCGGGCCCCCGGCATCTATGACTCATGGGAAGAATGTCAAGACCAGATTGATGGCTTCCCCGGTGCCAAATTTAAATCCTATAACGACCTCGAAAGCGCGACTGTAGCCTTTAGAGGCAACCCCGCTGAACAACTCGGCCTTTTCCGCGCCATGTCAAAACGCGCGTCTCATCCCGTCATCAACTACAGTGCCTTTCCCGAAATACGACTTGACGCCATCGCCGTGGATGCCGCCTGTAGCCGTAATCCGGGCCCTGTCGAATACCGTGGTGTTCTCGTTGATGACGGCACCCAACTGTTCCACGTAGGACCCCTCGAGGGTGGCACCAACAACATCGGCGAATATCTCGCTATCATCCACTGTGCCGCCTTGCTCGCCCGCTCGGGGGACAACTCACGTCCAATATACAGCGACTCCAAGACCGCCCGCTCCTGGATAAAACGCGGACACTCCAATACCAAACTCACCCCTACCACCGAAAATGTACGGCTCAGAGAAATCCTCGACCGAGCCGATGCTTGGCTTGCAACACATTCCATTCCCAACCCGATCCTCAAATGGGATACCGACCGCTGGGGCGAAATACCGGCCGACTTCGGTAGAAAATGACTCCGAGAGCCCGAGAGGCGACTAATGCTCCGAGACTTAGAGGCGATGCAAGATGATAGTTATAAAATTAATTTGTAATTTTGCATCAGGAATTTGACTTAGAACCAATTTAAAATGCAATATAACGTAGCAATAGTAGGCGTCAGTGGCGCCGTAGGTCAGGAATTTCTCAGAGTCCTTGACCAACAAGACTTTCCCATAGGAGAGCTCAGACTCTTTGGCTCGGAACGCAGTGCCGGCAAGATAGCAACCTTCCGCGAGCAAGAATACACCATACATCAACTCAAGGAGGGAGACGACTTCCGCGGTATCGACTTTGCATTTGTCTCGGCAGGCGCTGACGTATCGCGCCGTTATGCCGACACAATCACTCGCCATGGCGCCCTGATGATTGACAACTCAAGTGCCTTCCGCATGGACGCCGATGTCCCGCTGGTAGTTCCCGAAGTCAACGGCACGGATGCCCTCAACGCCCCACGCAATATCATCGCCAACCCCAACTGCACCACCATCCAGATGGTAGTGACTCTCGCCCCCATCCACCGGTTGTCACCCATCACGCGCGTGCATATCGCCACATACCAGGCTGCATCGGGAGCCGGAGCCGCTGCTATGGAAGAACTTGTAGAGCAAAATCGTGAAATCGTCTCGGGCGATGCCGTCACCGTTGACAAGTTTGCCTATCAACTGGCCTACAACGTTATTCCCCAGATTGATGTCTTCACCGACAACGGCTACACCAAAGAAGAGATGAAAATGTACAACGAGACACGCAAAATCATGCACGCCCCCGAGATTGAGGTCAGCGCCATGTGTGTGCGTGTACCGGTGCTTAGAGCCCACTCTGAGGCCGTATGGGTACACACGGCCGAGCACCTTACCCCTGAGGCCGTCCGTCAGGCCATGGCTCAGGCCCCCGGCATAATCGTCCTTGATGACCCAGCATCACGCACCTACCCCATGCCACTGACTCTCACCGGACAAGACCCCGTATATGTCGGACGCATACGCGCCGACATCGCCGACCCTAACGGTATCACTTACTGGTGTGTCAGCGACCAGATTAAAAAAGGAGCCGCCCTCAACGCCGTCCAGATTGCCCAATACATCATAAACAACAGTGACAAGTGACAGGATACAGCTCATATTCCCGCTATATCTTGACATTTCCCCCTATACTCCCGACCATCATAACACCCTCGATTTATTAGATTAAGTCAAGTAAATCGACCCACATGCTCACCACTCACTCATAAATATGTTTCTCGCGGCCACAACACCCCTCGTCACCAATCCCATCACAATATTCTTTATCGTGCTGGCGATTATCCTTGTAACGCCACTGGTGTTCAACCGCCTCAAGATACCCCACATCATAGGCATGATAGTGGCCGGTATTGTCATCGGCCCCTATGGTCTTAACATTCTGGACAACGACTCATCGTTTGCCATCTTCGGCCAGGTAGGACTGCTATACCTGATGTTTCTGGCGGGACTCGAGATTGACATGTTCCACCTCAAGCTCAACCTCAAGCGAGGCATGGCATTTGGTATCCTTACCCTTGTCATACCTCTATTGATAGGCATATTTACAAGCGTCTACATCTTTCATCTTGACTGGTTGACCTCGATGATGTTAGGCGCCATGTATGCCTCCCACACACTCATCTCCTATCCCGTAGCCGTGCGCTTTGGCATCACCAAGTCACCGGCTGTCCTCATCGCCATCGTTGGCACCATCATCGCCGTCATCGGTGCCCTTCTGGTGATTGCGGGCGTTGTCAACGTCCGTCACGACGGCGAGTTCTCATGGCTGTCCATGGGACGCCTCGTGGGGCTGCTCATCATCTACTGTCTCGGCATATTATATCTCTACCCACGTCTGACACGCTGGTTTTTCAAAAACTACTCTGACCGCGTCACCCAATATGTCTATGTCATGGCCGTGATGCTCATGGCAGCCTGGCTTGCCTCGCTCATCAACCTCGAGCCGGTATTAGGCGCCTTTATCGCCGGTCTTGTCCTCAACCGCTATATACCGGCATCATCAGGGCTCATGGGCTCGATTGAATTTGTCGGCAACGCCCTGTTTATCCCCTACTTTCTTATTTCTGTAGGTATGATGATCAACATGCGCGTCATCCTCGAGGGCGATACCCTCATCACCTCGGCCATAATGCTTACCGTAGCACTGGTGAGCAAATGGCTTCCGGCCTATATCACACGACGCTCGGCACGCCTCGACTCGCCGAGCATGAATGTCATGTTTGGCCTGACGACGGCACATACCGCAGTAGCATTGGCCGTAGTAACACTCGGCAACCAGCTCGGCATGTTTGACGAGCGCATCCTGAATGCCACAGTTCTTGTCATCCTCGTCACCTGCACTTTAGCCCCCATCATCACCGCGGCCGCCGCGCCACGACTCAAGATTGCCATGCTCCAGCAGGACGAGGAGGCTGACTCCCATCTGACACGCTCACGTCGGGCACGCGTCAACAATACGCTCATCCCTATAGCCAACGTCGAGAGTGCCGTATCGCTGGTAGAGATGGCTGTACTGATGCGCTCTGAGGTTGGACGCCACGAATTCTATGCCCTGCATGTCCGTAATGACAACTCGCCGGCCGCACGTGACATAGCACGACGCACACTTCTGACAGCACGACGCACTGCCACCGCCGCCAATGTTGCCATAGAGACTCTCGACCGATATGACCTCAACACCGTCACCGGCGTGCTCAACGCTATCGAGGAACGCGACATCACCGAGGTTTTCCTCGGGCTACACCGCCGTGCCGGAGTTATCGACTCTTTCTTCGGAGCCAAAGTCGAACAGCTGTTGCGCGCGACCAACCGCATGATAATCATCACGCGCATGTTCTCGCCCGTCAACACCATCACACGCATCATCATCTATGTGCCGCCCAAAGCCCAGTACGAGACCGGATTCAGCCGTTGGGTACGCGCCATAGCACGTCTGACCCGTCAGATAGGGTGTCGTGCAATCTTCTGCTCGCCCGACGACATTCAACCCCTCATCCGTGGTGTGATATACCAGGAAAACTATGGAATAAGATGTGAATTCCGCACTACCGAACATTGGGATGACTTCATCGCGATGTCTTCCCATATCAAAGAAGACGACCTATTGATGATTATAGGCGCCCGTGTCAACTCTGTATCATGGAACGACGACATCGCCCAGATTCCGGGCTTCCTTCAACGTTACTTTGCCGCTCACAATATCGCTTTCATCTACCCTCAGCAATTCGGCGAGCAAGTACCTCTCACCTCATTTGTCGATCCTCTGGCCGGCGATATCTCATCGGCACCATCTCCACTGTGGCGTAAAATACGTGGTCTCACCCGCCGTCTCCACCCCTGATTAAAACCGGCAACCTGCCGCCAACCCGTCACTTGCTCCTCCTAAAGCATCTAAATAAATACTATGACCCGAATAAAATGTTGGATTGAAGCCATGAGGCTCAGAACACTTCCCGTATCAATATCAGGAGTTCTGGCAGCATGTGCCTACGCGATGATGAATGACAGCTTCAGCATGAAGCCCGCAGTGTTATGTTTGATATTTGCCGTTCTGGCTCAGGTGGCATCCAACTTTGCCAACGAATACTTTGACTACAAAGCCGGTCTCGACCGTGCCGGGCGCGTAGGGCCCCGTCGCGGGGTCACCGAGGGCGACATCACACCACGAGCAATGCTCGTGGCGACATTCCTGACCCTTGGCATCGCCTGTGCCATCGGTTGCTCACTCATCTATTGGGGCGGTTGGTGGCTGTTGGCCGCCGGCATCACCATCGCTATGGGAGTGCTGGCTTACAGCACGGGGCCATTTCCTCTTTCCCACTATGGGTTGGGTGAAATTGCCGTCATCGCCTTTTTTGGCATCATACCCGTCAACCTGACATACTACCTCCAGGCCCTGCAATGGGACCCGGCAGTATTCTATGGGTCACTAAGCATCGGGCTGATGGGTGCCAACGTTCTCATCGTCAACAACTACCGGGACCTTGAGGACGACCGGGCCGTAGGCAAGCACACCCTCGCCGTCGTGCTCGGCCGTAAGGCAATGAGCACCTGGTATCTGCTGAACGGCTGGGTTGCAGTAGCCTTGATGACCCCGGTTTGGAGTGTTTTAGGCTCATGGCGATGGATTTTCCCTTGCTTCTATGCCGCGGTCCACACCCTACTGTGGTTTCTCCTGCTCTCTCGCCGTGGCACCAGTCTCAACCCACTGCTCGGCGCAACCTCCCTGGCCATGCTCATATACAGCCTCGGCCTCCTGATTGCCGCCGTCTTCCCACCTTTCTGACACCACACATTCATTAACAACAAGTGAGGCAACCACTGTCATCCAGATAGTTGCCTCACTGTTCACATTTATTTTTAAACAACCTCTTGTTGTTTGCTGTTATTTTTCAATATACCCAGCCGACGTTGTCTACCCACAAGGTCAGGTCCAGCGTGCCGATATATGGCTCGCCGCTGGCGGCCGAAAACATCACAATAGCGTGGGTGGGAGTACCATTGGGGTCCCAACCAACTTCCTTGACAGGCACCATCTTGCCCTTGCTGTTCTTGGCATAGTAACTCTTGTTGGCGGGTATCAACCCCTTGGCCGACGACTGGCCATAAGTGATGGGCAACGAGTGATTGTTGACCCACCCCGAAGTGGAACGGGTATATTGCTCGCGGGCCGTACCAACTCGATAGGCCGTGATATTACCCTTGGCATCCTCGACGCGACGCTGCAACAGAACCACTGTCTCGGCCTTATCATTGCCCGCCAATGTCTTTTTCTTACCAAACCCCGACGAATATATGCGCTGATTGCTCGAGGGCATGTGTACCTTGTAGTCAAATCTCAATGCCTTGGGACGACGCGTAAATGCCACGCCCATGTTCATCTTGCTGTAAGGATTGTTGGTCGACTTGATAGGCTCGATCATCTCGCCCAGAAATATCGAGCCACCGACTATCACATCAATATTTATCATGCCGGCCGCCTTGCAATGCTCATATTCACACACCAACTTGGCACACTTGCCATGGCCGGCGCGTGCCTCGGGATACACGGCATTGGATGTCTTGGTGATTCCGGCCGGCTTGGCAAGAACATTGGATGTCGCCCATGGCGAACCTCCACGATTGCTATAAGCCTTACCGGTATTATCGGTGTCTGCAGGCGCTATCTCATATACCTGCTTGGTCGCACCGCCAAGTATCTTGGACTCCTTGATATTACGGGTTAGCCACTGGTCCATATTACCATATTTGATGGCCTCAAATTTCTGAGCTTGCACTCCCATAGCGACCATAACAGCGGCTACAGGCAATAAAAATTTCTTATACATGATTTATAATCTTTTAAACTCGCTGATAAATATGTACATATCAGACCAATACGTGACAACATCAGTCCAATAGTACTGTCATCATTAAAAAACAGCCCACAAAGTTAATACATTAAATTGGGAAACAGCACCCCCTCATACCCCCAAACATCCTTATAGACCAATTTATAGCCTTAAAAGACTAATGAAATCCACACCCGGGAGTCTGGATACAAAATCAACCGCCACGCCTCCACTATCAACTGCCACAATACAGACATTAAACATTGTTAAATCACCGATAAATCAAAAAGTTTGGCAATTATTTTGGACTTTAATCACTTTTTCCTAACTTTGCACAGTTTTTTCACCCTCAATCTCCTTGGCTATGGGAAAATTCACCGAGTTTAACCTCCCGCTCAAGACTCTTACGGCAGGCACCCATGAGTTTAACTACCATCTTGACAAACAATTTTTTGTCAACATGGAGAGTGCCGATATCCGTGACGCCAACCTTGACGTACATCTCACGGTTGTCTATAAAGACGAGGTCTACTCACTTGCTTTCGTTATCACGGGCGAGGTGACACTACTGTGTGACCGATGCCTTGACGAGATGCAATATCCCATCGAAGCCCATTATGAAGTGATGGTGAAATATGGCGATGACTATAAAGACGACTCCGACGAGCTCATCGAAATACCCTGGAGCGACTCGACACTCAATGTATCATACATGATATATGATACCGTCTCATTAGCCATCCCCATTAAACACGTCCACCCGTCGGGACAATGCAACCGTGCGATGAGCGCCGTGTTGCACCGCCACAAAGCGACACTCCCCGATGATGACGACCAACTCGAGGAAGACCTCCTTGACAGCATCGACGACGACCCAGCCGATGTTCCCACCGACCCTCGCTGGGATGCCCTCAAAGGACTGAACACCGAGGACTGAAAACTGAACATCCACCAGAGGTTGACCACAAGGTCACACACCTCTCATATATACAAGTAAAACAAATAACAAGCTAAAAGATAAAAAACAATGGCACATCCTAAACGCAAACAATCCAAGACTCGTACCGCCAAACGTCGTACCCACGACAAAGCTGTAGCCCCCACACTCGCACTCTGCCCCAACTGTGGCGCATGGCATGTATATCACACCGTATGTGGCGAATGTGGCTACTATCGTGGCCGTCAAGCTATTGTCAAAGGCGAGGCCGCTCTCTAATCACCACCTATACGATGAGTGACCTTGACAAAAATTCCGACACGGTAACATCCAAGAACGCTCATCTGAAGTGTGAACCCCAAACAATCTACGGTACGGGCCGTCTCGGCTCACTGACAACACCTATGGTCAGTGGCGAGGCGCCCCGCGCTAACTTATAGTTACATCAAACAATCTCATACAAAATATGATTAACGCTCGCATCTCAGGCATCGCCTCTTATATTCCCGATGACATCCTGGACAACGAAATGCTCTCCAACATGGTAGAGACCAACGACGAGTGGATAACAACACGTGTCGGCATAAAAGAACGCCGCATACTGCACAAGGACGTTGGGTCGTCATATATGGGCATCATCGCTGTCAACCGCCTGCTCGAGTCTACCGGGCTGGCCAAAGACCAGGTTGACTTGATGATATGCGCCACCTCCAACCCCGACTACCGCTTCCCCTCTACAGCCTCGATAATCCATCACGGCTGTGGCCTCACATCGGGATATGCCTATGACATCCAAGCAGCATGTGCCGGCTTCATTGTTGCTCTACAGGACGCAAACGCCTACATACGCTCGGGCCTCTATAAAAACATTATCGTCGTATGCACCGAGAAAATGTCCTCGATGATCAACTATAAAGACCGTCAGACATGTCCCCTGTTTGGTGACGGCGCCGCAGCCGTTCTGGTACAACCTACCGAAGAACCGGGCATGGGCGTTCAAGATGCTGTCCTTCATGTCGACGGAGTGGGCCTTGACTACCTTGTCATGAAAGGCGGCGGCTCGGCTCATCCAACTACCCAACAGACATTTGATGACGGATGGCACTACCTCTTCCAGGATGGTCGCCATGTCTACAAACACGCTGTCACAGACATGCTCACCTCGAGCCTCGATGTCATGAAGCGCAACAACCTCACCGCCGACGACATCAAATACCTCATCCCCCATCAGGCCAACCTGCGTATCATCGAGGCCGTCGCCGACAAAGCCGGCGTCCCAATGGACAAGGTTCTGGTCAACATCCAGTACCGTGGCAACACATCGGCCGCTTCAATACCCCTGTGCCTCGATGAGAACAAGCACATACTGAAAAAAGGCGACAAACTCATCCTCACTGCCTTTGGTGCCGGTTTCACCTGGGGTGCAATGTATCTCGTCTGGGATATGTGATGAATATGCTCTCTTGACGCTATAAATACTTATCAACGTAGGTCGAGACTCTAAAAAGTGTAAAATTTAACGAAGATAGCATCTTTTACGGTGCTATCTTTGTTATCTTTGCACTTACTAACATAAAACACCTATACATGACTGACAGCAATAACACTTGTCCGAGTCACCGCTCGGGATTTGTAAACATCGTTGGAAATCCCAACGTTGGCAAATCCACCCTCATGAATGACCTTGTGGGCGAACGTGTCTCTATTATAACCTCAAAAGCCCAGACCACGCGTCACCGCATCATGGGCATAGTCAACGCCCCTGAATATCAGATTGTTTTCTCAGACACTCCAGGCGTGCTCGCTCCCAAATACAAGCTCCAGGAGTCGATGCTCAATTTCTCGGAAGGCGCCCTGACCGATGCCGATATCCTTCTATACGTCACCGACGTTATCGAGGACCCCACCAAAAACGCCGAATTCCTCACCAAGGTCGCCAACGAAAAAATACCCGTCCTGCTTGTCATCAACAAGATTGACCTGCTCAAAGGCCAGAACGAGTTAGAAACTCTTGTTGACCGCTGGCATCAACTTCTGCCCAACGCCGAGATATATCCCACATCGGCCAAAGAGCATTTTAACGTCTCGACTCTGATGCAACGCATCGTACAACTCCTCCCCCAAGGACAACCATACTTTGGCAAAGACGCTCTCACCGACAAGCCCGCGCGATTTTTTGTAACCGAAATCATTCGCGAGAAAATACTTCTCAACTATGACAAGGAGGTCCCTTACAGCTCTGAGGTCATCGTTGAGAAATTTGAGGAAAAAGAACACTCGATACATATCATGGCAGTCATCTATGTAGAACGTGACTCCCAGAAAGGCATACTCATCGGCCACGGTGGCCAACGGCTCAAACGCGTCGGCATCGAGGCACGCAAGGATATCGAGAAATTCTTTGACAAGAGCGTATACCTCGATCTGTTTGTCAAGATTGAGCCCAACTGGCGCAACCGTGAGAACAAACTCAAACAATTTGGATACATCGAGTGATTATCCGACGATGTATCGATACTTCGGAGCTTAAATTTATCATCTGATTATACTATCTTCCATCTTTCAGATTTATTTTTAAACAACCGCCTAAACATTTCAATATCCAATCAACATAAATGGGACAATTAGTAGCAATCGTAGGCCGACCCAATGTCGGCAAATCAACTCTCTTCAACCGCCTCACCGGTAGCCGCACCGCTATCGTAGACCCGACAGCCGGCACCACACGCGACCGACAATACGGTAAGGTGGACTGGGGCGGTCGCGAGTTCTCAATCGTCGACACCGGCGGTTGGGTCGTAAACTCCGAAGACATCTTTGAAGGTGAGATTAACAAGCAAGTACACCTGGCCATCGAACAGGCCGATGTTATCCTGTTTGTCGTCGATGCCATGAACGGTGTCACCGACCTTGACGACTCGGTAGCCCAAATCCTACGCCGATCCAAGAAACCCGTCATTCTCGTGGCCAACAAGGTCGATGGTAACGACTGGCTATATAACGTCCCCGAGTTTTACTCACTGGGATTGGGAGACCCCTACCCCGTGTCGGCAATCAATGGCTATGGCACCGGCGACCTGCTGGACGAGATTGTCAAGGACCTCCCCAAAGAGGATGATGAGACCGCCGGGCTCGACGATATACCTAAATTTGCAATCGTAGGCCGTCCAAACGCCGGCAAATCATCGCTTATCAACGCCTTTATCGGCGAGGACCGACACATCGTCACCGACATCGCCGGCACCACGCGTGACTCGATTTATACGCGATATAACAAATTTGACTTTGACTTCTATCTCGTCGACACTGCCGGAATACGTAAAAAAGCCAAGGTCAACGAGGACATCGAGTATTACTCGGTAATACGTTCCATACGCGCTATCGAGGCCTCTGATGTATGTATACTGATGATTGACGCCACCCGTGGTATCGAGGCTCAGGATGTCAACATATTCTCATTAATTCAGCGTAACAAAAAAGGCCTCGTGGTCGTCATAAACAAATGGGATATCGCCGAGGACAAGTCCCAGACCGCCATCACCCACTTTGAAAATGCCATACGACAGCGTTTTGCCCCCTTCACCGACTTTCCCATCGTCTTTGCCTCGGCACTGACCAAACAACGTATCTTCAAGGTCCTCGAGACCGCCGTCAAGGTATATGAGGCTCGGCGTCGCACAATACCCACATCCCAGCTCAACACCTACATGCAGGAAGTCATCTCGGCCTATCCTCCCCCAAGCAACAAAGGCAAATTCATCAAAATCAAATATGTCACCATGCTCAAGGGAGCCCAAATACCCACCTTCATTTTCTTCTGCAACCTGCCTCAATGGGTCAAAGAGCCCTACCGCCGCTACCTCGAGAACAAAATCAGAGAAAAATGGGACTTCCACGGCACCCCCATCAACATATTCATGCGCGAGAAATAACACTCCCAACCACATCACCCCCTCACGCTCCCACAGCCCCCGCCGTGGGAGCGTTTCCTTTATAAGTATACACACTTTACGCAAAGCCGTGGATCAGCGGACAAGAGCCATTCACGGCTCAGTATACGCTACAAGCCCCTCCCGCCAGCCGCTCCTGTCCGCTGATCCAACATTCCCGATTTGGGAAGGCGTTTAATCAAAAAAGACGAGGCCGTGTTTCCACAGCCTCGTCTACAAGGGATGTTTTATGTTTAGCTTTTGAATTCCATCCCTTATGGGACTTATTCACCCACCATCATGGCGGCGTGGTTCATGACGTTTTTTATACTGTCAGGATTTCTTTTTCCTTGACGGCAAAAATCTCGTCAATCTTCTTCATGAATTTGTCGTGGATTTTCTGGGCCGATGTCTCGGCGTCTTTCTCGACATCCTCGGGCATGCCTTTTTTGACGGCTTTCTTCAGACCCTCGATTGCGTCACGACGAGCATTGCGGACACTCACCTTGGCTTGTTCGGCCTCGGCTTTACATTGCTTAACCAGCTGTTTGCGACGTTCCTCGGTCAGAGGTGGTATCGATATACGTATCACTTCGCCATTGTTCTCGGGCATGATACCCAGCTCAGAGTTGATGATTGCACGTTCAATCTCCTTGAACATAGGCTTCTCCCAGGGGGTGATGGCGATGGTGCGTGCATCGGGGGTCGAGATGTTGGCAACGTTGGACAAGGGTACGGCCGAGCCGTAATATTCGACACGTATGCCGTCAAGAATTTTGGGATTGGCGCGACCGGCGCGTATACGGGCAAGGGACTCGTCGAGATAAGCGACGGCAAGCTCCATTTTTTCTTCTGCGGGGTCGAGATAGGTTTTAGGTTCGGTCATGGTGTATATGTTTTAGACGATTAATATACAATTTAATATACGGTGGTGCCGATGTTCTCGCCGGCGATGACACGCTCGAGATTTCCGGGGGTGTCCATGTCAAATACCACTACCGGCATATTGTTGACCTTGCACATTGCCGTTGCTGTAAGGTCCATGACTTTAAGACCACGCGCAAGGACCTCATCATAGCTTATGCGATCAAACTTGGTTGCCGTGGGGTCTTTCTCGGGGTCGGCGGTGTATATACCGTCGACACGCGTGCCTTTAAGCATGACATCGGCACGTAACTCGACAGCGCGCAGTGCGGCGCCGGTGTCGGTGGTAAAGAACGGACATCCCGTGCCACCGGCCAACAGTGCCACGCGTCCGCGTTTCATGGCTTCGATGGCCACGCGGTTGGAGTAGTAAGTGCCTATGGGGTACATGTTGATAGCCGTGAACAACTCGGCGGCACCTCCGATACCCTCGATTGCCGAGCGTAATGCCAGTGCATTGATAACTGTGGCCAACATGCCCATCTGGTCACCGGTAACGCGGTCAAGACCCGAGGCCGCTCCTGATAGACCACGGAAGATATTTCCTCCTCCAATAACGATAGCTATCTGTATGCCTTGATCCTGTAATTGCTTGATCTGCTCGGCATACTGATTAAGTCTTTTTGTATCGATGCCATGCCCTTGTCCGGCGGCAAGCGACTCTCCTGACAACTTCAGGAGTATGCGGTTATATCTTGTATTCATGGTTAGCTGGTCTTGACCCGGATGGATAGGGGTCGGTTAGGTTTAATATCGCAAAGTTACAAATATTTTTCAGTTAACAAAAATATGGCTAATTTTGTGATTGACATTTTGTGTTATTTCTCAACACTTCATGCCCTAATAATGTTTCTTCAATTAAAGGACAACAACAACTACTATTAACAATGAACAATCCCGATATATTGTTACAGGTCAACGACCTGCGTGCTTCAATAGACACTAAGGAAATCCTGCGTGGTATCAATCTCACTGTACGCCCCGGGGAGGTACATGCCATCATGGGACCCAACGGCTCGGGCAAGAGTACTCTCTCGGGAGTGCTTGCCGGCAATCCACGCTATACCGTCACCGGCGGAACAGCCTCACTGGGAGGTGTCGACCTGCTGTCACTCTCGCCCGAGGACCGTTCCCACGAGGGCCTGTTTCTGTCTTTTCAATACCCGGTAGAGATCCCGGGCGTGAGCATGGTCAACTTTATGCGTGCCGCTCTCAATGCCAAGCGCAAGTACCTTGGCCAGGACCCTCTCTCGGCCAGCGAATTCCTAAAGCTCATGAGAGTCAAACGCCAGGTCGTGGAATTGGACTCCAAACTCGCCTCACGCTCGGTCAACGAGGGGTTTTCGGGAGGTGAGAAAAAACGTAACGAGATATTCCAGATGGCTGTTCTTGAACCTCGCCTCTCAATACTCGACGAGACCGACTCGGGCCTTGATATCGATGCCCTGAGGATTGTGGCCTCGGGTGTCAACAAGCTCAAGACTCCCGACAACGCCACTATAGTCATCACCCACTACCAACGACTTCTCGACTATATCAAGCCTGACTATGTGCATATCCTCTACAAGGGACGCATCGTACATACGGCAGGACCGGAACTCGCTCTTGAACTTGAGGAAAAGGGTTATGACTGGATTAAGGAACAATACAACGACTGACGTCCCATGAGTGCCATTAATCAATATATCGACCTATACAGGGCCCACCATGCCATTATCGAGCAACACTCCCGGCCTGTCATCAACGACAGGCGCGAGACGGCCCTTAATACGCTCCTGAGTTCTTGCCTGCCACGGCGCGGCGACGAGGGATATAAGTATACCGATGTCAACGAGATGTTTTCACCCGACCTGGGTGTCAATATCACACGTGTGCCATTTCACGCCGACGTTGCCCGCGCTTTCAAGTGTGACGTCCCCAATATCTCTACCTCCCAGATTATCATCACCAACGACATGCTACAGGAGACACGTGGCCTTGACATGTTGCCCGATGGTGTCACTGTATGTACCTTTGCCCGGGCCGAGACTGAGTGTCCCGGAGTGCTTGAGCGCTATTATGGCATGATTGCCGACAACGGCAGTCCCGCGGTTGCCCTCAACACCCTACTGTGTCAGGACGGAATTCTTATCCATGTGGCACGCGGTGTTCACTGTCAGCGTCCAATCCAGTTGGTCAACCTCTTGGCTGCTTCAGTACCCATGCTGGTGTCAAGACGCCTGCTGATTGTCCTGGAACAAGATGCCGAGTGCACGCTACTTACATGTGACCACACCCACGCCCAATCGGTAGCTTCTACCATTTCCCAGGTCACCGAGATAGACCTGGCTCCGGGCTCATCGTTGCGTTTCTATGCCCTCGAGGAAAGTAACGCCACGACATCTCGTATATCAACCGTCCAAGCCCGTGTCGACACCATGGCCCGTCTGGCACTCTCGCCTATCATTCTCACCTCGGGACGCTCTCGCTCCAACATCAATGTCGAGCTCAACGGTCGGCAGGCCGACTGCCGCATCTATGGTCTCGCCACCACTTCCGACACTCAGATAGCCGATATATCATCGACGCTCAAGCATAACGCACCCCACTGTACCAGTGACCAACTCATAAAATATGTCGCCGACGGTGACAGCCGCGCGGCATTTGAGGGTCTCATACGAGTCGAATATGGAGCACATCACACCGAGGCCTATCAGAACAACCGCAATATCGTGGCTTCGCCCACAGCACGCATACACACCCGCCCCCAGCTCGAGATTTACTGTGACGATGTCAAGTGCTCCCACGGAGCCGCTACCGGCATGCTCGACGCCGATGCCCTGTTCTACATGCAGTCACGCGGTATTCCCCGTGAACAGGCCCGCTCGATGCTCATGCAAGCTTTTATGTGTGACATTCTCGACAAGGTTACCCTTGAGCCACTGCGCGACCGTCTCCGTCACCTCATAGAGCGTCGTCTCGCCACCATGGCCGATACCGATACCACCGCCGACGGGCGCGCCCTGTGCGACCGCTGTGGGGCTTGCTGAGATGGTGTCTAAGTACCGAAACGTCGAAGGCCCGAAAAATCGGGAATTCGATGAGGTTCAAATTTTTTAATTCTTGATTTATAATGGATATTCAAGCCATACGCCAGCAATTTCCGATACTCGACCGTCAGATTTACGGCAAGCCGCTGATTTATCTCGACAACACGGCAACATCCCAGACTCCGCGTCGTGTCGTGGACCGCGTGGTAGATATGTACTACAAGCACCACGCCAATGTACACCGTGGTGTCCATTGTCTGTCTCAAGAGGCTACCGACACCCTCGAGACCACACGCTCTCGTGTCGCCGCCTATATCAACTCTCCTTCCCACGAGCAGATTATCTTTACACGTGGCACCACTGAAGCCCTCAACCTCGTGGCCTCGAGCTACAGCCGACTCTTAACTCCCGGAGACGAAATCATTCTGACGGTGATGGAACACCACTCCAATATCGTTCCCTGGCAAATGGCCGCCCGGCAATACGGACTGGTCATCAAGCACTGTGGTATCCTCCCTGACGGGTCCTTGGACCTGGAACAGTTCAAGAGCCTCATCACCGAGCGCACACGCCTCATCGCCGTGTGCCATGTCTCAAACGTCCTGGGTACCGTCAATCCCGTCAAAGAACTTATCGCCATGGCTCATCGGGCCGGCGCCGTAGCTGTTATCGACGGTGCACAGGCCTCGGCCCATCTCCCTATCGATGTTCAGGACCTCGACGCCGACTTCTATGCCTTCTCGTCACATAAGATGTATGGACCGACCGGAGTGGGAGTGCTGTATGGCCGACGCGAGTTGCTCGAGAAGATGCCTCCCTATCAGGGTGGTGGCGAGATGATTGCCCATGTCTCGTTTGATGGCACCACGTTTGCCGACCTGCCATTTAAATTTGAGGCCGGCACCCCCGACTATACCGACATCGCCGCACTGGGCTCGGCGCTTGACTTTATAGCCGAGGTCGGCCTCGGGAATATCGCCGCACACGAGCATCATCTGCTGAAAGTAGCCACCGATCTCATTACCGAGAAGGTACCCGGGATTACTATCTATGGCACCACTCCCGACAAGTCTCCGGTGCTGTCATTCAATATCGGTCACGCTCACCCTTATGACGTAGGCATGCTCCTGGACAAACTCGGCATTGCTGTCCGCACAGGTCACCACTGCGCCCAACCTCTCATGCAAGTACTCGGCATACCAGGCACAGTCCGCGCCTCTATGGCAGTATATAATACCGAACAAGAAATGCTGGCCCTCGCCAACGCTCTGGCTCGCATAGCTCCAATGCTTGTTTAGCGACACCCTATAATACCGGATTACCGGCAGTATGGCTTAACAGGATACCGATGCTTGATACATCGGGTCTCAGGCCAATATTCAATCCCTGATAAGAAACTTTTTATGAAAAAACTATATCTTGCTCTTATCACTATCGCGACCTTGGTCATGAGCGCCTGCTCGAGTGATAACTCCTTTAAAATAAAGGGGCACCTGTCTGACAAGTCGACAACCAACCTGCGTATCATGTACAACAACGGCTCGACTGTCGAGACAATCATCATGGCTACCAACAAAGGAGACTTTGAAATAACAGGTAATGCACCCGATGATGGAACCGTCATCCAAGTTTACACCAATGACTATCGCCCGGTGGGCCGCTTCTGGGTCAACAGCGGTGACGAATTGGAAGTCACCCTCAACCCCAAATCACCCTCCGACGTCACCGTCTCGGGCGATAATGACATCGCCAAGCGATGGGCCGACTGGACAAGAGCCAATGCCGGCGTCCTCGACTCCCGTGACCGAGTCAAAGCCAATGGTTTAATCGAGAAATACATCAGGAACAATCCACGGGATATCGTTTCGACACTCTTGCTGGTCTACTCCTATGACTCATCGAGCAATCCTTCAAAAGCCATGGGACTGCTCGAAAGTATCGATGTCTCGGCTCGCCCCGAAGCCATTGTCAAAGCCTACAAGACCTTAGCATCGTCAGTCGACGCCAAGACATCGTCACGACGCATATCAGCCATGCTTTACCGTGTCAGGGGTGACTCTTTGGTAACTTTCAATCCTCGACGTCACGCCTACAATCTTCTGGTCTTCAGCGACGAAAACTCGGGACGCAGTGACTCAATACTGGCATCGCTACGCTCGGCACGCTCCAAATATGCCAAGTCGCGTGTCGCCATCCTTGACCTGTCGCTCGATGCCGACACCCTGGTATGGACACGCAATATCAACACCGACTCGGCCAACTGGGAACAAGGCTGGATGGCCGGTGCCATCTCGGCCACCCCGATAAGCAATCTCGCTATCCCTCGTCTTCCATATGTCATTCTATCCGACTCGACGGGCAACCAGCTATACCGTGGCACATCTATCACAGCCGCCACTAAACATATAAAGCAGTGAGCAATACCGTTCTGTCAGATTACCAGCACACATAAGGCAAAGGCAACATCTCACCTGCCACTCCTCACTTTCCTGACACCGCGACACCAGGCTTGGATAAAAGCCTGTTTGGAAAGACGGTGCTGACGCATACTGTACAACAACATCCTGAGCCTCCATGTATGGCGGTTGGCAATATAGTGATAGGCCGCCGAGGCCTCGGCAAGTTGCTCGGCAATATCATCGCGCTCGCCGGTGGTAGCGCCTCCGTGGTGGATACACAGTATACGGTCAAAGAAACGCCCCTTCAATCCTTTCTGCAACAACTGATACAAGAAAACACTCTCCTCGCCGGCCACAAACAGCCGGCCACCAATGCCAAAGCGTTCATCAAACCACACCCCTGACCCAAGCACCGGCTCGCGTCTCAATGCCATCTCTATTGACGACACATAGTAACCACACTTAGGGTGAGCAAGATCAAAGTCACCGGCAGGATACACCCTGCCATGACCTCCATCGGGCGTTGAATAACGGAATGTAAAGATGTCAAGCTCGGGATGCTCTTTAAAAATAGCTATTAGCGTCCTCAGCTGTTCAGGGCTATAGGAGACATCATCATCGCTGATTACCACCTCGGCGTGTGTGGCATGGCGCAACGAGACATTGCGGTTGTGACTCAATCCTCGGCTGTCATGCGATATCACCACCATATCAGGGCGCACCAACTCCCGCGGGACCTCAATCCCCTCGGGATTCTGCCAACTCACCAGCCACTCCACGCCATCGACCCGCGGATGGGCGGCATCGACCACACGGCCTATGCCATCTCTCCCATATGTACTTATCAACACTTGCATACGCAAATTTAATCCAAAAACACCACACCCCCAAAGAAAAAACAATTAACTTTGTGTCATGCTAACCAAGGACCATGATATAACGATTGTCGTACCGGTGTATAATCGGGCAAAACTTGTCGTGCGCACCCTTGACAGCATCTATGCCCAGACCCACAGGCCAATATCGCTGATAATTGTTGACAACAATTCATCTGATGACTCAGCGGCCATAGTCAGTCAATGGGCCACCGAGCACAACAGCACCGACTTCAGTGTCAGCGTCACCTCAGAGACACATCCAGGCGCTGCCGCCGCCCGCAACCACGGACTCTCACTGGTTGACACACCACTGGTAATGTTCTTTGACAGCGACGACACCATGCGCCCCGGCCTCGTTGAACAATACCTCCACCACTTCAACCGACATCCCGACGCTGAGATTATATATACTGCCGCCTATACCCACGACCTTAAAGGCAACACCTATAAACTCAAGATTACACGACACCATCCACTGCGCAACCATATCTATCATTCCATCCTCAAGACTGCCGGATATGCCTGCCACACCTCTCTGATACGTCGTGTCGGGGCCTGGGATACCGATATGCGTGGGTGGGACGACTGGGTACTGGGCATAAGGCTATTGCTCGCCACCGACAAGGCCTACTTCATGCCGGGAACCTACATCGACATCTATTCCCAGGTCGAGTCAATCACCGCTACCGACTTTTCTTCACGACCACGCTTATGGGAAGATGCCCTTGACCGAGCCGACATGATTATCGACGCCGCCAACCACCGCGACCAAGCCTCACTCCACCGCCTCATCGACTACCGCCGTGTCATTCTTGCCGCCCACTATGCCCGCGAGGGCGCGGGCCAACAGGCTCACGACCTCTATTCAGCCGTGATCAATCGTCCCGGGCAGTCTCGTCGCATGCAGCTGCTCATGTCCCTTGTTTACCACTACACACGTCTTGGAGGACGTGGTGCCGCCACCATCGTCAACCCTCTTATCTGACATCACGCCCCGCAGGAGTCGCGAAGACCCTGTTTTACTGATAAATTTTTGGTTAAATTTGTAGTGTTACAGGTTTTTGTTATCTTTGTAAAATGAACTGATTAAACCAACCTCTTGACGCCTAACATGGACTCACTCAACGATAAGGCTCTCATCGAAGAACAGATAGTCGAGGACGCTTTCAATGACGTTCTCAACGGATATCTTGCGAGCAACCACCGCAAGAAAGTCGAGATAATAAAGCAAGCCTACAGGTTTGCCAAGGCAGCTCATGCCGGTGTGCGTCGTCGCTCGGGCGAGCCATATATCATGCACCCCATCGCCGTAGCGCGCATTGTCAGCCGTGAGATAGGCCTGGGATCGACAAGCATCTGTGCCGCTCTGTTGCATGACGTGGTCGAAGACACCGACTTCACCGTCGAGGATATACGTCGCCAATTCGGTGACAAGATAGCAATGATCGTCGAGGGGCTGACAAAAATTTCGGGTGGCATCTTTGGCGACAAGGCCTCGGTACAGGCCGAGAACTTCCGTAAGCTCCTGCTGACAATGTGCGAGGACATACGCGTGGTGCTCATCAAAATGGCCGACCGACTCCACAATATGCGCACCCTTGGGTCAATGGCTCCCAACAAACAATATAAGATTGCGGGTGAGACACTATACATATATGCTCCACTGGCCCATCGCCTTGGCCTGTTTGCCATCAAGACCGAGCTCGAGGACCTCAGCTTCAAGTATGAGCACCCCGGGGCATACGAGCGCATATCACGCCAGATACAAGAGAGCGAGTCGCGACGCCAAGCAGTATACAGCGACTTCTCGGCCCCTATCAAGGAACGCCTCGAAAACATGGACCTCAAGTATGAAGCCAAGGCAAGGCTCAAATCGGTATACTCGATATGGCGCAAGATGGAAACAAAGCACATCCCGTTTGAAGAAGTATATGACCTATACGCCATGCGCATCGTATTTGAGTGTGACGACATGGCCAAAGAAAAAGAAATATGCTGGTCTATATACTCGGCCATCACCGACCTCTACCGTCTGCACCCCGAGCGCACACGCGATTGGATCTCGGTTCCCAAGGCCAACGGATATCAAGCCCTGCACCTGACCGTCATGGGCCCCGACGGCAACTGGATTGAGGTTCAGATACGCTCCCGACGCATGGACGAGATTGCCGAAAAAGGATTTGCCGCCCACTGGCGTTACAAGATTGGCGAAGGCGATGAAGAGAGCGAGCTCACCGTGTGGCTAAAAACCATCAAAGACCTTCTGGACAACCCCGAGCCCAGCGCCATGGACTTTCTTGACTCACTGAAGCTTAATTTGTTTGCCTCAGAGATTGTAGTATTCACCCCACGGGGCGAGCTCATCACCCTTCCGGCCGAGTCCACTGTCCTTGACCTGGCTTTCACCCTCCACTCCCACCTGGGCCTCCACTGCATTGCCGGCAAGGTCAACCATCGTCTCGTACCTCTGTCCCACCGCCTCTCGAGCGGTGACCAGGTTGAGGTACTCACCTCCCAGTCCCAGACTCCCCACCCCGAGTGGATGTCATTCATCAAAACCTCCAAAGCCCGCACCAGACTGCGCCAGGCTCTCAACCGCCTCAGGCAACAGTCTATAACCCGTGGCAAGGAAGCTATCGCCAACTTCCTCGCTGTCAACGGCATGACGCTCTCAGACGAAAGCCTCAACCGTCTTCTCCGTCACTATGGCCAACCCAACCGTGACGAGCTGGCCGTGGCCGTTGATACAGGAGACATAACCCTCGACCAGGCTGCCGCCGACTTCCTCAAAAACAAGTCCAAGGGAAAAAGCCGATTCACATTAGGCAAAATCTTAGGCGCCACCGTCAATCTTATTCCGGGTGTCTCGATACGCTCCAATGACGACTCTGACAACACCGATAAAGGCCTCCCGAAAGAACCCCAAAACGAAAAGGTCGCCAATCCGCCCACTCCGATTGACACCAAGAAACCCTACATCCTGCGCTATGACGATGATAAAGCCAATTTTGTCATGGCCGACTGCTGTTGTCCCATCCCGGGCGATGACGTCATGGGATTTATCGATGACAACGGTCGTGTCGTGGTACACGCCCTGAACTGTCCACGTGCCCTGGTTCTCAAAGCCGGATACGGCAATCGCATTGTCGCTACACGATGGGCCGCCGTCTCCGGCAAATTCCTCGCCAACATTCACGTCGAGGGTATCGACCGACACGGCATCCTTCAAGAAATAACCCAACAGATTGCCACTCAGAAGTCTATAGACCTGAGGCAACTCGAGATAAAAGCCGACAACGAGGTATTTCACTCCGACATACAGGTGCGCGTCGCCGATGTCGCCGTGGTCACCGAACTATGCACCCGTCTGAAAAAAGTTGACGGCGTCATCTCGGCTTCGCGTATACAATAGACACCCATATCGCCTAACTCCAACACCAACACACCGAGCCGGCCAATAAAGCCGACAACAACAATATCTCCCCTCTCATAAACGTTACTATATAAATTACAAGCCAATGCTGAACAAACCATCTCGACTCCCTGCAGGCAATGCCCTGATTATAATAGTGACATTGGCAGTCACTGCACTCGTGGTATACTGCTATCCCCACGGCTCCACCAACAGATATAAATACAAGGTAGGGCAAGTATGGAATTATGCCAAACTTGTGGCCCCATATGACATCGACATCTACCCCGATTCACTGACTGTCAGCAAACGTGTCGACTCAATACGAGCCTCCCACATCCCCGTGTACACCCCCCGCCCCATTGATGTCAATTCAATGATAAAACAAGTCGACAGCCTTATAATGAAGGTCCCCGACTCGGTAGCATTCGGCGGATTCTTCAAATATCCCGACACCGCTCCGTTTATCAAAGAAGTAAACAACATCTTGCTGGCTGCATACAAGACCGGTGTTTACTCCGAGAATACTACCAACGCCCAATCCACCAAACAAAAATATATCAAGATAGCCTCGTCGCCCACCGAGCTCACCAAAGTCGCCGTCGACTCGGTGCTCACGCCATCCAAGCTATATGAGCGCCTTGACAAAGCCGCCACCCGATACAACTGTCACCCGATACTCATCAACTCGGGTGTCAATGGCGTGTTGACCGAATCCATGGTCTATGACACCGACCTCAACACATCAATACTCAACCAAGCCATAGGTGAAGCCAAAGCCCCCAACCGACGTATCGTCAAAAACGAGACCATCGTTGACAACGGCACGGTCATCAACGAGGAAATTTACAACTGGTTGCAAAACTATGAGCGCGTTGTCGCCGAGCGCGAGACAGGCACAGCACGCTCTGAATTGATGACCGTCATAGGTCAGATATTCTACGTGCTGTTGTTGATGGCTGTTCTGCTTGGATATATCTACTTCTATGACCCGATGATAACCCGTTCGGTCAAGACCATGATATTTCTATTATCGATGATCGGGCTGTTTATCGTCTTTGAAGCACTGCTCAACGCCTTTATTCCCGGCAAGGGAGTCTATATCGTTCCGCTTGTCATCATTCCCATTCTGTTGCTGGTCTACCTCAACGGTCGCGTGGCTCTGATGACAGGATTTGTCACCACGCTGTTAGTGGCTCCAATGGCCATCTACTCCCTCGAGTTTATCTTCCTGCAATTTGTAGCCATGTCTATCGCCGTATACTCACTGCGAGACCTGAGCCAACGCTCCCAACTGCTGCGCACCTCGGCAATGGTAATCGGCGCCTACCTCATTTCATACACCGCATTGACCGTAATGGCCAACGGCTCGTTTGACAACTTCTCCTGGAGAATGATAGGCTCACTGACCTTGAGCGGTGCATTGACCGCCATGGCATACGTGTTGATGTCACTTATTGAGCGTATGTTCGGTTTTGTCTCCAACGTTACCCTTGTCGAGCTTTCAGACACCAACAATCCACTGCTGAGACAACTCTCCGATGAGTGTCCGGGCACATTCCAACACTCGATTGCCGTGTCCAACCTCGCCGCCGAGGCCGCCCGCCTCATCGGTGCCAACCCCACGCTCACTCGCGCCGGCGCACTCTACCATGACATAGGCAAACTCAAGAACCCCATCTTCTTCACCGAGAACCAACACGGCGTCACCCCCCACGACGGCCTCTCGCCCATCAAAAGCGCCGAAATTATAATCTCTCACGTCTCTGAAGGCCTCAAACGTGCCGAAAAAGCCGGGCTCCCGGCCGTCATTAGAGACTTTATAGCCCAGCACCACGGTAAAGGACAGGCCAAATACTTCTACTACACCTACTGCAAACAACATCCCGATGAAAATGTAGACCCCGCGCCATTTACATATCCGGGACCAAATCCTCTCACCCGCGAGGCTTCGGTACTGATGATGGCCGACGCTGTAGAGGCCGCTTCCCGTTCCTTAAAAGAACATACACCCGAAGCCATCAAATCACTCGTTGACAAAATCATAGACTCACAGATTGCCGATGGCCTGCATAACGACTCGGCTCTATCCTTCCGCGATGTCAGCACCATTAAAGACACCTTCACCCGTCGTCTGATGACTATGTACCACTCACGCATTTCCTATCCCGACGACCCCAATAAAAAGAAATCCCCCACAACGGCATGACAGCCCGACACTCACGATATTCCACCATTCTAACTCTTTCAGTGATTGCACTGCTGGCAATCACTGTACTGTCGGCGTGCAACGCCCGTAAAAAAAACACCGCCGCCGCACGTCAGTACACCGCCTTTATAACACGATACAACATCTATTACAACGGCGACCGTCACTACAAAGAGACTCTCGCCGATATGGAACGCCAATATGAGGACGACTACTCGTCACCACTGTTCATGCACCCCGCCGAGGCCCGAGGAAAAGACAAGGCTCCTCAACCTACAGGTGATTTCAACCGATCGATAGAAAAAGCCCAGAAAGCTATTCAGCTGAGATCCATAACCAAGAAACCTCAGCGTAAGGCCGGACGTAACTCCGACCCTAAGTATAAGGAATGGATGAAACGCGACGAGTACAACCCGTTTATCCATAACGCATGGCTGATGATGGGACGTTCCCAGTATATGAACGGTGACTTTCCCGGTGCGGCCGCCACTTTCTTCTATACCTCCCGTCACTTTTCATGGCTACCCGAGGTTGTCACCGAGGCTCGGCTGTGGCAGGCGCGTTCTTATATAGCCATGGACTGGCTGTTTGAGGCCGAGACTATCATCGACCGCGTCAAACCTGACCAACTTACCAACAAAACACTTAACGGCCTGTACAACTACGTGCGCGCCGACTACTGTATCCACAACAAAGACTATGAAGCCGCGGCTCCCTTCCTGAGACAGGCTATAAACTATGCCTCAGGGGCCCAGAAGACACGCCTGTGGTTTCTATTGGGTCAAGTTTACTCACGACTTGGCAACAAAGCCCTGGCATATAAAGCCTTTGACAAAGCCGGCTCGACATCTTCGGCCAATTACCGCACCAAGTTCAACGCCCGTATCAAGCAGTCAGAAGTATTTGACGGACCGGATATCAAGGGCGAGGTCAAGGCTCTCAAACGCATGACGCGCTATAGCCGCAACAAAGAATACCTTGACCAGATATACTATGCCATCGGCAACCTATACCTGTCGCGTGGAGACACCACACAAGCTATCGCCAATTATCGCCTGGCCGCCGAAAAATCAACACGCTCAGGTATCGATAAGGCTATTTCCCAGATCACTCTGGGCAACCTATACTATGACCGGCATGAATTTGAGTTAGCTCAGCCTTGCTATGCCGAGGCCGTGCCATTGTTGCCCGATGACTACCCGAATATCGCTGTTCTCAAACGACGCTCTGACGTCCTCGACGAACTGGCAGTATACTCAGGCAACGTCCACCTTCAGGACTCTCTGCTCAAACTCTCATACCTCGAAAAAGGTCAGCAACTCGAGATTGTCGAGGCTCTGATAGCCCAACTCAAGAAAAAAGAAAAAGAAGAAGCCGAGGCTGCCCGACGTGAAGCCTACGAGGCCGAGAAAAACTCCCAAGGGTCCCAATTCCAGAACTCTTCATCAGCGCCTACCCAGCAATTCCAGATTAACACCGACGACTCGTGGTACTTCTACAACCAAGCGACACGCACAGCCGGCAAGACCGAATTCCAACGCCGATGGGGCTCCCGCCGTCTCGAGGATAACTGGCGCCGACGCAATAAGAACGCTTTCTCGCTCGATGAATTTGGCGGAGATACCGCCGAGACTACCGATGAAAACGAGGATCAAACAAACGAGGACTCGACAGACTCTGAGCCCGAAGATAAAGAGGCCGCCAAACGTGCCGATGACCCCCACTACCCCGAGTATTACCTCAAACAGATACCATCGACCGACGCCGAGAGAGCTACCTGTAACGACGTCATTCAAGAAGGCATGTACAATATTGGCCTGATACTCAAGGATAAACTCGATGACCCACAGGCCGCGATGGACGAGTTTGACCGGTTACTCACGCGCTATCCCGACAACATATACCGCCTCGATGTGTACTACAATCTATACCTCATATTCATGAGGCAGGGTAACACCAATATGGCCGAGCGCTACCGCTCGATGATTGTCAATGATTTCCCCGACTCCAAGTATGGACAAGCATTGACCAACCCCGACTATATTGACAACCTGCGTGTCATGGACCGGCAACAGGAACAACTATACCAACAAGCCTATGACGCTTACCTTGACAACAATAATGTCAAGGTACATAAGATGTATGAAGAGGTAGCCGACCGCTTCCCAATGACCAAACTTATGCCTAAATTCATGTTCCTCGACGCACTGGCATACGCCACCGAGCGACAGAGCGACAAGTTCAACGCCGTGCTCAAGGAAATGCTCGAGAAATATCCCAACACCGACGTGGCCCCTATCGCCTCGGCATGGCTCAAAGGCATGCAACAGGGACGTCAGCTACACTCTACCTCGGGACGCAACATGAGAGGCATGATATGGGAAATTTCACTGAGCAACGACTCTACTAAGACCGCCGACCAGAACATGCCTCAGTTTGAACTCAACGATAATGACGCTCAGTTGTTGGTATTTGTGTTCCCCACCGATAAAGTCTCTACCAACCAACTGCTGTTTGATATTGCCCGCCACAACTTCAGCTCGTTTGTAGTCAAGGACTTTGACATCGAGCCGATGAACTTTGGCCGCTTAGGCATGATTGTAGTCAAGCCATTTGACAACCTTGACGAGCTCAACCACTACCGTCGCGTAATGGCCGCCTCGCCGACATTCAAGTTGCCACGTGGAGTGCGTCCGGTGCCTATCTCAGCCAAAAACTTTGACGCCCTGCTGAGTTCAGGAGCCAGCCTGGACTCCTACTTCCGCTTCCTTGATGAGCAAAACTACCGCGACGCCCAGTCCTCCATTCTCCCCTATGAGGCCATCGAAGAACTCGAGGAACGCGAGACCCACGACAGCGAGGAACAGCAACAACAACAACCGACCCAACAGACTGAACCGGTTGAACCGACCCAACACCACCAACACCAGCAACAGCAACAACCGACCCAACAGACTGAACCAAATATCCAACCCCAGCCGGCACCGACTCCCGCTCCCGAGACCCAACCCGTTGTCACCCCGGCTCCAAAACCAACACCCTCTCCCATCCCCTCTCCCACACCCAAACCGACACCTAAACCAACGCCCACTCCTACACCCAAACCTACCCCCAAACCCGCTCCTCTACCGGTTTATGACCCCGGCTCGGAAGGCGATGACGACCCTCTCCTGGAATAAACGACACCATATTCAGATACTATGACTCAACAACGTTTTAACATACTATGGGCCGATGATGAAATTGACCTGCTGAAGCCCCATCTACTGTTCCTTGACAAAAAAGGATATGACGTCACCACCGCCAACAACGGTCGCGACGCTCTTGACCTGGTCAAGGAACGACACTTTGACCTAATCATCCTTGACGAGAACATGCCCGGCCTCACCGGTCTCGAGACTCTACAACATATAAAACTCACTTCGCCCCATATACCCGTAATCATGATTACCAAGAGCGAGGAAGAGAACATCATGAACCAGGCCGTCGGTAACAAAATCGCCGACTACCTTATCAAACCGGTCAACCCCAACCAAATTCTCATCGCCCTGAAGAAGCATCTCCACAGCTCAGACCTGGTAGCCCAACAGACAACCACCGACTATCGCCGCGACTTCCTGGCACTGACTGACGCCATCAACTCGGCTTCGTCGCTCGATGACTGGAAAGAGCTGTACTCGCGACTCGTCCATTGGGAAATGGAGCTCACCGGCACTGAAATGGATCAGCTCCTGGATATGCAACTCAACGAGGCCAACGCCGCCTTCAACAAGTATGTCACACGTCACTATGAATCATGGGCCTCGACACTTGCCGCCAATAACACCGATGAGTCTCTACCACTGATGTCTCCGCGTGTCTTCCCCCAGAGGGTTTTCCCTCTGCTTGACAACGGCGACAAGGTTCTGTTTGTTATCATCGACAACTTCCGTCTTGACCAATGGCGCGTGGTCAAACCACTGCTGGCTGACACATTTACCTTTGAGGAAGAGTTATATACCTCAATCCTGCCAACCGCAACCCAGTATGCCCGCAATGCCATTTTCTCGGGCCTCATGCCCGACAGCATCGAGCGCATGTTCCCCGACCTATGGGTCGATGAAGACTCGGAAGAAGGCAAAAATCTAAACGAAGCACCGCTGATACTCTCGATGTTTGACCGCTATCGCCGTCAGGTCAAGATGTCCTACCATAAAATCAACGACTCAGCAGGCGGTGAGCGTCTGTTGCGCGACTTCAAACAGTATGCCGGTGACAACTTGTGTGTCGTGGTATTCAACTTTATAGACATGCTGTCCCATGCCCGCACCGAGTCCAAGATGATACGCGAATTGGCCTCATCCTCGGCCGCTTACCGCTCGTTGACCGAGTCATGGTTCCGTCATTCCTCGGCACTCGAGGTGTTCCGCCGTGCCGCGGCCGCCGGCTTCAAGATTGTCCTGACCACCGACCACGGCTCGATACGCGTCACCAATCCGGTTAAAGTCGTGGGTGACAAGAACACCAACACCAACCTACGTTACAAGGTGGGCAAAAACCTCGGTTACAACACCCGTCAGGTATATGAAATCAAGACACCCCGACGCTATGGTCTACCAACGCCCAACGTCTCATCGACCTATATATTTGCCCGCGGCCGTGACTTCCTCGCCTATCCCAACAACTACAACTACTACGTCCAGTACTACACCGACACATTCCAACACGGCGGTATATCATTACAGGAAATGCTCATACCCCTGATAACACTAACAGCCAAACACCAATAATAAAATACCATGCTCACTCTCCCGACCAACCTCGACCTCTCCCACGCCACCATCGACGACAATGTCAGGCGTGTGGTTATCATCGGAGCCAACGGTGCCGGTAAATCGTTGTTCACTTCGCGGCTGTGCCACGACAATGCCACGTGTTGGCGGCTCAACGTCCTTGAGGCCCTTTACCATACCGGTGCTCCCGACCCCGGGGACATCATCGACGCCCGGGTGTTGAATTCGACCATGCCCGAGTTCAACCGCACTTTGGTCCAGACACGCCTTGAACGTCTGTTAGGTCTGCTACTCCATGACGAGCTCATCGACCTGCTCGCCGACAAGATAGCCCGTCGCCAAGCTACAGACTCGATTCCACGACGGTCTCCATCCCATCTCGACCGTGTCATAGACTTATGGCAGGGGATGTTTCCCCAAAGCCATGTGCTCGTCGACAGCGGTCGCTTTCTTTTCCGGGGCCCCGGCTCCAATGAGCGTTACGGCGCGCCACTGCTGAGTGACGGCGAGAAAGCAGTCCTGTTCTATGCCTGCGCCCTGTGCTATGCTCCCAAAGGCGCAAATATCGTTGTGGACTCCCCCGAAATGTTTCTGCACCCCTCGACAATCCAGGCTCTGTGGAACCGCCTCGAAACCATGCGCCACGACTGCCGCTTTATATATGTCACTCACGACCTGGAGTTCGCGGCTTCTCGTCAAGGCTCTACTATAGTGTGGGTGGAGGCTTACAACCCTGATAAGGAAAGCTGGAAATACTCACTGTTGGGTCCCGACTCAGTTCTCAGCGAGGGCATATATATGTCAATCATCGGGGCGCGCCGCCCTGTGCTGTTTGTCGAGGGCGATGCCACGCGCTCGATAGACGCCAAGCTATATCCGCTCCTGTTTCCCGATATGACGGTCAAGTCACTGGGCAGCTGTAACCGTGTCATCGAGGCTACACGCACATTCAACGCTCTTAACGACTTCCACCACCTCACGGCCATGGGTATCGTCGACCGCGACCGTCGCAATGAGAATGAAGTCGCCTACCTGCGCTCACGACAGATTATGGTGCCTGAGGTTGCCGAAATCGAGAACATCTTCATGCTCCCGCGTGTTATAGCCGCGGTCGCCGCTGCTGCCCGCCGTGACCCGGCGCGCGCTGTCAGTCGTGTCAAAAACGCTGTCATAACAATGTTTGACCATGACCTCAAAGCTCAGGCACTCGAACACACGCGGCACCATGTCAAACGCACCGTCGAGTACCGTGTCGACGGCCGGTTTAATTCTATTGCCCAGTTTGAACAACATATAGCCCGCCTCACCATCGAGCTCAACCCCCGCTCGGTATACGAAAACACATGCCGTGCCTTCCGCCGTCTCGTCGCTGACCGCGACTACATGGCCATTCTTAAAGTCTATAATCATAAATCGATGCTCTCGGCATCCAACGTCGCCGCCCATGTAGGTCTATCTAACAAGGACGCCTATATAGAACGCGTCCTGAAGCTTCTGGCCGGCAACTCCCCCCAAAGCGCCGAAATCCGCGCCGCTGCCCTTGCAGTCCTCACCGTAAAAAATGACAAGGACAAGACCGCATAGCCGGTGTGTTACTTGTTTCTCGGGTGGTGGGCGAGTATCTGGGCATGGAGGGTAGATGACTGGAGATGGAGATAAACCTCGGTGGTAGCTATGGATGAGTGACCGAGCATCTGTTGGATGGCTCGCAGGTTGGCGCCTCCTTCAAGCAGGTGGGTCGCAAACGAGTGCCTCAGCGTGTGAGGGGACACATGGGCCCTTATCCCGGCGGCCAACGCCAGGTCGCGCACAATCATAAATATCATATTGCGCGTGAGAGGACGCCCACGACGGTTGAGGAACACTATATCCTCGGCACCGGGCTTGATCGGGACTTGGGTCCTGGTATCACCGATATATTCTGAGATAATGTCGGCTGTATAACGGCTCACGGGTATCATGCGCTCTTTGTTACCCTTGCCGTTGACTATCATATATCCTTTATCCAATGCCAGAAAAGTAATCCTCAAATCAATGAGTTCACTGACTCGCAGTCCACACCCATATAGCGTCTCGATAACAGCGCGATTGCGCTGACCCTCGGCTTTAGACATGTCTATACATCCAATCATGTCGTCGATATCCTCGACAGTGAGCACTGTCGGCAACTTGGATGTAAACCGTGGCGTCTCGAGCATCATGGCCGGGTCAGTGTCTATATAGCCCTCGATGGTCAGCCACTCAAAAAAAGATTTCACACCCGACACAATCCTGGCAATTGAGCGAGGCGATATTTCCAAATCATATAAATCGGCAAGAAACCCCTGTAGCGTATCGACAGAGACATCGGCCAATGACACATCATCATTATCGAGGTCATCGATAAGCCGGGCTATGTCTGTACCATATGCCGCGCGGGTGTTATCAGATAGTCCCCGCTCGAGCCTGAGGTAGGCGTCATAGTCTTTAAGCAGACGCTCGGTATCGGGAAGTTTTCTCATAACAGGCCCAATTCAATCTGTGAAGCCACGCGCTCGATGATGGCATCATCCTTGTTGCGCTCAGGATTAAATTTGCCACGAAGACTCACACCGAAGAGCTTGCCAAAGCCCTGCCAGAATGCCGCGCGGAACGACCCTAAGAACGCCTTGACTATGTCGTATGATGACTGGTCGGTCTCGCGCTGTATGAGTTTGACAAGAAGCTGAGCCTGATTTTTGGAAAACTTCTTGAGCACGGGTTTATATTGGTTAAAGAGGTCCTTCTCCATGCGCTTGAGGTAATCCTCTCGCTCTTTCTTGGTGTCAAAGGTCTCGATGTACTCATATGTCTCTACCAACGTCTCCCTTATCATCTTGGCATAAGGAAGCGTCAGCCTGACGTTGCGCACCGTCCTCCAATAGAACTGTTCCTCTTTTTTATTCTTGAACTTCATCGGCGGATACACCACCAACGGTCGGAGGTTAAATGTCACCAGCGTGTCCCCCTCGGGTGCCACAGTGTAGGTGTAGCTCACATAAAGTTTTTCACGCGCCGAGGGTAATTTCATATCTTCTTCCTGACCATACGTCACAATCCCGGCTGTCAGCATTGTCAATGCCAACATCATCAGTCGTGATGTATAACGGAATCCCTGCATTAAAAACTTTACCTTGTTTAACCTTATACAGGCCACCGGTCACTGCCGTGGTCTATTCACCACCATTGTTTACTTGACCGGTGGATAGTCAAGCGTATAGTGAAGACCGCGGGACTCCTTACGCTCCTTGGCCTGACGCATAATCAGGTAACCGACGTTGATGACATTTCTCAGCTCACATATCTGGCGCGAAGCCTTGGAACACTTGAATAGCCTTTCGGTCTCTTCATACAGGATGTCAAGGCGATTCCACGCGCGGTCAAGCCTCAGGTTGGACCTTACAATACCAACATATGTGGCCATTATCTGGTTTACTTCCTTCATCGACTGGGTGATAAGCACCATCTCCTCGGGATGGGAAGTGCCCTCATCGTTCCAGTCGGGAACATCGCCACGCAAGTCATAGTTCTTAAAGGTGTCTATAGCATGACGCGCAGCAGCCGAGGCATATACCACAGCCTCGATGAGCGAATTGCTGGCCAGACGGTTACCACCGTGCAATCCGGTACACGAACATTCACCCAGAGCATAAAGACGGTTGATGGACGAGCAACCGTTGGTATCGACAGCGATACCGCCACACAGATAGTGGGCCGCCGGGGCAACCGGGATATAATCTTTAGTGATGTCGATACCCAATGACAGGCACTTCTGATATATGTTGGGGAAATGTTGGCGCGTCTCCTCGGGGTCCTTATGTGTGACGTCGAGATATACATGATCATCGCCATGCTGCTTCATCTCCGAGTCGATGGCTCGGGCCACGATGTCACGTGGTGCAAGGGACAGTCGTGGGTCATACTTGTGCATGAATTCCTCGCCCTTGAGGTTTCTCAATACAGCTCCATAGCCTCTCATAGCCTCGGTAATCAAGAACGAGGGACGGTCGCCGGGATGATACAGAGCCGTTGGGTGAAATTGGATAAACTCCATGTCCTTGACCGTTCCCTTGGCACGGTATACCATGGCTATACCGTCACCGGTAGCCACCAAGGGATTGGTGGTAGTCTGATAGACTGCACCCACGCCACCGGTAGCCATTACCGTGACACGAGACAGAAATTTGTCGACACGTCCCGACTCCTGGTCCAGTACATATGCTCCATAACACGTGATATCGGGTGTGCGACGAGTCACTATACGCCCCAGATGATGCTGGGTGATAATCTCGATGGCAAAGTGATTTTCGTACACGTCAATATTCTCATCGGCAAAGACCGACTCTCTCAGCCCTCGCTGTATCTCCCAGCCGGTATTGTCGGCATGGTGCAGGATACGGAAGTCACTATGACCACCCTCTCGGTGCAAGTCAAAGGTGCCGTCTTCTTTTTTGTCAAAGTTTACACCCCACGATATAAGATCCCTGATACCCTGAGGCGCTCCTTTGACCACCGCCTCGACAGCCTTGGGATCACTCAGCCAGTCACCGGCCACCATTGTGTCGTGTATGTGTTTATCAAAGTTATCAACCTCAAGATTGGTCACCGAGGCAACTCCTCCTTGGGCCAATGCAGTATTGGCCTCCTCAAGATTGGTCTTGCACACAAGTGCCACCCGCCCGTAGCGGGCTACCTTTAAGGCAAAACTCATGCCGGCGATGCCCGACCCGATTACCAGAAAATCATATTCACGTGTCATAATCCTATCTTTTATATTATGAGCTTAATCTTATCAATTCTTAAACAACCAACTGATATCATCAGTTGGGAATAAGCAGAACCGCCCTAAATCAAATAGTTTATAAATTACAATTTGTAGCCCTTATAGGCACATGCAAAATTAAGACAAAACCACGTGAGTAACATCGGCAAATGATTAAAAAATCAAAAAAAGCCTCGAAAAAATTTGGCAGTATCAATAAAGATACCTACCTTTGCCGACGCAAAACCCACCAAAACCGAGGTGAAGGACACCACGGCGGGCAAGCAAGGAGAGATGGCAGAGTGGTCGATTGCGGCGGTCTTGAAAACCGTTGAGGGTCACACCTCCGGGGGTTCGAATCCCTCTCTCTCCGCATTTAACACTGATAATCAGTGTATTTGCAAATAAGTACCCGCAAAAGTACCCGATTATGATACTTTTGCGGGTTTTTTATGCCTTCCAGCGGGCTATTGTCCTCCAAATAACGAGGCCGGCGCCGAGACAAAGAAAAATTATTAAGATGGTCGGTGTGCTGCTCGCCTTCTTCTGCTCTTTGGTCTCGGCCTTGTTGTCGGCCTTCTTCTGGACGGCCGCCACGGTGGCGGTGCTGTCGGTCTTGTTTACCTGGGCGCCGGCGCGCGTCTGGGTGGCTCGTGTCTGGCTCCCTTCGGCGTTAATAGTAACGGTGCCTTTGGTAAATGACTTCGGCCGGCCGGCGTCGGGCGGCTTGTCTCGTCGGCTCCCCTCCTGGTTGAAGGCTGCCGAAGTCGGCAGGCTGTCGGTCGGGGTCCCTTCCTGGCCGGTGGTGTCGAAGTCCCAGCGCTCGAAGTCGACGACGACGTTATAGCGCTGCAGTATCTGCTCGAGGGTCGCCTGGTCGAGGTAGGCGGCGCCGGTCTCGGTGGCCGCGGTCTCCTGGCTGATGGTGGCGGCGGTCTCCTGGTGGGTCTCCTGCTTGGTCGTGGCCTTCTTGGCCGTGGAGCAGCTCTGAAGCCCGAAGAAAAGAAGAAGGGCTATTATTAGGGTCGTGGCTGTTCTCATGGCTGAAGGTCGGCGAAGGGTACGACTTTGGGCGGGGTGTCGTTATGGACTAAAGCGCCGAAGCGGATATAGTCCAGGCGGCGAAGCCAGCCGGCGCGGTAACATGCCGAAGTCGGGCGGCCGGCTATAACCTGGTCTATAAACCTGGCGCGGGCGCGGTGGATATGGTCGAAAAGCGCGCGGGGATCCTGGGCGTTGAGGGCGGCTAAGGTCTTTTCGCCTACGATGCCGTCTACCTTGACGCCGAGAAGTTTCTGCACGCCGGTTATTCCGTGCTTGCCCGAAGCCCATACCCAGTCGACGACGATATTAGCTACGCTTTGGCTTTTAATCCGGTCGGCCTGCCATCTGTCCCAGTAGTGGGGTTTCATGACGCGGTTAACGGCGTCGGCCGGCGTTATTAGCTTGAGGTCGGCTACGTCGATGTCTCCGTCGCCGTCCTTGTCATAGCCTACTTGGCGCCAGGTGGCGATTGTTACGCCTCGGTTCGTGGCGCCGCCTGGGTCTCTGGGGTCGTTTACATATCCCCCCTCGAAGCTAAGTATAAAGGGGGCTAAGATGTCTATTTTAGCCATGTTATCCGATATATGGGGGTAAAATGTATTGAATATTTTGCGCGGCCTGGTGTAGCGTCGCGCGGGCGCTCTCGGGGTCTATCTCGCGGCCGTGGGTAAACTCGCAGAAGATACTACCTACCCAGTCATGAGAATTGTCGCTAAGTCTTTTAACGAGTACCTGCGTCGTCCCGCAGGCGCTTAATAGACTTTTTGCGTAGCGGTCTTCTACCTGGGCGTCGATGTCCGTTATAACCGTGTAAAGCTGGCTTGCCAGGAGCTGGCAGAATTTGGCTACGTCGCACATCTTGAGGTTCTGGATCCGGGGCTTCATGCTCTCTACGCCTTTGCGCTTGCTCTCGAAATAAATGCTAATCATGCTTTCGTTGCCCAGCGGATGTGGCTGGACTATGTAGACGCGATCGGCCTTTAATTCGTGTAGCACTTCCCACAGCTCGCCGTGGACGATGGCGGAGTTGTCGCTTCGGCGCTTCTGCTTCTCGGCCTGCTCGGCCTCCAGCTGTTGTACCTTTAAGTCGGTGAGTTTATTTTTGGCATACTGGTTATAGGCAAAGTAGGCCGCTATAATGGTGCCGATGGCGCTTATAATAGCGGGTAAATTTTCCATTGCTGTCTGGTTTTTTAATCGGTGTAGCCGGCGGCGGCGAGGTCGGCCTTCGCGTTGGTTTTGATTTCCTGGACGCGGCGCAGGTAGGCCTTGTAGTCCGCAATAGCGCGGGCGGCCTCGGCCTCGTCGAGCATTCCTTCCTGGGCGGCGTTGTAGCTGTTTACCAGGTCAAATTCGGCGGTTTCGTCGAGCTCGTCTCTGATGACGGCCTTAACGACGGCGCCGCGGGTAGGCTTGCCCCAGATTTTTACGCTGGAGTAGTCGTAACTTTTTCGCTCGTTGCCTTCTTCGTCGGTCTCGGTCTTGGGCGTGATCGCGTAGTTGTAATAGAAGGCTCCGTTACCCAGGTCTTGAATAATCTGGGGTCTATCGTTTGAATTTGATTTCATACGGTGAGGTTTTGTTTAGTTTCTCGATTAAATGTTTACTATCACTATGTTTGCACCAGCCCCACCAGGAGGCGCAGCGCTGTAAAAAGTCGGCTTCGCTGATGGGCTTCTTGGCTCTGCGCATGTTGCCTATAGCCCTGGCGAAGTTCTTTTTTATACCTTTGCGGAGCCGTGTTCCCTCCAGGTAGAATACGTAGCCGAGGAAGTCGACGCCGCGGCCGTGTTTATCGCGGTGCGTCCTGGCTACTGGAAAAATTTGCTTATTGGCTTTTATCTCCAGCTTTAGCTCTCTGGCCAGATAGTCCTCCATGTCGGCCAGAAGCCGGCGTAAAATCTTCTTATCTGACGCAAAAAATACTAAGTCGTCGGCGTAGTCTATCATAATCAGTTTAACGCCGTGCTCCTTCGCCCAGTCCTGGCGAAGCCACATTATAAACCTGGCGAAGTAAAGAAGGGCGAAGAAGATAGAGGGGTGGTTGCCGATGGGTATGCCGTCGGCGCTGTCTATAAGGTCGTCTATTAAGGCAATTACGCGCCGGTCTTTAATCTTCCATCGTACCAGCTTCTTTAATACGTCGTGGTCGATGCTGGGATAAAATTTGCGTATGTCAATTTTAAGGCAATAGCGGCAGTCTTCCGGCTGGTTCCGAAGGAAGTATTTAACGCGGTCGGCGGCTGCCTGGATCCCTCGGCCGGGGAGTCCGCAGTAGGTATCGCGGTCGAAAAGTCCCCGCCAGATTGGGGCTACGACGTTCATAATAGCGTGGTGTACTATGCGGTCGGGATAGTACGGAAGGCGAAATATTACGCGCTCCTTCGGCTCGTGTATTATAACGGTCGTATAGGGCGAGGGCTTGTAGGTTCCTGCCTTTAATTGCTCGTGTAGCGTCTGGATGTGTTCCTCCCGGTGTTTGTCGTGTACCTTGACGCCGTAGGTGCGCAGCTTACCTTTGCGGGCGGTCTCGTCCGCAGCTCGAAGGTTATCTAAGCTAATAACCTGGTCGAAGAGGTTGCCGTGTCTTTTCACTGTCTTTTGCTTTGCTGATTCCCAGCGGCGGTTCGGCTGGTGCCTACTATGCCGCCTTTGAATGGGTAAATATTTTTTACCTTGTTATCGGTATGGCCTTAGCCCTTTGGGTTGTATTTTGTTGCCGGGTCGGTAGCTGGCCGGCCTGGCTGATCAGTAATTCCGGGAGCCGATGTTCGCATTCGTATTCGAGGGGGCGTTATTCGTATTCGCATTCGCGAGGCCGGCATTCGTGCCGTTATTCGCATTCCCGCCAAAGAGCACGCCCCGGGGCTAACAGCCGTATATCGTGGCGCTACTCCAAATAGTAGCGGGTTCCGCTGGCGCGCATCGTTACGTGTCGCGGGAAGGCGTTCCGCTGTTTTATCTGGTCGAGCACATATTTTATATCTCTTGAATTAGTGAAGAATTTGCGGGCGTCGGCCATCTTGTCGTCCTTGTTGAATTTAACCAGGACGATGTAGCGGTCTTCGCCGTATTTTGTCCGCTGTCCCTTTATGTAGTCGCACAGCCAGAAGCTCCGGTTAATGAGCTGTTGCTGGGTCGTCTCCGGGCAGTTGAAGTGCTTGTTAGCCTCGTCGGGTGCTATGTTGAGGAAGGCCAGCGAGCCGTCGTCTTGTTTGTTGTTCATCTTCGGTATTATTGAGGTGGTTTGGTTTGGATTGACCTCGGGCGCCTTAAATCGGGGGCGCCCGAGGCGTTAATCGTGGCGGCGCGGTTTACGCTGCTTCGGGGATAAAGCAAAGCCGGGAGCCGAAGTACGCAGTCGTAAGCGAGGGGGCGCGATCCGAAGCCGCAGACGCGAGGCCGGCACCCGTGCCGTGATTCGCAGACCCGCCAAAGAGCACGCCCCTAAGAGCTTCGCCGGTGGCTGGTATGTTGGTATAGAAGTAGTCGCAGAAGTGGGCATTAGCGCTCGCGCCGGCTCCTACGGCGGTCGGCATGTTCTCGCCGTATTCTCCTACCATCATCGTCTTAACGTAGCCTTCTACCCTGGGGAGGTCGCCTCGCTCCTGGTAGTTGGCCAGGTCTGCGGCGGCGCTTCCAAAGAGCGCCGGGTCGTCGCAGGTGTAGAAGATAGAGCGGCCGCCGGCCTCGTTGCTCTGAATTAGGCAGAGGCAGCCGTCCGTCCAGCTCCAAATGTGGCCGAAGGGGTTTTCTATGCCGCGGTAGCTGGGTACCTTGACGACGGTAGTAACGCCGGGGTCGTATTCGTCGGGCATGGTAAACTCGACGACGCCGGTAGCGTTGCCCAGGCTGTTGGTTGTGCCGCAGGGGATAAAGGGATAGTAGCCGTTTAGGGTGTTCCACTTAGCCGCAGCGAGCGTAGTGACGCCGGCGCTGAGGCCTCCCTGCTTGTAGCCGTTTGCGTCCGGCTGGGGGTTAAATTCGGCCTGGCAGTTGCGGGTGGCGTATTCGATGACAAAGAGCCAGTAGGTGGTTCGCTGGGCTTCGTAGAGGTCGCAGTTCCAGCCGGCGCCGTTAAGCCCTGCGGCGCCTCGGTTGCGGGCGTAGGCTCGGAAGTTGGTTAACGACGTGACGGTAGCCGGAAGGCCGAGAAGGCTCCTATAGGTACCGTCCCAGGCGGCGTTGTTATTGCCGCCTCTGAAGCTGGCCGTAGTGTTGCAGACTGCGGCCAGCTTCGGGGTGGCTGCTACGGTTCGGTCGATGGTGGCCTCGACGGCGCTACGGTAGCACTTTCGTACCTTGTGGAAGCCGGGCAGCGGATACTCGCTAATTAGCGAGCTGTAGTTGTTGCCATCAAACTCAAATTTTGCGTAGTGATCCGGAAGCTCTACCATATACATGCCATCGGTGCCGTCTAGCTTGGCTGCGGCTCCGGTGTCCTTCTTGGTGCTGTCGGTCGGGTGCAGGTAATAGTTTACGTCGCCGTTATCTTTAAGAATACAGCGGCGCATGCGGCTCTGGATTGGCAGGCTCGTATGAAGTTCGGGGCGCCCTACTCGCTCTACTGTCGGGTCTGCTACGGCGAGGTTAATCTTGACGCCATAGTAATAATCGTAGGGGAAAACGGGCTTAGTGTTGCCCGCGGCGATAATAAGTCCCATATTATACTGGTGTTATTAGTTGCCCCAGAGCAGCCCGGGGGCGCTGCTGGGTTTAATCTCGTTAATTATCTCGGGGTTCCATCCGGTCTCGAAGCGGGTGGTAACGTATTGCCCCCGGGGCATTCCCCAGAGGTTGACTTCTAAGAAGCAGGCGGCCTCGCCGTCGTTCTTGAGGTTGAAGGGACGCCCCAGGCTGAAGGGCTGGCCGTTCTTGAAGGTAACGGCGCCCATCTCGCTGATCTGCGCGCTTACTGTGTCGCCTTGTCTATTGAGCATGGTCGTTAGTTTGTTTGCAAATATAGTTAATTAATGTACTATGATAGTACGTTGTCAAAAACTCGCTCATAACTTTTGCCGTGGCCGTGTCGCGGCGCCAGGTATGAAGCGAAGGAAGGAGCCCCGGCGCCGTGTTGCCGGGGCTTGGCCTTATGTCTTAATCTTTACCCATTTGCCGTTAACAAGCGTCTGGGCGCCTCCGGAGTCGACCTTTAGACCGTAGTTGCCCCAGCGGGTCTCGAAGCCCTGGGAGGCTGAATAAAATAGATATTTGTCGGCGGCGTGCATTGTTAAAATGCCGTCTTTGGCGATGGTCGTTATATTGGTGCTTTGGGCGGCTGTCTCTATCCAGATGCCGCCTCCTATCCAAAATTCGACGTCTCCAAACCAGTACTCTCCGCTAAATTCGACGTAGGTAGTAACATGTACTTCGTAATTTCCGGGGCTGAGGCTGTCAAAGTCTACATCATAACTCTGTTCCTCAATTTCCCAGGAGCCGATTTTGGTTCTTGCCGTGCCTACTACTCGATATAACGTAGCCGTTCCTTTGGCGGTTACGGTTCCGGCGCTGGCGTTGCTGGTTCTATAGCCGGCGTCCCAGCGCCCAAACGTTACGGTTCTGGCGGTCTGGCTGAGGCTAAATTTGACGACCGCGGTGACATGGGCATTATCGGTATAGTTACCGTCGTCGCGGTTCGTGGATATTTCGCGGCCGCTGCCTATGACGTTGGCCGTATAGTAGCCGCCGGCGTCCTCCGGCCATGACGCCTCGCCATCCGAAGAAGATAGCGAGAAGGAGATGCCTACTCGGGAAAAAGCCGTATTAACGGAGGGAAGGGTGCCGACGCCTATTCTAACGCGCTCTACTCCGTTGTCGTCGAGGCCTGCCAGGTCGTTGCCCATAATTACCAGGCGGCCTATCCTGCCGGCGTTGGCGTTGACGGTTCCGGTAAATGAGCCGTCGGTCGCCGTAACCTTGCCTTCTATCTCGGCGTTTGTGGCATATACTTTGCCGTTCTGAAGCACTCTAAACGGCGCGGTTCGCCGGTTGCTTTCGCTGGCTCCAGCCCATATTCTTACCTTTTCTTCTTCGGGCGTGCTGGCCGTTTCCTTGAAGGTCTTGCCGTAGCCTCCGGTTATGCCGGCGACGATTGAGCCGGTGTGCTCGTTGGCCAGCTGGACTGTGCCGGCTGTTACTATTCCGCCGTCGATTGCGGTCTGGGTACAGTCGTAGTAGGTGGCTTCTACCCAGTCGTTAGTGTTGAAGCTGCCTTTTGTTGTATTGTCTTTAATGCAGCGCCAGAGGCCGCCGCTTGCTTTGCCGGTGCTGTCTATACCTTTGAGCCATAGGTCGCCGACGTAGTAAGGCGCTTTAGGCTCTGTTACAAAAACAGTGCGCTTGCCGTCGGCCGTGTCCTGGGCGGCTGCTGCGGCTGCTGCGGCTGCTATCGCGTCAGCGTTCTCTATTTTAAGCCAGTAATAAGTGGCATTGTTGGCGTCTATTTTACCTACAGCGGTGCTTGGTATAATAGGCTTTGTCCATCCCGAAGCGGAGTTAAGCCAGGCGGCCTTTACAAATCGGTAGAGATTTTTAGTGCTGACGTTATACCATTGGTCTCCTATGTGGCGGTCGTAGTCGGTTTCGTCCCAGTTGTTGGCCGGGTTGGCCGACGTGTAGAAGCATTCTATTTTGCCGTCTACCTGGTTAAGAAGGTCGGCCATGTCGGAGGCATACTGGTTCAAAATAAAATCGTGTAGCCCGCTGTCGTCGGTGTATTTGCTGGCCTTCTCCCAGTCGCTTGTGGCGAAGTTGGGCACGGCGTCCGCGGCTCGTCCGGTCTTGCATACCATGATGTCGCCGGTCGTGCCTTGTACCCATAAATCTCCCGGATCGTAGGGGGCGTAGGGTGTTACGTAGAAGATTCGCGCCTTGTCGTCGGCGGCGTTCATCGCGTCCTGGGCTAACTGTAGGGCTTTGGCCAGCTCGGTGTCCTGAAGCTCGCGCCAGAAGTATCGGTAGCCGGGCACAGCGCCGGGGCGCGGGATTACTCGCCCCTTGACGTAGCGCCATACTTTGCCGCTCTCGGTGTTATAGTAGAGGTCGCCGGCGTGCTTCTCTTTGTCCTCGTTGGTCGTCCAGGTGCTGGCCGGCTCGTTGGGGTCAGCCAGCGGGGCGTCCTGGTTCGGGCTTGGGTCTACGGTCTCAAAATATTGCTCTATTACGCCGTCGAGCTGTCCCTGGATTCCTTCCAGGGTGCCTTGAAGGGTGCCGTTAATATAGTCTTCGATTTCCTGGGTCTTGCTCTCCAGGTCGGAGACTTCCTTAATAGTGCCGTCGGAGCTTCTGAAAAGAATACGGCCGGAAATAACGCCGGTATCGAGGTCGAAGTATGTAGCGCCGCCGCCGCTGCTCTCTATCCTGCCACATCTGATAAAGCGGCCGTTAATGGTGCTGGAGCCGTAGGTCAGCGAAATAAGGCGGGCGCGGTTGCCTCCGTGGTTGTCGGTGCTTATGCTGTTAAGTACGCCGACGAGGAAGTAATAATTAGCGGCCTCGGCCTCGCAGGGTATCGCCTGGGTATTTATAAGCCAGGAGCCGTTGCCTCCCTCGCGGGGGCAGCGGGCATAAATGTAATAGGGCTGGTTTGGGTTAAGGCCGCTGAAGGTTGTAGCGCCCATTACCCAGGGGCGGGTGTGCTCCGGGTCGATGCCGTAGTGTACCAGAAGGCCGTCGGAGAAGGCTATCGTATTGGGGTCGCCGTTATAGTTCGGTTGGATTGTTACGTTGTTGAGCGTGAATTGCGTAGACTTGGCGCCGACGCTTAACATCTGGGTCTCTATGCTCAGCGGCTTTATCTTCTCGCTATAGTAGTCGCCTTCGGGGTCAAAAACGAGGTTTAATAGCTCCTGCGTAGCCATCCAGCGGCGGCGGGCTTTGCTCGGATCCGTGAAGCCCGAGTTATAGCTGATAGCGTCCTGGATGTCTTGAATGTCGTTAATTACTTTTACTATGCTGCTCTTTACTACGGTGTCGCTCAGCGTCAGCTCGTAGCTGTGCGGCCGCAGGAGGTCGCGGGTAATAGCTGTTATTCTTACTTCCTTGTCTACGCCGATTTCTTTGTCGACGATGTGGATATAGTCGCCGACGTGTAAAAATTCGGTCTCTACCTCCTTGCCCCATATCGACGCAAAGAAGCCTTCGGTTAAGCCTAATTTATAGCTAACTTGGGGCTGGGTCATTGGCGGGAAGTCGGCGCGCGCGGCGGCCTCCAGGCGCCCCTGGGCTTGCCTTACGTAGCTGTCGGGGAGCTGGATATCGGTAATAATATACTTGTCGCCGACGGCGAAGGTAAAGGCGTCTTGCTCGTCGTTGGGGAAGATGAGGCCGTTTTCGTCCGTGAAGCGGTTTATTACAAAGGTCTTTGTACCGTGGTCGTAACTGTGCAGCTCAAATTCGTAGCCGGCCAGGTTGCCGGTCTGGAATTTAATTTTAGCGCTGGTTCCGTCTATCAGATACTTTGTGCTTCCGTCGGCGGCCTTCTCGTTGAGGTCGAACATCGGCAGGTTCTCGGGGTCGTCCGGGTCGCCGCTGGTGTCGATGAAGGTTATGCGGTCGGCGCCCAGGGCTGTAATAACGCCTACGCGCTCGGCCTTGATGTCCGGGTAGTTCTTTTCGCCCTCCTTCACTCCGTAGGCGTCTATAGAGTCTTTGTCCTCCAGGTATGAAGTTAAGCGGCTGGTATCGGCCAGGCAGAGCTTGGTGTGGCCGTAGTTGCGCGGGAGGTTCTCCTGGCTTCCGTAGACGTAAAGCCGGTTAGTTATCCCGGCGTTGTTGACGTTGGCGCGGCTTAGCTTATAGAGGCCTTTGCCGCGGCCATACTGAAGCGTAAAGGGGTGCGTTACTCCGGCCTTCTTCTTGACGTGTACCAGGCCGCCGTTGCCCTGGGCGGTCAGTTCAAACTCGACGCCGAAAAGCGAGCAAAGGTCTTGAAGCATGGCCAGTGCGTTCTTTTCGCTGGTCGTGATGTTCTGGTAGTTGTCGGGGTCGTAGGCGTCTGCGTCGACTATGACGCGCCAGCCCTGGTGTATGCGGTTAATGTTCCATTCGAGGATCTCCAGGTGGCGCTGAAGGTTCGCGTAGTAGGTTTCGCCGTAGGCGTCTTCGGGCAGGTGATAGTGAACATCTATTAAATCGTACTGTAGCCCCTCCAGGGTCAGCTCGTAGCTATAGACGCGCTCGCCGTTCTTGGTTGGCTGCGGGAGCTGGTTGAAGGTGTAGCGCTTGCCGAAGATCCGGATATTGTCGCCGATGGATATATCCAGGGGGCGGGCGCTCTCGACGGTTACGGTAATAGTGTCGTCGGCCAGGAGGCTGGTCTTCTGGCTGGCTCGACTGACGCCGCTAACGGCGGCGCGGGATAGGAGGTTAAATTTCCTCTCTCCGCGTCGGTCGTAAATTGTTAAATCATGTCCCATACGATGATGGCGTTGGTGGTAAACTCTTTAATTTTGTCGACTATGCCGGCGACGATTGGGTAATAGGTGCCGTCGGTCGTGTAGGTGTGTTTTACGGCGTTGGCTCCGGTGTAGTCGCCGTAGAGGTCTACGTCGGCGGTGCCGTCGCCCCAGTAGATTGTTACCATCTTGTCGCTCTTGAAGCCTACGGTAACTTCGGCCGTGGCTGCGCTGGAGCGCTGGTGGCGGAGCACTCGCTTAACTGGGTCGGGTTCTCGAAGTGTCAGAGTAAACGTGCCTATCATCTTGTCGTCGTGCCAGCGCTTGTCGTGCGCTATGCCGTCGGCGTTATAGACTTCGTAAACCAGGGGCTTTGTCGGGTGGATGCTTATCATCAGCCGGGCGGTGCCGTTGGCCATAAAATGGCGCTGGAAGTCGAAGGCCTTTGTAGCGAAGTCGATTTTACCTTTGGCGCGCATCCAGCAGTTTAGCTTTATCGTGCGAGCTTCTACGCGCTTGTCGTCGAGGTCTACGATTTCGCCGTGGTAGTCCGGCCAGTCGACGCTTAACGGTGTCTTTAGCTTGGGAAGGTCGAGCACGCCTTCGGAGCTGCTTACGCGGATGTCGTAGTCCTTGAAGTTGACGCCGTTAATATAATATTCCAGCTGTCTGACGTCGTTAAGGGTCTCGGCGATATCCTCGTCCGTGAGGGCTACGCCGTAAATTTTGGCTTCGTCGACGTCGGCGTAGGCCAGGCCGGTGCTATAGATGTCCTGAAGTATCGCCAGGCCGGTTAAGGCTCCGGGGAGGCTGAGGGTCTCGCGGTGCTGGGTGTCGGCGAAGATGTCTATAATGGTGCCGCGTTTGCGTATGGTGTAATAGCCCCAGGTATCGGGTAGCACGTCGAGCCAGGCGGCGCGGGATCCGTCCAGGGCGGCGGTATTGAAGAAGAAGCCGAGCCGGTTCTTGCCGGTTACGCCGTCCGGGTATGTCGCCGGCTTTATCCAGGCCAGGAGGGTAAAGTCGCCGTTAAGGTTCAGAAAGCTGTCTTCGATGGTGGCGCTGCCTGCTCCGTCGAAGTGTATGCAGTTGCCCTGGCGGCCGGCTATGAAGTCGGCGCCCTCTACTGTTGCGTCGTGGCGATCGCGAGCGTAGTCGTAGGCCTTCGGGGAGCCGCTGCTCTCGTCGAAGGGGAGATTTAATATTAAGTCGGTTTCGTTGGCTGCCATTGCGGTAGGTGTTAAGGGTTAATTACTGTTACGTTGCCGTGGGTTACAATCTGGCCGCCGTGGTGGAAGATTTTAACCTGGGCGTATTCTGTTGCGGTTGCCTCGACTTGGGCGCCGTCCTCGACGGTAACGGAGACTATCGCGCGGCCGGAGGCTCTTACTTCTACGCCGCTGCCGTGAAGGGCGTAGACTTCGCCGACGCTGAAGCCGTCGAAGGTGGCCGGCATTACTATCGCGTCGCGGGCTATAACGCGCTTTTTGTTCGCCGCCGGCCAGGTGCCCTCCCGGTTTACGAAAATGCCGAAGTGCGGGGCTATGTCGCTAAACTCGTCGGCCAGGCGGTTGCTGGGGAAGTCGTGAAGGATTGAGAAGTCCAGCCCCTTGATGAAAAGCTGGAGAAGGTATTCGCGCGAAGGCGCCGTTAATATCTTTCCGAGCCATTCCTTGCAAATTCCGGCCTTTTCTGCCTCGGCGGCGAGCTCTTTGCGTAGTTGCTTTAGTTCCATGCTTTAGTCGGTTATGCCCTGGGAGCGTAGACTGGTGCCCGCGGGGCTGGTTAATGCGTTAAGAATTGACAGCAGGCGGGTGGCGATTACGCCTACGTTGTTGTCTATGTTGCTGACGTGGATAAGCTGCTGCCTAAAGAGCGCCAGCTGTGTTACCTGGTTTTGTCTTACGGCGTTGGTCTGGCCGGCCAGCAGGTCGATACTCTCCTGGCTGGCTCCCTTGATCGCGCCGCTGAGGGTGGTCGGGTCGCTCTCGTCCAGCTGGGCGAAAAGGTCTTTATACATATCCATCGCGCGCTGGAAGTTGGCGCCGGCGGCTTCTACGGCCTGCTTAAATCGCTTTTGCTCGGCCTCGGTCAGTCCGTCGAAGGTGCCGTTACCTTCTGAGTCGAAGCCCATATCTCTTTGAAGCTGTTTAATAGCGTTCTGCAATGGCTTCTCCAGGAGTTGAAGTTTAAGGGCATTAACTACGGCCTTCTTGATTACGTCGTCGGCGACTTCTCCGAAGGCTTTAGCGGCGTCCTCGCCTCCCTCAAAGGCTTCTACCAGAGCGTCGGCCAGGTTGCCCGCCAGGTCTCGTGCTGTTGTCTGGGTTATGCTCTGCGTTATCTCGTCCATAATGTCCGAAATTTGGCGGCCGAGTTCGGCATATTGCTCTTGCCATTCCTGGATCTTGCCGTTGTCGGTGTGCTTCTTGCTTCGCTCGTCGGCCATCATGCCGGTGAGCTCGGCCTGCTGCTTGCGAAGGTTGCCTATTAGTGCGGTCTGGTTGCGGTAGACTTCTTCGCCCAGGGCGGTTTTAATTGCGTGCTCCAGCTCGTTGTAGGCGTTTTTAAGGCGCCCCAGGGCTTGCTCGTGTTTCTTGATTGACTTCTCGGCCTTGCGGTCTCGACTGTTGAAAAGGTCGAAGGCTGAAGAAAAGAGGGTAATAGAGCCCTGGATAATGCTTAGGGGGTTGCCGGTGGCTATGCCCTGGGCTACGTTCTGGGCGCCTTCCATAATGCCGCCTATGTCGCCCAGGATTGCCTCGGTTTCCTCGTCCATGCTTATGCCCATCTTCTTCATGCCGCCTACTACGGCGTCGAAGCATCCGGATATAAACTGAATACTCGAGGCGGCGTCGCTGAAGCTGTCTTTTAAGCCCTGGCCTACGCTTTTGCCGGTGCCCTGCACCTTGTTAAGCATAGCTATTAAAACGTCGAGCTCGTGCTGGCCGGTAAACTCGGCGCCCAGCTTTATTTTTAGCCCCTGGAGCTTCTCGATGCGCTTCTTTAAGTAGTCGGTAAAGTCAGCGCCTTCGTCCAGGGTGCTCTTGAAGTCTACGGCTACGGTCGGCGCGGTCTTGGGGTCGGCTAACTTCGCTGCGATGGTCTCGTATGTTTTTTTTCGTTCCTCCAGCTCGGCTATAATCGGGTCGTCTTTGTCGGCTAACAGCTTCTTTTCGGTCATGGCGCGGCGAAGCTCGGCCAGGCTGTCCCGAAGGGCTAAGAAGGGGTTACGCTGCTGAAGCTCCTGGCGGGCGCGCTCCAGCTGGTCGTTGACGGCTTTAAGGTCGGCTGGGTTAAGCTGTGCCGACAGCGTTACCTTGTTGGCCTCGACTTCCTTTATTAGCCTGGCGATGGTGGTGGTGCCGAGGCGCTCCATGTCTGTAAATAGCTTGTTCCAGCTGTCGCTGGCCATCAGCTGGGTGGCGGCTAATTTACTGATTTCTTCCTGCTCCTTCTTGTTTATGAGCTGCACCATGCTAATATTGCCGTTGGCCTCGGCCTCGGCGCGCTGCTTGGCATATTTGGCTTGTATGTCGGCCAGCTTCTGCTGGTGGGTTGTGTATTCTTCCAGAAGGCTGGCGTAAAGGCTGGTTTTGCTCTTTTGCCATTTCTGATTTTCTTCCTCCAGTGCTGCGAGGGCGGTCTTGGCGGTGGATCTCTGCTCGTCGGTCGTGGCGGCGGCCAGGTTGCGCTCCAGGAGTTCCTTCTTCCTGGCGTAGCTCTCGGCAAATTTGAGGCGCTCCAGCTCATAGCTGGCGTATTCCTGGAGCAGGGCTTCTGTCTCTGCTTTTACCTGCGCTTTAACGTCGTCCTCCTGGCTTTTAATCATCTCGCGCTCGCGGTCTCCTACTTCGGTGTCGTCGCCGGCTATAGCCTGGCGGCGTTGTTCTAATAAATCAAGCATGGCGCCCAGGGTCGTGCAGGCCTGCAGGTCGGCCTCCAGCTGGCTCTGGAAGTTTCTTAACGTAGCTTCTTTGGTCGCGTCGGCGATTTCGTTCTGAATTACCAGGAGCTTCTGCTTAACGGCTTCGGTCGGGGCTACGGACAGCAGGGCTTCCTGCTGTCGCTGTAAATAGTCGAGGTAGGTGCTCCCCTGCTCCAGAAGGGGAGCAAATTCCTGCGCGGCCGCCTCTCTTACGGTGGCGTCGCTCGACGTTACCCAGGCCAGATATTTCTGGTAAAGGGCTTTTTTCTTGGCTAAGTCGTCGGCGTATAACTCGGCTTCGGTCTTCTGGCTCCCGCCGCCGGTTCCCCCGCCGTTACGGCCGCCGCCGGATCCGCCGCCTCCGGCTCTTAGTACGTTAAGGGAGGCTATTTCGTCTTCGGTCAGCTGGAGCTGTTGCTTGGTGTAGTTAACGGTTTTGTCGAGTTCGGTCTGTGCTTCGGCGTGGATCTTTTGGTTCGTGGCTCGTGCCTGCTGTTGCCTATAATTGTTTATGGCGTCGATTGCCTTCTGTGTTAATTTGAAGTTGCCGCCGCTCATGCTGTACCAGGAGCCATCGTTGTAGGCGTCGCCGGTTCTGGTGACAGCGCCAGCCGCCTTCATGGCGGCGGCCAGGTCTTTAGCGCCTTGACTGCCCGGCGCTACTGTGCCCGATACGCGGGTATAATAGCCGCCGCCGGCTACGGTCTGGTCGGCGTTTATAATTTTGCTGTAGTAGGCTTCGTAGGCCTTCGTTTGTAGCTCCTGGAGCGCCATTGCCTTCGCTCGAAGTTCCAGGGCTTTTATGACTTTGGCGGTATTTTTGACGAAAATATTATCAGCCGACGTTACGCCATCGACGGCTAAACCGAGGCTATCCATCGCGGAGGCGTTATCTTTGATCCATTGCGTCTTGTCGGCCTCCGTCTTTAGGCGGCTATACTCGCGCCGTAGCTTCTCGTATTTACTTACCAGGTCGGCAGACTTTTTGGCCGTGCTGTCGTGGTATTCCTCGAAGGCTTTGCGGGTCTCGTCGGTCGTGGCGGCTGCTTCCTTCGTGCTGTTGGTGTACTTGTCCCACAGCATAACCAGCGCCGTAATTGCGACGGATAAGCCCAGGGTTAAAGTAGCCATTAGCGCTTTGGCGGCGACGGTGCTAATACCTAAAGCTACGGATAATTTGTTGGTTGAAGCGGCTAAGAGGTCTTTTGCCTTCCTTACGATTGTAAGCTGGAAGGCGCTATCTTTGTTTAAGGCGTTGGCTACTTGCTGGAGGCCGGTTGTTATGGCCATAAGGCTCTGGACTTTGAGCATAGCCTCTTGTACTTTGTCGTTTTCGACGCCGAAAAGCGACATAGCGCCCTGGGCGGCGCTGAAGGCTCCGGCTACGCCGCTGAGGCCGGCGATCGCTCCGGTTATTGTCGCGTTATCGTCGGAAAAGATTCTTACCTGGGCTTGTGCGTCGGCCAGGGCGTCGGCCAGGCGTCCGGCCTCGGCCTGGAGCTCTCTAAATTTCTCCGTCTGTCTGACGCCTACGCCTTCGGTAGCCTCTAACTGTGCGAGCTGTTCTCGTACCTGGCGAAGCTGGGAGCGCAGGGAAGCCTGGGCGTTGCCGGCGGTCTCGCTCGACTGGCGTAGCCCTTCGAGGCGCTGGCGCTCCTGCTCTAATACGTCGAAGCCATCATAGCAGGCTTGTATGCACTCGCGGCGCTTCTGGAGCTCGCGTTCCTTAGCTCTGTAGACTTCCATAGAAGCCTGGGAGGCGGCGAGGTCTCCGGCCTCAAATTGTTGGCCGGCCTTCGCCTTCAGCTGCTCCATCTCTTTTTCGAGCGCCATGACGGCCTGGCGCTGGGTGCTTAGGGCGCTGCTCATCTGCTCGGCGTGTGCGTCGAGCCGGTCGGCGGCCTGCTTAAATGCTGCGTCCATAGCCTTGCCGCCGGTCTTAGAAGCGTCGGCGAGCGTCTGGATTTCCTGCTTGCTCTGCTCGACTATTCTAACTAAATTGTCGTTGGTTGCGGAGAAGTCAAACGACAGCCCGCCGCTGCTTACGTTCATCTATTTATGCGGTTAATCATTGCTAATACTTGGTCGGCGTTGTCGTCGGTTAAAACGATGTCGCCGGTGCCGGTCTTGGGGTCTATATCCTCGACGCCGGGCGCGTCGATTAGCATCCTTTGCACGGTGCCCCAGGGTATGCCGTGGAGGAGGTAGTCTAAAGGCCAGCCGAAGTGCGCGCATACCGATCCCCGGCGGCCGTGGGGGCTTTTTAAGCCGGTTGTTCTATAAGATTGCCCATCGGGTCGCTGGTGCGTGTCGCGCTCATCAATCTTATAGAGCTTATAAAATCCCCTAAGTTGCTGACGTTGGTAATAAGTACGGCCAGCGTAAATAGGTCGGAGGGCTTAACGGCGTGGAAGAAGGTAGCGGCCAGGCGCTGGAGCCGGGCTTCGTTGGGCTTGTAGCTGAAGGCGCCGCGGTGTTCCGTGGTGTCGTAGTAGTCTTCGCCCAGGACGGCGACGGCTACGACTTCGGCCAGGCGCTTGGCCTCCTTGTTGGCCATCTGGCGGGCGGTGGCTAAATAGTCGGCGTCGCCCAGGCGGGTCTCGTCGATTTCCATCTGAAGCCATAAGGCGCTAAGCCGGTCTAAGGTCGCCAGGGTCGGCTCCTGGATTGTAAATACTCGCTTTTCTTTTACCTTCTCGCGCTTCCGGAAGAAGCCGAAGAAGCCAGGGCGCCGGCGGCTGTATGTTACTTCTACGTCGAAGGTCAGCCCCTGGTTAATCATGTGCCGGAGCTCGCTCTGCTCCTGCTCTAAGCTGGCTATTTTGGTGTCGTCTGTAGTCATTGGGGTGGCTGGTTAAATGTAAAGCCCCGCTAAGCAATTTTAGGGGGCTTTACGGTTGGAGGTCTGCGTGGGGTTGTGGCTTACTTGCCGATGTCGGCAAAGGTGGAGTCTATCTCTTCGGCGCTCAGCTTCTTGATATAGATCTTCTTTACGCCGCTGGTGTTGGGCTTCATCACGGTAACGGTGACTTCGAGAAGGATGAGCCCCTTCTTGCTAAATTCGCCGTTAAATTTGGCCTTGATACGGCCGCGGGTTACGTGGAAGCAGAGCCCCTTCTTCGGGATTATAATAACGCTTTCCTCCTTCTGCGCTACGGCGTCGGGGTAGGCGTAAACGTCAGAGGCTACTTCGCCGCCAAAGAGGCGCGCTATGGTGTCCAGCGAGGGATCCATAACCGAGAAGTTGAAGGTAGTTTTACCTTGCTTCGTGATTTCGTCGATGGCGTCGTCTTCTTCCTCGGCGAAAAACTCAGTAGATTCGCCGTCCTCCTGGGTCATGTTGGCTGTGTCCTGGTAGGTGAGGCCGAAGCGGGTGTAGCCCTCGGTCTTGAAGGCGTCGGCGGCCTTCGTGAGCTCGGTGCTGCTGCCTAAGATGGCCGAAAGGCCTAAAGTTACTTTAGACATGGTGGTATTGGTGGGGTTTTAGTGAATATTCCATTTAATTCTAATATTGCGGTAGTGCTGGCCTGGTGTCAGCTCCTGGATCGTGGTGTCGTTTTCGATCCACATCTCGAAGTCGGGTAAATTCTGGGCTTCAATAAAGCTAACTACGGCGTCGCCTATCTCTTTAAGGCGCGCCCAGTCGGTTTTTCGCTGCTCCTGGCCTCGTATCTTTACGCGCCGGTCGGGTACGTAAATATTTACGTTGGAGGTGCCGTCCTGGGGCTTGTCGTGCGTTAAGGCTATCGTATTTATTACGATGTCCTCGGTCTGACTGTCGGCCGGTCGGTCGGTCTCCTGGCAGACTACGCCGTTAATGCCTATTTTGCCTTCGTCGACGGCGCGGCGAAGAAGTTTATAGAGCATGTCGTCGGTGTCTATGGTGCTGCAGGTCTTCATATCTGTTTCCAGTATTCTATTACGGCTTGTTTGATGTCGTCTAACTCTGTTTGTAGCCATTGCGCGGCCTTCTGCTCGGCGCTGGATAATACGTCGCGGCCTTTGCTCTCGACGTAAACGGCGTAGTACATGCCCGCTGTAACGACTAAAGCGAAGCCGCGGGTACCTTCCGCAGCCTTGTTGGCTAAGTTCTGGCCTTGCTGTGTGCCCTCGGGGGTGCCTTCGTAGCTCCCGGTTATCTGCTCGCCGTTGTAATAGACTGCGTAGCCTATCGACGAGCGCAGGTTGGCGGTGTGGTCTTTGAAGCCCAGGCCGCCGTGGTCGGGATCTGGGATACTCCGGGCGTAGGTAACGGCTTGCTCGCCTACGTACTGGAGCGCTCTAACAGTCTCGTCTTGTATGAAGTCGAGAAGGGCGTCGAATTTCTTAGCGACGTCGGCGGGGTTAAAGCGTGGTTTTATACCCATAATCTACTATGAAGTCGGCCGAGGTCAAACTTTAGGCACGTGCCGGCTACTCTAACGGTGCCCTCGTTAACTAATTCCTGCACCAGGTTAGCGTCGTCCAGGCGGGCGACGGTGGCCGCATCCAGCTCCTTATCGGTCGCTATTACTTCGGTGCCCTCGGGGATCCTGGTGCCGGCTCCCTGGGGTATCTGAATAAGCGCCGAGAAGGTGGTAAACTTGCCGCCGGCGGTCGCTATAGTGGCGCCCTTGCCGTTTGTTTCCTCCCGGCAGGCTCCGTATAGCATCCAGCCTGCTTCGCTTTCGCGCCAGGCTCCGTGGTCGTCTTGCGTAGCTTCGCCCTCGTTGGCTCTGTAATAAAGCCGGTGGGGGTATTGGTTATTTATGACGTCGGCGAGGTTTACCATGTGTTACTGCGGTCTCTTACCTTTGGCTTGCCCTGGGGTGTTATCCCGAGCTCGCCGCAGGTCTGGTTATACCAGAATTTAATGGCCTCCCAGTTCCAGCTTACGCTGTAGCCTCCTTCGCTTACGTTGGCCAGGGGTATGACGGTGGCAAACTCGGCGACGAGGGCGCGCTTGGCGACGGTCGGGTTAACTACTGCGTCCGGATCCGGGATAAGCTCGGCGCGGTTGCACAGTATCAGCTCGACGTCTCCCGCTCCTATTCCGAAGCGGTTAGCGGTTTGGGTCATCCATTCTCTGTAGGTCATAGCTATAAGGGTTAAAGCCGGGGGCAGCGTGATGGTGTCGCCCCTGGCTGTTTGTTAGAGGCTCCAGTTCTCGTGGGCTGTGTCGAGGAAGTAGCTACGCTGGCTTGACGTCCAGGCCGGGAAGGCGTTGGCGATGCCCATAGTGACTTCTTCGAGCGGTTCTTCTTCCGCAAATTTTTTGATAAGGGTGTGGCCGTTCATCGCCTTGATGGATACGGAGCCGGCTACGTTGGCGTCGGCCGGGCGCTTCCAGAAGGTGTTGCCCAGGATTTTGGTCTCGCTGAACATTACTACGTCGTTGGCGAAGGGGTTGCCGCTGAAGGGGCGGGTACCGTCAGCGAGCTCGATAGTGATGTCCTGGTCGATAACTACAATCTGAAGGCCGCGGAGGTAGGGAAGGCGCGCCATAGCGGCGTTAACCTGCTCCAGGCTCGGGGTCTGCTGAATGTTGAGGGCGTTGGCGGCGAAGCTGGCGCAGGCCTGCTGTACTTCGGCGGTCTCTACCATGTCGGCAAAGGTGTCGAGGTTCATGAAGGCAAATTTAAGGCTTATGCCTTCGGCCTTCGCGGCCTTAACTATTGCCTTGAAGTCGGAGAAGGGCTTCGCGGTCTGGGCGTTTTTCCAGCTCAGCTTGGTGCCGAGCTTGCGCTTCTCGGGGATCTGGTAGTCGACTTCGTACTCGGAAATAACGCTAACGTTATTGTCCTTTGTTACCGGAATTTTGCCGCCGCGGCTGATCTGGGTCAGCGCCATCCACTCGATGCGGGCGGCTACGGCCGTCCAGCAAAATTGGGTATCTTCAGCCCAAAATTCGACGATACGGCGGAGGTCGGGGTTCTGCGACGTCATGGCGATCATAACGTCGTATTCGGTGAGCTCCTCGTCGTTCTTGGTGCGTTTTACCGAAATTTTAGGGATGTCGCCCTGGATCCTGGCGATGGCCTCGCGGGTCTTCTTGTCGATGGAAGCGCCGCGGGCTACGAGGTCGGCCGCAATTTTGAGGCCGGCCTGGGCTTCCAGGGTCTTCCAGGTCAGCGTGTAGTTCTCGCGCAGCGGGAAAAGTGTGGGGTAATAGAAGGGTTTGAGGTCGTAGCTGTTAATTACGGCGGTCATGTCCTTCTCGTTGAGCCCCTTCATTAACGTGGGTATCATTGGCGTTGCTGTGTCTTGGGGTTATTAAATGAAGTTGACGGTAGGCAGCGCGGCGCGAAGTCCGGCGGGTGCGGCGGGCGACAGTGCGGCCTTAAACTGGCCGATAGTTACGGCGGCGGCCAGGTGGTTGCTGAGGGCTTCTACCGGGTAGGAGTCGCCCAGCACGGCTTTAGGCACGTATTTAAATTCGGCTTTAGCTGCTTCGGCTTTTGCCTGCACCAGGGCGTCGCCGGCTTTAAGGGAAGCGCCCAGGGTGGTGCCTACGGTGATGGTGTCGTAGGTGGGATCGCTGCTCGTGTCGATGGAAGTAATAGCGTAGGCCTTCGCGCCTGCGTCGGAGGCGATGAAGTCTCCGGGCTTGAAGTGGTGCCCTTTTGCTACTTTGTAGGTGGTGGCCGTAGCGCCGGCGGCTTCGGTCAGCTTGGCGGTCTTGACGAGGTGGTAGAGCCCTGCTTCGTCGACGCCTATATAGGCGCCTTCGGGAAGGATGCCCCCTGCTACGAGGTCGGCGGCGCTGACGGTTACGCCGTTGGGAATGTCGGCCAGGTTGTGGGTGCAGGCGTGTGCTGTGCGTACATCCTGCTTACGGTCGATTTTTAAGCTCATAAGGCTGTGGGGTTATTAGTTAAATTTCTTTTCCGCTCAGCGTGTTCTCGGGTTTCTGGGAGGCCAGGTAGTCGGCTACGGCGGTGCTTACTCCCTCTTTGTTCACGGCTCCAAAAAGGGGCTTAGCCTGGTTGCCGAGGCCTGCGTCGGCCTGCTCTTGTTTGATTGCGTCGATGTCGCCCTGCGCTTCCGTGAGGTAGGTGTTAAACTCGTCGGCGGTCTTGAAGGTGTTAACGCGATCGAAGTTGCGCAGCATCATATCGCGGTAGCGCCCTTTAACGCCGGCCTTGTCCAGCGCCTGCTCGAAGGTTGCGCGGTAGCCTTTGGCCGCCTCTTTCGCGCTGAAGGTAGTAACTACGCCCTCCAGTCTCTGGTCGATGAGTTTGCCTATGGCTTCCAGGGTTAATTCGCCGCCGGCTGGCTGCCCTTTGCCGCCGCCTTCTCCAGCGCCGCCTCCTTCGCCCCCGGCAGACTTCTCCGAAAAGTCGTACTTTTCGCGGAGGCCTTTTTCGTGGGTGGCGGTGGCTTTGCTGATCTCGGCGTCTGCCTTCTTGCGCCAGTCGGTTATGAAGCCTTTAACCTTCTCGTCGCTGAGCTTGTCGATAATGGCCTGGGCTTCTTCTTTGGTCGAGCACTGTAAAGCGATGGCGCCTGCCAGGTTCTCGAGTCCGTCTTTGCGCGCGCCTGCAAATTTGGCCTGCAGTAGCGCTAAAATTTCTTCTATCGTGGGCATGATAATGTCGGTTATTTGGTTTCTTGTTGGTATTATCGATGGCAAATTTAGCGTATTATCATAGTACGGTAGCAAAGAAGAAGGCCGAAGTTATGAGTAATTTATTGTTAACCGGTTGGCGCCGGTATGAGTAATTTTTGCTATGTCTCTGTAGAAGGTTGTAATATGAAGGCCGGAGGGGTCGTTGCATACTATTACAATTTATTGCAAAGTATTAAAGCGCCGCCGGGGTGCTCCTGGGGCGCTATTTGGTGGGGTCGCCGGTTCTGCGTATCTTTGCAAAAAGTTAACCTAAAGCGTTATATAGTTATGAGTATCGACGATTTTAATAACGTGCCCCTGGGCTACGCGGCGGCCTCGATTAATCATTACGTCGCCGTTCTGTTTCCGCCGCATCCGGTGGCGGTCTCCCCTGCCGAGGAGCTGGGGCTGTGCTGCTGTCTCTCTCGCTCCGATCGTAAAGTCTTAAATAATGCCTTCGGCGCCAGGAAGCAATTAGCCGAGCGCCGCTCTAAAATCAAAAATCGCTAACTATGTACGTCCCGAAAATAAATACGCTTTCCGGCCGTCAGCCTATTACGGTTGTGTCTAATAAATACCTCCTGGCGGCCTATATGAACAGCGACGCCAGCCCCGAAGATAAAGAGCTGGCGCGGTATCTCTATAGCCTGGACGATGCCGAGTATGCCGGCGCGGTGCTCCGGTGTGCTCTCGACGGTGGCGCCCTGGTGGTCGTCTATCCTCGACTTAATCAGAAGGCGCCCGAAGGCGCGCGGGAGGTGTGTCAGGTGCCCGACGGCGCGCTTTACCTGGTTAACTCGGCTTTAACGTCCTAATATAGTCGATCATCTCCTGGTATTCTAACGGCATAAGGAGCTGGAAGCATCTATTACCTAAAAATGCGTTCTCGAAGCAGTGGGCTAAATATTCGTGTTCTGGGTGCGTCCTTTGTTTGAAGTAGCTAACGTGGTGCCCCCATCCTACGTCGTTGCGGTTAACGAGGCTTCGCAGGGTATCCATAAGGCTGGTTATTTGCTCGCGGGCGTCCTTCTGCGTTATCCCATAGCGCTTAAATATCGGGTCGTCTGCCTTCTTAGCTACTATCTTGTTATAAATAGCTTCTATCTTCTTAGACAGCGTTAAAATACGCATCTGGTTAACTTCCGTCTTAACCTTCTTTTTGACGATTGTAAATTTGCCGGTCTCCGGGTTATAGTTCGATTCGATCTCGGTAGTCCAGTAAAAATCTTTTTGACGTGTACGAAGTCGGTCGCGCTGCTTTTCTCGGAGGTCTTTTAACTCCTGGGAATAAATCAGCCCTCGCTGGTCGCCTATAGCGTGGCCAAATTCGTGGTAGACTACGGCGCGGCGATGGTATTGGCTCTGGGCGTTTCGGCCTCCGTTGTCTAATACTACCAGCTTGCCGGCGTGGCTCTCGTAGCTGCCGCCGGCGTCTTCTATAATTTGGAGGGTCGGCTGCTCGTCCAGAAGTTTGAAGAAGTCGGTATTAAATTCGTAGTCGTCGCCGTGCTTCTTTAGGTAGTCGCCGCCGGGGTGAAGCTCGCGGGGCATGTTGGGGTTCTGGTAGGTAAAGAGCCAGCGCTTGACTTCGGCCAGGCGCTCTTTAATTAAATTTATGTCGTTGCCCCGGAGCGCCATTTCGACGCCATAGAGGGCGTGTTCTAACGTCCTGGCTTTGCCCGGGCTTATGCTCTGGAAGATTTTAATAAGCTCGTCGGCCTCCTTCTGAAGTTTAGCGAGCTCCTTCCTGGCCTCCTTCTTTGTCATCATGTTTTTGTCGGCCTCGGCCTTCTCCTTCGCCTTCTGGATCTGCTCCCATTCGGCCTGGGCGTCGGCCAGCGCCTGGTTTAGCGTGGCGATGCAGGTCTCGTAGTAGCTTTTATTACTGTAGGCGTTGGCCTTCGCTATATCGGTGTATTTACTCCGGAAGTCGGCCGGGGCGTCCTTGCACGACTTTACAAAATTACGGAGCGCCAGGTTCGCGGCCAACCATTCGGCGCTGCGGTCGTCGGCTAAAGCTCGGAGCCGGTCTACTTCGGCCTTTAACGGCTCCCTCTGGCCGGCTGCTCGTAGCGGGTCGAGGCGGCTTATATCGAGCCCCAGGCTGTAGGCCTGCGTTTTGAGGTCGTCTATCCAGCCGTCGAAGTCTGTGCAGGGCTTCGGTGGCTGGGGCGGCTTCGCCGTCGTGCCTCCGATTGGTAGCTTGTGGGGTATCGCTGGCGACAGCCCGCCGGAGATGGTGCCTCCCTTGAAGTTGTCGCGGATCCAGAAGGGCTGGGACTTCCAGCCCTTGCTTCGCTCGGCTATGGCCTTGACGTGCGCCGTAAAGGCGGCCGGGACGTCGGTAACGGTGGCAGCCGAAGGCTGCGCCTTATAGGCTTCGTCGTTCATAATCGCGCGAAGGCGCTCCCGGCGTGCCTGGTGCATCTCCTGGGGGCTTTGAAGGATCGGCGTTACCATGCAGCGGCAGTTCGGGTGCCAGCCTACAAATTTGAAGGTTTTAGGGTAGTCGCCGGCCAGCTTGTCGCAAATGTCGGTTAACGGTTCCGGTTCGCCCTTGCTGTTGATGATGGTGTGGTTGTTGCTTAGGCTTATACGTATGCCTACAACAAAGTCGAGGCGCTGCCATCGCTCCCAGTCGGCCGTCTTGTAGGCCATGTTAATCTCGGTGCGGGCTAAGCGCATCGCGTTCTGGTAGCTGGAGCGGTAGACGCCGCGGCCGGGGTGGTATGCCGCCGCGGCCTTGCTGAGCCGAAGGTTGCCGTATTTGTCCCTTACTCGACGGAAAAGCCGGTTAGGCTCGTTCAGAAGGCCTCTAACGTCCCGGCTTAACTCCTGGGCGCTCCGGCCGTCTCCGATGGCTACGTCCAGGGCGAGCTCCATGTGCTCGGTAAATTGGTCGGTGCACCTCCATACGCGGTCGCTAAGGTTAAGCCCCTGGACTTTTCGCCCCTGGAAGGCGGCCAGGCCTTCTATATTGCGGTCTTCGTACTGCTCCAGCTCGGCGCGGGTCAGCTTGCTACGGTCTAATATGCCGGCCAGGTATTCGTCGGCGCGATAGGTGGCGGCCAGCCATTCGCTGCGCTGTCCGGCCTCGATTACTCTCTGGACGTTCTTAGTTAAGTCGGCGGCTATCTTGGTGGCCTTCTTCCTGGTGGCTGGATAGTCGGCGAAGGAGAAGGGCTTGTTAGGATCCGGCTCGAAGATGGTACCGGCCAGGCTGGCGTATTCCTGGGCGGCTTCGTCGTAGAGGCGTTTAACCTGGCGGGCGTAGCGGTCGGTAGCCTGGTAGTGCTTGCGGTCGAGGCCTTCTATGCGTATAGTTAGCGAGCGGCGGTCTGGCTTTGGCATATTGTTATAGTTATTTTGAGCTAATTTTGCGTATGGCGGCGTTTGCGGCTCTCGGTGGGTACTTTATCCAGCCGAAGAAAAAGAGCGCTTAAAACGGCTTAAAATCGCTTAATTTACTTTTATAATCAGCAGGGGCTGAGCTGTTTAGGCAGATTTAACCGGTTAAGCCCGGTTAAACCTGCTTATTTTGACTTACAGCGGCGGCTCGCCTTCGTAGGTGGGTTCGCCTTCGGTGTAGCTGTTGGCGCGGTCTTCCTCGGCCTGGATCTCGGCGAGCTCGGCGTCCGGGTCGTCTGCCCAGCCCAGGCGTCTTACGGTGCTGGCCTGGCTGGCTATCTGCTTGCCGCCGTTGGCCGCCTGGAGGATGTTTATCTTGCTTAACTCGTCTTCGATAATGTAGGGCGTTATTTGCGGCTGTACGATGACGGCCTCGGCCGCTGCGGCGTTCTTGACGTCGGCCAGGGCTAAGAAGGCGGCTATAATGCTGCAGCGGCGCTGGAGGTATTCATCAAATATTTCGCATTTATCCTGGACTTTCAAATGAGCGTCCATGAACAGAAGGCGAAGGGCTACGCCGCTAACGGCGCCTATGCCTTTAACCGTGTCGAAGCTGATATCCGGTGTTTGCGTGATGGTATAAATCAACCGCAGGAGGGTGTCTATCTCCAGCTTTACGCTCTCCGGGGCGCTCGCCCAGCTTAAATAACTGGCGGTCGCTCCGTCTTCGCCCTCGATGATGGCGCCGGCCTCTCCCTTCCGGGCGAAGCCTTTAACGGTGCCCTGGACGAAAATTTTAGGGCTGGCATGGTAGTCGTTGGTATCAGCAAAGTTACTCAGCAGCTTCTCCAGACGGTCGATTAGGTTCTGGACGTCTGCCCATTCTACCTGGGGCTGACTGGCGTAGACGATGGGGATTTTGCCGATAGGGTTCTGCTTCGGGTAGCCTTCTACCATCTCCCAGTTGTTGTTGGCCTGGCCGGCGCTCTTGTTGCCCTGGCACGTCCATAAATAGTGGGCGTCGGCCGTGTATGTCTCGAAGTAGGTGCGAGTTTGCAGGTCGCCGTCCTTCTTGGTAAATTCGCGGCTGAAGGCTATGAGGTCGCGGTTGTCGTCGAAGTATGGCCAGAGCCTATCTCCTAAAGCCGGCGAAAAGAGAGCTACTCTGAATTTGTATTTAGTCGGGAAGCCATAACGGTTGTGGGGCTTCGGCTGTTCTACCGGGTACCAGCATTCGGCTACTTCCTGGGCGCTGTAAAGGCTCCGGGCTACGCGGCGGTTCAGTGTGCGCTCCTTGACGTCGGCTAATACTCGCTTTAGCCGGTTGAGGGTCTCCTTCTCGGCGTCGGTCTCGGCGTCGCTGGTGTACGTTACCGGGTGGCCGAAGGTAAAGGCTACGGCGCGCTTTACGATCAGCTTCTGAATTGCCAGGGCGATGCGGGCTACTGGCTCCAGCCTAAATCCCTGGTCGGTGGTCAGCTCGACGTTGGGGTTAACGTTCTTTACTTCGCCGTATTCGGTGGAGTTCTTGTCTACTACTACCATTTTGTCGGGTCGCTTGATCCGGTCGTTAATGTCGTGTAGCTTGGGGTCGTACTGTGCGACGTTGGTGGAGGCCGCGGGCGAAGGCTCCAGGCGGCCGTTGCGGAGTTCGTTTACTACGGCGCCGAAGTCTCCGGCTTGCAGAAGTTCTAATAACTCGGGGGGCATTGTTGTATGGGTTTAGAGGGTTAAAAAAATCGGGTTAAGTTCTGGGGGGTGTCGGCTCGCTTCTCGACGGTGCCGGTTAATGCGTCCGGGGCATCGTCGTGGGCGTTGCCTCCGTCCTTCTTGTAGTGTACTATAGCGCTCCAGAAGTGCGGCCAGCGGTGCTCCCAGCCGGTCGGGAAGTAGGTTAAATTTTGTACTTCGTTGGAGTGGCTAAAGATTCTTACGTCCTTGTTATTGGTCTGGTGGAAGAAGGTAAAGGCCGTTAACTTGTTGCCCAGGATCCTGCATTGGCTTTCGACGGTGCGGCCGAAGCCGCGGCCGCCGTTGTTGCTCTCGATAACGGCCTTCTGTACCTGGCAGCGGGTAAACTGGCGGGCGGTCTCGCTCTCGGTTACTTCCATCGGCGCGTCGGTATAGATTACGTCGGTTACAAAGTTGCCGATTTCCGTCTCGACGTAGACTATAGAGCAAAGGAAGTCAGCGCCGGTGTCGGCCGTATCTACGTAGGCTTTTACCGTGTGCTTGCGTGTTACCGGGATAACGTCGTAGGTCTTAAATTCTCGCTCGTACATGAGGCCGGTTAACGGCTGGGGGTTCTGCATGTACTGGGTTTCAAATATCCAGGGCGTTAACTCGCGGGTCTTGTATATCTCGGCCAGATCCATCTTAAACGGCCAGAGGGCTACGTCCTTGCCGTTCTCGTCCTGCTCTAATACTGGCAGGCTCAGCACCTCCCAGGCCTCCGGCTCTACTCGCTGAAGGTAGCCGCAGAGGTCGTCCATGTCGAGCCGCTGCATGATTATTATAATCGGGGTGTTGCGGCTGTTTACGCGGTTTCGGATGGTGGTCTCAAATTTTTGGTTTACCTTCGTGCGTATCAGCTCGGAGCGGGCGTCGTCCGGCTTAATCGGGTCGTCTATGACAATAGCCCCGCCGAAGGTGCCGGGGTTGACGGCGGCCAGTTCCTCGACGGCCTTTATTAGCTCGTCGTCCTGGTCTTCTTCCTCCAGGTCTACCAGGCCGGCGCCGAAGCCAGTAACCTGGCCGGCCGAAGATACGGCATAAAGGCCGCCGCCGGCCGTAGTGCTCCATTTCTGGGTGTTGCGGCTGGTCGGTATGGTGCCGGGGAAAAGCCGGGTAAATTCGGGGTCGCGGATAATGGCCTGCACGCCGGCGCTATTGTCTCGCGCCAGGCCGTCGCTATAGCTGAGGTGGATAAACTTGGCCGCCGGGTTAATGCCGAGCCCCATAGCTATGAAGTTCTTAACGGCCAGCTCTGTCTTGCCGAAGCGGGGCGCGATGTTAATTATAAGCCTGGTAACTTCGCCCCTAAAAACGCGGTCGAGCGCCTGGGCTATGCGTATATGATGGCGACCGACGACAAATTTACGCTTATATAGCTGCTTAAAGAAGAAGCGCGTAAAATTGAGCGTCGAGCTTAACGTCCAGGTCTTAATTACGTCTATGTCCCTTATTACGTTGGTCGTCATCTGTTAGTAGTCCTTTTCGAGCTGGCTAAGAAGGTCGCCTATTTCGTCTTTTGTTAGGATCCTTGCGGGTATAAGGTCTGCGCCGTCCTTGCCGGTGAGTTCTACCTTCTGGGCGGGCTGGCCGTGAAGGCGGGCGCTTATCTTGTCGAGCTGGGTGGTCTGTCCCTTCTTCATGTCGTTAAGAAGCGCCAGGGCGCGGCCTTTGGCGTAGGTCGTGGCGCCGTCCCATTTGGCGACAAACATTAAAAAATCTGTCGTAGCGCTTTCGAGGATGCTGTCTATGTCGTCTTTGTTGGCTTTGGTTAGGCGCGCAAACTTCCGGGCGCCCTTCTTGCCCAGGGCGGCCTCCAGCATCTCCTTAGCCGGGTCGCGGGGTCTCCCTTTGGGGTTGCCGCTCTGGCCAGGCTCCCAGGGCTTTTTTAGCCCGCTCGTGTTGGGGTTCGGGTTTGCCATCGCTATCGGTGTTTTGCCGGTTTTTTATCGCTGTTATTTGTTGTCGTTGATATTGCCTAAATACTGGGCTTCTTCCTGGGTGTATTCCTCCCAGCGCTTAATAATGACGTCTACGTAGTGGGGATCGAGCTCGACTGTAAAGCAGACGCGGCCTAACTGCTCGCATGCCATAAGCGTGGAGCCGCTGCCGCCGAAGCTGTCTAATACGACTTCGCCGGGGCGGGTGCTATTCTTGACGCAGCGCCCCATCAGCTTTAGTGGCTTCATGGTCGGGTGGTCGGCGCTCCGGAGGGGCTTATCCTCGTTAATTAGGTCGGTGGGAAGGTTGCCTATTTTTTTAACCAGGTCTACGAGCTCGGCCTTCGTCATCTTCTCCGGATCAAATTCGCCGGCCTCGTTGGTATATACTGTTAGCTGGCTCCGGCTGTCGATGAAGTAGTGGCCGGCGCCTGGCTTCCATCCGTAGAGGCAGGGTTCGTGCTTCCATTGGTAGTCCTGGCGGCCTAATACCATGTTATTTTTGTTCCAGATTAATACCTGCTTAAACTCCCAGCCGGCGTCCCTTACTGCGCTTATGAAGTTGAAGCCCTCGGTACCGGCGTGCCAGATGTAAAAAACGCCTCCGGGCTTGAGGTGGCGGTCGGCGGCGTTTAGGGCTTTGTTCAAAAACTCCCTAAATTGGCCGTCGGCCATTCGGTCGTTGGCGATTTCCTTCTGTATGCGGTTGCCCTTCTCGGCGGCGTTTAGGGCTTTGTTCTTGCTGGCATAATCGACGTTATAGGGCGGGTCGGTGAGGTATAGGTCTACGACTGTCGAGCCGCATAGGATGTCAATTATTTGCGGATCCGTGCTGTCGCCGCAGATAAGGCGGTGGCGCCCCAGGGCGTAAATATCCCCTTCGCGGGTCTTGGCCGGCGCTTCCAGGTCGTCGCTGGGGTTGTAGTCGTCTTCTTCGGCCTCGTCGTCTGTCTTGACGTTGTTAAGCTCCGGGACGTCTACGCCCCAGTCTACGAGCTGGGCGACCTCCCATTCGTTTGCTAAGTCGTCCCAGTTCCACTCGCCGAAGCCGCTGTTATCCTTTATGACGATGGCGCGGAGCTTCTCGGCCGTGAAGTCGGCGGGCAAAAATTTGACGATCGCCGTAGTATAGCCCAGGTCTTTAAGCGCCTGGTAGCGCATATTTCCGCCGATGATTATGTTCTTGCCCTGGTATGGGTATAGAAGTATTTCGCGGAGGCCTAACATCTCCGGGTCTTCTTCTATCGACTTTTTAAGAAGCCTAAATTTTTGGTCTCTTATTACGCGCGGGTTCTTGGGTACGCCGGGGATCTGTCCCTTGTTGGGGGTTATCTCCGACAGCGGGATCTCCTGGCTCTGCACTATTGCCGGCGCCTTCTTTTCGCTTGGGTTCGGTTCCATTGCTCGGTTGGTTTATTATCGGCGACGCCTGGCGCTGGTTACGTCGGCGCCGCCTGGGTGTTAAAATGGGAGGTCTTCTTCTGGGATCGTCGTGTTGTCGTTCTCGTTTCCGGAGGTGCTGTCGCCGGTTCCGGCTGGAGCCTCGAAGGGGTTGTAGTCGGGCATAGTTGTTGGGGGTTTAAGGGTTATAAAATCGCTTTGTCGTCATTACCTTCCAGAGGTCGTTGGCCAGAAGGGGCTTTTTTATTGTCGCGTATCGCTCCATTACCTTGCTGAAGCATTCGCCGTAGAAGTCGTAGAGCTCGGGGTTTTCTTCGATCGTGAATTGCTCGACGTTGACGGAGGAGCGAAGGTTGGCCGAGCCGTGGATAACTATCTTTTGCCCCTCGTTGGTCTCGAAGAAAATTATTTTAGTATGGATCCCGGCGATGGCTAACTGGAAGCGGTTATCTTTGTCCAGGCTCTTGTAGAGGTGCGGTATAAGCTGCCAGCGCTCGTGGCCGTAAAAATAAATACTTAATACCATGTCGAGGGTGCCTATATAGCCCAGCTCCATAAGGCGCTTTAAGCTGTCAATATTGCGGGCGCTGAGGCTCAGCGTGGTTATTGTCATGCGCTCGGCGCGGATATGGTGTTGCGTGAGGTAGGCGTGTAGGAAGTCGCCGAAAACAAAGTTACCGGATACTATGACGTTAAAGCGCTCGCCGTTGCCTACTCGAAGGTCGCGGGCGAGGTCTTTGGCTCGGTCGTATAATACCGGCATGCCCTTTACCGGTGGCTTCGGCGCTATATAGCGGGTTTCCATCGCGGGCGTGGGGTCTCCGGCCTCGTCGGTGTCGAAGCCTAAAGCCGCTAAATTAACTTCGGGGATCGCTATGTCTCCGAAGTCTACTTTTAAGTCGGCGAGGTCGTCGGTGTCCTGGGTCTTCTTCTTTACCATTGCGGTATCTGGTTAAAAATTGGGAGCGGGTGCAGTGCCCGCTCCCGGTCTTCACTTGGAAGGCATCAGCTATATGGGTGTACGGTGGTCGGGCTTAAAGAAGCAGGGCGAAGAAGCCGGCGAAGGCTCCCAGAAGGGCGCCGCAAAAGTCGGCTATAAGGTCGAGCCAGCAGAAGTGGTTGCCGGCCTGCTTGCGGTCGCGGGCTTCTTTGGCTATGCCTATGGCCAGGGCGGCTATGACGCCGAAGGCGTAGGCGGCTGCTACGTGTGGCCATCCTCGGCCTGCCGGCCATAAGGGGTAAAGAATATTAGCGGCCAGGGCTGAAGCTATAAAAGCAATTACCAGGCACGCCAGGAAGTGTAATTTTTTGTCGGTGGCTATCTTCATGTCGAAGGGTGTTAAATTGTTTATCTCTTGGGCGACGTATGCCGCCAGCGCAAAATTAGCGTAAAAATGTACTATGATAGTACGTTTCTACGCTAAAGTTATGAGTAATTTTTTGTCTTGGGCTATAATCGAAGCGGCGCCAGGTAGTCGTTGACGGCGTTAATAAACTCCTGGAGGGTTCTGACGACGACGTAGCGGGCGCCCATTGCTGTAACGAGTCGCTCGTAGTCTCGTTGGTTCTCGCTCTGGCCGGAGCCCTTGTTAAGCGTCTTTAGCTCGACGCAAAGGTAGGGGCAGCCGTTTACCGGTATGCCGAGCCAGAAGTCCGGGAAGCCGGCGCGGGTGCCCATCGCCTTGAAGCGGGCGGCCTCCTTCTTCGAGCGCTTGCCTCCGTTGGGGCTATGGTGCAGGAGGCGGCCTATCTTTACGCCGTTAATCCGGCGCTCGCCCCATTGTAGGTCGTACCACTGGCAGCAGGCCTTCTGGAGGTCTTCCTCCGGGTGCGCCGGTGGCCGGCGCTTGGGGCTGGCGTTGGCTCTGGCCAGGAGTTCCTCGAAGGTTAATTTATCGGCCATCGGGCGCTCCCTCCTGGGGCTGGTCGCCGGCCGGCGCTTTTATAATCAGCTCGGCCTTGTCGACGGTCATAAATACCGGTTGAAGCGGGCGGTTAAATGTTAGCTGGCTGAGCCAGATCTGGCCGGTCTCTGCTACGCGGGCTTTTTCTTCGTCGCTAAGCTGCCAGCAGGATATAACCTGGCCGTCCGTGAAAAGAAGCACCGGCAGCGGCTCATATTGGGGTTGGCCTTCGCCGAAGGTGGCGTTATGCTCTGGGAATTTTATAGGCTTCATTCTTGCTATTTTTAGGCGTTTTTGACTTGGCGCTTTATGTCCTCTTTTACGGATTCGGCGTGCACTGATTCGGCGAGCATAGCCATCTTGCCGGCGGCGTCGGTTAATATCGCCTTGACGGCTCGACGCTGGCCGGAGCTCAGCGGGCTGTTATGGTCGAAAATGCCGGCGAAGTGGCGCAGCATGAAGTCGGCGTTAAGGTTGCCGGCCTTCTCCAGCTGCGTGATTGGCGAGCTCTTTAAGCTGTTGACGCCGCCGAGGCTGGCTATTCTCATTTTGACGTGTGTAATTACGTCTTCGAGACAGCGCCGGTAAATCGGGCTTTCGATTAAGGGGTAGCGCTCGGCATCGGTGCTGGCTTTCTTTTCGCTGGTGGCCTCGTTGGCCTGGGGGGTGTTGTTATTCTCCATCGTAGTTGGGGTTAAAAAATTTGTGGATATCTCGGTAGACTTTGGCCAGGGGCGCCGCTTCGTACTCTGGCCGGAGGTAGTAGTAGACGCCTTCGGTATCGTTGCCGCCGTGGAAGAAGTTTTTAGCGTCGCTCCATTGCATCCAGCTAAATATCGCGTCTTTGCACTTGGACAGCGCTTCCTCCAGCTCGTGTAGGTGGACGCGGCCGCGGTCGCTTTTTTTACACTTGGCGGCGGCCGTTAAATAGGCCATCTTCTGGCGGTGGTCGTAGGGGCAGCGCTTCATTTCTTGACGACGGCGCGGCAGGTGGCTATTAAAACGTCGTGGCTATCGGGGCAGCCTTCCGGCTCCGTGTGGAAGGTTATAGCGCCGGCCTGGTACATGGCCAGGGCTATGTCGTGGAGTAGCTTGCGGCGGGCGTCCATCTCCATCACTGGCGCCAGGTCGGGGTCGTGTTCCAGCGCTTGAAGGTCGCGGCGGGTGTAGTGGTGGGCGGCTCTGAAGATCTTAACGTCAGCCGTCGTGCGGCTTGTCATGGCGGCGGTTAATACTCGGTCGCTGGTGGTGTTGTCGGGGCTTAACTTTGAAGCCCAGCGGCGTAGAAGGTTGGCTAATTTCTTCTTCATTTGTCGTTGTCTTGCATAATGTTAATAAATTTATCGGCGGCTTCCTTAGCCCTGGCGGCGGCTATCCATTCGGCTGTCTTGCGGTCGGTGGTTATCTGGATAATGTCGTCGGGGCGGGCAGGCTCCATGTTCTTACGGTAGCCTTCGAGGTTGTTAATTGTCATACTGTCTGAATTATTTTGAGAAGGTCGGAGACGGCGCGCGCCGCGTTCCTAAATTCTCGGTTATACTTAAATTCGGGGTCGTACTGTCGAAGATAGTAGCAGATGTTACTATGTTTGTGGCCGAGCTCCTGGGCTATGGTCGTAGCCGTGTCGCCGGCCAGGGCGGCGAAGTGGCAGTAAATGAAGCGGGCGTAGACTATCGCGCGCTTACGTCCCCGGCGGCAAATATCCCGGAAGGTCACGCCGAGGGCTGTCTGGATCGCGTGCTTGAGCTCCGGGTGTCTCGGCGGCTGCTCGTAGTGTACGGCCATGCCTAAAGCTATGGCCAGGGCGTGTTCGGCGCTGGCGCCGGTGCTGCGCTCCCAGCCGGCGAGCATGTAAATCTCGTGGCAATAGGTTAACAGCCTTATGTCGGCGCGCATGTGCTGGTGCCAGGAGGCGTCCTCCGGGAGGCCGTTGTAAAGGGGGTTAATCACTTCGTAGCCTTGTGCCTTCAGCCTTGTGGCCGCTGAGGCAAAGTGCGCGTTATACTCTTGCGGTGGTCGGCCGCTGATCCCGCCGCTGATGTAAATTGTCGGCTTGGGTGTAGTGGCTGGAGTCTGTTCCATTGTTAGTAATACGGATTGGGTTGTTATTTTGTTTTATTTTGGCGCCTGGGCGCGTCGTCGTGTCGGAGACGGTAAATTAACCGTCGAAGGGTCAGCCGTCGAAATTTGTGGCGTTTCTGGCCTTCTGGGCGGCCTTCTTGTCGCGTTGCTGCCAGTCGGCTATAAAAGCTATTATCGAGACTAAGGTATAAAGCAGGTCGGCGAAGTTCTTCCAGAAGTCCTTGCGGGCTTGTTCCTCTCGTGCCAGGCGGGCAGCGTATGCCATAAAGCTGGCGTCGGGGATTCCTTTGCTGGCTGCAAATTCTTCCCAGCTTACGGCGTTGGCTCTGCTTCTGTCTCGCTCGGCCTCCTGCTCCCGGCATTTCTTTTCGTAGGCGATCCGGTTCTCTTTGGCCTGGGCTTCTATCGCGTATTTGCGGAAGGCTTCTAATATCTTGCGCGGGGTTACTTTGCCGTAGATGTCAAATTCGCCGCATTTAAGCAGGTGGAAGAAGCCCAGCACGGTGGTAAATCGTAGCGTCTTAAATCTCTCACTTTCGCAGATGGCGCTGGCTATAAATTGGACGTCGTAGGGGTCTACGTCCCGGTCTTCGCCCATGCGGAGTATTGCGTCGGTCATGTGGGTGGCGACGATGGCGCCTATGCCTTCTTCGCCGTAGGTCGATACGATCCGGCCGAAGGTCGGCAGGTTATTCTCGACGGCCTTAACCATGTTTTGCGCGCAGTACTTCTGGACTTGCGGCGTAAACCTGGCGGCGAAGGCCGGAAGGGATCCGTATTGCTCGCGTATGGCTAGCGCCCAGGGTTCCTGGCTTATGGTTGTTAACGCCGTTGTATCGCGGCGGCTCGGTATTAGTTCCATTGCGTAGGTCGTTAAAAGGGGTTATCTTGTTGGCCGTCCGGGCGGGGCTGGCCATCAGTTTCTATTGCGTTGCGTAGTTTAAGCATCGCGCCGGCCATTAAGTCCTGGCGGCTCTGCTCGCGGGTCTTGGGCGCTGCCTGGCCTCGGGCTTCGGCGGCGGCCTTCTTCGGTATCGTCATGCGAAGGTGTTTAACAGCCTCGCCGATGTCGAAGTTTCCTTTATAGTCGTCGTGGATCTTGCCGTCCTGCGTCCAGTCGCCTATTATCCTTTCGGCTATGCCTCGGAGCTGGTCGGCTGTTACGTGGTTCTGCATGCAAAGTGCCTCCAGGATGTATTGGTTCGAGGGGTCGAAGAAGGCTTTTAATACCTCGGCGCCCTGGGCGGCGGCTATTTCTTTTTTTCTTTTGAGTTCGGCGGCGGCGCCGGTTATCTGGGTGGCTTTTTTATCTCCTAAAATCTCGACTTCTTCAGCTTCAACTTCGACGACGACGTTAAGCGCCTCGGCGCTGTCTTTAGTCGTAGTAGATGGTCTTATAGATGTCTTATTATATACATTATAAGGTGTAGCGGGCGTTAAACTGCGTTTTTTTGCGCGGTTAACTGTTCCTTTTTGCGCGGTTTCTTCTGATAAACTGCGTTTTTTTGCGCGGTTTATCTGCGTAAATTTGCGCAGTTTAACTGTTCCTTTTTGCGCGGTTTCTTCTGGAAGGCTGTAAACGGTGCTGGCCAGGCGTCCTTCGCCCTGGTCTTGTATGCAAAGGAGGGCGGCGTCGGCTATCTCGGCTTTGTATGAAGGAAGGCCGCGGCGCGATACTCTGGCACCGTCGGCGAGCTCTGTATTGCTTATAAATACCGGTTTCCAGCGGTTGCGGTTGATACGGTTTAGGAGGTAAAAATATACCATCGACGCTGGCGCGCTGAGCGGCTCCTGGGCTTGTCTGTCCCAGAAGTCGTTTATAAGGTTTATATATGTGCGCTTCTGCATCATCGGCGGTTGGGTTAAAGGGGCGCCGGTCGGTGCCGGCGTCCCTGGTTGGTGGTTCCGTTTAGTCCTGGACGGTGGTAAAGTCTTTAGACGGTTTGAAGGCTACGACTTTGCGCGCGGGGATCAGTACCGTGGTGCCCTTGCTGATGTTGCGGGCGGCCTTCGCCTTGCGCTGCTTGGGCTTGAAGGTGCCGAAGCCGCGGAGGGTTACTTCCTGGCCGTTATATACGACGTCTTTTATTACGCCGAGGGTGTGGGTTATCACGGTGGCGATGTCTTCCTTGCCGAAGTTGCAGCAGGCGGTGTCCTGGAGGCTTGTCTGTACGGCCTTAACTAATTCGTCTTTTGTCATTGTTGTTGGGGTTTTTGGGGGTTATTGGTTTGTTCGGTTGTTTCTTTGGCGACGTAGTTAAATACGTCTACGATCGGGGTCTCGCTGATGGCGGCTATCTCGTAGTCTGCCATTGTTCCCTTCATCCCTTCCTCGAAGCGGTTGAGCGCTCCGTGGAAGTCTGAAGCCTGCACCAGTATAAGGTTGGCGGCCTTCTTCTCCTGGCTGGTCTTCTCGTCTATCGTGATGAAGTTGACTTTTACTAAATAGAAGCGGTCGGCGATGTCTATGCTTGCCCAGAAGATCTCGGCTATCTTGGTCTTCTTGGCCGCTGCTACGTCGAAGTCTCCACTAATAAAGGGCTTGACTTCTTCGGTTACTCGGGCTTCGGCCTCGGTAAAGGTTAAAGCGTCGACGAGGTAGGGTTCGTTAACCTTCTTAACGAGGCCGTTCTCTCCCATCTTCTCGTACCTAACTTTACACTCAAAATATAGAGCCATGTTGTCGTTGTTAGAAGGGGTTAATATTTAAGTCTATTTTAAGCCCTGGGCGGGCGATGTGGGTCGGCTTGCCGGTTGCCTGCTCTACGGCCTTCTTGAAGCGGCGCGCGTCGCCGTTGCCGGCGCTGACGTGGATAAGCACTACGTTATTTACGTGGCTTAGGTCGTTGGCCTTCAACGCGGCCAGGCAGGTGTCGAGGCTTAGGTGGCTGGCTCGTACTCGCTGGGCGCGCTGCCAGGTCATGCCGTTGGCGCTCTTTTCGACGTTGGCCGCTAAAATGTCGGCGGCGTAGTTGCATTCGATCATCACTGTCCGAAGGTCGGCGAAGGTCGGCCGGATGTAGTAAGTATCGGTAGCAAATAGGATCCCGCCGGTCTCCGGGTGCCAGATGTAGAAGGCTAAAGGCTCGGCGGCGTCGTGCTTGGCGGCGAAGGGGTAAACCTCGAAGCGGCCTAACTGAAGGTCGAAGTAGTTGCCTACGCTATCGAAGTCTAAAACGCGGGGCTTGTAGGCGCTACGGATTTTGTTCTCTATAGCGTTGCAGGTTCCCCTGCTGGCGTAGACCGGGAGGCCGTAGCTAAGGACTTCGTTAACGTGTCCGGCATGGTCTCCGTGCTCGTGGGTAATAAGGCAGCCGTTAACTTTGGCTACGTTATGCCCGAGCGCCTCGAGGGTCTTGCTGAAGTTGGCGCCGGCTTCAATCAGAAGGGCTTCGCCTTCGTTCTGAATTACGTAGGCGTTCCCCTCTGATGAAGATGCAATTACCGTTAATTCCATCCTTGCCGGGTCTGTTAAAAATCCATTTCGGGTTTGGCCGGGTTCGACTTCGGCGCGGCCTGGGCGCTGGCCTGGGCGGTCTGTGCCTGCTGGGGCTGCTGTGCCTGCTGGCTCGGCGCCTTGCGGCCGATCTGGCCTCCCTGGTTGGCTTCGCCGCTGATTTCCTCGGCTACTACGTCTATAGGTGTCGAGCTGTCTTCGTCGGCGTCGCCGAAGTCGCAGCCGGTTATATACTCGTAGAGCGCTTTTTTGGCGCGGCGCTCGGCCTTGCCTCGTATCTGGTCGGGACTGCTATAGCTGTCCTTCTTGACGGTGGCCGTTATGCTGAAGGCGTTACGCTCGCCGCCGTAGCTATAGGTAATTTTGCAGGGTATCTCGGCGAAGCCTTCAGCCTGGCTCTTGTCGTAGCCGGTTTCGATGAAGTATTTAACGCCGAGGCGACGCAGGAGCGCCGTGTAGCCTTCTTTTGTCGGGTACATCCTTTCGGCTATGATGTTAAACTGGTTGCCGGTCGGCATGAGGCCTACTGTTACGGCGTCGATGATGGCGTCTCTGACGATCTCGCGGCCGTAGGGCTGAAGCGGGGGGCGGTTGCCGCGGGCTTTGCCGGTGTGGTCGGTCAAAAAGCCGATTTTAGTGTTCATCAGCGGCATAAATACGGCGTCCATTACTTCGTCGGTCAGCGCCTGGCGAAGAAGGCTAACGACGTTTACGGCCTGGAAGGCGGCGCCGAAGTTGTTAAGGGTCTGGAGCCCTTCTGCGCTCTTGCAGGCGAGCTCGAATTGTTTGCGGGCGTTCTCTATGGTCGCCGGCAGGGTCGTGGGGTTTTGGGGTGTTGTGCTCATTTGCGTTTTTTGTTGTGGGGTTTATGGTTCTTGTTGGCTGCTCGGTTCTCCAGGTGCCTCATTTGAAGCGCCGCGGCGGCTGCGAGGTGAAGTATGGCGGGGAGGTCGCGGTTATAAACCAGGGCGCCTATGGCTTCGGCCAGGGGTGCGTTCCCGCCTCTAATTTCGTGTACGACGTGCTTAGATCCGTCGGGGTTCGGGTGGACTGCGATAAATATCACGGCGGCGCGGGGGTCGGTGTCTATCCCGGAATTATCCAGGGCGGCTTCTACTTCGTCGGCCAGGGCTGCCATCCAGTCTGGTCTGTTGTTACTCTCCATCGGCTTCTTCCTGGGTCTGCTCCTGGTCGTCGGCCTGGCCGTCGTCGCCTTCGTTGTCGCGGAGGTCGATTACTACGGTGCCTTTGCCGTCTCCGGCGAGGGTGTCTATAGCCATCATCTTGGCGGCGGTTTGCATGTGCTTGGCAAATGGTTCGCCGGTCAGCACGTGTTTAACTGCCATGCCGAGGGCTATGCTGTGGCCGGCGGTGGCTCCCATTGATACTACTGGCTTGCCGTCGTTGGCGTTGGTGCCGTCTACGGCTACGAGAATGAAGCCGCGGCGGTCTTCTTCTCCGGATTTGCGGTTGTCGAGCTCGTTGCCGAGTTCGTCGGCCAGTGCTCTTACTCTCTCGATCCAGGCTGTTGGCTGGGGTGCCTGGGTTGCGGCCTGCTCGCCGCTGGGGTTGGTCTTCTGTTCCATATAGCTGTGGGTTTAGAAGGGGTTAATAATTGGGTTAACTAAAACTTTGTGCCCGAGGCTGGACTTGCACCAGCCCTCCGCCGTGCTGGTCGCTCTTGCGACTTCCGGCGCGCTCTCGCTGTCTGAGCTACTCGGGCAAACAGCCGGCGGCTTGCAATTACGCCGGCCTTACACTTAAATAGAGGGGTTCTCGCCTCCCGGCGAAGGGCGCCGGAGCTCTCTCCGGCCTCCCTGGGTCAGTCTTCGTCGTCGCTGGCTTCGTCGCCGTCTGCGACGGCCTTAAAGTCTACTTCGATGAAGTCTTTGTAGTCTAATACTATTTCTTCCTTGTCGTAGGCCTCGCGGGCTTTGGCTATCGCCTCGGCTTTGCTGTCGGCCTCGATCTGTTCGGTTCGGCAGAGCGTCTCGGTTATATATACTTCGTAAATCATGCTTCGTCCGGGGTTATGGTTAAGGGCATCCCCTTGACAAATTGAAGGCGTATAACTTGGGCGCCGTCCGGGGTCTTGAGCTCGGCTACACTTTCGCAGTTGTCTACGAAAATAGGCGCGGCAAACTGGTAGAAGCGAGTTAACGTCTGTATCACGTCGAGCCCGGCGTTGATCTGGCCGGCGGTGTTGACGTCCTTATAGGCGACGCCGTTAACGGTGGCTATGCAGGCGGGCTGCTTGTTGCCGTTTACCAGGGTCTTGAACATCTTAAACTGGACGAGGGCGAAGTGGGCGTTAACGCGCTGCTCTACGGCGTCCATTATGGCAATAGTTAAGGATTCGGCCAGGCTCAGCTCTCGCTCGATGTCGGCCTTCTCCTGGGCTAACTTGGCGGCCTGGTTGTCGAGCTCCTTCTGGCGGCGCTCGTTGGCTTCTATAATCGTGCGGAGGCCTAACTTGCGCTTTACTTCGTCGAGCTCCATCTGGGCGTGGCGCTTGGCGTCCGGGTGGGTGGCCGGTGTGCTGTCTCCGGTCGACGGCTGGAGGGCGGCCTGGTATTGCTGGCGAAGCTCGGCTATTTTGGTGGCGGCCTCCTGCCAGCTCGGAAGGTCGGCCGGGTTAATCTCCGGAAGAAGGGCGACGGCCGGAAGGTTCGCCAGAAGGTTCTGGGCTTGGCTCAGTTCGGTCTCGAGGGCGCCCTTCTTGGCGTCGTTCTCGGCGATCCCGGCGTCGTAGGTCTTTAACATGTCGGCGGCCTCTTGGCGTAGGCGCTTGACTTCGGCGGCCTTCGCGCGGCCTTCTTCCTGCCAGCGGGTGAGGGTGGCTACTTGGCCGTCGTTAAATTCGGCCTCGCCCTTCGAGCAGGCTGTCGGGTCGGTGCACTGGTGGCCGTATCGGGGGCAGACTAACGAGCCGGGGGTGTAGGTCTGGTTATATAGCTGGCTGAAGCGCTCGCGGAAGGCTACGAGCTCGGTGTCCTTCCGGTCGGCCTCGGCTCCTATCTTTTCGGCGTCCCTTCTTAAGCCTTCCAGCGCCATGCGGCCGCGGTCGTTCTGGGCGATGCGCTCTTTTATCTCGCTGACGCGGGCGGCGGCTTCGTCGTGGCTCTTGCGGGCGCGGTGGTTGGCATCCTGCCTCGACATCTCGGCGGCGTGGATTGCCTGCTGTTGGAGCTTCTCCTGCTCGTTGATCTGGCTCTGTATCTCGGCGGCCTTCTGGTATTGTAGGCGGTTTCGCTCGGCTATGCTTCCGGCCGCGGCGTCGAGTTCTGCTATCGTCTTTTCGAGCTCGGCCTTGCGGATCTCCAGGGCGGCGTAGTCGGGGGTTATGGGGGTGGCGCGCTGGAGCTCGTCCTTGCGGGTGGGTATCGCGTCGAGCTCGGCGGCTATCCTCTTGCGCTGGGCGCCCAGGCTGGTGCAGTACTGCTCCAGGGTCGCTCCCTTCGCGCGCTGAAGAAGGGCGGCGTAGTCGGGATTAGCAGCGGCGATATCGGCGGCGCTGACTTCGCCGGTTATCTCGGTCAGCTTGTTGCGCTGGACGTCCCAGGGGAGCGCCAGGAAGGCGTAGGCGTCCGTTATTACGTTGAAGATGTCGGCCGGTATCGTCTCGGCTACTTTGGCGTCGTACTCCGATTTTTTTACCGGGATATCGTTCCAGAAGTAGTCGGTATGGTGGCCGGCCAGCTTTTGGTCGGTATCGCCGGCGGCGTTCTTCCAGTCCTCGGCGTAGGTTCGGCGCGCGCGGGTCTGGCTGACTTCGCCGGTCTCGTGGTCTACCAGGGTAAAGTCGGCTTCTACGGTGTGGTCGAGGTGCGGTATGAAGTTGCCGGCCTCGTCGACGGTTTTAATACTGAATTGCTCGACTCCGGCGGCGTTCTTTCCGAAGAAAAGCCAGGAGAAGGCGTCGGCCATCGTTGACTTGCCTACGCCGTTGTCGCCGGTTATGGTGGCGCCGGTATCGCTAAAGCGAGCTTCGGCCTGGCGTATGCCCTTGAAGTTGTAAAGGGCGAGGCGGTTAATAATCAGTTGTCTCATGCTGCTGATGCTTTTAAGTGGGGTTATTTATTGGCCGGGCGGCCGTCGTTGTTCTCTTTAAGAAGGGCTAAAACCATGTCGGCGTCGAAGATCAGAAGGTTTCCCAGTCTGGTCAGCGCCGGCTCTATTACGCCGCTGGTGTTTATCTGGCAGGCGCGGGTTACGCTGCAGCCTAACAATTTGGCGAGGCCTTTAAGGCCGTAAACGTGGCGCTTGTCTTGGTGGTCTTCGCCGGCTTTGGCGCTGGCCATCTCGCTACGTACCCAGGCGCGGGTTAAGTCTTCCAGCTGGCCTACGGTGAGGTCTATTATCCTGGTGGCGTCGTTTATCTTGGCGGGCATGGCGTTAAAAGTCTAAGGGGTTAAATAAATTGTCTTCGGATCTGCGGCCTCGGATGGTGCGGGTTACTACTCTGGTAGTGCGGGCGGGTCGCATCGCCGTCTGGTCGTCGCGCCGTGGCTGAAGCTCGGAAGGAAGAAGTATAAATAGCAGCGCCAGGGCAATAAACGCGCGCTTTAGCGGGTCTTTGCTGGGGCTTACTCCACACTTGGCACAAAACCAGTAAACGCAGAGCTCGGTGGCCTTCTGGATCCCTATCTTCTCGTATATGTGGCGCGCGGTGTTCTCGACGGTGCGCGGGCTTATGCGTAGAAGGTCGGCGACTTCCTTTTTAGCGGCGCCCCAGGCTAAGAGCTCGGCGATCTGCGTCTCCCTCCTGGTCAGCTCGGCTCGAAGGTTTAGGCGTCCCATATCTCGGTTATTCCTCGACGGTTAAAAACCTGCTGCACTTTGGCGGCCTGGTCGGCTCTCAGTCTTACCTGGCCGTTACGGTAGGCGCTGAGGCCGCTGCGGCTTGTTATCCCGAGGGCTTCTCGAAGCTCGCCTATTACCTGGCTATAATCGACGTGGAGCACCTGGGCGAGCCCGCGGTTAAAGCCTTTATATTCGAGCGCCGTAGTCAATACCGGCGCCGGGGCTGTCGTGCCGGTCAGCTTCTCTATTACTGAGGTCGTTCCTGCCAGGTCTCCGGCTGGCAGCGCTCCAGTAAATCTTTTATTTGTGTGGGTCATCTTTATGCTGAGTTATATGTTATCAAAGAAGAAGGCGTAGGCGCTTCGGGCTTGGCTGGCGCTGTCGGCGCCTACGCGGTGGAGGTGTTGTTCCCTCCCATCACCGGTTTAAGGGCTTGCGCGGGTGCTTCCCGCTCCGTTGCCTCCTATCTGGTCATGTAGTCTTTATGGTTGCCAGGACGTAGGCGGCTTCGGAGGCCAGCTGGGTGCCTGGGTTGTTCTGCTTGAGGTGGTGTAGAATGTCGGTTAAAAACTCGCCCAGGTAGTTAATTTCGCTTTGTGCTCTGCGGCTGTGCTCGGGATCCTCCTGGGGACGGCCGGCGAGCCAGGCTATAAGGCTGCGGCGTTCCTCCTGGGCTTCGTGTACCTGGTCGGCCAGGCGTCGAAGGCTCCGGCCTTCCTGGTAGGCGTAAAGTATCGCCAGGGTGTCGTCCTTCAGCTTCTGGGCGAGCCGGCGGCAGTGGCGCCATTTGCTCTTTCCCTTTTCGCTGGTGGCCATGCCTTCCATCTCGCTGTAGTGGTCTACCCAGGAGGCGTGGCGGTTATACTCGGCTTTAATCTGGCCTTCTACGTAGTCGAAGGCGGTGCGGGTTGCGGTTGCGGTCTTTGTCATGGCTCCTGGCTTTATTGGTTAATACTGTTGTAGGCTTGGGCGTCGCAGCGGGCGGCGTTAAGAAGTTCGCAGACGGTTCCGGCCGGCTGGCTGGGGTCTATCTCCTGGAAGGCTACGCCGTCGCAGGTCAAAAAGAGGCGGCCGTCGCGCTCCTTGACGGCGAAGCGCCATTTAAGCTCCCGGGCGCGGGTCTCGGCCTGGGCGGCCTGGCGACGTTTACGCCAGGCGCTGAAGGCGTTTTTAATGCGGGCGAAGAAGCCGGCGGTTATATATGTGGGTTCGGCGTGGCCTATAATCGTTACGTTGCTGTTCATTGTCTTGGGGTGTTATTGGGTTTAACTATGTTGGCAGATGTAGTCTTCTATGAAGGCTTCGCGGCTGCATCCTACTTCTCCGTATTCGTTGAGCTCCTTCCGGTATGCGGCCAGGGCTTCGCGCTCCAGGGCGGTCTTATACTCGCGGCCGCCTATGGCGTCGAGTTCGGCGTAGACGTCGGCGGGGTTGTACTCTGTCGGGGTGCCGTCCAGGTTTACCAGCTCGACTTCCGAGAAGGTCATCGCCTGGAGGTCGCAGGCTCTTACTCCGTTGTCGCCGCAGAAGGTCTTGGCGGCTTCGGCGTCCTTCCACTGAAGAAGGTAGAAGGCGCCGTTAAGGTAATAGAAGGGTTCGTTAATCGCTACACAGAAGGCGGCGAAGTGTCCCGGGGCTTTTACTTTTACTACTTGCATGGTCGTGTCGTTTTATTAGTGAGCGTAGAAGGTTATTTTAAGGCCGCGGCGCAGCTTGCATACTACCTTGTCGAGCATGTCGCGGAAGGCGCGGGCTATGAATTTGGCGGCCAGGTCGAGGCCTATAAGCTCCAGAAGGCCGCTAACGCCTACGAGCTTGTTAATGCGGTTGCCGTTCTGGTCGACGCCGTAGACTTTAATAAGCCAATTACGGTTAATCTCTGTTACTGTGTAGTTTTTAATCATCTTGTCTTCTATTTAAGTGTTTTTTGTTATTGTGTGCCTCGGCAAAAATCGCTAACTTTGCGCTATCTCCTTGAACACAATGCAAAGGTAATATAAATATTTGGTATTGCAATATAAGTATTGCAATATTAACATTTTTTAATAATATAAATATTATATGACTTCAAATATCTCTTTAGCCGAAAGGATCCAGCTTCTAATAGATGCGTCCAAATTAACCATACCAAAATTTGCAGCGGCTATCGGTGCAAAGACGCCGCAGGCTATCCGTGAAATACTAAAAGGGACGACTAAAACTCTGTCAGGAAATCTATCAGAGGGATTATTTAAGCTGTTCCCAGACCTTAATCCCCTTTGGTTACATCAGGGCGATGGAAGCATGTTTATAAATAAAGATGGCCTCGTGTCTAAAGAAGAAGCTCTGTTGTTAGCGGCTAATGAAAATATTGTTTCGATCCTCGAGCGAATAACAGAATTACAAAATGAATTAAAAGAGGCTGCCTCTGAGAGGCGCGACTTGGTAGCTTTAGCGAAGTCGCAACAGCAAACAATCTCCGAGCAGGCGGCTACAATATCCCGCCAGGCTATAACAATCGAAAAACTTGCCGAAGGCTCTAAAAAAGTATCAGTAGAAGCGCCGGGGATTCTTGCCCCTGCGGATGTAGACTGACAATAATAGGAGGCTTCTTGTTCCCGGAAATTTGTAATAACTGAAGTAATGAAGGAATTTAATAACGATCCTATCTTTGAAGCCTGGCGTAATGCTATGCGGATGGATAGCCAGGTACGTGGGCTTCTGGATAAAGCTATAACGGAAGGCGGGACGGTGGAAGCCCCGAAGGCTGTAAACTCCCAGGCTGCTGTTTGGCTACTGGGGCGCGGCTGTATAGTAACCGAAGGCTACGACGATAATAATTTTTATTACTATATACCCGAAGAAGTCCCGGCAGAATTAATTAACGAGTGCCATGCTTATTGGGCTGACCAGGTCGCGCGGCTTGACGATGTTAGGGGTGCGTTAAAGAGGCTTCGTTTGCGGGCTAATTCTTGCGGTTTCGATATAAATAAAGTCGTAGCCCCTGGGGCTGAAGGCAGCGCAGATAGCTGGGAGTTATATGCAAAGGAGCTTAGCCGCTGCCTTGACCGTGCGGAAGCAGCCCCAGAGATTGCGCCGGTTCCTACGCCGGCAGCTCCGGTGAAGGCCAGCACCTCCGGTGTTGTTATTACATTCCTGCTTATGCTAATATTTGCCATCTTCCTTACCTGGGCTTGTTTTATCCGTTAACTCCCATATATAGAGATATGTACGCGCGCCCGCGTGAGTAAAATCGGCGTATTATGGTGGTACGCGAAAAACGCGCAGAAATGGCCTTATTTTGGTCTTCTTTGCCCCGAGGTAATAAAGTGTACCAGTTAAGCCCGAAAAGGCCGTAGGCGCAAAATTTGAGAAAAATAACTATGAAAATAGATGTAAATACCTTCTACCACTGCCAGGCGCTTTATCCGTATATGCCCCGGCCGTTGTTTGACGCTCTGGAGGCCGCCTGGCTTGCCGGCTGTAGCTGTGCCGAAGTCTCCGAAGCAGACTTTAATAGTATGAAGCAAAAAGCCCCCGCCGAAGTATGGCCAGAATGAGCCCAGCCCCTTCGGAAGTATGGCAGGCGACGAGCCGCAGGTTCTTTGCCGCCGTGGCTGCTCTGGTCGACGCCGGGCGGCTGGCGTCGCTGTCGGCGTTCTGCTCCGAGCATGGTTTCTCGGCGCCTCGTTACCGGGCGCTTCGCCTGGCTTATGGGTTGACGCCTAAAGAGGGCTACGTCTGTCCCTATAGCGGCGTCGAAGTCGATGCGCTGGCCGTGCTGGCGTCTAAATATCCGGTTTCGGCCTCCTGGCTTCTGACTGGGCGCGGCCGGATCCTAACGTTGCGGCCATGAAGTTCTCTATTAAAATAGGTCTGCACGTAAAGCCGAATAACGCCGGCCAGGAAGTTGCCGACGAGGTAGGCATCCGGCTCCGGGTCTCCTGGGCTGGGCGCCGGTGCGATTTGCGCTCTGGCTATGTTATCGCCCCGGGCAAATGGGACGCCGCTAACTCCTGCGTCCGGCTCGGCGCTAAAAATAGCTATCGGCAGACGGCCGGCGAAATTAACCGGGCGCTTACTCGGCAGGCCTCGACGGTGGAAGAAGTATTAACGCGCTTCGAGCTCGATCACGCCGGCGCGGCTCCTACGGTCGCCGAATTTAAGGCGCTTTTTGATGAAGCCGAAGGAAGGGCGAAGGCGAAGCCGGCCGAAGAAGCGCCGGCGGCTCCTGGCTTCTTCCAGGTCTTCGACAAATTTACGGCCGAGATGGGTATTACTAATAACTGGACGCCGGCGACGTTTACAAAGTTTAAGGCGATCCGGAAGCATGTAGAAGGGTGGCGCGCCGGGGTCTCCCTGGCTGACTTCGATAAAGCTGACTTTGCCAGCTGGGTGTCGTACCTGCAGAATACGGCGAAGCTATTAAATACTACGGTGGCTAAAAATGTCGCCTTCTTGCGCTGGTTCCTTCGATGGGCGGCCGCTAACGGTTACTACTCCGGCCAGGCTCATGAAAGCTATAGGCCGCGTTTTAAGGGTCTCGACTGCAAAGAGGTTATATTTCTTTCGTGGGAGGAGCTCCAGCACTTCCTTACGTTTGAATTTGAGCCGGGCTGTCCCTCCTTCGGCCAGGTTCGTGATGTGTTTTGCTTCTGCTGCTTTACCGGCCTTCGCTACTCTGACGCGGCGAAGCTCCGGCGGTCGGATATCCATCTGGACGCGAAGGCGCCTTATATGTCTATCGTAACTAAAAAAACTACTGACCGGCTACGTATCGAGCTAAATAAATACGCGCTGGCCATACTCGAAAAATACGCGGGGGTCGGCTTCCCTGGCGATAAAGCCCTGCCGGTAATAAGTAATCAGAAAATGAACGAGCACCTACATGACGCCGCCGAAGCGGCCGGTATCGACGAGCCGGTTAATATTGTCGCCTACGCCGGCAATATGCGCCAGGAGCGGGTGGTGCCTAAATATGAAGTCTTGACTACTCACGCCGGCCGCCGTACCTTCGTAGTTAATGCGCTTCGCCTGGGGATCCCTCCGGCCGTTGTTATGTCCTGGACTGGGCACAGCGATTTTAAGGCTATGAAGCCTTATATAAAAATCGTGGACGAGTCGAAGGTCGAAAACATGGAGCGCTTTAATTCCTTCGGCGTGGCTCCTTCCGGAGAAGTACCCGAAAACGTACCCGGAAAAGCCGAAAATAATAAATAATCGCCGTTGCATGGCGTTAAAGCCGGGAGGCCTAAATCGCAGGCGGCTTGTGTGCTCTGATACTGTCTGAAATAGCCTAAAATCAAAGGTCGAGAGCCTCTCTCTCCGCCAAATCGAGTCTAAGCGACAGTACAACAGCCACTTAGACTCGATTTTTAAATTTTACTCGGACAAATTCGGGACAAAAAAATAAGAGATAGACATATAAATTTTGGTAATGTAACATTCTTTGGAACGTAAAGAATGTTAAAAAAAATGTACCCCTACAAAAACGATTCTCGTCCACGTAGTATAATACTACAATTTACCTATCCGCGTTTGCATACCGGTAAATCATGGTATGTAGATTTTACAAGTTATGACCCCGCAATCGGAGAGATGCGTCGTAAAAAATACATGATCAACAGCATCTCGAAGATATCTGATCGACGCAAACGGGCTACTGAACTTATAGAAGCACTCACTAAACGACTACGCGCCGGTTGGTCTCCTTGGGTAAATGTAGATGACAATCGAGGCTATACAGACCTTAACGACGCATTGGATAAATACCAAGCATACATCAATAAGATGGATAAGGATAAAACTCGTAAATCCTATTCTTCACGCCTAACGATTTTTAGAGAGTTCTTAAAAACTCGAGTTGTCACTCCTAAATATGTATACCAGTACGACACAGCGCTTATTTCAGATTTTCTCGATTGGATACATCTCGATAGGGACTGTAGCCCTAGAACCCGCAACAACTACCGTGGATGGTGTAGCTCTTTGGCTAGCTTTTTCATCGAAAGAGAATATATAGCAGTTAACCCGACCGAAAAAATCAAGAACCTCACAGAGTCTCCCAAAATCAGACAACCACTATCCGGAAGGATGTTAAGACAGCTATCTCAATACCTTAGCGAGAAAAATTTACACTATCTTTTGGCTTGTCGGATGGAATATTATACCTTTATCCGTCCTACCGAGTTAAGCTATCTTAAAATCAGCGACATATCGCTCAAAAACCAAACTGTGTTTATTCCGGGCGAAGTATCAAAAAACCGTCGAGATGGTCTTGTTGGTCTTAATGATGAGATTGTAAAACTTATGCTTGACCTAGGAGTGTTTAATCACCCCGGCGATTACTATCTATTTAGTGATGGCATGAGACCCGGTAAAAATAGAATGTCAAGTGAGATTTTCCGGCGAGAGTGGAAGAAAATACGCAAAGCTCTTAAATGGAGTAAAGAATACCAATTTTACAGCCTCAAAGACTCAGGGCTTAGAGATCTTGCAAATGCCGAAGGTATCGTTATCGCCCGAGACCAGGCACGTCACACCGATATATCAACCACCAATAAATATCTTCAAGGCCGCAACACCCCTATACACAGCGAAACAATACATTTTAACGGTGTTCTCTGAACAAATCCGTCTTGGCCTTGGCCTTGCAGTCGCGGCGGTAGGCTTGATACTCCATATACTCCGACACTTGGGCTTCGGTGTGGTTGGGGTCGAGATAGTTGTTGATAAGGGCCGTCTCGGCGGTTGTACTGTAACGACGCCTTATCAGCTCGGCGACCTTGGACTCATACTCGTGGCGCGTCATCCGTGGCGCTTCCTCGATTTCTTCAAACACTTCGGCTGTCTCGCCGGTTAACACAGTCGCGCGGTGGAAATAAATGTCCTCACCGATACGATGCACCATCTTCCCCTCGGTGCTGTAAACTTGGTTATTCTCGATTGTTATCATAATTTTATTATTTATATAGTCTCATCACTCATTCATTTGCCACGCTATTGATATTTGCTTATCTTTAGCCTTATTAATTATAGTAGGAGTTATCGTAACACTCTCATTAAGCGTCACTGTTATTGGAGATGTATTAGCCGCATGGTCGATTAGATACTCCACAGACTCGGTACTCAGATTTGGGGAGTCGCCAAACGAGATAGACCGGTCCAGTAGCTCAATCTTGACCTCCTGTAAGGCCGTACAACCCTTAAACGCATCATTACACGACGACATCTGACTGCAATATATCACCGGCTTAATCGCCCTCAACGCCGAGCAATAAGCCCACGCCCTATCGATACTCTGAGGTGTGATGTAATTATAACCTCTGATATTTGAGATAACCACAAGGTTGTTGTCATTTAACCAGCACTCTTTCAGCGACCACGTTCCCTCAGCCGATACCACCGTCCGAGGCGTCACTCTCTCGCGATAATGTGCCATGCCGCTCTCCATCAGGTATGCACCGCGCCACCCGAGTATCGACATGACCTCGCTTGCCGTCAGGTCCGTGACGTCATAAGCGGTAAACTTACCCGTGTCCTCGTTATAGCCACCATCGGTGCCAATCTCATTTATCCACTCGTCTATCAACAGGGCGAGCTTTGCCTTGTCTGTCAGCGATAAGGAGCTGTCAGCATTAACAGTAATCTCGGTTGAGGATTTAAGTTTAGCCTGCTTATTTTTGATGTCGGTTGACATATCACTAAACTTCTGCTCACTATTGCCGGTATGTGTCTCCAGGGTATTATTTACATCTTCGGCCAACAATAACGTAGATGCTATCGACTCACGCAATTTATTTAGTGTGGCGGTCAATGTCTCGCTGTCTTTGATACCTTCCAAAAATGCTATTACCTCATTAAAGTTATCGATGGCTGACGAGGCATTATCGCCCAATAAGCGGTCTAAACGTTGATCGATGGTAGAGACCGCTGCCACTCGATTTAACTTTTCGGTCTCAAGATTTTCCGCATTGGTCTTCTGTGATATGTTGAGATAGTCGAGGACCGAGGCTACCATAGCGTTAGTAACGCTTTCGGGAGCTTCAGCGTCTCTGATGACATTAATCAAGGTGTTAATATCGGTTTGTGTTAAAGTGACTGACATTGTTATCTATTTAAATTGTTTACTGAATTGCTTGGAGAATACCCGTGGTTTATGACAAACATCTGTCGAGGATATATCCGGTAATATATTAATCTCATACTGATCCATCTCGAGTTTTAAAGTTATCGGTACCGGCTCGTCAAGATTAAAATTATAGGACATATTCTCTATCGACGGGATAACCTTCACCGGGTCACTGTATACATCTACAAGATAGACCTCATCACTCGATATCATATCCTCAAGGAAAGACAACCTATCAATACTTGTTACCAATGTATCAATCTCCATGTATTTCCCCATCTCGAGACGTTCACGATCAGAATAAAAACACCCTGTAACTCGATCATATCGCTTAAAAGCTGTATCATCATCGCTATCATATACCGGTGACAATCGAGCCATTCCCGTAATATCGATAATTTCAAACACGCCTAACGAGTTGCGGAACTTCAACCGATAACGCTCTCTTACATTGTCGGCTTGCTCGATAATGATTCGACACGAGAAATTGCCCTCGACATACACATCAATAATCGAGGGGATTGTACTATACTCGCTCATAAACGTCTGTCTGACCTTATTTAGATCCAGGGTCCACACACCGCCATCTTGTCCTCCCATACTACACACATCACCGGTGACGACATCCTTCAGCTCAAAATCTCCCCATCCGTTAGGAGCTATGAAATAAAACGGATACAGCTCTGTCTCCTTTACAACGATGCGCCACCCGGCTGTACGTGTGGTCAGGAAAAAATTACCTTTGGGATTAAGAAAACGAGCTTTAAACGCATCAGTGCCTGCATTGACGTAGTGTCGGTAATTCTGCCGTGATACGCCCCCGTATACAGCTGTAAGATTCATCACACCTTCATGTCCGTCATATTCCATTTCAATAGACACCCGACGACAAGACAGATTCATCATATCCTCAATACACTCCATCGGATATATACCCGGCTCATCAGCCTTGAGTTCGGTAAATGGAGCAATATAGGCATCAAGTATTTCCGATATGTCAATCCTGGTCGGGGGATAAAACCTACCGACATAGACCTCCAGTCCATCGAGAGTCACAACAAAACGTCCACCGCGACTATCATAGGCAGTAGCCGGGAAACCGTCTGTTATTACTATCGGGTTACGTGTAAAACCATAACCTGAGGGTATATTAAGCAAAGGCATAATTATTAATCACTTATAAGTTACAGATACTGCCGAGCCATGTATTCCCGTCTCGCTATGCAAGGTTTTCAGGAATTCGTCACGCTCGGCCGATGGCGTGGTTATAAACCTGTAGAAGTCTGAGAACGTTCCCAAATGGTTTTGTTTCCATTTTTCAAACACGTCCTCGACTCCTTCCACTCGCGGTGCCGATATGATATTTTCAGTTTTCATAACACAAAGCTCGGTATTAAACTATTACTATCAAAGGACTAATCCATTACCCAACGGGCTACCAGATAAACATCATAATCGACCGTTGCTGAGCCTTGTCCTATGGGGGCTTCCGATATTTGGATGTCATCCCCATGGGTCAACGGTGTAGACATATCATGTACTTCATATATGTCATAGGTCAAACGTGCTTTATAAGTTTTGTGGATTTCGGCACCTCGCCATGGTGGTATCGGGAGAGTCTTGTCAATTTGCCACGTCGGTAACAGGCGTTCCGAGGATCGACACCTGACAGCTGTGGTGCTCAAGTAATACATATCGCCCTCGGCACCATGATCTTTATATCCTGTATCAGTCTTAAAGTTATTTATGGCCTGGCGGCGAGCATCCACTGTATCAAGTTCGGTAGTGTAACAATCTTTCTTGAGACGCCACTGTAGATGACGGGCCGCAGCCGAGAAGTCGGGTATGGCCTGTTCCTTTTTGATGTCATAGTTGCCATGGGGCTGGATGGTTCTCAGCTTCAGTTCTACAGATACCTCCCGTGACGCCGGCAACATGTAAGTGGCCGTGTCAATAAGGCACCTCACATTTCTCAGTGATACTGTATCAAGCAAATTCAGCCTGTTCAGGTCGATTTTATTAATCCTCGCTTTGGCTTCCACGACACGGTTGCCATGCCTTAATATTTCATCATAACCGGCCCAGAATCGAGCGAACAAACCATCCTTGAATTGAAACAATAATGACAGTGTGGGAGATGTGCCATCAGACAACACAATAAGCTTGCCATCCATGCCCTCGCCATTAAGACGGCCTATCGTGCCGCTCTGGAGTGTATAGGCAAACATGAAAGCCAACGGTGTCTCGCTACCGTCTTTCTCGTCTTTCTCGCTACCCTTGATATAGCTGTGATAATGGCGCGCCCCGAATAGGTACAACGGAGCCATGTCATTGATGAAATTTCCCTCGGTATAGAGGTTGTTGACACGTGCCACGGGCACACACTCATCCTCGGCGGTAAGCTCCAGAGCTGTGTACCCTTCAGGCTGTGGATCCCAGGCGAAGAAGCCTGACGAAGATGCCATCACTCCACCATTGTTAGCGTCCAAGCGGTACCATTTCCCGGACACATATTCTCGAGCCAGGAATGTTTCTTCCTTGTCGTCAGTAACAGTATTTTCACTCCCATCAGCAGTCCGGGCTTTAACGGTACGTTCATCTCCACTACCGTCACGGTCGCCGTCATCACGATCATTCTCATCCGGCCAGTCAGGGTCAGATATGTCGGGCCACTCATCGAGGTCTATAACATCATCATACCAGTCATAATAATGCTCGTCGCCGCTCCAATTAGGCTTATCAGCTGTTCCGGAATTGCGCCATAGACTCACATCCGAGCCCAATCTTACCCTTGAGACATCCAACCCCCTGATGAAGTCCTCAAATCGTGCTGTCGCCGGCTCTGCTCCCGTGATGGACGTCGAGGCACTGAGCTTGACATATTGTTTGACCTCATACTTTAACAACTCAGGCTCTGTCAACAAGTCATCGAGTCCCGGTGCGTCATGTTGGTTGATAATATCTTTTATAAGTCTCATGTCAACCGTTCCGGCCCGATAGTCGATATTGTATACCAATCCAAATCTTACCCATAGGGAATTAAGAAATTCACTTACGGTACAGTCCGGCATCAAATCGGCATACTTCACACGTCCGTTACACACACTATCGGCAACGTTATTCAATACCACCAGGCGAGCCAATTCACGGTCGGCCTTGAACGGATTAGCGACCACCTCCAGTCCGAGATCGTTAAACACCAGATCCAACACTTTCCACACTCTCAGCATAGGGCTCACGCCATAGCCATCGGGAACGTTGACAGTGGTAACCTTACCATCGATGACACGCTTGATCTGCCGGGGTTGAACCATGTCTCGCGCCCCGGGAACATTAAGTACTTCCCAGAACTTATCGCCGGGGGTGCCATTATCATTGATGGCCACCGGAAACACGGCCCAGTCGGTCAGCTGAGGGTCAGCCCCAAGGTAATTATTGTACAACTCACGCAATAACTCATCTATCGGATATTGCGCGCCCTCAGGTTCATAGACGGGTAAGCCCTCGAGGTCACCCAGCTTGCGGTCTTTCCATTTGGCGTACGCCGCCGAGTTGTCAAATCCAACGTTGAACACATATCCTGACCCACGTCCGCTCTCGGTTACATTCATCAGCCCGCGACGTATATACGTTCCGTCCACTACATCAACTTTTTGCGCGGGAGTATTGGGATCCACACCGGCGTCGAGGCGATGGACACCGTCGAGCAATCTGATATTGCGACGTGTCACCGGCACTGTCACCGGCATACTTTGACTCCCCAGCTCATTATATACCGGGTTAGTTTCTTCGATACTCACTTTCATGTCACGAGGCAAATCAAGTGCCTCGCCTTTTATCTTGATTTCTATCATCTCGCTTATTTTTTAGGTCTTGTGAATGGAGCACGAGCGCGGTCTTGCTGATCTCTGGCGTAGTCAAAGTCGCGAAGTACGACATAGGCTTTGAGATTGGCGGCCGATGCCTCAAAACGATCTACTGCTTGACAGAACTTATCGACATCGATTGTCGCCGGGACACCTACCATGCCTCCCTCGGCATATCCGGGTAGGTCTTCGCGATAGGATGCGCGGGGACGGTGCGACCGTCTGATGGATTCGATGGTACCCACGGCATCTATCACCCTGCGGTCGGACATGATAGGTTTTGGTACCACATATTCGCCACGGTGGACCAGTCCGGCAACCTCATAACGGTCACCGTCTCCGGTATATCCGCCCTCGGCGTAGCCTGTCAGTACACGCTCGGCCACAGCGGGTTTGGTGCTCTCACCGCTCGCGACTTTGTCCGGCTGCATATTCTTGATTTTGTCACGCTCGGCTTTAGCGCTCATCACCTGGGCGGCGCCCGTTGCCGTCAACATCGCCGCGGCTATAGCTCCACCTATGGGGCCCAGCTCGGCAAAGGCTTTCATTATTGACACTGCTGTGTCAGCAATAATTTGGCTGATTTTAACAGCAAAATTCACGTCGGCATACTTTTTCTGTATCTCGAGTTTCTTATTTTCCTTTTCCTGCTCAAGCTCGGCCGTATCTTCGTTGTTGTTCTTGGCTTGTTGGATTAACATGTCATACTTGGCCTCAGACTGAGCAATCTCGGCGTTCTGCAGTTCGGTGAACATCGATGCTCCCAGACCGGTATAGAAGTCAAACTGCTTTTTCCCATAGGCCACAGCCAGGTCAAGGCGTTTTTTCTGATAGCCTTTTTCTGATATTAGCCCTTGGGTATGCATATTATCGAGGTCATCAAGCTCATGGCGATACTGGTCAGCCCATGACAGACCTACATTCTCCTTGAGTTTCCACATCTGTTCTTGATACTGGTAGTTGAGGGCCATTATACGGCGTTTTTTCTCCTGCTCGAGAGCTTCGGTATCCAATCCGGCTTGTCGGGCCAGGCCTATCATCGTGTCATACTGCTGGGCAACGGACGAGACTTCCATGTCGAGACGTTGTTTCAATCCCTCGGGTGAAGCGGCGTTGGTGGTCATCTCGCGCATGAGCTCCGACCACTTACCGGTATCGGTCAGTACCTGAGACTGGGCCTTACGTATCTTGTCGGCCAGGTCAAGCAACAATGCTTGGCGTTGCTCGGCCGACATAGATTCGGCCGCCTCGACGTTACTCTTATAGTCCTGAAGTTCCTTGAGTTGCGTTTCATGGAGCTCATGCTGTTTGGCCATGAGATATATGTCGGCTGCCTCTTGAGTAATATTTTGTTTGGCCACGGCCTCTTGCATCGTCACCTCCTGGGTGTCATAATAAGCCTGTGCCGCGGCCACACGTTTCTCATAGTTGTCGTCCAACTGCTTGTTATTGATGGTGTTAAGCTCTTGCTGAGCCTTGATGCCGTTAGCCATAGCCTTATTAATCTCGGCATTGATTTTATCAATAGTCTGGAGATGAGTTTTATCGGTATTCTCTTTTAATATCGACAGTTCCTTTACCAAGCGAGCGTTATAACGTATCAGCTCCTGATTACGGGCGATAGCATATTTAGCCTCTGACACAGTATCTTTAGACTTATTAATCTCCAACAATTTTTTCTGATGTTCATCATCGATAGGGGCAGTAACTTGGTCGATAGAATCTTCGCTGTATGTACCTCGTTCATGCTTGCTTTTAGACGATTTTTTGCCTTTAAGTACCTTTAGCCGCTCGCTGATGGCCGTTTTACGCTCCTCAATGCGCTTATACTCAGCATCGGTGGTAGCCTCCTCCTTCCTGAGTTGTTTCAACTCATCCTTGAGCCTCTTAATCTCATCAACAGTATCGTGAGCGGCGGCACCAAGCCCCTTGAACCCATCGCCAAGGTCAGTAGTGGCATCGGTCATATCGGTTGAGAAAATCTCGCTTAGGTCATACCCCATGGCTTTAACGTTTTTGACATAATCATCAACCGCTTTAGACTCATCTGTGTGTTTTCTTTTATACCAATCTTGAAATGAAATATTTTTCAATTCCTCTCGTTGTGCATTTTCAATAGCAATATATTCAGGTCGCTCACCTGCTCCCGGGACAACAACATTACTTGGTTTATACCTCGGATTTTTAATAGCTTTCCCATTTTTAATTATAAGTGGGAGTTCACCATTCCCGAGTAAAGCAGCATTTGCATCAGCACCTGACACGCTATTAGGCCCTCTTTCATGTGCGATTTTGCGATTTTTATAAAACTCATAGAGTCTTTGATTATACTCATCTACATACTCCATTTGTTTATCAGCATCAGCTTTCATTAATTTCTGAAGACCATCTTTGAATGACTCGAGTATAAGTTTTTTCTTGAGTAATTCAAGATAATTGCTTAAGGCCTTAGAGTTCTCCCGGTATTTTCCGGTTTCTTTATCGAGGGAAGCGTTATAATCTGGGATAATTTTATTCAGAGCCTCTATTGCTTTAAGCCTTTTATCATAGGCTTCATTTTGAGACATGGCGACCTTACGGAGTTCTTCGATTTTCCTTTTTTCTTGCCCATATTTGGCAATAGCTTCCGCTTGACGTTCATTTAATGTTTTCTGAGCGTCAGCAGCATCTTCAGTCTCGTCTTTCAACGCGACCATCGAGGCAATAAGGCTTACAACAAGGGTAATTACAACACCAAACGGATGCTTTATGAAAGCGGATTTAAATGCTTGCCAAGCTTTTGTAAAACTTGTTACTGCAAACTTTTGGGCGGTTAGAGAAGTTGTTTGGCCCTCGGTTAATGCAGTGGAGATCTTCGTCCAGGTCGACGATAACATTACTGCCGATTTATAGGTTAACCAGGCCGATACAAGAGCACTTAAAACGACCTTTAAAGCTTTAAGAGCATTGTTAACGGCATTTGTGCCCCCACCAAACGATGTCAATCGTGAAATTAACTCACCTATACTCTTAGCGACATATGTTACAGTGTTTCCACATAATTTAAGTATATTGACAAATGGGGTAAAGAGATTTAAAATCCATCCTAATACCTGAACGATTGATGTACCCGTCTTATATAATCCGGCCAATACATTATCTAATCCGCCAAATTGCAATATAAACCCTTCAATGGCTGAGAAAAATCCGGCTTCGGCCGCCTTGGCATTATCTGCCATTGTATTTGCCATCTGGTTAAACTCAACATTAACGTCTGTTATTGAATCTCTAAGCTTGAGAATAGCGTCTGACTGTTTTATAAAATTTGAAAATGCCGAAACACTTCTTTTATCTGTCAATTCCAGCATTTTATTGAGATCTATGCCTTCTGATGATAACTTATTTAAGCCAGAGACAAGATCATCGAGATTTTTCACCGGGCCACCTAAGGCTTTGGCTAATTTGCCATTTGTATCACATAGGTTTAACAAGATATTACGTGTCGCTGTCGCCGCGCTCGAGGCATCAAATCCTGCATTTGCCAGAGAGCCTAACAATGCAGTGGTATCTTCGAGACTCAATCCATAAGCTGCTGCTACCGGGCCAATTGTCGCTATTGATGCTTCCAATTTGGAGAAATCCAATGAACTTTTTGTTGTTGCAATAGCCAATGTTGCTAATACACTCTCTATTTCATTAGACTCTTTCCCAAATATCCTCAATGCCGCACCACTAAAAGCGGCGGCTGAGGCCAAATCAGTACCAACTGCCTTTGAGAATTTTAATACCGATGGAGTCATATCCTCAATCTGTTTTTGTGTAAATCCCAGTTTGGCAAGTTCGACCTGCAGACCAGTTACCTGAGATGCCGTAAAAGAAGTTGTTCGGCCAAGCTCTTTAGCTTGTTGGGTCAATTCTTTAATACCTTCCTTAGTGGTGCCCAATATAGCCGCCAACCTGGAGTTCTCGGCTGAAAACTCCATAATAGTGTTCTTAAGACTTTTAAATGCGCCAATTACCTGAGTCCCTATTGCAGCGGCAAGACCCATAAAAAAACCTTTGATAGTTGTACCAATCTTATCTGTATCACGGAGTCGCTCCCAAAATGAGCGTGTCGACTTCGAGGCTTCTCGCATCGCCTTCTCAGTGGCTACTATCTGAGTCTCGAGTTCATGGTACTTATCAGGGTTTATAACTTTGGATGTGTTATTTAAATCTCCCTTTAGTTTTTTAAGTTGTCGACTTAATTGGGCATAAGTTTTTCCGACATTGCCAATAGATGTTTCTAACTTTATAACCTCGTCTTTATTTAAGCGGATAGTCTTGGTATTGTCATCTATAGCATCATTTAGGCGTTTAAACTCTTGAGAGTGGTCGCCCTCCAATTTTGTCAAGCGTGTTATCTCTCTTCGATATTCTTTATTTTGGTCATTTAATGATTTTATGCTATCCCTGAGGCGGAGGATTTTTTCTTGGGTTTCTGATATGCCATTAATATCTATAGTGGCAGATATCTGATCATTACTTATTTTAGACATAACTTAAGGGTATTTTTACTTTGTTGCAAAAATACCCCTTGATATGTTTATGGTGAAGGACACTATTTTTTACCGAACAACCAATCTACAAAGGCTTGTTTGCGTCTGGTTTGTCGTTCGAGAAAAGATTTTTGCTCGGCCTTGAAGTCTCCAAACATTGACTGTTTCCATCCTTGTCCATGTTTATGATTATTACGTACTTCAAGAATCGCAAAAACAATCAGTATCAATATAATACCTATCTCAATTCCACCTGTTATATTTAAGATTTCATTCTTAAATACATTGTATTTACATAATAAAATTGGCGAAATAATACAGGACAATATAAATATTAGAGCCAAAAGCCATGGGTGTTTTTTTGAAAAACTATCCAATACTCCTTTATGTTCTTTATTGTTATCAGTCATATCTATATGTTAAAATGTTCCTATCACAAAGGTAATACTTTATTCAATACAAATCAACTCATTAATTATTTAATTTATCCATTGCATCCTGTAGCATCTTCTTCATGTTGCCAGAAAGCCACTCTCGATACATATAACTCATTTTTCGGAATGTGTCACGGTATAATATTCCCCAAATCTGACGGTTATATATCTTGTAATTACCTTTCTTCTTCATATCCAAAAATCTTATATGCATGGGATA
>JAGAPR010000097.1 GCA_017623155.1 Prevotella sp. | reverse complement strand
TTCTGGTGGTTAGCGAAAACCTGCCTCTTTTTGGCTATCCAAACGCTTATCATCCAATCACTTACAAAATTTTGTTCCGTGAGACAAATCCCCGACGGGACAAAAACGGGACAAAACCACAGGAAAATAAAATCAAGAACGCCTTGCTCCGAATATCCGTATCTGAATATCTGTTACTCAGGTGCAAAGGTACGAATTTGTCCCGTCAAAAACGAATCAAAACGCATAAAGTTCACATCTATAGCACATTTTTTATTTTCCTGTACCACGGTGGATAACACAAACCGATTTTTGCCCCGATTGAACGGGCTGGCATCAAAAAGCCGTGTTAAAATCTGTTTCGTGGCTTCTGACAGCCACGTAAGGAGAAAATGTGTCGGGTTGTACGGACATTCTGCCAGAAGTTTTGCCGGAAAGCGAAACCCGTGCTCCCTTAAACACCGAAAGTTAGCCGAGCCAACCGCCGGAAAAGTATCTGGCAGACCGACAGATAATCTTCTGGCAAACGGAGGAAAATTCCGTCAGATGAAAGAATTAAACATCTATAAATCAACTATTTCAAGATAACTAAAATCACATTTTTTCAAATCAAACGATATACATTTGCGTATCGAATCAACAAGTAAAACCATAAAATAGAAGACGATGACAGAGAACAAACAATCCAAGATGAATCTTGAACATGAGCGCAAAATTGCCACCCTTCAGGAGAGAATCGACAAGCTGGAGAACATCTGCTATGCAGCAAAGGAAGTCCTGAACCTTGAGGAAGCCGCCGACTTCCTCGGCGTTGCCAAAAGCACCCTTTACAAAATGACGCACCTGAACCAGTTGCCGTATTTCAAGCCAGCCGGGAAACTGATTTTCTTCGAGAAGAAAGCCCTGCTTGATTGGGTGCGTGGTGTCAAAGTGATGTCGGAGGAAGAAATCAGAACCGAGGCGGCAAACCGTCTCCGTGAGTTGAACAGCAAATGAGTGTACTATGGAAAAAGAGACACTTGTAACCATGCTGCAAAGACAGAACCCTGTTTTAGCCGAAGCGGTCAGCCGGATGATTGACTACATCCAAGACAGATGGGCAGCACCTTATCCGTCCAAAGAACAGACGGAAGCGGTCAATGCCTACCTCCGTTCCGTCCATGCGGACGGTGACGGAGCAATGAACGAAACGAACATCGAACACCGCAGGATAGCGACACAGCGGATAACGATAAACGCCATCCGTGTGCTTGACCATGACCAACTCGACCGATTGCAGGACGTACTGAACCGCATAGCGGCAGACAGGGAATACTATATGCCTGAACGTGGATATGGTTTGGGCAGATAGATGACCGTTGTAACACCATAATATCATAGACTATGTACGAAGAGAAACAGACCATACACTACTGCACCATTCTTTCAGCCGGGCAGTGGGATTTTCTTTTGGAAGGCAAATTTTCCGCTTTCAGGCAAAAGTGCCTGTATCGGCTGATGACCGGTGCGGTACGGGAAAGAACCGCTTATAAAATCAAAGGCGTTGAGATTGTTTTGGAGGTGGGACAGGCAGCAGCTTCCGATGTGGAGCTGGCAGAGTTTTTGGGCTGCAACCGCAAGACCATCGGCAAACTAATCGGCAGCCTTAACAGGTTAGGTATGCTGACCACCCGAACCAACAACCGCACTTCCGTCCATTCCCTGCATTTCCTCACAGGTTGGTATGCCGGAGGTGTCCTCATAACCAATCCCCATTATGTCAGACCTTCGGCAACCGCCAAAGGACAGACGGGCGATGTACGGACACCTGTTTTCGATAGCTTGCCGTCAGAAAGTAGGCAGAATGCCGCAGCGGATGACAGACGAGCCAAAGGACAGGAAGCGGACAGCATGGCGGCAGGCGCAGCAGTCCTTTCTTCTTCCCTCTGTTCGTCTGAAACTTCCAACCCGTCAGCCGACAGACCGGATGATGACTGCCATTATCCACCGTCTGATATGTGTGCAGCGGACGAAGCCGGAAATCCCCCTGTCATAGACTGTGGGGACAGAGCACTTGACGGGAACGGTGCGGAAAGCCCAAAAGAGGCGCAGGACGGAACGATTGGCGGCGAAGCCGACCCGGAATAAGGCACAGGGGAATGAAAGGCGCAGAACGCAGATTTGGACGTTGCTCCGCGCGGGTGTGAGCTACCGGACTTGTCTCGGTATAGCCCACTATAACTTCTCCGCTGCGCTCCCGAAGTTGTGGGCTCTCCCGAGGGGCTGGGCTTTGCCCCGTCCCACTTATGGCTCTGCCCTAAGAACCCGGTCGGATGGCTGTCTGCCCCCAACACCCCTGACCAAAGAGTGACCCTCTCTTTGGAAACTCCGCCCAGAGGTCTCGACCCCTGGGAACCCCGAGCAGGAAGTGACCCTCTCCCTGCACCCTCCGATTAAGGCTCCGCCCTAATAACCCTTTCCCTATTGTAAATCTGTAAACATCATCATGCCTATGGCACAGAAGACATCAGTCAACATCAAGCCCTGCAACATCGGAAGCAGCGAGGAACACAACAGGCGGAAAGCCGAATACCTCGCCCGTGTCAATAAGGAAAAGCTCTACATCCGCACCGAACTCATGACCCGAAACGAGGCATGGGTAGCACCTGAATTTGAAAACTCGACACTGACCGACCGCTACAATCAGATAGCCGCGATGGTAAAGGAAAAGACAGGTCGGGCGATGCAGACCAAAGACCGTGAGCGTGTGAACAAGAAGACCGGGAAGGTGACCGTCGTGCGCGGCAGCACTCCGCTCAAAGAGGGTGTCGTGGTAATCAAGGATGATACCACTATGGAGCAGTTGCGCCGTTTCTGCGAGGTGTGTAAGCAGCGGTGGGGAATCACAGCTTTGCAAATCTTCATCCACCGTGACGAGGGGCATTATGGCACTCCCGGAGAGACCTCCACATGGAAGCCCAACCTTCATGCCCATATCGTATGGGACTGGATGAACCACGACACCGGGAAATCCTGCAAGCTGGATGAGAAAGCCATGAGCGACATGCAGACGCTTTTGGCTGAGTGTCTTGACATGGAGAGGGGCAGCTCAAAGGAGCAGACGGGAAAGGAGCATCTTGAACGTGCCGACTTCATCATCGCCAAGCAGAAGCAGGAAGCCGAACAGGTAAAGGCGGAAAAGGAAGCAGCCGAAGCCGACAGGGATGCCGCGCTCCGGGAAACGGAAAATGCAAAATCCGAACATGAAAAACTCCAGATCGGGAACGAGGAGAAGCAGAGGCGCAGCGTGGAACTTGACAGCGAAATCGCCGAAAAGGAGGAACGTGCGAGAGAGGTTGACAGGGAGAACACGGACAGCATAAAGTCCGGCATTGCCAACCTTTTCGGAAAGGGCAAGTACGCAGCCATCGAGCAGGAGAACGAGAGACTGAAAGCCGAGAACGAGCATATTAAAGAATCGTTCCCCGATGAAGTCAGGAAAGAGGTGGCGAAACGGACGAAGGCACTGACCGAGGCGAAGCGGACGGTCGAACTGGAGCGCGACAGTGCCATGGCAATCGCTGACACTTATGAATCCGAGAGGGACACGGCTCTGCGGCAGCTCCGGGAGCAGAAGACCGGAGAGCAGCACCGCATCAGCATGGAGGTGAGCCGGGCAACGGCGGAGAAGGACAAGACCATAAGACAGCTGCAAGGTGCGCTGAAATCGAGCCGGGATATTCTGAATATCATCGCCGATATTCTCTACAAGGCAAGCGAGGTGTTCCGGCGAGCCATTGAAGCGATTATCCATTTCGCCACGGAGCGGCACAAGTCAATCTTCTCTCCCTCCGAAGCCGCCGACATCAAGAGCGTGATGCAGAGCTACGGCGAGACCACAGAGCAGCGGAAAGCGGTCGGCACATGGCTCTGTGACTATGCGGAACACCGACAGCCCTTTGATGAAATAAAACATCGCCACACACTCAATGAGGTTGGCGATGTCGCGGAAGGTCGGTATGACTGGAAGATTGAGAGAGGGCGAGGTGGTATATCTCTCTAAACGAATTACAAAATCATTGTAGATAGTTAAGTCGCCCACCTCGATTGTAGGGCGCGTGACAACCGATTTCAGGTACACTGTCTGATTATCATTGGAACGCGGATAAATTTTATTCTGGTCCATAGCTGTTAATTCATCGTGTCAGCGATTTCTCTAATATGTCAACCCTATGTCTGAAAAGGAATATTCCTCCCGCGACAGTTAGTGTTATGAACTCTGACATTGGAATTGCCAGCCATAATCCTGCAATACCAATCAGAGAGGGCAGGATAATAAAAGAAGGTACTAATACCACAAGACCTCGTAATAGGGAGATAAGTGAAGCTATCCATGCCTTCTCAATACTCTGATAGTAACCAATCACAGCCATATTAGAGATGAAGAAAATCGGGCAAATTGCAAATAATGGTATGCCGGCCTCAGCCAATCCATATTCCATGCCATTTCCCAAAAATATTTCAGCTATTAGTCTGTTAAACAGCAAACAGCACAATGATAGTCCAATACCTGATAAAAATGCGGTGCCAATAGCTTGTTGAAATGTTGCGGCAATCCTGCCGTATGCTTGATTGCCATAATTAAAGCTGATTATCGGCTGTTCTGACTGAATTATTGAATTTGCAAAAGAGAAGAAAATCGGGAAAAGATAACATACAATTGAATATGCCGATACTCCTTCGATGCCCATGAGCCGCATAAACATATAATTGCCGGTAAGCATCATTACGCAAGTTGTCGCCTCGGTAAAGAATGCGGAGAACCCAATTTTTACAGCATATCGAGTATTAGTCATTATTCCTTCAAATGCATCTGCAATTTTCGTAAAT
>JAGAPR010000096.1 GCA_017623155.1 Prevotella sp. | reverse complement strand
GCGTCGCAGTCTATGACGGCGACATTGTGACCTTGCACGTTGTGGAGGTAGCTGGCGGCAAGTGCCGTGACGGTCGATTTGCCGATACCTCCCTTTTGTGTTGCGAATGCAACGAAGATTTCATTACTCATGGTTCTATTGGTTTTAATGGTTGATGAATTGCTTTTTTATTCCTGTACGGAAGCGGTGACATACATATCCGCGTCCGTGAATCATTATCCGGGCGGTTCGTCACGTATCCGCTTCAATGGTGAAGCCGGGATTCGGATAACCGGTGAATGACGGCATTGCGTCATGAAGTCATTGAATCCGTAAATCACCGCGTCACTGGAAAACCGGGTATCCGACGGTTCGGATATTCGGTTTGGCAAATATCCGTCGAAGCGGTTTGCCGGGTATCTGAAAGTTCCTTTTTCCATATCTTCAAATCATTCGTTTCTTGAATCATGTTGCAAATAAACAAGGATATTTTTGAATCCGTATCACTTCTCCGGCAAGTGGCAGCACGTTGCGCCGGTTGGCACTGATTGTCCGGGTCAAGCCTCTGTCCGATACCGCGTTAAGGGCGTAACTTTGCACCCGAACGGCAGGGTTCGCCGCAGGTGGCGCAGCCCGGAGTTTGAAAGGCATTCCCCCAATCCGTCCCCGACGGATTTTTATGTTCACCTGAACATAGCAAGGTATGTTTTCAGCCGCTCAAAACATTTTGAGCAGCCACGAAAACGCCTTGCCCTTGCAGGGGGCGGGCTTACCCTCCGAAGTCGGGAAGCCTCTCAAACCTGCGGTGCTGTGCCTCGAAGCGGCGGCTTATGTCGTCAAACCGCTAAATCCAAAGTAATATGAGTGAAAAAAGAAGAAACAAAGGTGGGAGAAATCCCAAACTCGATCCGGCGGTGTTCCGCTACACCGTCCGTTTCAGCGAGGAGGAACACAACCGTTTCCTCTCCATGTTCGAGAAGTCGGGCGTTTACGCCAAGTCGGTTTTCCTGAAAGCGCACTTCTTCGGACAGCCGTTCAAGGTGCTGAAAGTGGACAAGACGCTGGTGGATTACTACACCAAACTGTCCGATTTTCATGCGCAGTTCCGCGCAATAGGTACAAATTACAACCAAGTAGTGAAGGAACTGAGGCTGCATTTTTCCGAGAAAAAGGCGATGGCGTTGCTCTACAAACTGGAGCAACAGACCGTCGAACTCGTGAAACTGAGCCGTAAGATTGTGGAACTTTCAAGGGAAATGCAGGAAAAATGGTCGCAAAAATCAGTGTAGGAAACTCGTTGTACGGCGCACTTGCCTACAACGGGGAGAAGATCAACGAGGCGAAAGGGCAGCTTCTGACGACCAACCGCATCTACAATGACGGTACGGGAACGATGGACATCCACCGGGCGATGGAGGACTTTCTCGGCATGATGCCCGTGCGGTCGAAAGTGGAGAAACCGGTGGTGCATATCTCGCTCAATCCGCATCCCGACGATATTTTGACGGACACGGAGTTTCAGAACATCGCACGGGAGTATTTGGAGAAGATGGGCTTCGGCAACCAGCCATATCTCGTTTTCAAGCACGAGGACATCGACCGTCACCATCTGCATATCGTGACGGTCAGGGTGGACGAGGACGGCAGGAGCATAGACACCCGGAATAACTTTTACCGGAGCAAGCAGATAACACGTGAACTGGAACGGAAATACGGGCTGCACGACGCGGAACGCAAGAACCGCCGTCTTGACACGCCGCTGCGCAAAGTGGACGCTTCTGCGGGCGATGTGAAGAAGCAGGCGGGGAATGTGATCAGAGAACTGAACCGCAGGTACAAGTTTCAGACGATGGGCGAATACCGCGCCCTTCTTTCCTTATATAATATGACAGTGGAGGAAGCGCATGGCAATGTGCGCGGACGTGAGTATCACGGGCTGGTCTATTCTGCCACGGACGATAAGGGTAACAAGGTCGGCAATCCTTTCAAGTCCTCGCTGTTCGGGAAGTCCGTCGGCTATGAAACCGTACAGAAGAAGTTTGCCCGTTCCAAGCAGGAGATTAAGGACAGGAAACTTGCTGACATGACGAAACGCATCGTCCTTTCCGTGCTGGAAGGCACGTATGACAAGGAGAAGTTTGTAGCCACGCTCAAAGGGAAGGGCATCGACACCGTGCTGCGCTACACGGAGGAAGGGCGCATCTATGGAGCCACATTCATCGACCACCGCACGGGCTGCGTGTTGAACGGCTCGCGCATGGGCAAGGAACCTTCCGCCAACGCCTTGCAGGAACACTTCACGCTGCCTTACGCCGGACAGCCGCCGATTCCGCTTTCCGTTCCGGTGGAGGAACCGGAAAACAGGCAAGGATATTCCGGAGGGGAATACGAGAGCCATTCCGGTGGCATGAACCTGTTTGCCCCCGAAGGTCCGGCAGTGGATGCCGAAGAAGAAGCCTTCATCCGGGCGATGCAGCGCAAGAAGAAAAAGAAGAAGCGCAAGGGCTTGGGAATGTAACCGAAAGTATCAACAATCAAAAAAATCAATGTATGTCACAACAAGAAGACGATTTGAGGGCATTAGCGAAAATCATGGATTTTCTGCGTGCCGTGAGTATTATTTTAGTGGTCATGAACGTGTACTGGTTCTGCTATGAAGCCATCCGGCTTTGGGGAGTGGACATCGGCGTGGTGGACAGAATCCTGATGAACTTCAACCGCACGGCGGGACTGTTCCGTTCCATCCTGTACACGAAACTGTTTGCCGTCCTCCTGCTTGCCCTGTCCTGTCTGGGGACAAAGGGCGTGAAAGGTGAGAAAATCACTTGGGGACGAATCTGGACAGCCCTTGGCGTTGGCTTTGTGCTGTTCTTCCTCAACTGGTGGATACTGGCTTTGCCGCTGCCGATAGAGGCGGTGACGGGACTGTATATCATGACCGTCAGCGCGGGTTATGTCTGTCTGCTGATGGGCGGTCTGTGGATGAGCCGCCTGTTGAAACACAACCTCATGGATGACGTGTTCAATAACGAGAACGAGAGCTTCATGCAGGAAACAAGGCTTATCGAAAGTGAGTATTCGGTCAATCTGCCGACACGGTTCTACTACAAAAAGCGTTGGAACAACGGCTGGATCAATGTCGTGAATCCTTTTAGGGCTTCCATCGTGTTGGGTACGCCGGGCAGTGGAAAATCCTATGCGGTGGTAAATAATTTCATCAAACAGCAGATTGAAAAGGGCTTCTCGATGTATGTGTACGACTTCAAATTCAGCGACTTGTCCACGATAGCCTACAATCATCTGCTGAACCACCCGGAGGGCTACAAGGTGAAGCCGAAGTTCTATGTGATAAACTTCGACGACCCGCGACGCTCACACCGTTGTAATCCCATCCACCCGGACTTCATGGAGGATATTACGGATGCTTACGAGAGTGCGTATACCATTATGCTCAACCTCAATAAAACATGGGTGCAGAAACAGGGTGATTTCTTCGTAGAATCACCTATTATCCTGTTTGCCAGCATTATATGGTATCTCAAAATCTATAAGGGTGGTAAGTATTGTACGTTCCCCCATGCCATTGAGTTCCTGAACCGCCGTTACGAGGATATTTTCCCGATTCTGACCTCTTATCCGGAACTGGAAAACTATCTCTCTCCGTTCATGGACGCATGGCTCGGTGGGGCTGCGGAGCAGTTGATGGGGCAAATTGCATCGGCTAAGATTCCGCTCTCGCGCATGATTTCCCCGCAGCTCTACTGGGTGATGTCGGACAGCGAGTTTACGCTGGACATCAACAATCCCGAAGAGCCGAAAATCCTGTGCGTGGGCAACAATCCCGACCGTCAGAACATCTACGGCGCAGCTCTCGGTCTGTATAATTCCCGTATCGTGAAGCTCATCAACAAGAAGGGGATGCTGAAGTCGTCGGTCATTATAGATGAACTACCGACGATATATTTCAAAGGACTGGATAATCTTATCGCCACCGCACGAAGTAATAAGGTTGCCGTGTGTCTGGGCTTTCAGGATTTCAGCCAGTTGGTGCGCGACTATGGCGATAAGGAAGCAAAAGTCGTGATGAACACCGTCGGCAATATCTTCTCCGGTCAGGTGGTGGGAGAAACCGCCAAGACACTTTCGGAACGGTTTGGAAAGGTGTTGCAGAAGCGGCAGTCCATTTCCATCAATCGGCAGGACGTTTCCACCTCCATCAATACGCAGATGGACGCGCTTATCCCTCCGAGCAAGATTTCCGGCTTGACGCAGGGTATGTTTGTCGGTTCGGTGTCCGACAACTTCAACGAGCGCATCGAACAGAAGATTTTTCACTGCGAGATTGTCGTGGATGCCGAGAAGGTGAAGCGCGAGGAGAAAGCCTACAAGAAGATACCCGCCATTACCGACTTCATGGACGAAAACGGTAACGACCGCATGAAGGAAACGGTACAGGCGAATTACAGGCGCATCAAGGAGGAAGTCAAGCAGATTGTCGCCGACGAACTGGAGCGTATTGCGGGTGACGAGAACCTGAAGCATCTGTTGCAGCAGAAATAGCCG
>JAGAPR010000023.1 GCA_017623155.1 Prevotella sp. | reverse complement strand
TTTCCAATTAGGCCGTAATTGCATTCCAATTAGGCCGTAATTGGAACGCAATAAGGCCGTAAATGCAATGCAATTACGGCCTTATTGCAGAGCAAAAACACCCGAAAATCATGCTCAACCCCGAATAATTGTATCTCAACCCCGAAATAATGACACAGAAATGTCAATTTAAATTCTCGACTTTTTCTAAACGGCGACTTCAAGTCGCACTTTTTGTGTTTAACAATTGCCCGTAATTTTTACATTTTTTTACACTCACAAAGGACACAAAGCCGCAAAGTTTTTTTGATAGCGGAGACATGGAGATTTTTGCTTTTTTATCTTTTTACTCTTTTATTTTTATCTTTAAATATCAATAAACATATACCCGGAAGCCTTTTACGCTGCCCGGCGCGCCCTCTTCTGCCCGCGGAAGGTACTCTATACCGGTGATATCTTGCGGCGACCCGAGGTCGATAACCAATGTGTGCGGATACTTGTCGCCGGGTTTTGTGCTCCAATAGGTCGACTCTTGCAGGTCGAACACCTTGTCAACGGTATGGTTTCCGCCCGCGGCATCCTCGCTGTCGCAATAGCCTGCCGCCCAAGGCTCACGGCTGAGACGGCGGCCCTTGCGGTCGAGCACGTACAGTTCGGCGATGGCGGCCGTCGTTCCACCGTCGTGGGCATCGATACATTCGATGGCTATATATCGGCCCGATGCCTGATTGAATGTTTTTTTCTGCCATCCGTTGCCGGTGGCAAAAGCTCCGGAGGCAGCGGGCTTCATGGCACTCAGCATCGGGGCGGTCTTGTCTGTGCCGGTCTTTTTCACGTTCAGTTTGTTCAGCTCGGGCACAGCCTGTCCGTGACAGACGGTCAGTTTCGGGTTTGTGATGTCGAGCACTATCACCTCGTTACGGCCTTTTTTCAACCAGCATCCCGGCAGATAGAGCGTCTGTTGCGGGCCTATGCTCCAATAACGGCCCAGCGGATGCCCGTTTACGTATACCTGTCCCTTGCCCCATGTCTCCATGTTCAGGAATGTGTCGCCGGTCTTTTTCAGCGTGAAAAATCCACGGTAATATCCCCGTCGGTCACTTATTTTTGCCGTTTCGGGCGATTTCATCGCTGCTTTGAGCGCACGCACGGCCGTAGCATAGTCGTCTGCGATGCGGCTCACGGTCCAGTTGCGCAGGTCGTATGTCACCACATGGGAGTCTTCCTCGGCCGTAATTGTCACAGGTCCGGTGATACCTTTGAAGTCTTTTATCGCCCGTCCGAAGTTTATCCGTCCCATGGCTTCAACGAGTATCGTCAATCGGCTGCCCCGCTTTACGGGCGGCATGCGCAGTGTGCGCTCCTTGCGAACGCGGTCTATCATGCCGATAAGGCTGCCGTCGACGAAAATCTGTGCATAGTCGTGTGCCTCGTCTATCGTCAGCAGCGATGGTGTGGCGATGCCGGGCAGTGTGGTCTCGTATACCATCGAGCCCCAGCCGATGTTCATTTCCTCCATCGTGACGGTGTTGCGGGTGGTCGCCGTGCTGTCGATGCCAAGGCGGAGAGGGGCAAATTCGGTGAGTGTGAACTTGGGAATGGTGATTATCCGTGCAGCGGGTTTGGGCACGGCGGGAAGCTGTCCGTCGCAGTACTTTGCCATTGTCCGTCGCAGTTCGTCATATTTAGGCGTGGCTGCGCCCTGCTCGTTGATTGGCGCGTCGTAGTCATAGCTCGTCACATCTGGAGCAAAGCCCGGGCTGTTGGCTCCCGCCCAATGGCCGAACGACGTACCGCCGTGGGTCATGTAGAGCGAGAACGAGATACCTTTGGACAGCATTTCGTCTATTCCGGCAGTCATTTTGGCCGCCGGTCGGGTCTCGTGGCGCGCTCCCCATTTGTCGAACCAGCCGCTCCAATACTCCGAACACATCTTCGGCGCGTCGGGCCGAAGCTCGCCGAGACGCTTGAACTGTGCATCGATATTGGCGCCCGTGCCGAAATTCATAGTCCATGTGAGGTCGTCGAGACCGTTTTTTGTGAAGTTACTGGCCCAGTCGCACTGAAAAAGAGCCACCTTGTCAAAGCCTGACGAGCGCACGATGTCGCGTATCTCGCTCACGTATTCCTTGTCTTCACCGTATGAGCCGTATTCGTTTTCCACCTGAACCATGATTATCGGACCGCCGTTTTGTATCGTCAGCGGGGCGAGTTGCTCACCCACTTTGCGCTCGAACATCCGCACGCGCTCCATGAAATACGGATCGCGCTCGCGCAGACGGATGTCCTTCTTCTTAAGAAGCCACCACGGCAAGCCGCCCATCTCCCACTCGGCACACACGTATGGGCCGGGGCGCACGATGACATACATGCCGTTTCGCTGTGCAAGGCGGCAAAATTCGGCTATGTCTTTATCGCCCGTGAAGTCGAACTCGCCCTCACGCTGTTCGTGAAAATTCCAAAATATGTAGATACACACGGTGTTCATGCCCAGTGCCTTGCACATTCTTATACGGTGTTCCCAGTACGGGCGCGGAATGCGGGGATAGTGGATTTCGGCCGCTTTCACCACAAAAGGCTCGCCATTGAGCAAAAACGTGCCTTTACCTACGGTGAAATCGCCGCTTTTTGTACTTCCTGCCGCTGTGGCAGATAGTGTTGCCGCCATGAGCATAAGACTCATGACGATGGTTCTCAGATGTTTGTCGGATAGCATGTCATTATCATTTTTATATGTTATTAAATTCGTTGTCTTTGCCTTTATCGTGCATTTTTACCCATTCCATCGATGCTTTCCGTATGATTGCGGGATTGTTTGCACATCGTTCCGGGCTCAAGGATTTTTCATGTTGTCTATCTTCATGCGGATATAGTCGCGGAATTCTTCGCTGCCGAGTATCTCGACGCTCTCGAAAAGACCGAGCACGAAGCGCGATATGCCGAGATAACTGCACACGTCGAGGCTCAAAATCCAGTGATTTGCATCATCGGGCGTGATGTAAGCGGCCGACTGCGGATATTCTTCAAGCATGATGTTGCGAGCCAACCGGCCGAGACGCAGCTTGACAGGAAAACGCTTCTCGCCGCTGAACATGAATATGTCGGTGAGCACCCGCTTGTGGTGTGCCTCATGATTTTGGTCGTCGGCGAGCACCACAACCGATTCGATGCGCGATATCTTGAACGTCTTGTTCTGTCCGGAGGCTATCTCGTAACAACGTATATCATTGTTGTTGTTCATGAACATGAACGGTTCGACGATACGGTTGGATGTCGTGTTGCTGTGAGGAGATGAATAATTGCGCAGGATGACGGTCTTCTTCATTTTTATCGCATCGTATAGCGTACTCACATTCTCGGCTTCCCGCTCGCAGAAGGTCACGCTTTCGAGAATGTCGAGGTCGTAAAGTCGCGTAAGTTTGTTCTTGATGTTTTGCACATGCAGGCTGTTGTCGTTCACACGATCGAGCAAACGGCGCATGGTAAGGGCTTCGTCTTCGGTGAAATGGACTTTTTTAAAGAGTCGGGTGAAGAATAGCGAGGTCTTGTCGAGACTGTAACAAGTGCCTCGCTTCTCTACCGTGAAGCCGCTGTCACGGAAGAAGTCTATATAATAATATAATGTGCGGCGCGATATCCCGAGCCGGTCGCACATCTGTTGCACGGTGTAATCCCGGTTCTCGGTCATCAGAAGAATGAGCGAAAGCTCTTTTTCAAGGTTGTTATGACGCATATACTACAATATTTTCAGAAGTCGAACGACAGTTGCCCGTCGCCCAACAGGTTGTAGCTTTTACGATGAAACGGGGTTATTCCGTAGCATCTTATCGCCTCACGATGCTTTTTCGTGGGATAGCCTTTATTGCTCTCCCAGTCGTATTGCGGATATTTCAATGCCAGTTCGTTCATGTAATCGTCTCTGAATGTCTTGGCAAGGACACTCGCCGCGGCTATCGACAAGTATTTGCCGTCGCCTTTCACTATTGTGGCATGCGGCAGACTGCGATATGGCTTGAATTTGTTTCCGTCGACAATAACGGCTTCCGGGCGCACAGCGAGCCCGTCCAATGCCCGGTGCATGGCAAGGATACTGGCGTTGAGAATGTTTATCTTGTCTATTTCTTCGGGAGTAACGATACCCACCGCCCATGCCACGGCATCGCGTTTTATCACTTCGCGCAACTCATTGCGGCGGCGTTCGGTGAGCTGTTTCGAGTCGTTCAATTCGGAATTGACATAGTCCGGCGGAAAAATAACAGCCGCGGCATACACGCTTCCGGCAAGACATCCGCGCCCGGCCTCGTCGCATCCGGCTTCAATCAGTCCTTCGTGATAGTGGCTTTCAAGCATGACCGTAATTGTAAATGGATGTTAATATTTAAAGATACTTAACTATATATTTTAATTATTGAACTTATTGTGCACAAAAGAACCGTTCCTTTGCAATATAAACAGATGCTTATGTCTGAGCATATCAGGCATGGAGAGCATAAAACAGTACATAAACAACAAACAATTTAAATAAAAAATCATGATGTTAATAGGCATTATAATCTGGATTCTATGTATGTTTCTGTCACAAGCGACAGGACATGGCGATTGAAATCAGCAATTAAAGTTAGAGTAAACATAAGTATCACAACATCTAAAACAATGTTATATGAAAAATGAAATGACACTCACAACGGGCCGCACAGAGGTACAAAACACATCCGTAAACACCGCAATGTTAATCCGACTGGCAGCAATGGCACTCGGCCCGGTGTGCCGCTATTACTCCGATGTACTCGGCCAGACCGTCAGTATGCGCCAAACACTACATCTGATAAACGCCCAGTTGGCATTCATCTGCACCGTATTCCCCGCCACGTGCCCGTTTGTCGTGCGTCTGCTGTTCTTCTTCTGGTTCCTGTCGGCACTTCTGAAATGCCGCAACAGCCTCAAAACATGCGACTGACACGGCGTATTCCGTCTGTCAGCACGTCTATCTCTTCTTTCGTATTGTAAAGGGCGAACGACGCGCGGACGGTGCCATTAATACCCAACCTATGCATCAGCGGCTCGGCACAGTGATGCCCCGTGCGCACGGCGATGCCGAGACGGTCGAGCAGCGTGCCCATGTCGAGGTGATGGATGTCACCCACAAGGAACGACACTACGGCATCTTTGTTCTCTGATTGGCCGAAAATCTTCATTCCATCGATACTCCGGAGCTGACTCATACAATATTGGGTCAGCTCTTTTTCGTGTGCTGCGATGCGCTCGAGACCAATACTTTCGATGTACTCGATAGCTTTCGCAAGTCCGTGAGTGGCGATATAATCGGGCGTTCCCGCTTCAAACTTGAACGGGAGTCGGCCGAACACTGTCTTTTCAAAGCTCACACTCTCTATCATTTCGCCTCCGCCTTGATACGGCGGCAGCTTTTCAAGCCATTCTTCTTTGCCATATAGCACGCCGATGCCAGTCGGACCGTACATCTTATGACCGCTGAACACGAAGAAGTCGCAATCCATTGCTTGCACATCTATCTTGAAATGCGGCGCGCTTTGTGCTCCGTCGACCATCACCGGCACTCCGTGAGCGTGCGATATGGCTGCGATCCGCTCCACGTGATTGACGGTTCCGAGCACGTTGCTGACATGGGCGACGCTCACAATCTTTGTTTTATCGTTCAACATGTGCTCGAATTCATCGAGTTTCAGCTCCCCTTTGTCATCAATAGGCACCACCCGAATTACAATACCGCGCTTGGCGGCCTGCAACTGCCACGGCACGATGTTTGAGTGGTGTTCCATTTCGGTGACGATAACCTCGTCGCCGGCATTCATAAACTCATCGCAGAACGATGATACCACAAGATTTATGCTCTCGGTCGTGCCTCGCGTGAAGACAATCTCGTTGGTGCTGCGAGCGTTTATGAAACCGCGTACTTTCTCTCGAGCCGCCTCGTGCAAGTCGGTAGCCTGCTGAGATAGATAGTGTACGCCCCGATGCACGTTGGCATTGACGTTCAGATACTCGTCGCGCATGGCATCGAGCACGCACAACGGCTTCTGGGTTGTGGCGGCGTTATCGAGATATACGAGCGGTTTGCCATATATTTCTCTCGATAAAATGGGGAAATCTTCGCGTACAGCGGCTAAATCATAATTCATAGTTAAATGTATATTATTATTTACACAGCTTGCAACCTTCACATTTTTTCAGTTCTCCGCGGAAGCGTTTTTCCACCAGATGATGCAGCCTGTCGCGCAGAGGGGCAAGCCGTATCGAGTCTATCACCTCGTTTATGAATGCGAATTGCAGCAACAGTCTCGCCTCTTTGAGCGATATTCCGCGCTGCCGCATGTAGAAAAGTGCCGCGTCGTTAAGTTGTCCCACGGTTGAGCCATGTGCGCATTTCACGTCGTCGGCATATATTTCGAGCATCGGTTGCGTGTACATGCGCGCCTCTTTTGTGGCGCAAAGGTTCCGGTTTTGCATCACGGAAGCCGTTTTTTGCGCGTCTTTCATCACAAGCACGCGCCCTGCGAAAGCTCCCGTTGCCTGTCCGTCAAGCACATATTTATACAGTTCGTTGCTCGTGCAGTGCGGCACTTTGTGCACAATCAGCGTATTGTTGTCCACCCGCTGGCTGCCGTCGGCTATCACACAGCCGTTCAGCATGCACTCCGCTCCCTGTCCCGACAGCGATATGTCGGTACGGTTGCGTGTCGTTCCGTTGTGCAGAGTTATCATATTATGGTTCACCCGGCTGTTTTCGGCCTGCTCGATATACAGATTGCTCACACGAACATTCTTTGCGTGCGTTTCTTCGAGACAGTAAAGGTCGAGCGATGCTCCTTCTTCCACAAACGCCTCCACCACCTGCGTGGTGAGGAAATTCCTGTCGTCGGCCGCATGGTCGCAGAAAAGCAGCTTTATTTCCGCCTCCGGTTCCACGACGATGAGCACCCTCCGGTTTACCATCAGGTCGACATCCGAGCGCAGAATGTTTATCACCTGCACCGTGCGCTCCACTTTCACGCCTTGCGGCACATATACCACGAGTCCGTCTTGGGCGAGCATTGTGTTGAGAGCGGTGACGGCATCATCTTTCGTGTCGGCTATGCGAGCATAGTATTTTGCGATGAAATCGGGCTTTTTTGCGGCTATTTCGCACAGCGAGCCTATCATCACGCCCTCCGGGAGCAGGCTCTTCGGCAGGTTCTTTGTATGAAAAGTATCGTTGACAACGAAATACAGCGATGTGCTGAGATTGGGCACGTCGCACTTGAACGCGTCATACGGGTTCACCGGGATGTCGAGTCTGTTGATGTTCAGGCCGTAGTCCGGTTCAAACAGCCTGCCCATATCGGTGTATTTATACCGTTCCACCTTTTTTGTGGGGAAGCCGAGTCGCCGGAAATCGTCGAAAGCCCTGTCGCGAACGGCGTTCATCGGTTCGGCGCTGTGCCTGCAAATCATCTCCCGGCACTCGTTATACAGGTCGATATATTGTTTCTCGCTTTGCATTCTTTCATTCATTTTCAGTCGTCCACTTCCGCTTTTATCCAGTCATATCCCCGTTCTTGAATTTCGCGGGCCAGTTCCGGACCGGCCGTTTTTACGATGCGTCCTTTGTAGAGCACATGCACCACGTCGGGGCGTATCATGTCGAGCAGGCGGTCGTAGTGGGTAATGACGATGCAGCTCGACTCCGGTGTGCGCAGTTTGTTCACTCCGTCGGCCACGATACGCATCGCGTCGACGTCGAGCCCCGAGTCTGTCTCGTCGAGAATAGCCAGTTTCGGTTCGAGCATTGCCATTTGGAATATCTCGTTGCGCTTCTTCTCTCCGCCGCTGAATCCCTCGTTGACAGAGCGGTTTGCCAGTTTTGAGTCGAGCTCTATAATTTTCCGTTTCTCTCTCGACAGTTTTATGAAGTCGCCGGCCGACAGCGGTTCTTTGCCTTCATACTTTCGCTTTTCGTTGATGGCCGTGCGCATGAAGTTGGTCATCGACACGCCCGGTATCTCCACCGGATATTGAAACGAGAGAAACAATCCCTCGTGTGCGCGGTCTTCCGGAGCCATATCGAGCAGGTTCCTGCCGTTGAAAACGGCCTCTCCGGCAGTCACCTCATATAGCGGATTGCCCACGAGCACGGCACTGAGCGTGGATTTTCCCGAGCCGTTGGGCCCCATGATGGCGTGTGTCTCACCGTCTTTTATAGTGAGATTTATGCCTTTCAATATCTCTTTGTCGCCAATCTTGGCATGAAGATTTCTTACTTCTAACATAACCTTTACCCTCTTGTTTTATTCTCGTTCAAATCGGCATGCACAGCCTCACGGCATCGCGCAGTCAATTCATAATTCATAATTCATTATATATATCATCCCACCGTTCCTTCGAGCGACACGGCGAGCAGCTTCTGTGCCTCCACGGCAAACTCCATCGGCAGCTTGTTGAGCACGTCTTTCGCATATCCGTTGACGATAAGGCCCACCGCCTGCTCCGTGGGTATGCCGCGCTGGTTGCAGTAGAACAGCTGGTCTTCGCTGATTTTGCTTGTCGTGGCTTCGTGTTCCACTATCGCGGTATCGTTGTGTATGTCCATATACGGGAACGTGTGCGCCCCGCACTCGCTGCCGAGCAGCAACGAGTCGCACGAGCTGTAGTTGCGGGCGTTGTCTGCCGTGGCGGCCACCCTCACCAATCCCCGATACGAGTTCTGGCTCTTTCCTGCCGATATGCCCTTTGATATTATCGTGCTCTTGGTGTTCCGCCCGATGTGTATCATCTTCGTTCCGGTGTCGGCTTCCTGCCGGTTGTTGGTCACGGCCACGCTGTAAAACTCGGCCACCGAGTTGTCGCCGCGCAATATGCACGACGGATACTTCCATGTTATGGCGCTTCCCGTCTCCACCTGTGTCCACGACAGCTTGCTGCCCTCGCCCCGCAGGTCGCCGCGCTTGGTGACAAGATTGAGCACTCCGCCACGCCCCTGCTCGTCGCCGGGATACCAGTTTTGCACGGTTGAGTACTTCACCTCGGCCCGCTCTTTCACTATTATCTCCACGATGGCGGCGTGCAGCTGGTTTTCGTCGCGCATTGGTGCCGTGCACCCTTCGAGATAACTCACGTACGAGTCGTCGTCGGCAATGATGAGCGTTCGCTCAAACTGTCCCGTGTTGCGCGCGTTGATGCGGAAATAGGAACTCAGCTCCATCGGGCAGCGCACGCCCTTGGGAATATACACGAACGAGCCGTCGCTGAATACGGCACTGTTGAGTGCCGCATAGTAATTGTCTTTATACGGAACCACCGAGCCGAGATACTCTCTCACCAGTTCGGGATGGTCTTTTATGGCGTCGCCGATAGAGCAGAAGATGATGCCTTTCTCGGCCAGTTTATCCTTGAAAGTGGTTTTCACAGACACCGAGTCCATGATGGCATCGACGGCCACGCCGCTCAGCGCGAGCCGTTCTTCGAGCGGGATGCCGAGCTTGTCAAACGTTTTCATCAGCTCGGGGTCTATCTCTTTCTTGCCCTCGTCTTTCTTTTTGGCCATCGGGTCGGCATAGTATGAAATGGCCTGATAGTCTATCTCGGGCAGATGCACGTGTCCCCACCCGGGCTGCGATTGGCTTTCCCAGTAGCGAAATGCTTTCAGGCGGAAGTCGAGCATCCACTCCGGCTCGCCTTTCTTGGCGGATATGAGCCGCACCACATCCTCGTTCAGTCCCTTGTCTATTATCTCGGTGTGAACGTCGGTGGTAAATCCGAACTCATATTTTCTGTCGGCCACTTCCCTGACAAACTTGTTTTTCTCGTTGTCGGCCGTTTCCTTTTCGTTATCTTTGATGTCTTTTGTCATTTCTTCTCTGTTTGCCGGCATTCGGCTCCGGTGTATCATTGAGAATGCAAAGTTACGAAATAAAGCGGCTCAAAGCAAAAAAATAGATTTAAAATAAATGAAAGATGACTCTTCCCGGCCTCTACAAAGAAAGCCACTCCCGGCCTCCACAAGGGGAGAAGAAAGGAAGAAGAGCGAAAACAGCGACGCGGAGATTTTTTCATCAAAAATCCTCGCGTCGCTGTTTTTATGATGGCTCGGAGTCCTCCGAGAGCTCCGGGCCGTCTTTAATCAAGCTCGCCGGTGTACTTGGGTGGCGTGTTCGCCTCCTCCGTGAAGAACCATTCTTCGTCTTCGGGAGGGGTGTCTTCGCCCGTTCCCGGGCTCGTGCATATCATTTGCAGCGGTTCTATTTCCAGTATTTCACTTGTAGGTTTCTGATATTCTTTTTTCATAATCTTTTTCTTTTTAGGAGTTTAAGGAGTTATCGCTCGC
>JAGAPR010000095.1 GCA_017623155.1 Prevotella sp. | reverse complement strand
TGTGGGAAATTGAGAAAGCGGTGAAGATGGGGATGGGAGGAAGACAATCTCTGATGACCGATTAGGGAAAACAAAAGAGGCTGCACTTCAAAAAACGAAGTGTAGCCTCTTTTTGTGTCATGATATAGTATGTATACTATTTTTCTTCCATTTCTATTTTTCCGTCGGGGGTTATTGTGAAAGCTAACTGATAGTATACACTCGATTGTTTGCCGTTCACGTTGACACTTTCTTTGCCTATTTCCTGTACGTTGATATCTATATTACTGTAAATTCGTCGAACTCACGTTATTTTACTGAATGTTATGAAAAGCATTAGAATTTTGATACACCCTTTTTCTATTGTCCGGGTGTAGAAACGCGATGTTTAATTTAGTGTTAATGTGTGTACACATTCATTTCCTATACCTGTTTTTTCATTAGTTGCAGCCATTCCCGTATTTCCGTCGATGAGGGCGTGAGTCAGGGCGAGATCCATCTTAACCTCGCCTTGCATCATGTATTTGCCGCGACCGGCTTCCATTTCGTCGTATATGCGGCGTGCCTTGGTCTCGTCGCCGTCCATCAGTATGGCTATGGCGCATAGTATGCGTTGTTTAGACGACATGGTGTTGCGGTATGCCGTGATGTATTTCTTCAGTTCGTCGGTATAGAGGCGGCGCGCCTCGGCAATATCGCCGATTACGAGCGAGGTGAAAATCAGTTCGCATTCTGTTTCCTTGACGAGCAGGCCTATCATCTCATTACGGTGGTTCTCGGCCTCGCACAGCATAGCGTGGGCGTCTGTCATGTCTCCGGTGTCGAGTTTACGGCTTGCCGCCATGATGACGGCTGATGCGTGCATGGCTTCGGAATAGTCGGTGGGCGATGGTATTTCGAACAGTTCTTTGGGGATATCTTTCGGCCGCGTGCCGTCCTGAATCATGCCGTTGATGCGCAGTTGGTTGGCGAACAGCTTGCGGTTTGCCACGTTGTGGCGGAACATCATGATGTTGTATCCGTCGTTGGTTACGCCGTTCATTTTCATCGGAATGCCGTTGAGGGTAGCGAAGAAAACGCCGGTGATGGCTGTGAATATGAGCAAATGAAAGGCGAATAGAGGAATTTCGTTGTACAGCAATAATGCCGCTGTGGCTGCCGTGGCTACCACGATATTGGCGACGATGCCTCCGGCGTTGTATACCGCGTATGGCATGGCTTCTGGCGTGGTGTCGGGCGGTGTCATAAGACATTGGCCTCCCGTGCCGGCAACGCTGTAACGGCGCAGTGCGAAGCTGCCATCGTGGCGTATCAGGGCGATGTTGCATATACGGAACGACACGAAACGGTAGCCCGTAAGGAGACCTCCTACAAGATGTCCGCTTTCGTGGATGACAATCTGTAACATCGTGGTGATGATGAATGCGGCCATTGACATTGTACAACTGACCGCAATGTCTGCGATATCCGCCTTTGCGAGGATGTTGGCGATAGTCTCCGGGCTCTTCCCCGTCATTGCCATGACAACCAGAAAAACTATGCCTGTGCCTATCAGCATGCCGCAGAAGAGAGAGGTGACAATCTTTATTGCTTGCTTAATCATTCTGTTTTTTTGCTCAGATGTATGTTTCGAGAAACTTCACGCTCCCGTGAACGCTTACGGTATTCATGTCGGCCGGTATCAGCACTGTGTTGCCTTTGCTGAACGGTGTTTCTCTACCTTCCTCGTCAGTCAAATATCCCTCGCCTTTCAAGCCTATCAGTATTACGAAACTGTCGAGCTCTGAATAATCGAGTGTCATTGGCTCGTCGATATCGTATACGGCGGTGCAGAACAAGGGACTTTCCACAATCTGAGCGCATTCGTTCTTGGCGAGTGTATAGTGAGTCTTGTAAGAGTCTTTCACCTCATAATCAATAGATTCTGCCGCTTTCTCGGTGTGCAGTTCCCTGCATTTGCCGTCTTTGTCTTTTCTATTGAAGTCGTAAATACGGTATGTCGCATTGCTTGTTTGCTGTATTTCGGCAAAGAAACAGCCTTTTCCCGTGCTGTGAATACGTCCTGCGGGGATAAAGAAGCAATCGCCTTCGCTTACTTCATACTCCCTGATGGCATCGCAAATAGTGTTTTCGTCTACCATTTTCTTGTATTCTTCCGGCGTGATTTTCTTTTTAAGGCCGAGCAAAATCTTTGCTCCGGGCTCGGAGTCCATTATATACCACATTTCGGTTTTACCGTTGGCGAGGCCGTGCCGTCTTGCTGTTTCATCATTGGGATGTACTTGTATCGACAGGTCTTGACAGGCATCTATAAACTTTATGAGCAGTGGGAACCTGTTGCCAAACCGTTTGTAGTTGTCTTTTCCCATGAGTTTATCTTTCATTTCGGCTACAACTTCATTCAGCTTGCATCCCTTGTATTTGCCTTCGGCTACAATAGTCTCATTGTTTTCAAGGCCCGATATTTCCCACGATTCGCCCACCCGCTCGATATTGAGAGCGGAATGTTTGAACGGCAGTATCTTGTCGCCGCCCCATAATGTCTGTTTGAATAGTGGTATAAAAGTCAATATTTCCATCTGTTTTTATCTTTTAAAAGTTCATTTCGGCCGTTGTATCAGAGCGTTATACCCGTTTTTGTGGTACGCCGGCATTGTTACGGCATCATTTTTTCTTTTTTTTGTTGTTTTCCGTTTTTATGTTTTCAGTTGTCTTTCCAATATCCGGGAGTGAAAAGCACGAGCACCGACATTATCTCGATACGTCCCATGAGCATCATCAGGGAGCATATCCACTTGATACCGTCGGGTAAAACGCTCCACGACATTTCCGGACCGATTTGCGTTCCGAGTGTCGGTCCAACATTGCTCATGCAACTCAATGCTATTGTTATGGCGTTGGTGTTGTCAATCCCCACGGATATCATGATGGTGGCGGCAATGAGGCACATCAACACATAGGCCGCAAAAAACGCCATAAGTGTGGTAATCTTTGATTGTGATATGGTGGTTCCGTTTATCTTTACCGGCAAAACGGCGTTCGGGTGCAGTATCTGCTTGAACTCGTTGCGTATCACTTTCAGTATGATTACACCGCGAATGCACTTAAATCCCCCGCTCGTTGACCCGGCGCAAGCACCGATAAACATGCAACACCCCAATACTACCCACGTGATATGCGGCCATTGACCGGCATCGTCGTTAAACAATCCGGTGGTTGTTATGAATGAAATCACTTGAAACAGGGCACTTCTGAACGCCCGCTCAACACCGTAGTCCATGCGGGTGATGAGCAAAATCATGATGAAAGCCGTGGCTGTGACGATTATTCCGATGAATAATCTGAACTCGGCATTCTTGAACATAGTGTCAAACCGGCCTTTGAAAATCATCATATATAACAATGTGAAATTGAGTCCGGCAAGGAATTGAAATAGAATACCGATATATTCTATCACCGGTGAGCCGAAATAGGCGGTGCTTTCATCGTGTGTTGAGAATCCGCCGGTGGCTGTTGTCGTCATTGAATAGTTCAGGCTGTCGAACAAATTCATGCCTGCGACCCAAAAAGCACATGCGCAAGCCACCGTAAGAGCAAAATAAATAGACCATATCCACTTGGCGTTAGTGCTCAGTCGGGGGTGCATCTTTGAGCGTATGGGGCCTGTGGCTTCCGCCGCAAACACCTTTACGCTTCCGCCTACCATCGAGGGCAGAATGGCTATTGTGAAGAAAACGATACCGAGTCCGCCTATCCACTGCGTCAGCGAGCGCCAGAACAGTATTCCATGCGGCAGCCGCTCCACGCTGTCGAGTATTGTGGCCCCCGTCGTTGTAAATCCCGACATCGTCTCAAAATAGGCATCTGCAACATCGGTTATGTATCCGCCTATGAGAAACGGTAGCATTCCGAAGAAACTGAATATAATCCATGTGGCTGTGACAACGAGGTAAGCGTCGCGCCGACTCATGTTGTTTGAAGCCCCGCGACCGAAATACTTGAAGACGAAAGCCATCCCGACCGTCGCTGTAATGGATATAAGAAAGGTCATGGTGTCGTCTTCCATGTAATATAAAGCCACCATTAAGCAACATAACATGAATCCGCATTCGAGGAAAAGAAGTTGCCCGATGATTTTTGATACGGTTCTGAAATTTACCATATAGAGCCTGACTTAAAATACTTTTCCACCTTTTTCAGATTGTGCTCATGGAAAAACACCATGACAGAGTCGCCCTCTTCAATCTGCGAATTACCGTTCACGAGCATGCCGACTCCTTGTCTTACCAGTCCGCCGATGGTCACTCCGAATGGCAGCCCGAGCGATTTCACGGGCTTTTGAGTCACCGGTGAGCCTTTTGCGGCGGTAAATTCGGCCACATCCGACTCCATCATCATCAGCGAGCGCATGTTGCTCACGTCAGCATCGAGCATCATCTGGTGAATATGGTTTGCGGCAATTGTCTTCTTGTTGATGATTGTTCCGATGTCAAGTTCTTCCGCCATGCTCACGTAATCAAGGTTCTCGACGGTCGCGATGGTCTTGTGCACGCCCAGTCTCTTTGCCGTCAGACAGGCGAGAATATTCGTTTCGGCGTTTCCCGTGAGTGCTACGAATGCCTGAGTGTTTCTTATTCCTTCCTCTTCGAGCAGACTGATGTCGCGCCCGTCGCCATGTATCACCATTGTATTCGATGTGTCGAGTAATTGGTTCAACTGTTCACAACGCTTCTCACTTTTCTCGATTATCTTCACGTTCATGTTCTCCGATGCCAAAAGAGCTGTTCTTACTGCCGTTTTTCCGCCTCCCATGATTATCACGTTCCTTACATCTTCGTAGTGTTCCTTGCCCACAATCTTGCGGATATATGGCAAATACTCTTTTGTTGTCATGAAAAACGCCAAGTCGCGATCGTGCAGTTCATCATTACCGCTCGGAATTACGGCTTCCGTCCCGCGCTTTATCGCCACTATATGATACGGGTCGTCGGGGCCGCAAAGTATGCGCAGCGGTTTATTTAGAATTTCGCAATTCTCGTGCAGTTTTATTCCCAGCATCACGAGATTGCTGTCATGCACATTCCAATGGTGTCTGACCCAGCTTAGTTTTAGTCCGTTCGCGATGTCGACGGCGGCCAGTGCCTCGGGATAAATAAGCGAGTTGAGTCCCATTTTCTTGAAAAACGTTTCAAGATGTGGTGCCAGATACTCATAGTTGTCTATCCTTGCCACCGTTTTCCGGGCCCCGAGAGAGTGCGCTATTATGCACGCGTTGATGTTGACGCTCTCTTCCGGAGTGACACCGATAAAAAGGTCGGCGTCATGCACGCCCGCCTCTTTCTGCGTTTTGATGCTTGTCGGCGAGCCTTGCAGCGTCATTATATCGCATTCGCTGTCGAGATTGTCAAATCGGGCCTCGTCTTCGTCAATCAGAGTACAGTCTTGATGGTCCTTAGACATCAGTCCCGATAGATGTGTTCCTACGGCTCCCGCGCCGGCAATGACTATTTTCATTGTGCAAATTTTTTCTTAATACTATCTTTATCCAAGCCTGTTATTTGGCGCAACTGGTCTACCGTGCCATGTTCCACGAAGCTGTCGGGCAGTCCTATGCGCTCTATTTTCGGATACCGGCCGTGGTCAGCCATCCATTCCTGCACCGCCGAGCCAAATCCTCCTGCTCTTGCTCCATCTTCAACTGTGATTATCCGTGAGAAGTTCGCCGCCACTTCGGTAAGTATTTTCTCGTCGAGCGGTTTCAGGAAGCGCATGTCATAATGTGCCACAGACAGATTTTTATTTTCTTCTTCCGCTTCCGCGATAGCTTGCGCGGCCACGTTTCCTATCGGGCCGATGGTTAGCACGGCCACATCTTTACCATCTTTCAGTTTTCGCCCCGTGCCCACTTCTATTTCTTCCAACGGGCATTTCCAGTCTTTCAGCACCCCTTTTCCGCGCGGATAGCGTATCACGAACGAACCTTTTCCCGGCAGTTGGGCCGTATACATCAGCCGTCGCAGTTCGTGTTCGTTCATCGGCGAGGCTATCGTGAGGTTGGGAACGGCTCGCAATGCGACCATGTCAAATGCTCCGTGATGTGTCGGTCCGTCTTCGCCCACCAATCCGGCACGGTCGAGACAGAGCACAACCGGCAGGTTCAGTATGGCCACGTCGTGTATTATATTGTCGTAAGCGCGTTGTGCGAAAGCGCTGTATATGTTGCAAAACGGTAGTAGTCCTTCTTTTGCCATGCCTCCCGAGAATGTCACGGCATGCCCTTCGGCGATACCCACATCGAATGTTCTGTCGGGCATTGCGTCCATCATTATATTCATCGAGCATCCTGTGGGCATTGCGGGAGTAACTCCCACGATATTGGGATTGCGCTCGGCGAGTTCGATCAGTGTGTGTCCGAACACGTCTTGATATTTCATCGGACTGTCTTCCGAACAACTTTCTATGCGTTCTCCCGTGTCAACGTCAAATTTTCCCGGCGCATGCCATATCGTGGCTGCTTTCTCGGCCGGTTCGTATCCCTTGCCTTTTGTGGTGTGCAGGTGTAACAGTTTGGGTCCTTTCATGTCTTTCAACTGCTTCATTATGCGCACGAGTTCAATCACGTTGTGCCCGTCGAACGGTCCGAAATATCTTATGTTCAGTCCCTCGAAAATGTTTTGTTGATGGCTGATGGCCGATTTCAATGCGTTTCCGAGGCGTATGAGTCCGTTGCGTCTGTCGTCTTTCAGAAATCCTTTCGAGCGCAACCAGTTGCCGGCCTTGAAGCGTAATGCGTTGTAAGTCTCGTTGGTATTCAGCTCGAGAAGATATTGTTTCATTCCTCCCACGCTTCTGTCGATACTCATGTTGTTGTCGTTCAGCACGATGAGCATGTCGTTGGGGGTAGACGATACGTTGTTCAGTCCCTCGAAAGCCAGTCCTCCGCTCATGGCTCCGTCACCTATTACGGCCACCACGTGCCTGTGTCCCGACCGGTTCTTGGCGGCTACCGCCATTCCGAGTGCGGCGGAAATGGAGTTGCTTGCGTGTCCGCATACAAACGAGTCGTACTCGCTTTCTTCCGGCGAGGGGAACGGCCTGATGCCGTGGAGCTTGCGGTTGGTGCAGAATTGCTCTCGTCGGCCGGTAAGGATCTTGTGTCCGTAGGCCTGATGCCCCACATCCCATACGATGCGGTCGTCCGGAGTGTCGAACACATAGTGCAGTGCCACCGTTATTTCTACCACACCGAGACTCGAAGCAAGATGCCCCGGGTTTACCGAAAGTTCTTCTACTATATCCTTGCGCAGCTTTTCGCATATTTCCGGAAGTTGTCCGACGCTCAGTTTTCGCAGGTCTTCCGGGTATTTAATATGGCTCAAAAGGCCCAAATCATCTTGTTTCACTACTATCTTCCATGTATAATATGTGCAAAGATACGTTTTTATTTTTAAATAAACATTTATGTCATGAGAAAATAACGGCTTTTGTAATGATATTCCACATAAGTCAATTATTGCCGTGCGTCAATTCCCGGTCGTATATTTCTGCGTCGTAAGCGTATCTCCGTGTGGTCGGGCACTGATTGGCTTCTGTCTCGAATTCGAGTGTGGAGTGGGCTATGCCGGCGGCGGTGAGTGTCTTTTTAATGTCTCGTTTTGTGTCTTCCATGGCGTTGATATCTCCGATGACCACATGTGCCGTCAGCGCGTTTGTCGTGGTGCTTATCGCCCATACGTGTATATGATGCACGTCTTTCACGTTGCGTCGTTCGCTTATCATCTTTTCTATCTTGTCGATGTCGATGCCTTCCGGCGTGCCGTCGAGCGACAGTTTAAGACTCTCCGACAGCAGTCGCCAAGTGGATATCAGTATCACTATGGCTATGACAATTGACACGATGGGGTCTATCACGTTCCAGCCCGTCATGCTTATCGCCACGCCGGAGACCACAACGCCTGCCGATACCAGTGTGTCGGCCACCATGTGCAGGAATGCTCCGCGCACGTTGATGTCGTTCTTCTGTCCCCGCATGAGCAATAGCACGGTCAGTCCGTTGATTATTATTCCCGCGGCGGCCGTCCATGATATTGCGGCGCCGTTCACTTCGGCCGGTTCGTAAAACTTGTGCACACTCTCTATCGTTATCGCTCCCACGGCCGCGAGCAGTATTATGGCGTTGAGCAGCGATATGAGCACGGTGCTCTTTTTAAGTCCGTAGGTAAACGTTTTCGTCGATTGCACTTTCGACAGTCTGAAAGCCACGAGCACGAGCACGAGCGAAAAAACGTCGCTGAGGTTGTGGCCGGCATCGGAGAGTAGCGACAGTGAGTTTTCCGCGAGTCCCACCACAGCCTCGATAGCCACGAAAAGAATGTTGAGGGCTATGCAGAATATAAAAATATTGTTTATTGACTCGGGGGCATGCACGTGCGTATGGGCACCGTGAGCATGGCCGTGTGTGTGATGGTTGTCTTGATGTTCCATGCCTTTGCTGTTTTTGTGCAAAGGTAATAAATCATTGATGCAACCGGATTGCAAAGTGTATTAAAAAATGTTCTCACTCGCATTTTCTATACTCATCGGGCTCACAACCGGTGATTTTTTTGAAAATCGTGCGGAAACACGCTTCGGAACAGAAACCGAGCGATGCCGAGATACCGGCTGCGGACAGATTTTTATTCATCAGCATGACCTTGGCTGTCTTTATGCGCCACAGACTTACGTAGTCGGCGGTGTGCTTGCCTGTCTCGTGATGCAGTGTGTCGTCGAGATAGGCAGTCGACACGCCCAGTTCGCGCGCTATATGTTGTGCCGCGGGCATGATGCCGCCTGCTGCACGTCCCGCCTCGAAATAACGGCGTATTGCCGTATCAATGCGTGCTATCAGCTCGATGTTGCTGTCGTGACGGGTGATAAATTGCCGTGTGTAAAACCGTTTTGAATAGTTTAGCAACAGTTCTATGTGATTGCATATCAGTCTTTTGCTATATTTGTCGATGCCGTGTCGCAGCTCATTTTTTATGCCTTCGAAACACCTTTTTGCCGTTTGGGCCTCGCGTAAAGACATGAACAAGGCCTCATTGTCGGCATAATCGAAAAAAGTGTATTCGCCGATAGCCTGTCCGAGTGGCGTGCAGCGGATGATGTCGGGGTGGAAAACGACAACGACGGCATCTGTGGCGCACGGTATAGACACGGTCTTTCCCGGACGCCGGAATGTCATTGTGGCATGCGAGAAGTCGCATGTCGTGTGCCCCGATGCGCACCCGGCATCAGTGAGCGGTGACAGCACCGCAGAATAACAGTTGTCGCATACGAATTTTTCTGTCCGTCCGCCGGCATCTATCACGCTGACAAGTGGGTGCAGGGTCTCTTCGGCGAAAAGACGGTTGCACCCGCATATTGTAGATGTATCTGCGATGCGTTCCATCCGGCACACTCTCAGACTGTCTCCTTTCTGTATTCGCTCGGAGTCTTGCCCACTTCGCGCTTGAAATATCTCGTGAAGTGCTGTGAATACTGGAAGCCGAGGTCGTATGAAATCTCGTTTACAGACTTCTTGGTGCCGAGCAATTCGTCTTTTGCCTGTTCGATTATCTTTGTCTGTATGAATTCCTGAGGCGTGCTGCCGGTGGCTCTTTTCACCACATCGCCGAAGTAATTGGGTGACAGGAAGCATCGCTCTGCAAAATATTTCACCGACGGAAGTCCCTCGCGGCGTGCCGTGTTGTCGCGGAAATAACGGTTCAGCTCGTCTTCAAATCGTGTGAGAATGTCTTTGTTGGCCTCGTTGCGGGTGATGAATTGTCGCTCGTAAAAGCGCATGCAGTAATCGAGCAGAAGTTCGATGTTACGGCAAATGAGTTTGCGGCTGTGCTTGTCGGTGGGGCGGTTCAGCTCATCGCTTATCTTGCCGAGACAGTCTTTGAATATTCTTTTTTCTTCTTCCGAGAGATGGAGAGCCTCGCGCGAGGAATAGTCGAAAAACGAGTATTGTTTTATCTCACGGCCGAGTGACGTGCCGCGGATGATGTCGGGATGAAACAACAGGCCTATCGCGTTGGGCTTGAAGTCGGGCAAATGCTTCACGTGCACCACCTGTCCGGGAGCGAAACTCGTCACCGTGCCCTCCTGATAGTCGTAGGGCCGGCGACCGTATGTGATGTCTCCGCAGAACGTCTGTTTGAGAAACAGCGCGTAAACCTCATATCTGTATGTCATCTCCAACGGTCCGGGAGCGGTGTTGTTAAGGTCTACCACAGTGACAAGCGGGTGGCGTGTCTCAAAGCCGTAACATTTGTTGTACTCGTCTATCGAGTTTATCGTCATAATGTTGTCCATCGTTCAGATTTTTATTGTTATTTTCTACCGCCTTTATCATGCGTCGGCTGTCGGATGCAAAGATACGAAATAAAAACCGATACAGGCATAACCCGCATTACGGAAAAATGTAACGATATTACATTTATGGCGTTCGGGCATATTTTGTAATTATTGCAGTTTTTGCTGCTTTTTTGTAAGAACAAAGTCAAAAATTAACACTTTGTTTTTTGCTGAAGTAGGTTTTGTTAACTTAAAATATTTAACCATCAAGGCGGTTTGTTTAACTTCCGATAACAATTACACCCCGTTTTTTTTACTTTTTGACTGTTTTCATGCTGCAATAAGGCCGTAATTGCATTGCATTTACGGCCTAACGAGCGTCCAATTAGGCCGTAATTGGAATGCAATTACGGCCTAATTGGAAAACAAGACGATTTTCAAGGCATCGAAAAACGGCGAAAATCATCGTAATATCCTTGTGTACAGATATTTACATAAAATGCTCCATAATTCGCGTATTTGCGCCAAAAAAATTTTTCGTGGAAAAGAATCGATTCTCAGAGCCTGTTTTTCCGAAGAATTTAACAAATGTATTAAGGTGTTAAATTCTAAATAACGATTTCTAACCGGCATTATTCATGGTATTTTGTTACGAAAGAACTATAATGATAAATAATGCAGGTTTTAATAACAAATTCATCAATATAAATCTGTTTACGATAATAAAATTTTATATTTTAGCGGTAGGAAGTTTCGTTTTTTTTACTATCTTTGCATAAGATAGGCTGCGCCTCGGCAATTTGAAACGAGTTTCATTGCGCTCGGTTTGCACTATCTTTGCCTATGATAACAACTACTACACGAATAAAAAAGCATACGCATGAACAAAAAAAACATACGCCTCGGCGGCATGATGGCCGCACTATCGCTCGTGCCGGCAGGCTCGCGGGCGGCAGACAACAACAAGAAAGCAACTCCCGACAGACCGAACATCATTTTCATCCTTGCCGATGACATGGGCTATGGCGACCTGTCGTGTTTCGGAAGCAAACACGTGAAAACGCCGAACATCGACAAACTGTCGGCCACGGGCACCACGTTCACACAGTGTTATGCCGGCAGCGGCATCTCGTCGCCATCGCGCTGCGCACTGATGACGGGTAAAAACACGGGAAACACCACCATACGCGACAATACTTGCACCGCCGGCGGAATAAAGGGAATGAAGATTTCGCCGAATGGAGACACCACTTATGTCAGGCGGGCAAACCTGCTACCCACCGACACCACGCTCGCTACGGTCGTGGGCTCGGCCGGATATCGCACGTGCTTGGTGAACAAATGGCATCTCGACGGATATGACCCGCAGGCCGCCCCGAACCATCGCGGCTTCGACGAGTTCTACGGATGGACGATAAGCACGGTGCACTCCAACTCGCCATATTACTATCCGTACTACAGATTTGCGGGCGACAGTCTGATAACGATAGACGAAAACGCGCACGACGCGCATGTGAAGCACAACACCGACCTGTCTACCGACGACGCGATAAAATTCATACGGCGCAACAAGAACAATCCGTTTTTCCTGTACTTGGCCTATGACGCTCCGCATGAGCCGTATATCATAGACAACACGGTGTGGTATGACGAGCGCGACGACTGGTCGGCCAACACCAAGCGATACGCATCGCTCATCACGCACATGGACGAAGCGATAGGACGACTGATGGCCGAACTTGACAAAATGGGACTCCGCGAAAACACACTCGTGATATTCGCATCGGACAACGGTGCCGCCGTGCAGGCCCCGATAGCCGAGCTCAACTGCAACGCGGGCTTCCGCGGACGCAAGGCACAGTTGTACGAGGGTGGTATCAGAGTGCCGATGATTGTCAATCAGCCGGGACGGGTGCCGGTGCAAAAGCTCAAAAACCTTGTCTATTTCCCCGACATCATGCCGACGTTCGCCGCTCTTACAGGAGCTGACGACTGTCTGCCGCAACGCATCAACGGCATCAACATCCTGCCGCTGTTCTATGGCGGGCAGGTGGATACGGACAACCGACTGCTGTATTGGGAATTCCCCGGAAAACAACGGGCAGCACGACGGGGCGACTGGAAATGCGTGACGATAAAGCGCGGACAACCGCTCGAACTGTACAATCTGAAAGACGACCCGGAAGAGCGCGTAAATCTGGCCGACAAATATCCTGAAATGGTAAAACAGTTTGACGAGGAGATGAAAGCTATACGCACCCCGTCGCCAAACTGGCCGCTGAAAGGCGAAACATTCTGAGAATTCGATACAATATTAATATTAAGGCAATCGTTTAAGCACTATTTACGGTCAAGTATTCCATGTGAGATATAATTGTCAATAAATTTCAGTATCTTTGCCCGCAATTTACGAAAAGATAAGATGCGACTACTATTATATATAACGGTAATAACAATCATTCTCACGGTAAGTTGCGGGAGAAACGACGGGTATGGGCATGTGGACGAAGAGACAAGAACACAGTTGAAAGCCGTCGACGATTCCATAAACGCCATGTCGCCGCAATCACTGACTATGATTGCCGGCGGCTTGAAATCGGCAGAAGACAGTATCGTATGGTATGAGTTCTACCTCAGATACGCAAGATATTACTACCTGTCGCAGACACCCGACTCCATGTTGCCATATATCAGGCGCACACTGGACTTCACAGACAAGCACAAACCGACACCCGCAATAAACGGAATACGGGCTTTCGCACTTGAACTGAAAGCCGATTACTATCATCTGTTTCGCAAGAAACGGGACGAAGTAATAGGGCTGCACACCAAGGCTTACGAACTGATGATGCGCAGCGACAACAAGGACTGTCTGCCGGAAATATGCGCAAACCTTGCCGATGCCTACGCGCAAGGCAGCGACATGGCGCGGGCGGCAGCGTGGTATCGGCGCGCCTTGTTTCTCGTGGACTCGCTGAACATGCCCGACACGAAAAACATCACGCTGTATCTGGGACTTGCCAACATATACATGCAACTCAAAGACTACGACTCTTCGCTGAAATATTATCGCGAGACAGACCGATACTACAACCTCATGACTCCGAACATGCAGGCTTATTATCTCAACAACTTCGGCAATTACCATTATTTCAACGAGGACTATGACGAGGCACTGAAAGTATTTCTCAAACTGGAACGCCTGTTGACGAAATACGGCAACAACGGCATGGCGATGGCAACTTGCCGGGTGAACATCGCCGACGTGTACCTGAACATCGGAAATACGGCCGAGGCCGAGCGATATGTGGCACCGGCCGAACGTTTCTTTCGCGAGCAAAACGTGACAGTTGGAGTGTATTACGCAAACTCAGTACGTATCGGGCTGGCCATGAAAGCAGGTCGGCCGGAAGATGTTAAAAGGATTGTCGACTCCGAAACATTTGCCGCTCCGGGCGATTATGCGCTCGTCAATATACGCAATAAGTACATAAGGCAATATTATGAGAGCGTAGGCGACTGGAAATCGGCAATGAAAAACCTTGAAAACGAAATGCGCGCAAACGACTCGGTCGAGCATGCACGCAGACACATGAGGGCGTCGGAGATAATGCAAAGGCTAAAAGAAGACACGCTGTCGCTGCATCACACGATACAAATGAACGAGAAAAAAATGGAGTTGAAAGTCACGTGGACGGCCGTGACGGCCATTGCCGTGTTGCTGCTGGCGGTAATCCTGATGTGGGGCACGTATATATACAAGCGTAAACTGCGCATAGAGATGGACATAATACAGCTCCGACTGGCCTGCGTGAGAAACAGAATATCGCCGCATTTCATGTTTAACGTGCTCAATTCGCACATGAACACGATGCCGGAAGAGGAAAGGGAAAAACTGATGAAACTCGTGAAACTGCTACGGGCCAACCTCGACATGTCGAGAAGCATGTTTATCAGTCTTGCCGACGAGATAACTTTTGTGAGGTATTACGTAGACATAGAAAAACCGATACTGGGCGACACATTCACATTTACCGTGGATGCGCCCGAAGATGACGTGCTCTCGACAATAGAAGTACCGTCGATGTTTGTGCAGATACTTGTGGAAAACGCCATCAAGCACGCTCTGAAAGGAAAGAAAGGAGACAAGCGGCTGAGCGTGAAAGTGGATGTGGAACAAGAAGAAACGACGATAACCGTGACCGACAACGGAAACGGTTTCGACATGAGCAGGGTGGGCAGCGCGAGAACAAAGACGGGACTTGATATCATACGCCATACCATTTGGATAATAAACGAGAAGAGAAAGAAAAACCTTATGAGGTTCAATATATCAAACCTGACGGATGATGACGGCAATACTATCGGCTGCAAGGCAACCGTTACCATACCTGCCGACATACGGATATGACTAAAGCAAAATAAAAGAAACCTATATATGAATTATGAGAATAATAATTGTTGACGATGACAAACCTGCAATAGAAGCACTGTCAGACGCACTTGTCAATTTTCCCGGCGTGGAGATTGTGGGCATGGCACTGACGGGAGAAGAAGGCTTGCGACTGGTTGAAAAGGAAAATCCGGATGTACTATTTCTTGATGTGGAAATGCCGGACATGTCGGGACTGGACTTTCTTGCCATGATGAACAGCGAATGCACCGACTGCTATGTGGTTATTTGCACGGCTTTTGATAATTACATGCTTTCCGCTTTCAGGCAAAAGGCTTTCGACTTTCTGCTGAAACCGGTGGATAACGACGAACTTGAAATCGTGATGCAACGATTGACGGAGAAAAGAGAAAACGCCGCGACAAAGCAAAACAACTGTATCAGAAAACCGGAAGAGGATACTTTTATTTTCTACACCAACTCGATGGACTTCAGAATGGTGAAGATAAAAGATATAGGAATATTTCAGTATAACCACGAAATGCGCTCGTGGGAGATGATTGTGGCGGGAAGTAAAACGCCGATAAGACTCAAGCGGAACATGACAAACGACAAAATTCTGGCTATCGACACCTGTTTCAGACAGGTAAATCAGAAATTTATCATCAACATAAACTACTTGTTCGAGGTGAAAGACAATGTCTGTTGTTTCTATCCGCCGTTTGAAAATATCAGATATGTAAAGGTTGGAAGCTTTTTCCGCCGCCGTTTCATTGAGCAATTCAACAAATTTTGAACGCATGCTTTTCCAGTATGGCGCGTAAATGCGAGCGTGAAAAGAAAAAAATATCTGGTGGGTCGAAAGAAGTATCCGCGTCTCTTAACGCCTGAATACAAGAAAAAGCCGCATAAACAGTTGTAAATACAACTTTTATGCGGCTTTTCTGTCGGGATGACAAGACTCGAACTTGCGACCTCACGCCCCCCAGACGCGTGCGCTAACCAACTGCGCTACATCCCGATAATATGTGCAATGTTTTTCAATTGCGGGTGCAAAGTTAGTCAAAAAAGCCGAAAGATGCAAATTTTGAAGACGTTTTTTTCTTTGCTTGGGAATATAAAGGGAATATAAAGGGAATATAAAGGGAATATAATGGGAATGGCTACATCTCGCTCTTCAACTTTTTCACAAATGCATCTACGTCAGACTGTAGCTTTTTGAATTGCTGACTGCTCATGTACCCCACGTTCTTCTTCAGCATTGAGCGAACATCCTCTATGCTGTTTTCATAGCAAGACAACTCGTTTCGCATCTGTGTCCTGTGTGTAGAGGTCACATGTATCTCTTTTTCACGCTCCATTCGCAGGTAATTGCACACCTTGGTCATTATCGGTACGACTACGGCATCGAATATATGATGCCCCTGTATATATAAATATGTGTTCTGAGGTGTCACTCCGATGCTTGCCAATTCGGCTTTCAGAGCGAGATAAGACTCTTTCGCTTTCGGGAAGTGTTGCTTTAAAATGTTTACCCGGCGTGTTACTTTATGCCGCAAATTGTCTATTGATACTTGTGGCGTGAAGATATTGAACTTGCCCGGTTCTATCACTTTTGTGAAATCTGTCAATGAGAAATAGTTGTAGTTTCCCGTTCGGTAAGCCCACACCGACCAAACAAACAACGGATAGCATGTCTCGGAAAACTGTCGCATATAGTCGTAAAAATCGAATATGGCGTGATCGTTGAGTGTCACCATTACGCATACATTGCGCAGAGCGGGAGCATAGCACTGAAAATTCTCTATCGAATAGACATACGTGTGAAATACAAATGGATTTTCCAATACCTTTTGCGACGATATGGTATGCCCTTGCATTAGATAATCATAGTCTGCATCCACGCATGCAATCATGTCTTTTCCGGCGTTATCGGCTATCACACTCATCAACACCGACTTCTTCCCACGTTGCAATGTGCCCTTTGACGGCAGCATTATTTCGAAATAACAAGTATCGTCTTCAAGTCCGCCGAGTACTGTTCGCCAAAAGAACACATCGTCGTAGCTCTCCACGTAGGCTATTATCCGCCGCCGTGCGTCTTTTGAAGTCAGTCTGTTTGCCGCCTCAAAATATCTTGATGTGATACTTTCTTTCAGTCGTCGCCCCATGATAAAGTGATATATGTCAGATTGTTATGTCGCTTACTTCCGTTACCTTATCCATCCATCCGTTCATGATAACGGCGGGTGAATGTGTTGTCAATATTATCTGTACATTGGGGTTCAGATCGATGATCATGTCGATAAGTCGCTGCTGCCAGTCAATGTGCAGGCTCACTTCCGGCTCGTCCATGAACAGCACGTATGGCTGGTTGTCTTCTATCAGCACCGTGAGTAGTATGACGAGCATCTGTTTCTCGCCGCTCGACAGCTGGTATGGCGTGAGCACTTCGCCCATCTGTGAGAATGATATGTCGTTTTTCGCGCGTATCAACCGTTTTCCCGTCTCTGCGAACAAACTGTCTATCATGTCTTGAAACTTCTTTTTGGGCTCGGAAATAACCTGTGCCTGTGTGGCGCAGTCGGCTTCGCCCGACTGCAACACCTCTATTATCCTGTTGCCGATATTCACCTGATAGTCGAGGTATTTGCGTTGCAATTGATACAGTTGCCAGTCGAGTTCGGTTGTCACGGAGGCATCCACAATCTTGTTTACCAGCTCACTTGCCATCAGCGGGCGGTCGAAGCTTCTTATCACATCGTATCTTATCCAACGCGCATCATTGGGGAAGACTTTCATTTTCACTCCCGCCACCATGTTGCTTGGAAACTCTCCGCCATGCACGAGTCCCTTTATCACTCTGTTAAGGATGGTGCTTTTGCCCACACCGTTTATTCCGCTGAGTATGTTTACTTTCGGATCGAGATTCCATACGATATGTTTTTTGCCGCTCCAAAGTGATTCTATCTCTATCTGGGCGATGTAATCTGCGTATTTCTGCATAGCTATTAAATATGAAAATCCTTTCCGCAAATATAGCGATTATTATCAATAAATATGTAATTTTGCAGCGGTTTTTCAATAAAATAGGAAAAGATGGATAACAAAAGAGCATTAATGGCTCATTTAAGCATGTTTTTTGCTTGCGCGTTTTGGGGTTTGATGGCTCCGTTGGGCAAGGATGCCATGACCCACGGTATCACCGGTATCGACTTGGTTACGTTTCGCGTGTGCGGCGCGGCGATACTTTTCTGGCTTACTTCGTTCTTTGTCAAGCGTGAGCATGTGCCCGGCAAGGATATATTTAAGTTTTTCTTTGCCGCCCTTTTGGGACTTGTTTTCAACCAGTGTTGTTATACTATCGGTCTGAGTATCACATCTCCGATAAATGCCAGCATCGTAACCACGTCCATGCCCATATTTGCCATGATTTTATCGGCGCTCATTCTCAAAGAGCCTATTACGGGGAAGAAAGCCGGCGGCGTGCTTTTGGGATGCAGCGGAGCTCTTATTCTCATTCTCACAAGTGCCTCGGCCGTAAACTCGCGGGTGGGCGACATACGCGGAGATTTGCTGTGTCTTTTTGCACAATTCTCGTTTGCGCTGTATCTTTCGCTGTTCAGTCCGCTGATAAAACGCTACTCCGTGTTCACGATAAACAAATGGATGTTCACATTTGCCACGCTCATGATTTTGCCGTGGTCTTTCGACAGCGTATCGTTGATAGACTACACGTCCGTGCCCGTCAAGACATGGCTCGAAGCGGGGTATGTCGTTTTCGTGGCAACATATCTCAGCTATATACTTACAATGGTCGGACAGCGCACCCTGCGCCCCACGGTGGTGAGCATATACAATTATGTTCAGCCTTTGGTATCGGTATTGGTGAGCGTCATTACCGGCCTCGGCGTGTTTCTTCCGGCCCACGCCATCGCGGTGATTTTCGTGTTTTCCGGTGTGTGGCTTGTAACAAAGTCGAGAAGCAGGGAGGATATGGAGAAGAAGTTAAGGAGTTAAGAAGTTAATAAGTTAAGGGGTTAATAAGTTAATAAGTTAAGGAGTTAGGCCAAGTGCTTATATGCAAAGATTATTGACAGGAATAAAATATTCCGTTATTAAAGCATTTGGCTTAACTCCTTAACTTATTAACTTCTTTTAAAAAGCTCCTCAATCCACTCCTTTCGCGCTCCAATAGTCTTCGAGCACAATCTCGAATATTAGCGTGCTGTATGCCGGAATATTTCCGTTGGCCGTGTTTTTATAACCGAGTTGATAAGGGATGTATACCGTCCAGTGGTCGCCGCGACGCATGCTCTGCAATGCCGTGGCGAAACCGTCTATCAATGATGAGCCGGTTTGATTGCCGATGGCGAATTTCACGTGCGCGCTCAGGTCCTTGTCATACTCTCCGTAGAATGTCCTGTCAAACACATAGCCGGTGGGGTAGGACACCGACGGTAGCAATTTGCCCGTATAGCTCACTTCCACCGTATCCGTATATATCGGCGAGCCTGTCACTTCCGGAGCCGCGGCCTGCTCTACATGTACGATGATATAATCGGTTTTCTCGCCAGCCAACTCCACGGGCTTCGTCCAGCTTTTTATCTTTTTCCAGTCGGTGCGTGCGGGGTCGGCGGCAAGCAGTGCGCCCACCGAGTCGCTGAGGTGGTCGAAGTAGGCTGTGTTTCGTGCTTTCCAGTTGGGATATTCCGCCACCGTGTCGTCTTCCTCGCTGCATGATGCCGTTCCCAAAACTATCGAGAACAGCATCATGGCGAGCGGAATTATTTGGTAAATCTTCATTTATTGCAGTTTTTTCAGCAGGCTTGCTATGCTCACCTTGTCCTCGATGATGCCGTTCAGGTCTGCTATGTTCACTCTCTCTTGTTCCATCGTGTCGCGGAAACGCAGTGTCACGGTGTTGTCTTTCAGCGTGTCGTAGTCTACGGTGACGCAGTAGGGCGTGCCTATCGCGTCCTGACGGCGGTAGCGCTTGCCTATCGTATCCTTCTCGTCATACTGGCAGTTGAAGTGGAAACGTAGGTCGTTTATAATCTCGCGGGCTTTCTCGGGCAGTCCGTCCTTCTTCACGAGGGGCATCACGGCCAGCTTCACCGGAGCGAGGGCTGCGGGCAGCTTCAGCACGGTGCGTGTCTCGCCGTTCTCGAGTTTCTCCTCGGTGAACGAGTGACACATTATCGAAAGGAACATGCGGTCAACGCCGATGGAAGTCTCGATGACATACGGGGTGTAGCTCTCGTTTGTCTGCGGGTCGAAATACTTGATGTTCTTGCCCGAGAACTTCTCGTGCTGCGACAGGTCGAAGTTGGTGCGGCTGTGGATGCCCTCAACCTCCTTGAAGCCGAACGGCATGCGGAACTCGATGTCCGTGGCTGCGTTGGCGTAGTGGGCCAGCTTGTCGTGGTCGTGGAAGCGGTAGTTCTCTGCGCCGAAGCCGAGAGCCTGATGCCATGCCATGCGGGTCTGCTTCCACTTCGGGAACCAGTCGAGCTCGGTGCCGGGCTTCACGAAGAACTGCATCTCCATCTGCTCAAACTCGCGCATGCGGAAGATGAACTGGCGGGCAACGATTTCGTTGCGGAATGCCTTTCCTATCTGCGCGATGCCGAACGGTATCTTCATGCGGCCGGTCTTCTGCACGTTGAGGTAGTTCACGAAGATGCCCTGAGCCGTCTCCGGGCGCAGGTAAACCTTCATCGAGCCGTCTGCCGACGCTCCCATCTCGGTGGAGAACATCAGGTTGAACTGGCGCACGTCGGTCCAGTTCTTCGTGCCCGATATCGGGTCTACAATCTCCTCGTCGACGATTATCTGTTTGAGTGCTTCGAGGTCCGGGCCTTGCATTGCGGCGGCATAGCGCTCGTGGAGCGCGTCGCGCTTCTGCTTGGTCTCGAGCACGCGGGGACTTGTGGCCAGATACTGCTCTTCGTCAAACGATTCGCCGAAGCGCTTGCGTGCCTTTGCCACCTCTTTCTCTATCTTTTCGTCATACTTTGCTATCTGGTCTTCAATTAGCACGTCGGCACGATAGCGCTTCTTCGAGTCGCGGTTGTCGATAAGCGGGTCGTTGAAAGCGTCCACGTGGCCGCTGGCCTTCCATATCGTGGGGTGCATGAAGATGGCCGAGTCGATGCCCACGATGTTCTCGTGCAGCAGCACCATGCTCTTCCACCAGTATTGTTTGATGTTGTTTTTCAGTTCCACACCGTTCTGACCGTAGTCATACACGGCTCCCAATCCGTCATAGATGTCGCTGCTGGGGAACACAAAACCGTATTCCTTGCAGTGGGAAACAATTTTCTTGAAAACGTCTTCTTGTGCCATAATATATTTTGTATTATTTAAATTCGTTCTGCAAAGATACCGCTTTTTCATGAGAGTAAGGGATTTTTCATGATAAAATATTATAAAGATGTCAGATGTCAGACGGTAATCGAAATGTCGGACAAACCTGTTTTTGTGATATCTTCCATTTAATATCTAATATCTTTTATTTAACATTTACCATTCCTTTTGGTTAAACAAGTATAAATAACTTGTAAAGATTTAATATGTTAACGTCGCTGAGAATCGATTCTTTTCCAAGAAAAGTTTTTTTTGCGCAAATACGCGAATTATGGAGCACTTTACATAAATATCTGTACATAAACCACTTATAAAGATTTGCACCGTTTTTCATTACCTCAAAAACCGTCTTGTTTTCCAATTAGGCCGTAATTGCATTCCAATTACGGCCTAATTGCACTCCCGTTAGGCCGTAAATGCAGTGCAATTACGGCCTTATTGCAAGGCAAAAATGTACAAAAAGGAGAAAATATCGACATAAGATTGTTTATGAATATTAAATAACCACCCTTTTGGTTAAATATTTTAAGTTAACAAAACCTACTTCGCGAAAATCTTTTGTCATGGGTTTTTACTTTTTGTTTACATATTTTTAGTTAAATCCAAGGTTGGAGTGTTAAAACAAGTTCTCGCGGCCGCCGAACAAGCGAACACAATGTCCATATACTGAATATTATACAATGCGGCCGCAAGTAAAGGCTTTTGGCACAAAACTTTGATAAATAAAAAAAAATCATTAACTTTGAGCCAAATTTGAGATAAGACATTTTTATGAGCGACGAAATTACAGACAACGAGATAATCGAAGAGGGTGTTAACGAGGAACACTCAGACTACAAACCGACAAACAGATTTGACGCTTCGGCGGTGCATCATCTTAGCGGCATGTATCAAAGCTGGTTTCTCGACTACGCATCGTACGTCATACTCGAAAGAGCCGTGCCGCACATCGGCGACGGGCTCAAACCCGTGCAGCGAAGAATACTGCACTCGATGAAGAGAATGGACGACGGGCGATACAACAAAGTGGCTAACATCGTGGGACACACGATGCAATTTCACCCGCACGGCGATGCCTCCATCGGTGATGCACTTGTGCAGATAGGTCAGAAAGACCTGCTCGTAGACACGCAAGGTAACTGGGGTAACATTCTTACGGGCGACCGGGCCGCCGCTCCGCGATATATCGAAGCCCGACTGTCGAAATTCGCGCTCGACACGGTGTTCAATCCGAAGACAACCGAGTGGCAGCTGTCGTATGACGGACGCAACAAGGAACCTATCACCCTGCCGGTAAAATTCCCGTTGCTGCTGGCACAGGGAGCCGAGGGTATCGCCGTGGGACTGTCGTCAAAGATATTGCCGCACAATTTTTGCGAGATATGCGATGCGGCAGTGAGCTATCTGCACGGGCAGGAGTTCAGTCTGTATCCCGATTTCCCCACGGGCGGAAGCATCGACGTGTCGAAATACAACGACGGACAGCGCGGAGGTGGACTCAAAGTGAGGGCCAAGATAGAGAAACGCGATAACAAGACGCTCGTAATACGCGAAATCCCATACGGCAAAACCACAGCAACGCTCATCGAATCCATTATCAGGGCGATAGACAAAGGCAAGATAAAGGTGCGCAAGGTGGAAGACAACACGGCGGCACAGGTGGAAATTCTCGTGCACCTGACACCGGGAGTGTCGAGCGACAAGACGCTCGATGCACTCTACGCTTTCTCCGACTGCGAGGTGAACTTATCGTCAAACTGCTGTGTCATAGAGGACAACAAACCGAAATTCCTCACCGTGAGCGATGTGCTGCGCGCCTCGGTAGACCGCACAAAAGACCTTATAAGGCAGGAATTGGAAATACGCAAAGGCGAACTGCTCGACCAATATCACTTCTGCTCGCTCGAAAAGATTTTCATCGAGGAGCGCATCTACAAAGACAGAAAGTTTGAGCAGGCCCCCACAGTGGATGCCGTTTGCGAGCATATCGACAACCGACTGACACCATACTACCCGCAGATGGTGCGCGAGGTGACGAAAGACGACATACTTAAACTGCTCGAGATAAAGATGCAGCGCATATTGAAGTTCAACAAGGAAAAGGCAGAGGAACTCATGGCACGCATCAAAGCCGAGATAGAAGAAATCGACCAAAAACTCGCCAACATGGTGGAGGTGACGGCAGACTGGTTTACTTTCCTCAAAGACAAGTATGGAAAAGATCACCCGAGACTCACCGAAATAAGGAATTTCGACACTATCGAGGCATCGAAAGTGGTCGAAGCCAACGAGAAACTGTATATCAACAGGCAGGACGGATTTATCGGCACGGGACTGAAAAAAGACGAGTTCGTGTGCAACTGCTCGGATATCGACGACATCATCATATTCTACAGAGACGGAAAATACAAGGTTGTGCGCGTGGCCGACAAAATATTCGTCGGCAAGAACATACTGCATATCGGCGTGTTCAAGAAAAACGACAGGCGCACGATATACAACGTGGTATATCGCGACGGCCGCAAGGGCCCGTGCTACATCAAGCGTTTCAATATCACGGGCATCACGCGCGACCGCGAACACGACCTCACTTGGGGCACGCCCAACTCGAAAATAATGTATTTCACGGCCAACCCTAACGGCGAAGCCGAAAAAATCAAAGTCACGCTTGAACCTATTCCCAGCCGCATCTCGAGCATATTCCTCGAAAAAGATTTCTCCGAAGTGCTGATAAAAGGACGCTCGGCAAAAGGCAACTTGCTCACAAAACGACAGGTAAACAAGATAGGATTGAAGAGCCACGGCCACTCTACACTCGGCGGAAGGAAAGTGTGGTTCGACAACGATGTGAAGCGCCTGAACTATGATGAGCACGGCAAACTGCTCGGCGAGTTTTACGATGACGACCTGATACTCGTGGTACTGACCAACGGCGAGTTCTATGTCACCGACTTCGACGCCAACAACCACTACGAGGACAACATCAGAATAATAGAGAAGTTTGACCCCGAAAAAGTGTGGACGGCCGTGGTGTTCGACGCCGACAACGACGGCTACCTGTATATCAAGCGCTTCCAGATGGAGGCCACACGGCGCAAACAGAGCTATCTGGGCGATAACCCCCACACTCGCGAGGTTCTGCTCTCCGACATTCCGTTCCCGAGAATAAAAGTTACTTTCGGCGGTGCCGACGCACGCCGCGAGCCTATGGAGATAGACGCCGAGGAATTTGTCGGCTCAAAGACATTCAAGGCCAAGGGCAAGCGCGTCGCCACATGGCAGGTGGAGAGCGTAGAAGAGCTTGAACCGATACGCTTCCCTGAGACGGAAAAGGAGGAAACCGGCGCTGATGAGGCTGACGACAACGACGACAAAAACAGCGACGAGCCACAAAACAATGGCGGCAACGCTCCCGCGCCGGCTGCGGAAGAAGAAAATCTCGACCCGGATGCAGGCAAATCGGAACAGCAGGTAATAGACGAAATAACCGGGCAGCTGAGCCTTTTCTCCGATGAGACGATTTAAAGCAGTGTTTGCCGCACTGTTGTCGGGCCTCGCTCCGGCAGCGGCACAGACCGACTCTGTGGCCGACGGCAGGATTACCACGTCGGCATACATGGCAGGCATCGGCCCAACAAAACTGCTCGACACGTATCTTTCGCAAGAACATTTCAGCGGGACGGGCATTACTTTCCTTTCCATAACCGAACGCCGGCGGCCGGGAAAGCGGTGGAGCACAATCATGCAGCATCAGGCCGGAATGTCGTTTTCGCACGATCGCAGCGATACGGCCGACGAACTGGAAGGCGCATACAACTTTTTCTGGGGTAGATATCGCCGGTGGAGCCTGCTCGACGACCGCCTTACGCTGCAAGCCGGAGCATTGGCAAACGCCGAAGTGGGATTTGTATACAACACGGCAAACGGCAACAACCCCGCGCAAGCACGGCTGAGCATCGGCATTATGCCGTCGGGCATCGCCACATACAGGTTTAAGGCATGCGGCAAAGCAATGGCCGTGCGCTACGAACTCGATGTCCCGCTGGCAGGAATAATGTTCAGTCCGAACTACGGGCAGTCATACTACGAGATATTCTCACGCGGAGACTACGACCACAACATCGTCCCGACAACGTTTGTTGCCATGCCGAATTTCCGGCAAATAATCTCATTCGACATAAACATAGGCCGCCGCACGACTTTGCGAGCCGGTTATCTCGGCGATTATCGGCAGGCACAGGTGAACAATTTGAAATCGCATGTCTACTCACATCGGTTTATGATTGGATTTGTAAGGCAGTTCAAACTAATTCATTACAGGCCATGAACATGTTAAAAAACACTTTGCACGCATGGAGCATGATGATTGTCGCGCTCATTGTCGGCATGACCGCGGCCTCATGCGTGGACGAAACGGAATACGACGACTCGCCGCAAGGCAACTTCGAAGCCCTTTGGAAGATAATGGATGAGCACTATTGTTTCTTCGACTATAAGCACACGGAGTACGGACTCGACTGGAATGAGGTGTATAATAAATATAAGGTGAGGATAAACAGCCGCATGACGGGCAACCAACTGTTCGAGGTGATGGCCGACATGCTCGCCGAACTGCGCGACGGACATGTGAACTTATCCACTTCGCACGATTTCGCACGCTATTGGAAATGGCACGAAGATTTCCCGGCGAACGTCAGCGACACATTGCTGAGACGCTATCTCGGCACAGACTACAAGATTGCCGCCGGACTGAAATACCGCGTTCTCGACGATAACATCGGTTACGTGCGATACGAGAGTTTCACCGACGGAATAGGAGAAGGCAATCTCGATGAAGTGCTCATGCACCTTATGACATGCCGCGGGCTTATCATCGACATCAGAGGCAACGGCGGCGGCACGCTGACAACAGCCGAACGCTTCGCCGCGCGATTTTTCAACAAGCCGACAACAGTGGGATACATCAGGCACAAAACAGGTACGGGGCACAACGATTTTTCGGAAATGAAAGAGCAACGCCTTGAGCCTTCGTCCAACGTAAGATGGCAAAAGCGGGTATGTGTGCTCACAAACCGCAAGGTTTACAGCGCTGCCAATGAATTCGTGAAGTACATGAAATGCGCCCCGAAAGCCGTTATCGTGGGCGACAAGACGGGCGGCGGAGCAGGCATGCCGTTCAGCAGCATGTTGCCTAACGGCTGGGGAGTGCGCTTCTCGGCATGTCCGATGTATGACAGCAACAAGCAATCGACAGAATTCGGCATCGCCCCGGACCACAATATATCACTCACCGATGAAGACTTCGCGCGCGGTCGCGACACAATAATAGAATATGCGCGCATGATATTGGCACAATAAAAGTCCCGTTTTTATTTGGCCGATACCCAAATTCTCCGTATCTTTGCATCCGCAAACGCCAAATAACGGCTGTTTATCCGCCTCGCAGCGGTGATGACAACGCGCCTGTGGCGAAATTGGTAGACGCGCCAGACTTAGGATCTGGTGTTTTGCGACGTGTAGGTTCGAGTCCTATCAGGCGCACAAATTGACTGAGGAGGAATTTCCGCAAGGATTTTCCTCTTTTTCTTTTTTTAAGTATGCAACCATCCGATGATGCTTATCCGAAGTCATGGATTTTAATTAATTATTGTTATTTCCTTTGTTGTATATTCTATTTGGGTTATCTTTGCATAAACAAGAAAAGCAAAAGTACCATGCAATATGAACTTACTGCCCCCAAAGATATAACGGGGCATATCGATTTACCGTCATCGAAAAGTATCAGCAACCGCGCCCTTGTCATCAGTGCGTTGGCCGGCGGAGGAATGATACCACGCAACCTGTCCGACTGCGACGATACCGACGTGATGATAAAAGCGTTGAGAGATATGCCGGAAGTTATCGACATCAAGGCCGCCGGCACGGCAATGCGCTTCATGACGGCTTTTCTCTCCGTGCACAGTGGCACGCATGTAATCACAGGTACCGAACGCATGCGCCATCGGCCGATAAGTGTGCTCGTGAATGCGCTGCGCCGTCTGGGTGCAACTGTCGAGTATGTTGACGAGGAAGGCTACCCGCCATTGCGCGTTACGGGCGGAACGATAGACGGCGGAATGCTCGAGATACAGGGAAACGTAAGCTCACAGTACATATCGGCCCTGCTGATGATTGGCCCCGCGATGCGCAACGGGTTGACGCTTAATCTCATCGGTGATGTGATATCGCGCCCTTACATCGACCTTACGCTTTGCATGATGAACGATTTTGGTGCCGATGCCGTGTGGAAAGACAACAAGACGATAGAAGTGAGACCGCGGCCTTATACGCCGCTTTGCTACGACATAGAAAATGATTGGAGTGCGGCCTCGTATTGGTATGAGGCTGTCGCCCTTGGCGGAAAGGGCTGCAAGGTAACCCTTACCGGTCTTACCGACAGCAGCCGGCAAGGCGATTCGTCGGTGAGATATCTTTTCAGTCTGCTCGGAGTGAAGACAGTATTCGAGTCAGCCGGCTCTGACGTGCCGCGCACGGTGACGATAGAAAACAGCGGGCGCATGGTGCCGCGTCTCGAATACGATTTCATCAACGCGCCCGACCTTGCACAAACATTTGTCACTTGCTGTGCCGCGCTCGGCGTTCCATTTCATTTCAAAGGTTTGCAAACGCTGAAAATAAAAGAGACCGACCGCATCGAAGCGTTGAAAGCGGAGATGCACAAACTCGGTTTTGTGATTGAAGACATTGACGGGCGGGAGCTCAAGTGGACGGGAGAACGTTGCGAGCAGATGCCGATACCGGTGATAGATACATACGAAGACCACCGCATGGCGCTCGCTTTCGCCCCGCTTTCCATTAAAATTGCCGGACTTAGGATAAATAATCCCGGCGTGGTGACAAAATCATATCCGCACTATTGGGACGATTTGCGGAGTGTGGGATTCGATATTCGCCAACTGTAAATATTGTGATGATGCTCGTTTTATTGTCAGCGATAGTGGTGCTCGGAGTGGTGACGGCTGTAACGGCCAAGCTGTTCTACCGTAAAAGCGATGGTGGAAAAGTTGTGGCTGCTGCGGCTGATTGCTCATCATGTTCAGGCTCCGGCACTAAATGCGGAATGGATTGCATGCTTGAAGCAGCCGTGAGCGGACCGGAATATTTCGATGACGAGGAGCTTGATGCATACGTGGGGCGACCATCCGATGCATATACTGATGAAGAGGCAGGAGAATTCAGTGACGTTATGCTCACCATGCGGCAGGACGAAGTGGCCGACTGGAGCCGCAGTCTATCGCTGCGGGGCATCAATGTGCCCAATCAGATAAAAGAAGAAATGATGCTCCTGATAGGTGGCTGACGTGAAGAAAAGCCGCGCGCGAGACAATAAAACGGCGTATCGGAAGTTTTAATATAATGATGACGCATCTGAGAACGAGATATATAATCATCCTTTTTTCCGCCGCGGCCTTGCTGTTGGCGGCAGGATGTTCCACGCAGAAAAACACCGGCAAGAGTCGGTGGTGGCATTCGTTCAACGCACGATACAACACTTACTACAACGGAAGTCAGGCTTTCATCGACGGAGCATTGGCAAAAGAAAACGGCAACAAAGACAACTTCACAGAGATGATACCCCTCTATACAGTGGGGAACAAGGCCAGTCGCGACCTCGGCAAGACCGAATTCGACCGCGCGATAGAGAAGTCGGAGAAAGCAATTAAGCAACACAGTATCAAACGGCGGCCGGAATGGACCAAAAACCGCCGCAAGACAGCCAAAGATATAGAGTGGCTCAACCGTCGTGAGTATAATCCTTTCTTGTGGAAAGCATGGCTGCTGCTCGGCAAGTCGCAGTTTCAGAAAGGCGAGTTCGATGAGGCCGCAGCCACATTCTCATACATGTCGCGCCTGTATTCCACCCAACCGGCCATAAACGGCATTGCCCGTGCGTGGCTGGCAAAGAGTTATGCCGAGCTGGATTGGCTCTATGATGCCGAAGACGTGATTACAAAGATGCGGCGCGACACGATGCACTATCGGGCGGTAAAGGATTGGGACTATGCCTATGCCGACTATTACATCCACGCCAAGCAGTACGACGAGGCCGTGAAATATCTTTCGCGGGTGATAAAACACGAGCGCCGCCGCAAGCAACGTGCCCGTCAATGGTATCTCATGGGGCAGATGCAAACAGCACTCGGTAACCGTGAAGCGGCCTATAAGGCTTATCGCAAGGTGGTGAGACAGCACCCGCCGTATGAGTTGGAGTTCAATGCGCGCATCGCCCAGACGGAAGTAATGGCATCGGGACGTTCGAAACAGATGATAAGACGGCTGCGCCGCATGGCCGCTTCGGACAACAACAAGGACTATCTCGATCAGGTTTACTATGCGATAGGAAACATATATCTCGCCGAGCGTGATACGGCCAACGCAATCTCTGCCTACGAAAAAGGTAACGAGAAGTCGACACGGAGCGGTATAGAGAAAGGTGTTCTGCTGCTGAAACTCGGAAATATTTATTGGGCAAAGGAGCGATATGCCGACGCTCAGCGTTGTTATGGCGAGGCGATAGGACTGCTCGACAAGGAAAGAGACGACTACGAGCAACTCTCGCAACGTTCGAAAGTTCTCGATGAACTTGTGCCTTACACCGAGGCCGTGCATCTGCAAGACTCTCTCCAGCTGTTGGCCAAGATGCCGGAGAGCGAGCGTAATGCCGCCATCGACCGCGTAATAGAGGCGTTGAAGAAGAAAGAACGCGAGGAAAAGCGCACCGCACAGGAGGCGGAAGCCGAAAAACAGATGCAGCAACAGGGCGCGATGGGAAACAATAATGTTCCGGGCCGAACGCCGACGGCACCTACCGACAAGTCGGGACAGTGGTATTTCTACAATCCAATGGTGGTAAATCAAGGTAAAACAGCTTTCCAACGGTTGTGGGGAAAGCGTGAGAACACCGACGACTGGCAACGAATAAACCGCACGGTGGTAAGTCTTGCACCGACGACTGGCTCGGAAGCGGATGACGGCGAAAGCGGAGAAACCGGCGAAACGGCAGCAACAGACTCGCTTTCCACCGACAGTCAGACTACAACTGCCGGCGAACAAGAGGCAGATACGGCCACAGCCGACCCGCATACCCGTGAGTATTACATGGCGCAAATACCTTTTACTGACGAGCAAAAGGCTGAAAGCGACAACATAATAAAAGACGGACTGTTCAATTCGGGAGTCATTTTCAAGGACAAACTCGACAATCTCACACTCAGTGAGAAAGCACTTACGCGCCTCACAGGACAGTATTCCGACTATGAAAAGAACGATGAGGCGTGGTATCACCTGTTTCTTCTTTATTCAAGACGTGGCGACTCTGTCATGGCTGAGCGCTGTCTGGCAATGTTGCGCGATACGTATCCCGAAAGCAAGTGGACCGTATTGCTCAACGACCCATACTTTGCCGAGAACGCACGCTTCGGTGTTAAAATCGAAGACTCGCTATATGCCGCCACGTATGATGCTTTCAAGGCCGACAGGTATGGCGAGGTTAAAGCCAATGCCAGACTGTCTGCCGAGCGTTTCCCGCTCGGGATAAATCGCCCCAAGTTTATTTTCATCAACGGACTGAGCCTTCTCAACGACGGAGATGCCACCGCTTGCGTGACCGAAATGAAAGAAGTCGTTGAGAAGTATCCCGACAGTGAAGTCACCGAACTGGCCGGAATGATTATCAAAGGCGTGCAGGCCGGCCGCCGTTTGCATGGTGGTAAGTTTGATATAGGCGATATTTGGTCTCGCCGCGGCATTGTTCTTGAAAGCGATTCGATAACCACTGATACCCTTAGCTTGGAGCGAAACACCGGATTTGTGTTCCTTCTCGCTTTCCGTCCAGACTCCATCGATTCCAACCAACTGTTGTACGAGATGGCGAAATACAACTTCTCAAACTTCCTTGTGCGCAATTTTGATATAGTATTGGATGATGACGGAGTGATAAGTCGCATGCAAATCAGCGGTTTCCTGAACTATGACGAGGCCCTGCAATATGCCCGGCGGCTATATTCCGATGCCGATATGGCAGCACGATTGAAAGGTTGTCGGCGCATAATAATAAGCGAAGAAAACCTGAAAATGCTCGGTTCCAAATATAGTTATGTGGAATATGAGCAGTTCTTTGAGCGTTCGTTTGCCCCGTTAACCATCAGCAACGAGTCGCTGCTCGAAATCCCCGAGGAGATAGAACAACCGGAAGAAGAGCCGGGCGGAGCCGCAACCGACAATGAAAACGGCGGAGACACGAACGCCACGGGTGGCGAAATGCCGTTCGATGACATGGGACTTCCGCCAAACAACAATACTAACAAAGAGCCGCAAACGGGCGGTTTCGATTTTGATGAGGACTTTTACAGATGAGCAACGGATTATTACTTTGGGCAGACGATGAGATAGAATTGCTGCGGGCACATTTGCTTTTTCTTGAAAAGAAAGGCTATGAAGTAGTGACGGTGACAAACGGTCTCGACGCGGTGGAGCAATGTCGGCAGCACAGTTTCGACCTCGTGCTGCTCGACGAGATGATGCCCGGACTCAGCGGACTGGAAACATTGCAGCGAATAAAGGAAATATCGCCCACTGTTCCGGTGGTGATGGTAACAAAAAGCGAGGAAGAGAATATCATGAATCAGGCCATAGGGTCGAAGATTGCCGACTATCTGATAAAGCCGGTGAACCCAAATCAGATATTGCTCGCACTCAAAAAGAACATCCACCGCAAGGAAATTGTTACCGAAGTGACGCAAACCAGCTATCAGCAAAACTTCCAGCAGATAGCCATGCAGATAGGCGATTGCCGCACGTATACCGATTGGATCGAACTGTATCGCAGGCTCGTGCATTGGGAATTGGAACTCAGCGGCACGTCGAGCAACATGACAGAGATGCTCTGTATGCAGAAAGAAGACGCCAACAACGGCTTCGCCAAGTTTATCAAGAAGAATTATCTCGACTGGATAGACGCTCTCAACCCATCGGCAAAGGGTGCAGAGCATCCCATGATGAGTCCCGAACTGTTTAAAAACAAGATATTCCCCTTGCTCGATGCGGGCGAAAAGGTTTTTCTTTTGGTGCTCGACAATTTCCGTTACGACCAATGGCGGATGATAGCCGGCGAGATAGGCGACGCGTTCGATATAGACGAAGAACTGTATTTCAGCATTCTGCCCACTGCGACACAGTATGCCCGCAACGCCATTTTCAGCGGACTCATGCCGAACAAGATAGCTGAAATGTTCCCCGAACTGTGGGTCGACGAGGATGAAGAGGAGGGGAAGAACCTCAATGAAGACCCGCTTATCGGTACGCAATTGGAGCGTTATCGTCGTCATAACACCTATTCTTATCATAAAATAAATGACTCCGCGGGTGCGGAAAAGTTCATGCAGCAGTTCAAAAATTTGGAACGCAACGACTTGAATGTAGTGGTGTTCAACTTCATTGACATGCTCAGCCATGCCCGCACAGAGTCGAAGATGGTGAGAGAGTTGGCAAACAACGAGTCGGCATATCGCAGTATAACACTCAGCTGGTTCCGGCATTCGGTCATTTCCGAACTCTTCCGATTGCTGTCGCAGACCGATTATAAGGTTATTGTCACCACCGACCACGGCTCGATACGCACCGACAAGCCTGTGAAGATAGTGGGCGACCGCAACACAAACACCAATTTGCGCTACAAACTCGGCAAAAACCTTGCATACGACAACAAGGACTTGTTTGTCATAAAAGACCCGAAGCGTGCCTTGTTGCCCGCTCCCAATCTGAGCACGAGCTATGTTTTTGCCACGGGCGACTCATTTTTCGCGTATCCCAATAACTATAATTACTACGTGTCTTACTATAAAAACACGTTCCAGCACGGCGGAATATCCATGGAAGAGATGATTATTCCGGTGGTGACGATGACGGGTAGAAAACGGTGAGATGTGAAAACCTGAACTTATAAAATACTCAAATGGAAATAAGAATAAACGATTTGGAACATATCCGTGAGGCGGCTCGCGAGTTTATTGCCGCACTCGGCGACAGTACCGTGATTGCTTTATACGGAAAGATGGGTGCCGGCAAGACGACATTCGTCAAGGCCGTGTGCGAGGAACTCGGCGTAAGCGACGTGATAACGTCGCCCACTTTTGCCATCGTAAACGAATACCGCAGCGACACTACCGACGAACTGATATATCATTTCGATTTCTATCGCATCAAGAAGCTCGACGAAGTGTATGACATGGGCTATGAAGACTACTTTTACAGTGGTGCCCTTTGTTTCATCGAGTGGCCCGAACTGATAGAAGAACTGTTGCCCGACGATGCTCTCAGAGTGGATATCGAAGAGCATGACGACGGAAGAGTAGTGAAAGTAAGGAGATAATCTGCCATAAAAAAGGTGGAGATTACATCTTTTCTCATAGCCTCTTTGGGTAAAGGCCGCAGGCCCGCGAGTTTGTCTTTCAGCGCGTCGCACTCGGTTAAGTTATATTTTTGTCCATAGCTGTTCGTTTAAAGGCGGTTTTTATTTATCGGCATGATACACCCGCAAGGTGTTGTTAAAAACGGGAATGTGAGTTGCTTGCTCTCATTCCCGTTTTTGCTGATATTATCATCAAATCATTCTTCTGCCTCTTGAAAGTCGAGGTCAGCCTGTGCCACGAAGAAGATTTCGTTCGGATCGTATATTCCCCGCTTGTCTTCTTCAGCTTTTTTGCAGACGTATTCCGCCACTTTTTGCAGGTCGATATCGATGTATCCGTCGCTGTCGCCGTTGCCGTCGAGCACTCCGCTGGTGTAGTAATACTCCACGATGGCGTCCATCATATACAGAATATCGTCGGTAGAGAACTTGTCTTTTATCTCCGACGGCAGGTTGTTGAGGATAAATTCCGCCTCGCGTGCGTTCTCCTCATCGTCCATCCGCAACTCTTCTTCAATATCGGCCATAATCAGAGCAGTGCTTGCATTTTCTCGTTAATCTTCTCTTTTGAGGCTGCTCCCACGAGCTTGTCCACCAACTGACCGTTCTTGAAGAACAGCAGTGTGGGGATGTTGCGAATGCCGAATTCGGCGGCCACGTCGTCGTTTTCTTCCACGTCGCATTTGCCCACGGTGATTTTGCCGTCGTATTCATCGGCCAACTCGGATACTATGGGTGCAATCATTCGGCACGGTCCGCACCATGTTGCCCAGAAGTCTACTACGAACGGTTGCTCGCCGTTCTTCAATGTCTCGAAATTTTCATTAGTAATCTTTACTTCCATAATCTTATCTTTTTAGTGTTTCTTATTTTTGTCAATGATGCAAAGATACGATATAATTTGTTTGTCACCAAGCATCGAGTGGTTAAATAACCTAATAAAAAAATAAAACAAGTCCATTCATACCTTTCTCGGAGCGGTCAAAGCATACTTTGGGGTAGTAGTCAGGCTGAATTTCAACTGTTTACTCGTATTGCTGTCCGGGCAAGTGAAATGTTACCCGGCCGTTGTCACATCGTTACATAGCCGCCGTAACATTGTGACTTGCTTCGAGTCACATCGTTACTACGGCCGCGTAACATTTTTAGAATATCAATTCTAAATTGTGAGATGACGTTCGCCGACACTCGAAAATCATAATTTTTAAGTATTGCGGCGGTCGGGTATTTGCCTTAATTTTGCACCCGGAAAATAAAAAAAGCGAATGATAAAATGAATAAGACAATGAAAAAGATTTTCAGTTTGATGGCTATGGTCGTGATGATGACGGCCATGAGTGTGATGACGACTGCTTGCAGTGACGATGACAATGGCGGCGATGTAAGCTATGTAGCCGGCGACGTGCAGGGCGAATATGCCGGAGTGATGAACATGAGCGTGCCCGCGCAACCGTCGATTGCGATACCTCCGTTTGACACGACGGTGAAAATATCGGCGCAGGACAACGGTATGGCCGTTATCTCGCTGCCCAAGGCAACGTATGTAATGAATGGTCGCGAGTTGGTGATACCGGGTTTTGAATTGGAAAACGTGCCCGTGGTGAAGTCGGGATACGGGGCGTATGTCGTAGGCCCGGCGGTGATAAACCGCGAAGTAGGCGGATTGGAATGCAAGGGCATGCTCGGGGGAACGATATCGGGAGGACGTTTTTCGCTCGAATACTCGATGAAAGTGGGCAAGATGCCTTTCGACCTCGTATTTAAATTTGCCGGCGAAAAATAATGTACGTAAGCAAGCGAATAGCGGTTGTCGTATGTTTGGCACTCTCGGCGGCGTGCGTCTCTGTGGCGGATAATGTGCCTCGTGATGCCGTTGCCGGTTCGCAGGAAGTCGTGGTGAGCGATTCAGTATCTCTCTGCACGGTGGTTGTCACCGGAACGCGCACGCCGAAGACACTGAAAGACGTGCCCATCGTCACCCGCGTTATCACGGCTGCCGACATAGAGAAGCGCAATGCCGCCGACATACAGGACCTTCTGCAACAGGAAATGCCGGGCATGGAGTTTTCTTTTTCCATGAACAGGCAGACAACGCTCGACATGCAGGGCTTCGGAGGCAACGGAGTGCTGTTTCTGATAGACGGCGAGCGAATGGCCGGCGAGACGATAGACAACATCGACTACTCGCGCATCGACCTGCAAAGCATCGAGCGGATAGAGATTGTAAAGGGTGCGGCTTCGTCGCTTTACGGCTCGGCCGCCGTTGGCGGGGTGGTGAATATCATCAGCAAAAGCAGCCGCCGCAAGTGGGAGGCAAACGTCAACGGCCGATATGGAGCGCACGGCGAATATCGGCTCGGCGGACTGCTCGGGGTGAAGGCCGGGACGGTGAGCAGCGTCACCACCGTACAGCACACGGCAATAGACGATATCAGCCTCTTGAAACCGGGACAAATCACGGCCGGCGATTTCAATACCATCGAGGGTAACACCACATGGAACGTGAAGGAACGCCTGTCGCTCACGCCGGCCGAAGACATCACAATCACCATGCGCGGCGGATATTTCTTTCGTGAGCGCAACACGCTGCAAAGCATTAAAGACCGCTATCGGGGATATTCGGGCGGAGTGAAAGCCGAATGGCGCGTTTCGCCGGGTGACAATATCGAACTGAGCTATGGCTACGACCAATACGACAAGAGCGTGTATACGGTGAAGACGGGCGCAGACGACCGTAATTACAGCAACCGCCGGCATGCCGTGCGAGCACTGTTCAGCCACTCGTTTGCCGAAAACACAACGCTGACCGTGGGTGGCGACTGGCTGTCAGACTATCTCATGACATACCAGTTTGAGAGCAACGGATCGAAGAGCCTGTATAACATCGATGCTTTCGCGCAGATGGATTGGGCGGTGACAAATCGGTTTAGCGTGATAGGCGGTTTGCGCTTCGACTATTACTCGGCCTCGAACGTTCGTCACGTGTCGCCGAAAGTGGGATTGATGTACAGGTTTCCGCGTCTTTCGTTGCGCGCTTCCTATTCCGACGGCTTCCGTGCACCGTCTCTCAAAGAGATGTTTATGGACTACGACATGGCCGGAATATTCATGATTTACGGCAATAAGGACCTGCGTCCGGAGACAAGCAACAACCTGCAACTCTCGGCCGAGTACACACGCGGCCGATATAACGTCACCGTCACCGGCTTCTGCAACTTTGTCGACAACAGGATAAGTACGGCATGGAACACCGCACTCGGCGGACAGACATATATAAATATGTCGGCCATGCGCATATCGGGCGTTGAAGCCGATGTGTCGGCACGCTATCAGTGCGGCATTTCCGCACACGTGGGCTACGCATACACGCACGAAAGCGTAAAAGACGGGCTGCCGGTGGGACTTTCCACGCGCCCCCATGCGGCCACGGTGAGGATAGACTATGACAGGAAATGGCGTGCAGGGCAAGTGACGAACGTTTCTCTATCGGGGAGAATGCTCTCTTCTGCCGACTGCATGGAGTACTCGCTGGCATCGCTCGAGGAGACCGTCGACCGCCATTATCCGGGCTATGCCATCTGGAAACTGACGGCCTCGCATCGCCTTTTCGATGCCTGCCGTCTCTCATTGACGGTGGATAATCTGCTGGATTATGTGCCCGAATATTATTACTGCAAATCGCCCGTGACCACAGGAACCACCGTCAGCGTGGGCATATCTGTGGATATTGACAGAATTTTTTAGACTTGCGGGGCGCGTCTGGCATTGGGCGATTGAGCCGTTGCCGGCAAATAAGACTTTTATAAAAATATAAACAACGATTTATGACACGAAAAAATAACTGGTGGAAAACCGTATCGAGTTTTCTATTGGTACTGCTCATGATGCCGCTCGGCCATGCGCTGATGATAATGATGGAGCACACGATGGAGCCGTCTGCCATGCACCGTGCGGCATTTGCCATGGGAGGCGCGGGCTTGTTGACGGTGGTGGCCGGCGTTTTCGCTCGCGGCGACACCCGGCAGACTCTCTTCGGACTGTTCGGCGGTCTGCTATTTTGGACGGGATGGGTAGAATTTCTCTTCCAGTATTATGCCAGTCGCTGGGGAACACGCCCCGAGATTGTTGACGGCGAGATAGTCACCAAGCCCGAGTATCTCATTCTTCCCGCCACGTTCGGTTTGTGGATGATGGTGATGATGCTGTATGTGTTTTGTACGAAAAACGGTTGCGACTTCATCAACTGGTGGCAACGGCTGCTGTTCCGCAGTCGTAAGGCCGACATTGCGGCACGTCCGATGACACGGCATACGAGCATCGTGACATTCATGGAGCTTAACATGATACTTTGGACGAGCTATTTGCTGCTGATGTTCTGCTACGACAGTCAATTCTTGGGCGACCGCCATCCCGTCACTTTTATTGTTGGCGCAGGCTGTCTTGTTGGTGCCGTATTGATGTTCCGCCGTCAGTTGCGGCTCGCTTCGTGGGGTGCCAACATCCGTATGTCCATTGCCACGGTGATAGTTTTCTGGACTCCGGTGGAGATATTGGGCCGTATAGACTTCTTCAATGAGATATGGGTGGAACCGGAACGGTATTCCGTGCCGATGATTATCATTCTCGCGGCGTTTCTGTCGCTTGCCGCTTATCTGTGGATAGAGGCGGCGAGAAAGCGAAAAGCATAAGCGGAAGACACTGAAAAAGGCGGCACTCGGGCCGCCTTTTTCAGTTTATCTTGTAGTCGAGCACATTATTGTTCTGCTCGATATAGTTGATGAGGCTGCGCCTTACATCCACCGTTCGGTTGCCGCTGCGTAGCAACACATGGTTCTTGCCGCTCGAATCGTGCAGTTGGAAGAACAGTTTTGTGCTTCCGGGATTATCGTTTATTATCTCGTTCAGCTCGGTGACGATTTGCTCGTTCAGCTCGTCGGTGAGCAGTGATATGGTAATACGGTCGATGGCTTTATCCTTGATGGATTGCAAATACTCGATGTTTTGGATGCGAAGGTCGAAAAATTTGCTGTCGCGAAACCGTTGCTGGCATTTGGCCGTCATGTAAATGGCACATCCTTCCTTGAACATTCCGCTCCATTTGCCCCATTCCTCACCGAAGAGGGCAAGCTCGCCTGAGCCTTCAAAGTCTTCTATCGTCACGAAACCGCACGGCTTTCCTGTCTTGGTAAACTTTGATGTCACCGCCGTCACGATGCCTCCCATGGTGATGTCGTCACGGTTTTGCATCTGCGAAATATCCGATAACTCGCTGCATTTGGAATTGCAAAGGTTGTCGAGAATAATCTTATATTCGTCGAGCGGGTGCGCCGATATGTAAATGCCTACGAGGTCGCGCTCTCTGTTGAGGCGCTCGATGTCGCTCCATGTCTCACCTTTTATTATCGGCGGGGTGGCAATCTCAACCTCGTTGTCGCCTCCGAAGAGCGAGTTGCGTATCTGTTCTTTCTCCATTTGGTACGTTTGTCCGTAGCGTACAAACGTGTCCAAGAACATTTCGCCTTTCGGATTTTTGGCAAAAAAGTCTTCGCGCCGTACACCGAAGCTGTCGAAGCCGCCGCTCAGCACGAGCGACTCGACGCTTTTTTTGTTCACGGCACTGAGGTTGACACGCTGTATGAAGTCGAAGATACTCTTGTAAGGACCGTTCTTTTCGCGTTCGTCTATGATGGCATCGGCGGCAGTTCCGCCCACGCCTTTGATTGCACTGATGCCAAATCTTATCTCTCCTTTCTTGTTGACGCTGAACTTTTGGCGGCTCTCGTTCACGTCGGGGCCGAGTGTCGGTATGCCCATCGCGCGGCATTCGTCCATGAATTTGGTTATGTCGGTGATGTTGTCGAGACTTCGGCTCATTATTCCGGCCATGAACTCGGCGGGGTAGTGCGCTTTGAGATAAGCCGTCTGGTATGCCACCCACGAGTAGCATGTGGCGTGACTTTTGTTGAATGCGTATGAAGCGAACTTCTCCCAGTCGCTCCATATCTTCTCCAATACTTTCGGGTCGTGGCCGTTTTTCTTGCCGCCCTCGATGAATTTGGGCTTCATCGCGTCTACGATGGCTTTCTTTTTCTTACCCATCGCCTTTCTCAGAGCGTCGCTCTCGCCGCGGGTGAAGTTGGCAAGCTGCCTTGAAAGAAGCATGACCTGCTCCTGATAAACCGTTATTCCATAAGTGTCTTTGAGGTATTTCTCCATGCAGGGAATATCGTATTTAATCTCTTCGCGGCCGTTCTTGCGCGCGATGAACGACGGAATGTAGTCCATCGGTCCCGGACGGTAGAGTGCATTCATCGCTATCAGGTCTTCAAAGACGCTCGGTTGAAGCTCACGGAGGTATTTTTGCATGCCTGCCGACTCGAATTGGAATGTTCCTATCGTCCTTCCCTCGCAGTATAACTTGTATGTCAGTTCGTCGTCTATCGGGATATTGTCGAGGTCTATGGTAATACCGTGGGTCAATCTCACGTTTTCCACGGCTTCTTTCAGCTGCGACAAGGTTTTAAGACCGAGGAAGTCCATCTTTATAAGGCCTGTTTCCTCGATGACGTGTCCGTCGTATTGAGTGCAGAGCAGCTTGTGTCCGGGGTTGCTCTTGTCTTCGGCTGTCGATACGGGCACCCAGTCGCTGATGGCATCGCGGCAGATAATGGTGCCGCAAGCGTGTATACCGGTGTTTCTCACTGTGCCTTCGAGCATCTTGGCATAACGTATTGTCTCGCTTTCGAGCTTGTTGGCACTTGCTTCCGCATCCCTTAATTCCGGTATTACGCTTATCGCATTGCTGAGATTCATCTTCAGTCCGTTTGGCAGTTTGTCCGGTATCGAGTTACAGAGTTGCTTGCTCCGTTCGAGCGGAAGTTTCTCAACGCGCGCCACATCCTTGATGGAGTTCTTCGTGGCCATCGTTCCGTATGTGATGATATGCGCCACCTTGTCGTGCCCGTATTTGTCTTCCACCCATTCAAGCACGCGCCCGCGGCCGTCATCATCGAAGTCGGTATCGATATCCGGCAGTGATATTCGGTCGGGGTTAAGGAAACGTTCGAACAGAAGGTCATACTTTATAGGGTCTATTTTGGTTATTCCGAGACAGTAGGCCACCACGCTTCCGGCAGCCGAGCCACGCCCGGGACCCACCATCACGCCAAGTTCCTCGCGTGCGGAGTTGATGAAGTCTTGCACAATGAGGAAGTAACCGGGAAATCCCATGGTCTTCATTATGTGCAACTCGAAGTTCACCCGCTCTTTCACCTCGTCGGAAAGCGGGTTGCCATATAGTTTGTATGCACCGTCGTAGGCCAATTTACTGAGGTAGTCGGCCTCAAATTTTATGCGATATATGCGGTCGTATCCGCCGAGCTTCTTGATTTTTTTCGCTCCTTCCTCGGGCGGAAGCTGGTTTTGTCCGTTCTCGTCCGATGTGAATTCGTCGTAGAGTTGCTGCTCGGTAAACCGCTTCCTGTACTCCTCTTCCGTGCCGAATTCTTCTGGAATGGGGAAGAACGGCATTATAGGGTCGTGGTCTATCGAGTATGTCTCTACCTTGTCGAGTATCTCGCAGGTGTTTGCCAGTGCCTCGGGGATGTCGGCAAACACATCGTTCATCTCTTCTTTGGTCTTGAACCATTCCTGTTTGGTATACAACATGCGTGTCGGGTCGTCGAGATCCTTGCCCGTCGAGAGACACAGAAGACGGTCGTGGGCCTCGGCGTTCTCCTCGTCCACGAAGTGACTGTCGTTCGTGCACACCAATTTCACGCCATGCTTGTGTGCCAGTTCGATTATTGCCTTGTTGGCTCTCTGCTGCAAAGGGAATGTCTCGCGGTTGGCTCTGATGTCAGGTCGCTTCACTTCATGACGCTGCAATTCCAGATAATAGTCGTCGCCGAACACTCTTTTAAACCACAGCACGGCCTCTTCGGCACCCTTGATGTCGTCGTTAAGAATTTTGGCAGGCACTTCACCGGCGATGCACGCCGAGCAAACGATGAGTCCCTCGTGATACTTTTCCAGTTCCACGTGGTCGGTTCTCGGCCGTCCGTAGAAGCCGTCGGTCCATGCTTTCGACACCAATTTGATAAGATTATGGTAGCCTTGCTCGTTCTTTGCGAGCACCACGAGGTGATTTCCGCCAGAGTCTCCCGCAGCCTTGTCCTTGTCGGTGAGCCGTCGCCCGTTGCGTGTAACATACATTTCACAACCGAAAATTGGCTTGAAAGGCTCTTCGCCATTGTCTTTCCGCTTGCCGTTTACACCCTTGCAGTAGTTGAAAAACTCCTTGATGCCCATCATGTTGCCATGGTCGGTGATGGCCATTCCGCGCATACCGTTGGCTACAGCCTTGTCGACGAGCTTGGGGATGCTCGCCTGTCCGTCGAGGATTGAGTAATATGTGTGAACGTGTAAGTGTACGAAATCTTGCATGCTGTATTTTGGTCTGTTTCTGATTATCGAGGCGTAAAGTTACGCTTAAAACCTGATACAGCCAAAGAATAAGGATAAAAAGTTTGCGGGGTAAGTAAAAAAAGCGTACCTTTGCAGCGTATATACATATAACCTGAAACTTACTGATGGATAAAAGACTTCGGAAACTGAAAAAGATAAGGATACACCGTGAGGGAACAAACACCCTGACTGTGAGCCTCGTCTTACTCTTGGCCGTGGCTTTCGTGCTGTGGCGATATGTTGATTCAAAGGTGCCGTTCGCCGCGTTTGTGTGCATTTTCAGTATTATCTGGATGATAGTGCTCAATTTTTACCGCTGCCCGAAGCGTATTTTCGAGGGCGATACCGAGCGCACGGTCGTGGCTCCGGCAGACGGTACGATAGTGGTAATCGAGGAAGTGGAGGAAAACGAGTATTTTCACGACCGCCGATTGATGATATCCATCTTCATGAGCCTGTTCAATGTGCATGCCAACTGGTTCCCCGTCGACGGAAAGGTTAAGTTTGTCAACCACCGTAACGGCAACTACCACAAGGCATGGTTGCCCAAAGCCAGCGAAGAAAACGAGCGCGCCGACGTGATGATAGAGACTCCGGAGGGCGAGCAGGTGCTGTGCCGCCAGATTGCAGGAGCGATGGCACGGCGCATCGTCACATACGCCAAGGCGGGCGAGGAGTGTTTCATCGACGAGCATCTCGGCTTCATAAAGCTCGGCTCGCGCGTAGATGTGTTCCTGCCGTTGGGCACGGAAGTATGCGTGAAAATGGGACAGAAAACCACCGGCGACCTCACGGTGATAGCGAAAATGAAGTGACAATGGCAAACAGTATTACACGACATATTCCAAATTCAATAACGTCATGCAATCTCATGTCGGGCTGCGTGGCTGTGTATAACGCCTTTCTCGGATGTTACGAGATGGCGTTTCTTTTTATTATAATAGGTGCGGTGTTCGACTTTTTCGACGGAATGAGTGCGCGACTGCTCGGCGTTTCGTCGCCGATAGGTAAAGAGCTCGACTCTCTTGCCGACTGTGTGACGTTCGGCGTGGCGCCTTCGGCGATGATATTCACCTTTCTCGACACGCTCGATTACCCCCAAGCTGTTGCTCTTATACGGCCTTTCGTACCATACGTGGCATTCATAATGGCCGCGTTCTCGGCACTCAGACTCGCCAAGTTCAATCTCGACGAGCGGCAGGCCACATCGTTCATCGGACTGCCCACGCCTGCAAACGCCCTCTTCTGGGCATCGCTCATCGTTGGCGGAGGAACATACCTCGCCTCGTTGTCGTGGGTAGTGCCCGGCATTGTGCTGATGACTATCGTGAGCAGTTGGATACTTGTGGCAGAGATACCCATGTTCGCCCTTAAATTCAAGACATGGGGATGGCACGGCAACGAGATAAAATACATATTCATCATCACCTGTGTGCCGATGCTCTTGTTGCTCGGCATGAGCGGTTTTGCCGCCGTGATAGCATGGTACGTGCTACTGTCGGTGCTCACATCGCGCTGCAAGGCATGATTTTCAACTTTTAATAATTCATCATGTTGCAAAGTCTGTTGTTCATATTGCTATTGGTTTTCATTGTTATTGCCGTGGCGGCAATGATTGTAATACGCATGGTGGCAAAAGGACTTGGCATGTTTCGCGACGCGGCGAAAGCGGCTGCCGACGAATTTACCGGCGCACGTCGCGGCAATGCCGGCCATCGGTCGGGGCAACAAGCCGGCAGCGGAGCCTCATCCCGATATTCGCGACAGAAAGGCGATGCGGCCAATTCACGTACACACACCACAGCCTCCGGCACGACAATTATCGACAACCGTGATCCCGAGGCGGCAGACAGAAAGATATTCGCCGATGACGACGGTGAATATGTTGACTTCGAGGAAAGCAATTAAAGGTAAAAAAGTAAAAAGGTAAAAACTCTTGCATTCCGCTTCAAAATATTGTATCTTTGCATAAACTTAATAATCAAACACAGCAATCATGAAAAATCATCGCGAAACAAACGTTTTTATCAACACCGCAGCACATACATTCTTGCATATTTATGCAAAATTGGAACCCCGAAATTTTGATAATTCATCAATCGTACAACGCTGAATGTGACGCTGCACACATAATATATGCACTTCACCTCCCTTTGTGGAAGCCGGGAAGGGCTTCTCACAGTCTTTTCACGAGGCTCCCGACACATGCTGTCGGGAGCCTCGTTGCGTTTATCTATATCATATTTTGCCCGATAATAAACTATTAATTATCCGACAATTAAATATTAATTGCCCGACAACGAGATATTAACTATAATACAATTAAATATTAACTGCGTCGCAATTAAATATTAACTTCGCCATAATTAAATATTAACTGCGACGCAATTAAATATTAACTGTGAGATAACAAAATATTAACTGAGAGATAACGGATATTTCGTTGCCGCAAAGCCGATATTTCGCTTTGCAACAACGAAAAATATATCAAAAATCAAAGGAAAATCAAGTGAAAAGCATTCTCGTTTTGCATAAATATTCATTTCAAGTGTATAAATATGCAATAATGGCGTTGTTGATAAAAAAGTGAAGCCGCCACATTGCCATTATAACAGAAGTAACGTTTTTAAAGGTCATGGCAACAACATGCGGGGCTTCACTTGGTGATTTTGTATTATATAGTTTTGATTATCGTTGACTGTTATCGAACTTTGCTTTTGGGTATTTGTCGTAAACGTCAAATGCAACCCATAACACCACGACGGCAGCTAAAAATATGTATTCCGGAGTGTCGAAAGCTGTGATATTGCCAATCCCGAGCAGTGCTAAAATGGCTGCGTAGTTGGCGTCAGACGGGTTTATGCACTGCTCCTTTCCTAATTTTTGCGGTTTTGCAAGCGTATAAATGATTTTGGCGGCAAATCCTGCTCCGATGCAACATAGCACGATATTGCTGCCATCATCTGTGCATACGGTCAGTACAGTCCATATTATGAACATCATGCACCATACTGTTTCTTTGAATATTGTCATATTGTTTGATATATTTGCATTACTATTGTTAACTTGAATTTGAGGAACTCGCGTTAGATATATGTCATATATTATTGTTCGCTGTCTTCTGTCTTATGACATTCAATCACTTTCACGAGGTGATACTCTGCAATATCGTCTTCCCATATTTCTTTTTTCTTGTAGTAACGCACGCAAATCACGTATTCATAGCCTTCTTGATAGATACCCTCAAAGCCATGTATTGTCTGTACCACATAGGTTAAGCCTTTTTCATCGGTCACTTGATAGCCTTTTCCGCATGGTTCTCCTAACACAGGCGGAATGAAATCTACTTTATGAGGAGCCACCGTCCATACATAATCTACATATTCTTCTTCGTCGTCATCGCACGAAACACACACGCAGGTGAAAGCGAATAGAGTGCAAATCAGCAGGAGATAATTAACAGTTTGTTTCATCATACATATATATTATTAATTCATTGTTGTGGTTGTGATGTTATGTGCCAGATTGTTGTTTTTATCTTTTAGATACAAAATTATAAAAAAGGAATAAAATACCAGCAAAATAAACTGACAAAAAACTGACAGATGTGCGTAAAAACTGACAGAAAACTGACAAAACGCGGGTAAGTCGTTGGCTTACAATGTATTGGTGAACGAATTAAAGCCCATTGTTGTGCTTTCTTTTCGATGAATTTATTTTGTCTGCTCATCTACTGTTACACTCACTCGTATTTCACCACCATACTTGCTTACCGTTTTCATAAGTGAATGGACGTTCTTCTGTGCCTCTGGTTAGGTTATGGAGAATGTACAATTCTTTTTGGGGAACATTGTCGAAAGTTAGTTTATGGGAAACGGCCGTTTGTTTACCTATGCTAATCCATTGTTTATTCTGCCAATAGCAGAGTTCGTATGTATCGCCAATGAGGATGTAGTTAGCATCACTTCGTGGATAGAACTGTACTCGTGTAATGTAGTGTTTATTATCTACTCCTAAGTCGAGCCCCACATATCCATCATTTCCTTTTGTCTTGACAAAATATGTATTAGGGTCTCCATCCATAGCCATGAAATACGGCATAGTATTTCTTTTGTCAGGAAGAGGAAAACCGATAATGTTTCCTTCCAATCTTATTTCAGGAGAATCCATAGACTGTTTTCCGTAGAAAATGATTTCTGCCAAATCGCCAGTTCGATAATTAGGAATATGGCAACGTACATAGCGATATTTTCTTGAACACGACAACATAGAATCATTAACATCTGTAGGTACATTATTTATTTCCATCAATGTGTCAGCATTTCTGAATTCTTTGTTATTAGCTGCTTCTATAGTTGTTCTCATCAATTTGCGTGCCAATATGTCCATGCGTTGAAATCTCGGATATTTACGATTGACAGTTATGGATCCTTTCACAGAAAGATTTTCCCCAATTTTTTTAATTTCACCTTCTTTTGTTAGAATGAATGGTTTAGTCAAAGGGGTAAGTTCCCCTTGATGGTAATATGCAGCCATATAGCAAACATCAGCAGCCATATTTTTGAAATTTACTATTTCATTATTTATTGTACCCCAATATATTGGTTGCCATGCTTTGTCGCCAAATGTACAGATTACTGCATATCGGATGCTTTTTTGAATTGGTATATAGTCACATTTCAACTTTACATCAAACGTCGGTACATATTCATGAGTTACATCTTTTGAGCTTGGAGAAATCAGATAGGCTGGCACATCTTTATGGGTAGGTACATCATCTGGTAACCAATTGGTGGAATACATCCGTCTGAATATTTTGGCAGGTTTGTATTTAAGAGTAGCCTTTTTCTCTGTAAATGGGTCGAAAGGAAAAGTTCGTCCATTCTCCAAAATCAATACATTCCATGAATGTCCCATACCACGGTTGCCCCAATTCATAACGTAATCAATGGCTATTGGTATACCACATGAGCGCATTATCCATGTGTAAAGGTTACACGTATGATCACACGAACCTTTCCGTCCACGTATCATCTGATTGACAGAAGGATCGATGCTATATTGCCACATAGTCTGGCTCTGACCAAAATATCGATCGGTGTAGATGGCCTGTCGGAAAGCCTTTAACAGTGCGGTAGTGTCGTTTGCACAAGTACGCGCAGGACATGGAATTCGTTATAGAACCGCTCCCGATATACATCGGGATATTCCCGTCCTGCACGATATGGGAGGATATATTCACAGAATGTAGAGAAATCTAATAGCCTCAACAAAGGGTTTGTCTGCCAAGCTTTCACAGCCCAATCAATATTCTGTATCAAATATTCACTTGACAAATAACGGCAATCTTTGTTTAATGTCAGTCTATGCGGCTCCAATGAACCGTATTGTTCCTGCAATTTTTTCATGGCTCGACGAATGACAGGAGGATTGTGTGCATGATTACCACTTTTGTGCAGTGAATCGTAAATACTAAACAATGTATCGTACTTGTCTATCAATTCTCCCGTGTAAAAATACTTACCACTCATATTCTCTATCAGAAACATTGCTGCTTCCCGTTTTAGAGTATCATTTTTGTAATATTCGAGGACTTCTACAAGCTCTCCACGGTTTTTCCCTGATTCTTCCAAAACGTTGGCTAAACGTCCGTCACACGAAACAGTTGTCAGTATGACTGTAGTTGCAATAATGAAATGTATCTTTCTCATTGTTATATTTAATTTGTTTTATACCACATCATGAATAGGAATTGATATTTTTGTTCCAATATCGTCTTTATATCTTGTTTTTCATTAGGAGTACAACTATCTTTGATGAATATTCCTTGCTCCAATATATGCATACGTTTACGGTATAGGTTTGCTTTTTCCGTATTACCTTTGTCTGCTTCGATGACAGCGAGATTTCCCCAAACACGAGAGAGATTGGGGAGCATAAGTTTTGCCTGTATTAGATATTTCTCTGCCAACTGAATATTACCTAATTGTAGAGCGACGCTACCATTTTTTGCAAACTGCATTACATCGTCCGGTGTTGTTTGAACAGCTATATTTAATAACCTTTGAACATTACTTGCAATCTTGTAATCTTTCAGCCATAGTTCCTGCCAGTAGGTCGTTTCCAACAGACGCGGATAGCGTAGGATACAGTGTGCCAGTTCTTTTACTGCTTTGTCAGTCTGTCCGCTTTTTCTATACCATTCATAGAGGGTCCAGCGGAACTGGATCCTGTCGGGATAATCAGAGGATAATTCTGCAAGTTTAATTGTGTCACTTTTTTCTATTGCTTTGTAATAATGTAGTTGTATATCCATAGGACTTTTAAACAAAGCTTTATCCAAAGCATTTATAGAATGATTTTTCTGATATTCCTGAATCAGTGAGGGGGTACTGTTTGTACTGTTGTGGTTTTGCCTGCCAAAGAATAATCCTATCCAAACAAATATCGGTGTGAAAGCCATAATTCTCCAATATTTTGATTTTTCTACTCTTTCACCATCTTGTTGGATAAATGCTAACAGTATAAATATTGATAGTTGGATGATGTTAGAATCATAAAAAGTTGGGAATGTGGTTTCCTTGATAAGGAAGCCAAGCAAGAACGGGAACACCACCCAATAGTTATGTATCCGGCTTTTGTTACGGACGAATCGCACGCCCACCGAAATAACTACCAATCCATAAATAATTATCCCGATATACCCTCCCTCAATCAAAGTCTTTGCCACAATATTACCGGCATAAGATGTAAAACCATCGTTTCGAGCTTCACCATGTCTATAAAAATCGTTTGCGATGGTATAGTTTCCTGTGCCGACTCCCCACGGATTGTGATTTAAGACTTCTTTGGCTAAGTATAGAGTTTCCAACCGTCCGGCAATACTACGCTTTTGTGAAATTGTTTCGTTTGTGTGGAACGTCTGTATTATCTCTGCCCTATATTGCCAACCAAGAAACACTGTAACTATTGTAAAGCAAGTTCCTATAAACAATTTTTGCAATAAAGAATTCTCAGATACAGATGATGTGGATTTATTTTTTATAAACCAATGGCTACAAAGCAATATTCCACAAACTAACATCGCTATATATCCTCCACGTGAGAAAGATAATAAGATGGTAGCCCATACCATTAGTCCGGACAACAAACATAATCCCTTTATTCTTCTTTCTGTAGTTTGCATGTAAGTTACCGTCACAACCCCGCCCCACAGCCATTGTAGGGCATTCCATTCATTGGAAGGAATTCCTAAAGGACGAAATAGATATCTAAAATCGTAAAGTGAAGCAAAACCAACCTCATGCATACGACTATCGAAAATAGCAAACTGATAGAGGGCTAACAAAGAAAGTACAGCAATACACATTGTCAGTGCTCCACATAACCAGTTTGTTCCCTCACTCTTTTGTAAGAAGAGGTATCTTACAAGAAAATATGACAACAGACTGACAGCCATATGGGTGTTATTTATCAAAGAACTTGTACAATTGACAGAGGGAGAGCAAAGGCCATATCCCCAAAGCATAAGTAAAGTAATGTCGATAAAGGTAAGTCGTATAGGTGATTTCCACAGACAAACTGTCAGACAAACTGCTAAAGGGATAGCAAATAGCAGTTTGGGATCTGGTACATGGAAGAAGTGCATTAGGTAAGTTATAATCCAAAGTACACAGATGCATGTATTCAAACCTTTGCCCATCGCAATTTTCGTATTAGGGGTAATACCATTTTATAGGTCATATATAGAAACAGAAAAAAGAACAGCAATTGCAAGATAATCTGCTGTAAATTGCCCCACGATGGCATCTGTTGGTATGATAATTCCGTCATCAATTGTTGGAAACGTTCGGGGAATGCTTGGTAAAAATGAATGAAGAACCGTGGAATTACATAGAAGAAGTAGAAGAAGAAAAAAAGGTTCACCACTATAGTATAGCCCACCAATCCCCATTTTGCCCAAGGTGCTAATGAAAGAAAGTATGGATGTTCCGTTCTTTTTATACCACGTACTTTGTCGAATAAATATTTCATCCATTCATTACCTTTTTTGCGTAAGTTGGGGATGCCTAATAAGTCTGTCATCATCCAATAACCGTCGAATTTGAAGAAAGGGTTAAATGTAAGAGCAAAATTGAAGTTCATTAGTAGAATCATATAATCTAATATACCATTTTCTTCGATGATGGCAATTGTAATTAGTGGAATTAGTAGAATCATTTGGAAATAGACACCCCCAAAATTAACAATACAACGTTGTTTACAAGAGAGTTTCCACACATGTGTAACATCAGTATAGAACACTGGGAGATTTAGATACAACCCAAATCCGATGTTCCCATGCGGCAGATTATAGTATTTACATGCTGCTGCATGACCGAACTCATGTATTAGAGAAGAAAAAGCTAAAAAAAGATATAGTCCAGCTATAAGATAAACGTTTATTGGTGTATGCTCCAATATATTGCGGAAATAAAGAAAGTAAGCTGCTTCAAGTCCCACAAATACGCTCACTACTATTCCTATCACCTCTGGAAAGAATAGATGTTTCAGTATGTTTGAGTACCGCCCTAACATTGTTGCAGAAATGAAATCTTTGTGATAGAGAAATGATTTTTTACGGTTGCCATTGCTATTTTCGTTAGCATCGAGTCGTTTTTCAAAAGTAACCAAGAAGTTTTCTATTTCTTCTTTTTTAGGTTTTCCGTCGTGTTCCTCAACATAGCGTCTAATATTCTCCTGCTCCACACCGTTCTTTTGTAGATATTTGAGGAGTTCCGCCGTATCTTTGCCTATTTCAAAAAAACGTCCATCCGCTTCCAATAAAAAAGTCTCATGTTTGGAAGCAGTGGGAAACGGGTGAACGGTTAGTTGTTGTAAGTCCATAATTTTTATTTTGAAATGGTTGTCTGGTTGATGTCTATCACTTCGGTATTGTCAAACTTATGTTTCTTCTTGCCGTAGTTGAAGCGGTAGCTTATACTTATTCTTCCTATATTATCATATAGATAAGGTATGCGGGTGACCACAGACTGTTTATATATTCCTAAATCAATATTCTCACGCAATTCTCTTTTATACGGATTGTTATATGAAATTCGGAAATTCCAATTGTCAACGCTATATGATGCACTCATGTCGATATTGACTTGTGCTTGATATATTCGGCCGGTTTGATTATTGATAGTTTCGGGTTGAGTCAAAAAGCCAATGCGAGCTCTCCAGCCTTTATGCTGATAAACAACGTGCCCCATAGCGTAAAGCGAGTGATGATATAGAGTTTTCCATACGTTCACTTTATCATAGTTATAGAGCAACCCGGTGCGAATATACAAACGCTTGGGGAGTATGTTGTATTGGATGGCAGCTTCGTAATGCTGTTGCCAGTTAGTTCCACTGTTCTGCACTTTCCAGAGCAGTGAATTACGTATTTCGTCGTATTCACATTTTCGGTAAATCATGTTTGTGTTCAGATAAAATGTGGCATATGTCATCCATGTAAACCGCTTGTTGATGTTCCACGTGTGTGTGAAAAGTAGGTCGTAATTCATATAATCTTTCAATTCCGGATTGCCTTGTATGATTTCATATTCATTGTACCTGTATTCGTCTCCTGTGCGATTGGCATTGCTGGCTTCTACACTGGTAGCTTGTCCGCGCAAAGAGAACGAATGCTTTTTGTATGTATAAGAAAAACGAACGGAAGGAGTAAAGAACACATTAGTGGTTGAATTATTCCCTGTTTCTACGTATGATATATGGCCGGCAATCCTTGCTTGTATGTTAAAGCGATTTTTGATACGGTAGTTATAGGTCACATTCAAACGGGTATTGCTTTTGTCAAGCGATACATCATAGGTGTTCTCACCACGTAGATTCAGATTGTCTGTATGCGTCAAATCCTGCCCGAGGTCTATATTCAGCGAAGATCTGTTCTTGAATGTTTTGGTATAATTAATCTTTCCACTGGCATAATAGCTTTTCTCATCGGTTCTATTGCGATATGTGTCTGTAATGTCTTCATCTTCACGATGTTCATACCATCGGTCATAATCGTTGTCTCCATAACTACCATAAAGTTCGATACGCAAACGTTGGTTATGGGGCATTGTGCCGGTGTATTGTAATTTCAAACAAGGGTTAAGGCTGTTGGATTGTATTTGCTCTTGCTTGACAAGCAAAGACGGGGTCGTGTTGTATTGCAAGCTGTTCCAACTGTCTGTCTCTGAGCCGCTTTGGTTTAAACGTAATGAGACATAAAAGCTTTGTAATTTGTTACGATAGATGTAATTTAAGTAACCATTCAAACGATGCGAATTATCATCGGTAGGCATAAAACGATCAATCCTTGTTACTGACTCATTGGGGAAATTATAAGTGGTGACGGTCTGCCCCTTATTATGGAAGTCTGTGTTTTTATAGCGGCCGGACAATGACAAAGCGAATTCCGACTTATCTTGAAAGTATTGTGTGTTTACACGGCTGTCTCCCTCTAAGCGTGTAAAATAATGGTTGGCATTGATTCCCACAGTGCCGGCGTAGTCGCGTTCTTTCATGATATAGTCAATTATCGTACCTGCCTGTGGGTACTCCGGCTTACCCATAGGATAAAGGTCAACCCGTTTGATGTACTTGGCATCGAGATCGCGCACCTCGTCTTGTGTGGCTTCACGTCCGTTGATGCAAAGTAACACTGCCTGATTCATATAGCTGATGGAGTGGTCGGAAGTATTCACGTTCAATTCCGGCACCATCAATGCGTCTAATGCGCTGTAACCATCATAGGCATGGCGAAGTTCCTCTTTGGTGGGATATACCATCAATTTGTCTTCTGTTCGTACCCTGCTTTCACCGAGTACAACAACTTCGTGTATCTGCATGATATCCTTCTTCATCACAACGTCGCCCAAGCGTATGGATGTCTCTTCGGTCGGTTGAATGCTCATCACCAGTTCTTTGTAGCCGAGATAGCTGAAAACGAGTCGTTGTACCTTGTTCGTTTGTGGTACTTCCAGTTTGAATTCACCCTTAGAGTTTGTTGTTGTGCCTTTCACAAAGGTGGAGTCATCAACAAAACAGCGTATGGTGACACTTACAAGGATGTTTTTTTCATTGTCTGTAAGATTACCTGTTATAAGTTGTACGTTGTTACCTTTCAACGGGTAAGCGACAAAGATGAGAAAAAAGGATAGAATAAATTTCATAAGATATTCTTTCGTTTGCGGCATTAAAAGGTTGCCCTCTTATTTCTATCAATCTCAAAACTTTCCTTTAAATGTTTTTTCGTCCGTGATGATTTCGATTGTAGCTTTTTCTTCGTCCACATCATCGGGAAGAGAAATTTGTTTTGGGGCATTCCCAATGTTTTCCACTGTTTCATGGATAACATTATTATATATGTCTTTGATGGAAATTGTGGC
>JAGAPR010000094.1 GCA_017623155.1 Prevotella sp. | reverse complement strand
CGAACAGTTCGAGCGCATCATGAACGACAGCGGCTTTGTCAGGCTGCGCCGCCTCTCCACCGACGAGCTTGTCGGGACGGAGAAGTCCGCCGGACTGATAGAGCGTTACTTCTCGCTCATGCCCGAAGGCGACACGACCTTGCAGGACATCGACCTCTCGGCAAAGGAAATGCGCATCGGCGACAACCGCCTGTGCCTGCACACCCTCTCTGACGCGGAGGATATGCCCGGAAAGGTGGCGACTGACATCCGCTACGAGAAACTCTCCACGGATCGAAGCGACTGCCGCCTCTCCTTTGCCTCTCCCGTGGGGCTGTTGCTCTCTTGCAACCACATCTACAACCAGTATGTGATTATCGACAACAGCGATGAAAACTTGCAGAAGTTCGAGAAGTCCGCGAGGAATATGCAGTCGCTCTCCCGATACAGCAGGAGTAACAGCATCAACCGCGAGTGGATAGACCAGTACCTGAACGAAGCCCATTCCTACGGGCTGACCTCGGTTCGGGCGCACTTCAACGTCATGGCGTGGAGCGATGACGCGGAGGAACTGAAACATATCAAGAACGATGTAGGCAGCCAGCTGGCGAGCATGGAGTGCGTGCCGCGCCACAACACCATCGACTGCCCGACGCTCTACTGGGCGGCGATGCCCGGCAACGCGGCGGACTTTCCGGCTGAAGAAAGTTTCCACACCTTCATCGAGCAGGCGGTGTGCCTCTTCACGGAGGAAACCAACTACCGCAGTTCGCTCTCGCCCTTCGGCATCAAGATGGTGGACAGGCTTACGGGAAAACCGTTGCACCTCGACATCAGCGACCTGCCGATGAAGCGGGGCATCACCACCAACCGCAACAAGTTCGTGTTGGGTCCTTCGGGCAGCGGCAAATCCTTCTTTATGAACCACCTCGTGAGGCAATACTACGAGCAGGGTACGCACGTGGTACTGGTGGACACGGGAAACTCCTATCAGGGCTTGTGCGAGATGATCCGGCGCAAGACAAACGGGACGGACGGCGTGTACTTCACCTACACGGAGGAGAAAACGATTTCATTCAACCCGTTCTACACCGACGACTATGTGTTTGACGTGGAGAAGAAGGACAGCATCAAGACCTTGCTGCTGACGCTCTGGAAGTCGGAAGACGACAAGGTAACGAAAACGGAGAGCGGTGAATTGGGCAGCGCGGTGAACGCCTATATCGAGCGTATCAGGGCAGACCGGAGCATCGTCCCCTCGTTCAACACCTTCTACGAGTATATGCGTGACGATTACCGCCGTGAGCTGGCGGAGCGTGAGATAAAGGTGGATAAGTCCGACTTCAACATCGACAATATGCTCACTACCATGCGGCAGTATTACCGGGGCGGACGCTACGACTTCCTGCTCAACTCCACGGAGAACATAGACCTGCTCGGCAAGCGGTTCATCGTCTTCGAGATTGATTCCATAAAGGAAAACCGCGAACTTTTCCCTGTCGTAACCATCATCATCATGGAAGCCTTCATCAACAAGATGCGCAGGTTGAAAGGTGTGAGGAAACAGCTTATCGTGGAAGAGGCTTGGAAGGCATTGTCTTCGGCGAACATGGCGGAATACCTCCGCTATATGTATAAGACCGTGCGCAAGTATTACGGAGAGGCAATCGTGGTGACGCAGGAGGTGGACGACATCATCTCCTCGCCCGTGGTCAAGGAGAGCATCATCAACAACTCCGACTGCAAGATACTTCTCGACCAGCGGAAGTACATGAACAAGTTTGATTCCATCCAGTCCCTGTTGGGGCTGACGGAGAAGGAGAAGTCGCAGATACTCTCCATCAACATGGCGAACAATCCGTCAAGGCTCTACAAGGAAGTCTGGATCGGATTGGGCGGCACGCAGTCGGCGGTCTATGCCACCGAGGTGAGTGCGGAGGAGTATCTGGCGTACACCACCGAAGAAACGGAAAAAGTAGAGGTGTACCGTCTGGCGGAGAAGTTGAGCGGCGACATCGAAGCCGCCATCCGTCAGCTTGCCGAAAGGCGGAGAAACAAGAACAACTAACAATTTAATTATCAATTAAAAACAAAAGATTATGAGTTTATCAAGAATGAAAATGCTGCAAGTCAGCAAGTGTCTTATCGGATTGGCGGTCATGGTGCTGCAATCCTGCGATGTAACGGACAACCGCCGTGACTTGCTTTGCGGGAACTGGGAAAGCGTGGAAGGAAAGCCCGATGTGCTTATCTACAAGGAGGGCGAAGCCTATAAAGTGACGGTGTTCAAGCGGAGCGGGCTGCGCCGCAAGCTGAAGCCGGAAACCTATCTCTTGCAGGAGGAGAACGGCAACCTGTTCATGAACACCGGATTCCGTATCGACGTGTCCTACAACGAGGCGACGGACATTCTGACCTTCTCGCCGAACGGGGACTATGTGCGCGTGAACCCGAAACCGGACCATCCGATAAGCGAACAATAACGATAACCACTAAAATCCAAAGTAACATGAGAACAAGAATAACACTTATTATCTGCCTGTGCCTGTTTG
>JAGAPR010000093.1 GCA_017623155.1 Prevotella sp. | reverse complement strand
GGCGGCTGTGCTGCCTACGGTTGGAGGATGTGCAATGAATAAAACTAAGTACATAGTCTATCGGCAAACACGATGGACAAGCCACCACCGGACGCACCGAGCGCATCATACACACCGTTCTCATAAGCCGAAAGCAAAGGACGGTCATCACCGGCACTCGGAAAAGCCTCCCGGCTGGCGATCCCAATATTTCCTCTACCGTAGCGCCAAACTTACCCCTGTAAAAACAAGGGGTGAGTTTGGCGTTTCTCATCACGCCCTGTTCCTTTCTGCCCGGCGCCGTAGTAGTGGCGTAGGTTGCCGTGATCCTCCCGATCAATCGTTTTGAACATTTTTCAAAAACGATTGATTGGAGGTAACAGCGGTGAAAAAATACGCACCGAGAAAGGTTTTTATATTAGAGAACAACGAATACATTGAGATATCTTATGAGGAACTGTGCTACCGTGAAGAAATTGATCCGTCCTATAAGGACAAGCTCTTTATTCCTCTGCACGGAATGATCATGGAGGTGGATGAAGCTGCCTACCGTGATTTTTACAGAGCGAAGGATCGTGACGAATATCTTACATGGAGAACAAGACATAAGGATATCTCGTACAGTCAGTTTGATGATGACGAGTGCAGTGGTGAAGATATGCTCGTCGATCAGGGCGAGGACTTCGTTGACCGAATAATGCTGAAGATGATGGTGGACAAGCTCCGCTTAATAATTGATATGCTCTCGCCAAAAGAACAAGAACTGATTCGGGCATTGTATTTCAAAGGCAAGACCGAGCGCGAATATGCCAAAGAATGCGGTGTGTCACAGGTAGCAATTCATAAACGCAAGAACAGAATATTGGCAAAGCTCAAGATTTTTTTAGGAATTTAAAATTTTGAGGTTATCAGCCCCCTCACTGAAGTCCCATGGAAAGTGAGGGGGCTTTTTCTGTAGGCTTCCGATGCTCCTTGAAAATTGAATAGTACAGCACACCGATTACTTTCCCTCTGCTGTCGGCAAAACCGGCAAGCCACATGAGCGAACGCGCAGGCTTCACCTTTTTTCTAATGGACACGAACCTGTCGCCTTCAGGACTCAGACGGTACGGCGCACCCGTAACGAAGGCGATGACAAGCAGAGGTATTAAAGATACTTGCGTTCAGTCAACAGGTCGAGCGTTGAAGCGGTCGCAGAGCCGTGAGCCGTCGCAACCAATGAGAGCGCCCCGCAGCGATCCTGGGGGTGGTGAGATTCCAATGAGGTCAAATGCATGACCGGTGGGTGTGTTCCCATTAGCCGAGGGATGGCGTGGATCGAATATCGGCACAAGCACAAAACGATTGATACTAACAACACAAGGCGGTCGTTTGCCAAAAACAGATGACCGCCTTTTTACATTAACGGAGGCTAACAATGAAAAGAAAAGTAAATCGAGGCGAAATCTATTACGCCGACCTATCGCCGGTGATCGGCTCCGAACAAAGCGGATTCCGTCCCGTGCTGATTATTCAAAACGACAGAGATAACGAAACAAGCCCCACCACCATCGTGGCGGCGATCACAAGCAGTAAGACGAAATCACAGTTGCCGACTCACGTGACGTTTACGGCAGACTGCTTACCATACGAATCCACCGTCCTGCTGGAACAAGTCAGGACCATCGATAAAATCCGATTCAGCGAATGCATCGGCAAGTTGGACGACGAAACAATGGCAGAGGTTAATGAGGCCATTGCCATAACGTTTAACATTAACTACTTGGAGGGATTGAAATGAGCGAAAGGAAAATAGCAGTATATGCCCGTGTCGGCAACGCTGAGCAGCTTGGCGAAACAACAGACAATCGAGTGTTTCTATATTGTCGTCAGTCCTATGATGACTCGCACTTTATGAATCAGCAGCAAGAACATCTGCTTCGGCACTGTGCGGATAAAGGATATCAGGCGGCAGGCAGTACGGCCGTCGTAGCCAGCGCCAAAGACGAGAAGGAAAATATGCTTCGGCTTGCACAACGCCTAAAAAGCGGCGGCATCAAAACTATGCTCATCAGCGATCCCTCCCGTATCTCGTTAGATCCCCAGGATTTTATTGAGATCGTCTCTGCCTTCCATAAAAACGGAGTAACGATTGAATACCGGGACGGCGATGGCAATACACGAAATCTGTTGGAGGTGTTGGAGCAGCTCCGAACAGCGAACCTCGATCTTGTAGAGCCGGAATGTGATGAGGACGAAGCACCCGACGAGAGTCCTCACATTCAGATGTAGGAGGTGCCGTATGAACACTACTGACAGAAACAACACAGCCTTCGCCTACAGCGTAGGACTATTGAAAATGCTGCTCGAAATGCAGCTCATCACAAAGGAAGAATATAAGAAGATCGTTCGCATCAGTGCAGCTCACTACGACGCGGAAAATATTTGTGTCTGAAAAGCAAATTCTGCGGATAGTCGCTGGACTGTTCCGAACTCTCGTGGTAGTGTTTGTGTTGCCAAACGGCAAACAACACAGCAGGTCAAACCTGCGGAAAGGAGAACAAGATGAAGATTACGGAAATCACAACCGTGAAACAACAGATAGCCACCAAAATCAGATTGGCAGCCTATTGCAGAGTATCAAGTGATTCCACCGATCAGCTCCATTCCTTCGCCGCGCAGATTCGGTACTACAGCGACTACACCAAGAAGCATCCCGAATACGAGCTTGTCGACATCTATGCCGACGAGGGTATCACGGGAACCGAGATGAAAAAGCGCGATGAGCTGAACCGACTGATCCGTGACTGTAAGAAAGGTCTCATCGACCGCATCATCGTCAAGTCGGTATCCCGATTTGCGAGAAACACGGAAGAACTGCTCGTAACTCTGCGTATGCTGACAGACCTCGGAGTCAGCGTGTATTTCGAGGAACAAGGCATCGACACCGACAAACTGAATATGGAAATGATCGTAACATTCCCCGGTATGGCTGCGCAACAAGAAAGCGTGAACATATCGGGGAATATGCGTTGGAGCTACCAAAAGCGGATGCAGTCCGGCGAGTTCAACTGCACCTGCCCCGCATACGGCTTCGACCTCATAAACGGTCAGATGGTTATCAACGAAACCGAGGCGATAGTAATACGCCGAATATTCAGCCTCTACCTGCAAGGCTTCGGAATGCAGGCAATCGCAAACATACTCAACGATGAAGGCGTACCAAGACGGTACGGACACACCCACTGGTACAGCGGTACGATCAAGTACGTGCTGACCAACGAGAGGTACATGGGAGATGCCCTCCTTCAAAAGAAATTCACCACCGAAACCCTCCCATTCCGAACGATGAAGAACACAGGGCAGCTCCCAAAATACTACGTGGAGAACAGTAACCCTCCCATCGTCAGCCGAGAAACCTACGAAGCGGTACAAGAGTTGATGCGCTCAAGGCAGACGAACAACGGACGGAAGGTACACGACCATCCGCTGTCATCCAAAATAAGATGCCCCGAATGCGGAAGGAGCTTCCGAAGGATCGTCACAAGAGGTACAGCCTACTGGACTTGCGCAGGCAGATCGTCGGGTGCTACCGACTGCGATAACCGCAGAGTCCGAGAGGACATGGTATACGAAGCCTTCACCGATATGGTCATAAAGCTGAAAGAAAACCAAGTGGAACTGCTCGGAATGCTGATACGGCAGATCGAAGCCATGCAGGACCGAACGAGCCGTAACCAAGAGCGAATACGACAGATCGATAAGGAGATCGCCGACCTCGGTGCAAAGAACCTGGTCATCACAAGACTCCATACAAGCGGAGTCCTCGGAGCAGCCGACTACACAAAGCAGACCTCGGAGATCAGCAACCGCATCACCGACCTGCGAATCGAGAGAAGAAAGAAGCTCACCGAGGATGAGGACGATGAACTCCTCGACACCCTCAAGGAGCTGAACGGTATCCTTGAAGAATACGATCCCACCACTGAGTTCGACAACGACCTGTTCGAGCAGATCGTGCAGAGCATCACAGTGAACGACAACACACAGATCACCTTCCGTCTGCTCGGCAACATCGAACTGACCGAAGAAATCAATGAGAAAGGACGGTGCAAATCCGCATGAAGAACCGAACACTGCCTTACGGCTACCGATGCGATAACGGCATCATCGTGCTACATCCCCAAGAGAGCGAGATCGTCAAGCGGATCTGCAAGGCGTACCTTGACGGACAATCCCTCCTCACCATAGTGACTTGGCTCAATGAGGAACAAATCGAATATATGCCCGAAGTCATCGGTTGGAACAAGGCACGACTCAAAAGGATCATCGAGGATGAACGGTACCTCGGAAAAGAACCCTATCCGATGATCCTCGACGAAGAAACACACACGGCATTGCAACAGACCAAGCATATCCGTAACACCCAAAAGAACACGGATCGGAAAACGGATATCTTCCAAATCGCCGTCCCCGTAAAATGCCCTATCTGTGGTCGAAGAATGCAACGCAGACATGACAGCCGATACCAATGCCAACAACGATGGCTGTGCGAGAATAAAGAGTGCCGAGAGCTGATCAAGATCGCCGACAGCGACCTGCTCGGAGCGATCAACGGAATCCTCGCAGGCATCACCCCCGAACACATCCGACTGACCGCACCTACCGAAACCGAACCGAGCATAGAGGTCAGACGGTTGAACAACGAGATTGCAAGGATGCTCGAATCCGCAGAGATCGACAAGAACGTCTTGCGCAAGAAGATGATGGAATGTATCAGTCAGAAATACAAAGACTTGGACACCGCAATTCATACGGCAAGAAAACTGCAATCCGAGTTTGAACGGTCAGCAGACGATAGTACCGAGAGAATAAACCGAACGGTCAGCGAGGTCATCCTGTACACCGATCTGACGGTGGGCATCATCCTGCTGAACGGACAACTGATAAGAAAGGAGAACGACACATGATACAAACCCCTACGGTCAGCCCACCGAGAGTGGTAAGAGTCATAGAACCGACCATCCCGATCCACGAAACCGTAAAAACAACATACCGAGCCTTGCGAGTGGCAGCCTACTGCCGAGTGTCCACAAAGCAAGAGGAACAGCTCCATAGCTACGAAACGCAGGTCAAGCACTACACCGACCGCATCAACGCCGAGTCGGGATGGATACTCGAAGGCATCTACGCCGACAAGGGTATCACCGGAACGAGCTACAAAAAGCGTGATGAGTTCAACCGAATGATCCGCCGATGCAAGCAAGGCAAGATCGACATGATCATCGTCAAGTCCATCGCCCGCTTCGCAAGAAACACCGTGGACTGCCTCAAGTTCGTCCGAATGCTCAACGACCTGGGCGTGGTGGTGTACTTCGAGGAACAAGGAATCTACACTAACCAACCCGGCGCAGAGTTTTATATTACCATCTACGGATGCATCGCACAGAGCGAATCCGAGAATATCAGTGCCAACGTGAAATGGGGCAAGGCACGGAGCGCAAAGGAAGGCAACGTGCCGTTCCACTACAAGAACTTCCTCGGCTATCGAAAAGGAGCTGACGGCAAACCCGAAATCGATCCCGAAGAAGCGGAAACCGTAAGATTTATATATGAACGCTTCCTCGCAGGCGACAGCCTCGGCGGTATCGCCCAAAAGCTCGAAGATATGCAAATCCCAAGCCCCAAAGGAAAAGCAGTATGGTCGATGACCACAATCCAGTCCATCCTCTCCAATGAGAAATACAAGGGCGATGCGGTCATCAACAAGACCTACATCAAAGACTGCTTATCCAAAAAGGTCATGGTCAACAACGGCGAGCGCCCGAAATACTACATCGAGAACAACCATCCTGCCATCATCGATGCAGTCACCTTCGGCAGAGTCCAAGAGGAACTCGCAAGACGTGCCGGAAAGCCCAAGACCAAAAAGGTCGGCACGAAAACCGAGCAAGGCAAATACTCAAGCAAATACGCCATGACCGAACTGCTCGTCTGCGGAGAATGCAAGACACCGTACCGCAGATGCACATGGACGGTAAAAGGGCAAAAGAAGATTGTGTGGAGATGTATCAATCGGCTTGACTTCGGCAAGAAATACTGCCACAACTCACCGACTGTAGAGGAAAGCATCCTGCAACGAGCCGTCATGAGAGCCATCATGGAAACGGCACAGCAAAACCTCGGTGTGCTGCAGACTCTGAAAGTACACATCGGTATGGCCTTGGAAAACGAGCCGACCGAGGACAACAGCATGGAACTGCAAATCCGAATCGCAGAGATCGATGCAGAATTCAAAGCAATGCTATCAAAAATATCCACCGAAACGGTGGATGCCTTCGATGAAGAAAAAGCCAAACGGCTCATGGATGAAAAGGTCGCACTGCAACAGCAGCTCGCCGCCATCCAAGACGGTCAGCTCAAAAGAGAGCAAACCAAAACCCGACTCGACGATATATACACCATCCTGGACGGACTGAAAAACCGCCCGATGGAATACGATGAGCAGATCGTAAGACAACTGCTCGAATGCATAACGGTAGATTCCAAAGAACAGATCACGGTGATTTTTGTAGGCGGTCTCAAGGTGGTACAGCCACTGATCGACTGACGGTGGCTCACCACCACACACTAAATTAGAAAGCTCAAGATATTTTGTGAGAGTTCGAAGTCATACGCAAAACGGCCGAAAATATCTTTTTTATAGTCCTTACACAAAATAAAAATCCTGCCAATTTTTTGGCAGGATTTTTTATATATTATCAATCTTTAGTAAGTGCGCGGATGTATCTCTTGAAGAATGCTACGCCGTCTTCGAGTGAACTTACGGGAATTCTTTCGTTAGTTCCGTGGGTTGTGAGAAGAAGTCCTGTTGTCATAAGGAACGGTGAATAGCGGTAGATATTATCGCACACATCTTCATACTGACGGGCATCTGTGCCACCCATAACAAGATAAGGTGCAACAATTGCTTTTGGGTCCATTGATTTACAGATTTCAGAAATTACATTAAACGCTCTTGAATCTGTGGGAGAAATCTTTGAGGGATTTTTACCTGCAAGAAGTTTAACTTCCGCTTTAGGTCCTGCATATTTTTTGATATGTGCTTCAACGTCTTCAACTGTCTGACCGGGCATAATACGGAAGTTTGCACCAACAGATGCCTTCTGAGGAAGAACATTGGGTGCAGGGCTGCCGTTTGCCATAGTAACGGCGGTAGTAGTACGCATCATAGAAGCGACAGGCGGAATGTTAGAGCATACCTTTGTAATAAGGGGTTTAAGTATGGGAAGATTACTTGCAACGCATCTTACAGGATATGTAGTATTTTTACCGATTTCATTAAAGAGAGATGTAAGTTGAGGTGTCAACTCTGCTTTAAACTGATGATTTTCAAGGTTACAAACGATTTTTGAAAGTTGACCTAATGCGCTGTGTTTAGGCGGTTGTGAAGAATGTCCGCCCTTAGCATTAACGGAAATTTCAAAGTCAACGTGGCCTTTTTCGGCAATACCAACACCTGCAAGGTGACCGTCAATGACTTTGTCAACTTTAACGGAAAGAATTGCACCGCCTTCGTCAATAACGCTGTCAAGTTTGATACCGCGTTCTTTGAACCATTTCATCATACAGGTTGCACCGCAAGCGTCACCTTCTGCCATAACTTCTTCATTATGACCGAAGCAGAGGTAAACATCTCTTTCGGGAACATAGCCTTCTTCAAGAAGTGTTTCAACCGCTTCCATAACGCCGATAAGGTGGTTTTTAATGTCAAGCGCTCCTCTGCCCCACACAAAACCGTCGGCAACTTCACCGCCAAAGGGTGCGTGTTCCCAATCATCTTCAGTACCGGGTGTTACGGGAACAACGTCCTGATGAGCAAGTAATGCGATAGGCTCTTTTTCGGGGTGTTCGCTCTTCCAATGGTACATAAGGCTACGTGTAGAAATAACCTGAACATCAAGTTTTTCGTGTATAAGCGGATATGCTTCTTTAAGGAAAGCGTGGAATTCATCGAATTTTGACCAGTCAACAAGACTTTCGTCCTTATTGCAAATTGTGGGAATCTGAATAGCCTTTGAAAGATGGTCAATGTACCTGTCAAGGTCTACGTTTTCGGGAGGGAGTTTCTCGGATTCTTTAACAGGTTCGGCTTTATAGGTTGTAGCGGCTCTTACCATACTGACACCTACGCCTGTTGCAGCCGCAACACCTAAACCCGCTAAAACTGCTTTAGTTGATTTTTTCATAACAATTACTCCTAATATATGTAATAATTAAAATAACGACATCTGGTCACTGTCGGGAAGGTCACCGAATGCACCGCAGGATTTAAGCAATGCAACGGTTGATTTACCTGCACCCGAACGGATTTCAAAATCTTCTATTGATGAAAATTCTGCGCCACCGTCGTTTCTTGCGTTTGCCAATTGTTCCGCAGCCGCCTCACCTACACCTGCAAGTGCGGCGAAAGGCATACGGATTTTTCCGTCCTCGGGTTCATACGAACTTGCAGTTGACGTATAAATATCAATGGGTAAAAATTCAATACCGCGGACCATTGCTTCGTAAACAATCATCATAATTGTTTCTTTGGATTTTTCGGCGGCAGAGGCTTCTTTGCCTTTTGCTCTTATCATCTGTAAAAGCGTTTTTACCGCTTCTTTACCCTTGGACATTGTTTCTGCATCAACGTCATCACCGCGAACGGTGAGATATGCACAATAATATTCAAGCGGTTTATAAATCTTAAACCAAGCAAGACGAAGTGAAGCGATAATATATGCGGCCGCGTGTGCTTTCGGGAACATATACTGAATTTTTTTACAAGAATCAATATACCATTCGGGAACACCGTGTTCACGCATCATTGCTTCCTGTTCGGGTTTAAGTTGCTTGTTCTTTTTACGGACATCTTCCATAATATCGAAAGCGTGTTTCGGCTCAAGACCTTTATGAAGAAGATAAACCATAATACTGTCACGGGTACCGATAACTTCGGAAATAGTACAAACACCGTCTCTGATAAGGTCCTGTGCATTACCGAGCCACACGGCTGTACCGTGAGAAAGACCTGCAATCTGTATAAGGTCGGCAAAGGTCTGCGGTCTTGCTTCAAGAAGCATTCCTTTAGTAAAGTCCGTACCCATTTCGGGAATAGATAACGTACCTGTGGGCCATCCCAACTCTTCTTCAGTAATACCCAAAGGCTCCGGAGAAGTACAAAGTTCGTAAAGTTTGCGGTCACTTATATCAATATCAAGAACATCTATGCCTGTTAAATCGGTCAGATGCTTGTAAATTGTGGGAACATCATGGCCGAGTTCGTCGAGTTTAAGCAATGTATCATGCATTGAGTTAAAGTCGAAGTGTGTTGTGATAATATCTTTGGTAGCGTCGTCAGCGGGTCTTTGAACAGGTGTGAAATCTTCGACTTCGTAGGTATTGGGAACAACAACCATACCGCCGGGGTGCTGACCTGTTGTTCGTTTAACACCTGTACAACCTATTGTAAGACGGTCGATTTCCGCCTTTGTCATTGTAAGTCCGCGTTCTTCTATATATTTTTTAACGAAACCGTAGGCAGTTTTATCGGCAACACCTGAAATTGTACCCGCTTTGAAAACGTATGCCTTACCGAAAAGTTCTTCCGTATATCTGTGTGACTGTGCCTGATATTCACCTGCAAAGTTAAGGTCGATATCGGGTGATTTATCACCAAAGAAACCGAGGAACGTTTCAAAGGGAATTTCGTGACCGTCGCGCACCATCATTGTTCCGCATTCGGGACATTCTTTTGGCGGTAAGTCGAAACCTGAGCCCACTTCATTATGTAAGAAAAACTCAGAATGTTTACAATTAGGGCAACGGTAATGGGGTTGTAAGGGGTTAACCTCGGAAATACCCGCCATTATAGCAACAAATGATGAGCCGACCGAACCTCGCGAGCCTACATAATATCCGCATTCTTCGGAGTGTTTAACAAGAAGTCGGGCAATCATATAAAGACCTGCGAAACCGTTCTCAATAATAGATTTCAATTCTTTATCAAGTCGGTCTGCTACAACCTTGGGAACAGGGTCGCCGTACCACTCCTTAGCCCTATCCCAACAATGCTTAGTTAAATCTTCCTCAGCACCGGGAATAACAGGGTTAAAAGTACCGTCGGGAATGGGAAGAATATCCGGCTCAATCATATCCGCAATAATATTAGTGTTTGTAATAACAACCTCTCTTGCAGTTTCTTCGCCGAGATATGCGAAATCTTCAAGCATTTCTTTAGTTGTTTTAAGATACAAGGGGGGCTGATTATCAGCGTCGCTGAAGCCTTGGCCCGCCTGTAAAATTGCTCTGAATTTAGCATCGTTTTTATTAAGGAAATGAACGTCACCTGTGGCAACTGTTTTCTTACCTAATTCATCACCGAGGGTTATAATAGCCTTATTTATACGCTGAATATCGTCGAATGAATTTATGTTCTCACAGCCGTCACGCTGGCTTAAAATCATATATTCATTGTTTCCCACAGGTTGAATTTCAAGATAATCATAGAAATCAGCAATTTCTTTTAATTCTTCGTGGCTTTTGCCTTTAAGGAAAGCGTTATAAAGTTCACCTTCGGAACAGGCACTGCCGATTATAAGACCCTCTCGCCTTTCTGCAATCAGACTCTTTGGCATTCGGGGTTTTTTATGGAAATAATCAATATTGGAAGCAGAAACCAGTTTATAAAGATTTTTAAGACCTGTTTTGTTTTTTACAAGTAAAATACAGTGATAGTATCTGTCCGCCTTAATTTCTTCAAGTGATTTCTTTGTGCCGTCTTCGTTATAGTCGTTCACCAGGTAACATTCGCAACCGTAAATGATTTTAAAACCGCTTCCCCTTGCGGTATTACAAGCCTCGGGGAAAGCCTGTACGCAACCGTGGTCCGTAATAGCAATGGCTTTATGCCCCCATTTCATCGCCTTTTTAACGATAGATTTGGCACTGCTCATTGCGTCCATTGCAGACATATTTGTATGCAAGTGAAGTTCAACACGTTTTTCTTCCTCATCATCAACAGGCTCGACCTTGGTTACAGATGCAACTGAATTAGGTTTAATTATAAAATCCTTTTTATATTCGTCATAAATAAGCGGACCGCGAACGATTACGGTCATACCGTCTTTGATTTTTGAATCAAGGAATTCAAGTTGTTCTTTGACGTCAAAAAATTTACAACCGAAAGACCCTGTGTTATCCGTAATATTAAATTCAATTATGTAGCGTTTACCGTCTTTGGTTTCGCGTTTTTCGTATTTAAATACGTCACCCCACACAAGCACTTCGCCGTCGTCAAAAGAAACTTCCGACATAGGCTTGGGTTTTGCATATTTATAGTTACCGAAAATTGACTGAACAGTATTAAAATCCAAAGGAACATCATCAAAATTCGGGTTAACCTCGGGCGGTTTTACAGGCTGATTTGCCCTGTCTATTTCACGTTGTTTTCTTAAAAAATCCTCAACATTACTGTCCTCACCCTCGAAAACAACGGTTATTTTTCTTTCAAAATGCTGTAAAATATAATCTTCAAGGAATTTATCCGCCTTGGCGTTTTCACAAATATCTCTGCCGTGTTTTAAAAATTTAACGGTGAAAACGTCGTCAACAAACTTTGTTTCAATCTGGTCAAGAAAGCCGTTGGTTTGCGGAACACTCTTTTTTACAACTCTTAAAAGCATCGGGAAACATTCAAGTTTTAACGCCTCGGGGGGAAGAACATAATCGAACTCTACCCTTTTAAGCGCGAGAGAACTTTTAACTTCCGCCGCAACCGCTTTGAGACACATTATATTATCAAACGTATCAATATGAAGAAGTGCAGTCAATGACTGCTCTTCTTTATTTATATGTAAATCGGTGAACATAGTGTTCTTTAACATACTGCGATATTTCTCAGTAGATATGTATTCACCGAATATTTCCGGGAAATTATACAACTTCATATTTTGTCTAATTCGTCAAGTAATTCCTTGACAATATCCTCTTCGGATACCTTTCTTAAAATTTCGCCTTTTTTGAAAAGGACTGCACATCCGTCACCGCCTGCTATGCCTATATCCGCTTCTCTTGCTTCGCCGGGTCCGTTAACAACACAACCCATAACGGCAATTTTAACAGGCTTTTTGATATTTTTAACTGCTTCTTCAACTTGATTTGCTAAAGAAACAAGGTCAATTTTAGTTCTTCCGCAAGTAGGACAAGCAACTATTCTGGGTGTTTCAACCCTGAGATTTACTGCATTAAGAATATCACGTGCGGCATAAATCTCTTTAACAGGTGAATCGGTAATGGAAACTCTTACGGTATCACCGATACCTTTAAGAAGAAGTGAGCCTATACCAATTGAAGATTTAACCAGTGAACTGCGCTCTGTACCTGCCTCGGTAACACCTAAATGCAACGGATAGTCGCAACGCTCGGCAACAAGGCTGTACGCGGACACCATATTTTCAACATCGGAAGATTTGATGGATATGACGGTGTCATAAAAACCGCAATCTTCAAGAAGTTTAACGTGTCTGAACGCGCTTTCAACCATTGCTTCGGGTGTAGCACCGCCGAATTTTTCAAGTAAATCTTTCTCAACCGAGCCGGAATTTACACCGATACGAATAGGAACACTCTTCAAAGCGCAAGCATCGGCAACCTTGGCAACACGCTCCGCAGAGCCGATATTACCGGGGTTAATACGGATTTTATCAACACCTGCTTCAAGGCTTTCTAAAGCGAGTTTATAGTCAAAGTGAATATCGGCAACAAGGGGAACGCGGGACTCCTCTTTAAGTTTACCTAAAACTTTTACAGCATCCGTATCGGGAACAGCCATACGCACGATTTCACAACCTGCCTCTTCTAATGCCTTGAGTTGACACAAGTTCCCCTCAAAATCAGATGCAGGAGCATTAAGCATTGACTGTATGGCAATAGGAGCATCGCCACCGATTTTTATATTACCTACCTTAACTTGTCTTGAAGCACGTCTGATCATTTTAATCACCTAAAATAATTTAATAACATCACTGATAGAAACAACTAACATAAACGCTAATAAGAGAACTAAACCAACGGTATGAACAAGACCCTCTTTTTTTGCGGGTATGGGTTTACGTCTTATCATTTCTATAAAAATGAAGAATAATCTGCCACCGTCAAGGGCGGGAACGGGAAGAAGGTTAAACACACCGACATTTATAGTTATCATTGAAAGGAAAGTAAGCGCAGTAAGAATTTTATCACTGAAATTCTCAGGTTCTGCGGTAGATTCGGCAATTGCGGAAATTGTACCCACAGGACCGGAAACTTCTTTCATACCGTACTTACCTGTAACCAGGTCAACGAGGCTGAGGCGCACCATCTGAACAATGGACGCGGAATCCAGAAATGCATTGGAAGTAACGTTAAAGAAATTTGGTTCGTAACCTACAATACTGAAATCCTGCTGAATATATTTTCTTCCCTCAAACTCAAACTGTTTAAACTCAACGTCTTTAAGTTCAATTTTTTCACCGTTTCGTTTTACGGTTATATCAAGTTTATTATCGGTATCGCGAACCATATTAAATGCAATACCTTTACTTGAATAAATATGGGTATCGTTTATTTTTACAATCTCATCCCCTGCTTGCAAGCCACTTTGCTGACTTGTAGCACCGTCCATAAAACTGTGAACAGTTCTTGAGCCTACAAGTTCACTGCAAGAAAGACATATAGCAACAACCACAACACCTAATATTAAATTAAGAACTGCGCCTGCGGCGATAATTATAAATCTCTGCCAGGCAGGTTTTTTATTAAAAGCGCCGTCATCGTCGCTTTCTTCATCCTCGCCTTCCATACTGACAAAACCGCCAATGGGAAAAAGGCGCAACGAGTATGCGGTTTCACCTTTTTGTTTGCTGAATATTTTCGGCCCCATTCCCAAAGCAAACTCGTTAACTTTAACTTTAAAAAGTTTTGCAAAGAAAAAATGACCGAACTCGTGTATAGCGATAATAACACCGAAAAGGAAAACTGCCAGTAAATAAGGCCATACACTGCTCCATACTGAACTGATACTGAGACTGATTATTTTCGACACCTCCGAAAAATATATGGGTTAGAGTGAGTGGATTCGAACCAAACATGCCTTAAATGTCCGAATTCACGCACCTTTGTAATTTTTTTGTCTTGTAATACGTCAGTATTGCTTCGCCAAAGAAAATCCCAAATGCACGCAAATTCGGGCATTTAAGGTTCTGCGAAGTTTAATACTTGGCAATTTTTTCTGTAACAAGGCAAAACTCGCAGGAAGGCTTTCTCCTTTCAAGAGTTTTAACGATGTTACAGGGAAAAGTGTCT
>JAGAPR010000092.1 GCA_017623155.1 Prevotella sp. | reverse complement strand
TGAGAAACAGCGCTGTTTTCCGGTCTCCCAGGGTATCTAACTCCAACTCATCATAGGAAGTGACCTCCCGCAGCTCCGCGATGTCAAACACCGCAAGACGCGCACCACAGGAAATCAGAATACTCTTGGCAGTCTTACCAGAAACGAATTGTCAAGGACTTTTTAATCAAGTTTACAAAGAAGTCACATTTTACGGACTTCTTCACGGAGCAGACGCTTGATTTTGTCCTCCATCGTCTCTTTGGCGGTCTGGCTGAAATGCACACGGACGATATAGGTGGTCTTGCCGATCTGCTTTCTGACAGTCGGGCAAGGGGTGTTGTTGGTGGTGCTGTTGGTTGCGGTATTGTTCATTCAAAATCCTCCTGTAAATGAAAAATGCCCGGTGACTATTCATCATCGGGCGGTATCGGTATGAGGGAAGAAGGCAAGGCGGCAACATTAAGGTATCTATAAAACCCTTGCCGTCTTTGCCACGCTTGCCGTGTTCCTGTTGTCAGTCTCGGAGATAGCAGACCCATGCTGTGCCGTCTTTCTCGGTCACAAGCCTGTCCCCGATACGGCTCTTTGCCGTTCTCATGGTGCGTGAGGAAATCCCACGCTCATTGACCGTCTTTTCCAGCTCTGCGCTCGGCATACGCTTTCCGTCCGCAAGCAGTTCCAGAATAAGCATTTGCGCCTGTGCGGTCTTGCTCTCGGTCTTAGCGGTGTCCGTCCCGGCAAGCAGTTCGTCTGCGGTAATGTCATAAGCTCCTATCCACTCAAAACCTTTCTCGTCTCCCAGAGAAAAGGCAAGGGACTGTCCGGGCGGCGCAAGGGAGCTTTTCTCATGGATAAGTACCCTTGTTGTGGGGCTGTCCTTCAGCTTGCCGATAAAGAGCAGACTGCGGACTGCCGCCGTAATGTCGATAGACCCTAACCCTCGGTAGGTGCTTTGTGTTCCTGCGGCTTTGTTGAGGTGTCCTACCAGAACGATAGCGCACCCGGTAGCCTGTGCAATGTCGCCCAGACTGCGGAATATCGGGCGTACCTCATTTGCCCTGTTCATATCCACATCTGCGCCCAGAAACGCCTGTACCGGGTCAATAATAACCAGCCTTGCGTTGTTCTCACGGATTGCCCTTGCTATGCGTTCATCGGCAAGAGTCAGCGGTGTGTCCCTGTCGTCAATGACAAGCACTCTTTCAAGGTCTGCGTCCGCTTCAATCAGTCGGGGCTTGACGGTATCGCCTAAACCGTCCTCTGCGGTCTGGTAGATGATATTGAAAGGGTCAAGGGTCTCCATACCGGGCAAAGGCTTTCGGTTGGTACAAGCCGCCGCAAGGCGCATGGCAAAGTAGGTCTTGCCCTCGCCGGGGTTGCCCTGTATGATGGTCAGCTTTCCGAATGGGATATACGGAAACCATAGCCAATCAACGCTCGTCAGCTCCACATCTGCCATACGAAGCATGGGGACAGGCTGGGCGGTGGGCAGCTCTCGCAGCGTGATTGTTTCCGCTATGAATCTGCGGTTTGGAATGTCCTTTTGCTGACGGAGAACATCGTTCCAGTCTTTCCTTGCCGGGACAAGGCGAATGACGGCGATCTCGCCGGGAATGTCCTGCGCCAGTCGAGTGCAGGCTTCACTTCCTGCGGTGTCGCTGTCAAGGCAGAGGAACACTTTCAAGGTGTCCTTGCGTTCAGAAAGAAAACGGTCAAGTGCTTTGCCCGAAACGCCGCCCAGGGCAAGATAGCTTCGGTTTTGCCAATCCTGCGGATAAAGGCAGATGAACGATAACAGGTCTATCGGCGCTTCAAAGACAAAGAGCTGGTTGCCGTTGCCCTCGTATCGGAACGGATAGGACTTGTCAGACCCGGCAATGTCCTGTCTGAATGGGTCTGCCGTTCCTCGCACATGGGCGTATCTCGGCGTACTGCTTCGGTCTCTGCCGACAAACACAACATTGTGCCACTTTGCGTCCTCGTAAATATCCCCGGAAAGAAGAAAAGCCTCAACAAGCGTTTTGTTGAGACCTCGGTTTTCGCAAAGATATTGAATTGCTCTTTCGGCTGTTCGATTGTGCAAGGGCAAGTGAAACGCTGTGGGCGGTGCTGTGCTGGCTTCGGTCTGTCCCTCGCCGCTTTCGCCGGTCAGGAGCTGGACGGCTTCGGGAAAGGACTTGCCGTAAAACTCCATGACAAAATCAATGGGATAGCCGCCCTTGCTCTGGCTGTGACGATACCATTTGTTTCCCCGGACGGTCAGGCTGTCATGTTCTTTCCAGCGGTATTCCCGTCCGCTTTTGATTAGTGTCTCTCCCTGTGTGCGGAGAAAATCTTCCAGACTGACGGCATTTGCCCGGTCAATCTGCGCTTGGGTATAATTCATCGGGATATATCCTCCTTTTTGTGTCGTGTTTGGGGTCGATTTTGGAGCTTTTGTTCCTCTGTACGCTCGTTAAATCGGGCGGCAGTATCTACGCATGACTTGACTTTCCAAAGGCGGTGCAAATCGTCTCTGACAGCCTTAAACTCGCCGTAGGTGGTGTCATGCGCCTGTTCCAGTTCGTCATACTCTGCGGACAGCTTTTTCATGTCCACCTTGCCGTCCGGGAACTCCTCGGTCAGCTTTCGTCTGGCGGCGTAGAACATTTTCAGCTCGTCAGCGTGTTCAGCTTTGTATTTGGCTCTGGGCTTTTCAAACTTGATTTTCTGCAAGCCGTCATAGACAGGCTTCAAACTTCGGAAAGTTGCAGAGCTGTCATAGAGCTGCTTAATCGCTTTCATTCGTGCGGTCTGCCCGTCCAGCGTTTTCTTCAAGCTCTTTGTGGTGGAGCTGTGTTCATTGACACGGCTTTCCAAATCTTCAAGAGTGTAAATGCCGTTTGCCCGGAGATAATTGAAAGTCTCGTTCATCTCCTTTAGGTTGCTGATTTTGCCTTTCTGGGAATATGCCCCGGCTTTGCGCTGGGTGTAGTAGGCGTTCAGCAGAGAAACAAGGTCGGGGGGCTGTGGCTTGGCAAGCTCGGCTTTCATGTCCGCTATCCAGCCCATGAGAGAAGTGATTTTCTTCTTGATGTCACGGATAACGGCGTTGGTGGCTTTGATCCAGCGGTTGAACTCGCCCTTTTCGGTGCGTATGCCTTTCTTCTCCATTGCCCGGACGGCTGCGCCCTCATGGATGGTGGGAAGTAAATCCACGCCCTGACGCTCATAGCTTCGGTGGTCGATACGGACAGCAAGCCCCTTTTCCGCAAACTTGGCGTTGCATAGTTCCGCCCATGTCTTCCGCCAGTATTCCAGCGTTTCGGGACTGCCCCAGTCAGTAGTGGGAACGGCATTGAACACAAAATTTCCATCTGCTCCCCGGATACGGTTGCCGTCCTCGTCCAGCTCATACACTCGGCGTTGCTTTAGCCCCCATTTGCCGTCCTGTTCGATGGGACGGATAGGACAAAGCACATGGAAGTGTGGGTTTGGTATGCCGCCGTCCTCCCGGTCTGGCTGGTGTACGGCGAAGTCAACTACCATGCCCCGGCTCACAAAATTCTCCAATAAAAATTGCCTTGCAAGAGCGATGTTTTCCTCAAGGGAAAATTCATTCTGCAAGGCAATGTCAAAGCTGTATGCAAGCTGGGCGTTCTTTCCACGCTCGGCTTTTTCCACAGCGTTCCATAAGGTTTGGCGGTCTGCGTACTCCGGTGGTGCATAGGACGGTAAGAGAATGTCGGAACAGATCACGCCGCCCTTTCGGGTGTAGTCGCTGTACTCGCCATAATACTCGCTATACAAACGCTCTCCGGCTCGATAAGCGGCAGAAGCGATAGCGGACTGTCCTGCGCTTCGGTTAGTCTGTGTGACGCTCATGTGGAATAGTGCCATTGGCGTTCATCTCCTTTTCTCTGTTCGCTTGGCTGATGTGGGTAATCGCCATGTGTCGGACGGCTCGCCGGACTTCGGACAGAGAAAAGATGTATTCCATCAGCTCTGTCATTTCGGTGCGTGTGAGATCTTTGACCTCCGGGGCAAGGCTCTCAATCGTGCCGCCCAGATTGCAAAGGCGGTGGGTGCGTTTCTGTCTCTCGCCTTTCTCCAGATACTTCTTTCTGTTCTCCAGACGCTCCAGCTTGTGCTGTTCCTGTGCAAGCTGCGTCTCGGCTCGTTCCTTTTCGGCTCGGAGCTGGTCGAGGGTTTTCGGTTTTGTCATTGTGATTGACCTCCTTTTTTGAAAATAGGTATAAAAAAAGACCGTCAACTTTTCGCACATTGCGACCAGTCAACGGTCAGTTTTTCGGTATTCAGTTTTTCAAACTTGCTGGCGGCGAACGGTTTGTCAAAACCGTTTGCGGACGGCAAGTCCACAAGGGATAGACGCACAAGCGTCGCAAGGGAGTGTAGCTCCCTTGACGGAAGGTCGTGACGAAACATTCTCGGTCATGCAGTTTTCTTCTGCTGACGGAGAATGAAGCTCCGCAGGACGCACTACTCTCGACAGAGAGTATAGAAGTGCGCCCTTTAGTTCCTAAAGGGATTTTATCAGCTCGACAAACTGGAATTTGTTACTCTTTTGTATCGTAAATAATTTTGCCCGTAAAGTAAATTGAAATGTCCATTTGAACTAAATCTTCTGTTTCTAAGATAGATAAATAACCAGAATACAATACTTGATTATACCCATATAATTCAT
>JAGAPR010000091.1 GCA_017623155.1 Prevotella sp. | reverse complement strand
ATTTGTCCGCAAAACCGCGTAATCGGTTTATAATGAACGTATTATCTTATCCCACTCTTCCGGGTGCTTTTTCTCTCCGAAAGCACGGATATATAGCTTGTTTCTTGCCGAATTTACTCCCGAACTTGACAAAGCGACGATTTTTTTGATGTCGCTTAGCGGTATGCCGGTCTTTAAAAGCAGGCAAAGATGATAGTCTTTTTCGCTCATTTTGCACAGTTCGCTCAGCTTTTTGTCAAAATCCGGCGACACTTCGTTTACTGCATCACGAAGCAAACTCCACTCATCCTTTGATAGAATTCTTTTCTTGGATGACGGGTTGTTGACGATTTGCAATATCACTTTGTATATTTCATAATCGCTTATATCCTTGTCGTTTTTATCTATTTCGGGTGTCTTCTCATTTTCCCGAAGCATCAGTGCCTTGTATTTTTCGAGCTTGTAGCGCAGTAAGACACGTCTTTGGCGACTGTGAATAACAAAGGCCGACAGCAGGATAATCATTATCACACTTACAGACAGGATGATGATTATTAAATTCCTCATGTCCGTTTTCTCCGCCTTCAGCCTCGCGTTTTCTTTCTCCCGAAGTTTATAATTGTATGAGGCATCGGCTTGTGCGATGGCATCGGCGGAGGTTATTTGCAGTATACTGTCGGTTGTCGATTCAAATTGCTTAAGATAAAGGAGCGTCTTGTCAACATCGTTTCTTGCCATACTATACTCGGCAAGCATCTTGTATGCCATCCGCCGTGTATAAATATTGTCTTCTTGTATCAATCTTTGATAGCAAAGTATCGCGGAATCTGTATTTCCTGTCATTCTGAACAGAGATGCTTTAACATATAATATGCTGTTTCTGTCGTACGGGTCGTCGTAGTCTGTGGCTATTTTGAGATATTTTTTAGCCGTGTTAAAATCAGAACATGCAATGTATAGCTTTGCCATCTGCCCGCAAACAGTGGCTTCCATGTCTTTATTGCCCTGTTCTCGAGCCAAGGTCAATGCCTTTTTGTAAAATCGAAGTGCGGCATTTGGCTTGTCATAACTTCGATAAATACTGCCGATATCACGCAAACTATAAATCATGCCGGTAGTATCTTTCAGTTGCTTGTCGTTGATATACCCTTGTTTAAACATATTCAACGCCTTGCCTGCCATTAACTGATGCCAGAAAATATCTCCCAATTGTGAGTAAATCCTGCTTTTTAGCTGTGTCGGTTTATCGGGCAACAGGTCAGCGGCCTGTTGGAAATAGTCTATTGCCTGCGGGTTGTCGCGCAGTGATTTATACACCTTTCCGGCGTAATAGTAAACTTCGGGCAGCATACGCTCGTCGCCTTCGTCCTCGTAATAACTCACGAGGCGGGCTGCGATACTGTCCGATGTGTATTCCTTGTATGCGAAAGACATTGCTTTAAGCCTGAGCAGGTCGAGATACATTCGCTCCGGCATAGGCGCATCGGTCATGCTGTCGGCGATGGCGGCTATTCGTGCTTCAGCCGTTTGGGGTGCCGTCTCGATGATACTGTCTATCGACGTGAGTCGTTTCGGCAGGTCGTAATGGCGGCTGCACGATGCCGACAATGCCGCTGTGACGGCAAACGCCGCCACTGATAATATGTGTGTGATATGCATATGCATCCGCGCTCTCATCTTTTTAATGAAGAATCAAGAGTGAAGAATATTTAAATGAAGAATGAAGAGTGAAGAATGAAGAATAACCATGCGGCATGGCGTCTTATTCTACAGCGGTAGCAAATTATTCGCTTCGCTCATCAACACGTCTTCACTCTTCATTCTTCATTCTTCACTCTTCATTTAATTGTGTACCAATGTGCCGATGGGCTCGCCGTCCATGACCTTCCTGAGATTCCCGACGACATCCATGTTGAACACGTATATCGGCAGATTGTTTTCCTTGCACATTGTCGTGGCGGTGAGGTCCATGACCTTTAAACCGCGTGTATAGATTTCGTCGTATGTGATTTCGTCGAATTTCACGGCCGTGGGGTCTTTCTCCGGGTCGGCGGTATAGATGCCGTCGACGCGCGTACCTTTCAGCATCACGTCGGCTTCAATCTCTATTCCGCGTAGCGACGAACCGGTGTCGGTGGTGAAGTAGGGGCTGCCGGTGCCTGCCGAGAATATGCATACGCGGCCGGCTTCCATTGCCTCGATGGCGCGCCACTTGGTGTAAAACTCGCCTATCGGCTCCATGCGTATGGCTGTCAGCACGCTTGTTTTCACGCCGATGGCCTCTAATGCCGAACTTAGTGCGAGTGAGTTTATCACTGTCGCGCACATTCCCATTTGGTCGCCTTTCACCCTGTCGAAGCCTTTTTGCGCGCCGCTGAGCCCTCTGAAGATGTTGCCGCCGCCGATGACGATGCCTATCTGCACTCCCATCTCGCTCACTTCCTTTATCTGCCGTGCATAGTCGGCCAATCTTTCCGGGTCAATACCGTAGTTCTGACTGCCCATAAGGCTCTCGCCGCTGAGCTTCAATAGTATTCTTTTGAATTTTGCCATAGTGTTGTTTGTTGTTTAATTGTTGATGTTTATGATGTAAGATACTTCTTTGAACGAATATTCGCGCCGTCCGCCGTCTTGCGCGACGAGCACCAAGCGGCCGTCGGGCATCACCGTTTCCATCGTGGCCGTGAATGTTCCGCCGGCATCCCGATATGCGTGCATGCCGTGGCGGCGATATAGCGCGGCCTTGTATGCGGCGTGAATTTCGTCATAGAGGCCGTTGTCTATCATGTCGAGATATGCCGACATGCGACTGACGAAGACATTGAGAATATTCTCTCTGTCTGTCTCATGCCCGATGATTGCCGCCAGTGACGTGGGATTTGGCGCGTCGCTTACAAACGATAGTTGATTGATGTTGATGCCGGTGCCTGTTATGCAACTTGTGACAAGGCCGTGGGCGATGGTGCATTCAGACAGGGTGCCGCTTATTTTGCGGTCGCCGTGATACACATCGTTGGGCCATTTGATGCTGATGCCGTCCGTATGCCGTTCCAATGCGTCTTTTACTGCCAATGCTCCGGCTTCAAGCAGCACGAACTGTCGGCGTGCCGGCAGGTTCTTCGGGTGTGTCTTGACAGCGAGCAGCAGGTTTTTCCCCGCCTCGCTTTCCCATTTGTTCGAGCCTTGTCCGCGGCCTGCGGTTTGGCTTTCGGCCGATACCACCGTCATTCTTCCGCCCTCCTCGCCGCCGTATTCTCGCAGAAAGTTTATCGTCGAGTCGGTCTCTTCGATGAAAATCGTCTTTATCTGTTCCATTTCATTCGTCTTTCCGCCGTGTGCTTTCAGTAGGGCAGGGGTGTGAACGCATCTTCGATGTGGTTTATTTGATATTCTTCTCCGCTTTTTCCCGTGATTGCAATGATGTCGAAACGTATCGGAGCGTCTATTCCGTGTTTCTTTACGAATGCGTTTGCGGCCATTGCCAGTGAGCGCATCTTGCGCCCGTCGACGGCCGTTTCGGGATTTACCGGTGTGTTTCCGGCTCTCGTTTTCACTTCTACGATGACCAAAGTGCCACCGTCAACGGCTATAATGTCGATGTCACGGTGACCGAAACGCCAGTTGCGCCGCATTATGCCGTATCCTTTTTCTTCGAGAAATTCGGCGGCTATCCGCTCTCCCCATTGCCCGAAATCGTTGTGTTCTGCCATTGTGAATATGTTTTTTCACAACCCGTCATGCCGCTTATGTGCCGGTTTTATTCAGTAGAATGCTTGTCGGGGCGTGGCAGTCGGGTTGTATTTTATTATTGCAAAAATAGCATTTTTATCCCGATTGTCAAAGAATAAGTATTACTTTTGCATGCGATAAGCGCCGCATTGCGTGCGTAAGTGCTTGCACCGGTGGCGGAAAACCGTTATGGCAACATCTAAAAAGTATCATAATGACAGCAGAAGAACAACAGAAAGAAGACGAGATGTATATGCGTAAGGCCTTGGTTGAGGCTGAAGAAGCGTTTAAGGCGGGTGAAATTCCCGTCGGAGCGGTGATTGTGTGCAAGGGCAGAATAATATCGCGGGCCCACAATCTCACGGAAACCCTCAATGACGTGACGGCTCATGCCGAGATGCAGGCCATCACGTCGGCAGCCAATATGCTTGGCGGCAAGTATCTTACCGGCTGCACTCTGTATGTGACTGTGGAGCCTTGCGTGATGTGTGCCGGCGCGATAGGGTGGGCTCAGGTTTCCCGTGTGGTGTACGGCGCGCCTGATGAGAAGCGCGGATATAAAAAAACGGCCCCCGGAGCGTTGCATCCGAAAGCCGAAGTCACTTGTGGCGTGCTTGGTGAAGAGTGTGCCTTGTTGATGAAAAACTTTTTCAAAGGCTTGCGATAGCAAGTCCTTTTGCGGCATATAAATAATATCGCCATGTGCCTGTCACATGGTGTATATAGTGTTGTCTGCCGTAAATGTCGATGTGCTTTACTCGATGCTGCCGTCGCCTTGGTATGTGTTGTATGTGTTGCCGAGGTCGGGATTAGTCCCGAAATACTCGTCATCGTAGTTGGCTTCGATAATCTTCTGGTTGTATTCCTTTCTCACCGGCCCCACGGTCATTACTATATCATTGTAGCTTACGGTGGGAATGACCATGCCGAAAATGCCTATTGACACTCTTGCACCCTCAGGGTGGAAGTTGCTGTGAACTCTTGCCGTGGAGTAAAAAGCGTGCTTGTATACTTTGAGACTGTTGTACTTGTCGAAGTCTTTGAGGTTGTTTGTAATTGTGGCAGAGTCGCAATTGGTGAAGATTGCCGTGAAGTTGCGTACCCAATCATCGATTTTGTCGCTTTTGGCGAGTTTGTTTTCCTCAATACACTGGCTTATTCCGTCGGCCGTGTAGTACAGCATGTCGTCTTCGGAAGGCACAGATATGTGTGCGATAGTAAGTCCTGCGGCCATAATCACGGCCAGAATGATGAATTTCCCGAGACAACTGTGGTAGAACAACTCTCCGAAACTCTCTTTCTTGTATGTGCTTTTGTCTTTCTGTTGCATATCCGTTTTTGTTTTAAATTATTGTCGGTGCAGCCGTTGTTTTCATGTCTTTATTTGCTGTTTATCAGGTTCATGAACTCCTGTCGTGTCTTTGCCTGATTGAAAGCGCCGCTGAAATCGCTTGTGGTGGTTACGGAGTTCTGTTTCTCCACGCCTCTCATCTGCATGCACATATGGCGTGCTTCCACGACCACCATTACTCCGAGGGGGTGCAGGGTGTTTTCAATGCACTCTTTGATTTGCGATGTCATGCGTTCCTGAACTTGCAGTCTGTGTGAGAAAATATCCACCACGCGCGCTATTTTGCTCAGTCCGGTGATATATCCGTTTGGTATGTAGGCCACGTGAGCCTTTCCGTAGAACGGCAGCATGTGATGTTCGCAGAGCGAAAAGAAATCTATGTCTTTCACGATGACCATCTGCCTGTAATCCTCTTTGAACAAAGCGTCTGTCAACACCTTGTTGGCATCCATCCGATAGCCCCTTGTCAGCACTTGCATGGCCTTTGCCACGCGCATGGGGGTTTTTATCAATCCCTCGCGTTCGGGGTCTTCTCCCAATAGTCCGAGAATGTCTTTATAGTGTGATGCCAGTTCGTCGAGCCCCTCACTGTATTCTGTTTCCGAATTCATTTTATCAATATTGTACGATGATTTTCCCTTTCACTATCGATGCTTGCTTGTATCCGAGTTCCTGAATGGCTTGGAGCATGCGGTGTGCCTCCTCGTAAGTCTTGTAGTTCCCCACGCGACAAATCCAACGTGGAGAGTAGAAGTGCACGTAAATCGCTTCATTTGGGAATGCTGCTTTAATCCTGTTGCCGGTTCTTTCGGCGTTTTGCCGGTCCTGTCTTGTATTGCCTCCGGCGAAAGCCTGCACTCTGTATCCCGTCACTTTCCGGCTTCTTGTCACAATCCTATCGGTTGTTTCAGAGCCTGTCGCGGCGTTTGTTCCGGCCTCGGTCGGGCTTGTGGTGCTCTTCTCCGTTGCCGACTTGCCTGCTGTGTTCTTTTCCGTGGCGGTGTTTGGTGTGGTGTTTGTCTTTTTTGCGGGTGCCGTTGCAGTTTTCAATCCGTTCACAAGATTGGTTATTTCCGCATCCTGTGTCACAGTGACAGAGCCTTGTCCGGCAGTCTTCTTTTGCAGCCTGTCGATAAAAGTCTGTGCGTCTGCCGCGGCGGCGATGCACAACAGGAGTGATATTATAATCGTTTTGCGCATTCTTTGCAGAGTTTTTTCGTATAGTCGGGGTTGTGGACGTGTTTTCTGAGGGTGTGGCATGAAGTAATGTGGAGTGAGATATGCCGGTAAATCTTTGTTTGCTACCGGGCATATCCCAATCCTCATTTTTCAATCTTTAATCCCCAAAGACCGTTCATAACCTGTCTTTTTGCCTTTATCAGTTGAAAGCGTCGATGATGCCTTTGAAGTCGGCAGCCTTTAACGATGCTCCTCCGATGAGTCCGCCGTCGATATCCGGCTTTGCGAACAGTTCGGGAGCGTTGCTTGCCTTGCAGCTTCCGCCGTAGAGTATTGTCGTGTCGTCGGCCACTTCCTTGCCGTATTTGTCGGCCACGACGCTGCGTATGAACGCGTGTATCTCCTCAGCTTGTTCTGCTGTGGCGGTCTTTCCTGTTCCGATGGCCCAGATAGGCTCGTATGCTATTACTATGTTCTTGAATTCTTCTGCCGTGAGATTGAACACGCTTCCTTCCAATTCGGCTTTCACAACCTCGTTTTGCTTGTCGGCTTCGCGCTCTTCAAGGCTTTCGCCGATGCAGAATATTACTTTCAGCCCGTTTTTCAGTGCGAGCAGCACTTTTTCTTTGAGTATCTCGGGAGTCTCTCCGTAGTATCCGCGACGCTCGGAGTGGCCGAGTATCACATACTGTGCTCCGGTGCTTTTCACCATTTCTGCCGACACCTCTCCGGTGTATGCGCCTTTCTCTTTGTCGGCGCAGTTCTCGGCACCGAGTCCGATAACGTCCTGATTGAGGAATTGTGCGATGCTTGCAAGATGTATGAACGGTGTGCAGATTACGACTCCGCAGTTGGGCTTGTTTGCCGTGAGAGTGTCGTTGAGTTCTTTTGCCAGTGCGATACCATCTTGCAGGTTCATGTTCATTTTCCAGTTACCTGCTACAATTTTCTTTCTCATTTTCTTTTGTTTTAAGATTTTTATTTTGTTCGATTTCTTTTTTCTTTTCAGCCACTTGGTCCAAGCCCACAGTCTGTCGGCTACTGTAAGGACGATGAGCGGCAGTATATACCACAGGATGATATATATCACCTTTCTCGTGGTTGTTTGTTCTATTGTGTCTCCCTGCTTTATGTCGTCGAGAATTTCTCCCATTGAGCTTTCGTCGGGTAGGTCGTTGCAGCTCCATTTGCCTGCCACAGTTCCGTCTTTGATGAGCATCAGTCCCGGGTTGCTCCTTATCATTGTTTGCAGGGTGGTGGGGTCGGTGATACAGAACGGGTATTCGGCTCCCGTGAGAGCCTGCCACCGCCTCATGCCTTTCTCTCCGCTTGCCGTCAGGCAATAGAACGGGATATTGTTTTCGGTGGCATATTCGTGCACGGCGTTAATCATGTCGAGCCGGCTGTCGTCGGCTTTTTCAAGATGCGGAGCCACGAGCAGGAAAGTGAATTCCTTTTCGTCGAGCACCCGGTCGGTGATATCTTCGCCACCGTCGCGTGTCACTATCGAGAAGTCGTGTATCGGAGGAGTGTATCCCTCGGCCGTTTTCACTGTCTTGCTGTCGACAAACGTCCATGTCGAGTCGGGATAGTTGTCGAGCGTGAACTCTTTTCTCTCGCCGTTTTTCTCCATCACGAATGTGGTCTCGAATTGCGGACCGCTCTCTCCCGGCGGCATTTCCATTCCCTGCCGGATGTTCGCTCCCACGTGATACGGGCGGAAGTCGAAAGGCGGCAGGTAGTATAGTGAAAATCCCGATACGAGCAGGATAAACACCACGGTATAGTTCATCACTATCCATTGGTTGCTCTTTCCTATCAGTCTTACTATCGCATGCGGCCGTCTCCACACGGCGAATGCCGCGCCGAGCAGCACGATGTTCTTCCAGAACGTCTGCCAGTTGGTCAGTTTCACGGCGTCGCCGAAACATCCGCAGTCGCTCACCGGGTCGGCAACGGCTATCCACAGAGTAAACGGCGTGAACACGGCCATGGCCGCGAACGCCATTGTCGACATCAGCTTGCGTCTTATGGCGAAGAGCATTGCCGTGCCTATCGTGAATTCGGCCGCCGCGAGTAGCATTGCGGCCATCATCGCCATGAAGTCGGGCACGAGGCCCGCAAGCCCCATTGCTTCGGCATAATCCAAGATTTTTATCTGTGTTCCCGTAGGGTCTACGGCCTTGACAAATCCTGAAAATATGAATGCCGCGGCGAGTAGCAGCCTGCAAGCGTTGACGAACACTGCTCTCACTTCTCGTTCAGTTTTATGGCACCGAACACGGCGTAGTTTATTATATCCATGTAGTTGGCGTCGATGCCTTCGCTCACCATTGTGTCGCCGTCGATGTTTTCTATCTCTTTCACCCGCTCGATTTTCGTCAGTATGAAGTCGGTGTAGCTGCTCACGCGCATTGAGCGCCACGCCTCGTCGTAGTCGTGGTTTTTCCGCTTCATCAGTTCGAGTGCCTCGCCGGCGTGCCGGTCGTAGAGTGCCATTGCCTCGTCGGGAGTCATGTCAACAGTGTCGGAGAAGCCTTTTTCGAGTTGTATAAGCCCGATGATGCCGTAGTTTATGAGTGCGATGAACTCCGGCCGTATGCCATCGCCCACTTTCGACACTTTTTTTATTTCGAGACTGCGTATGCGTTTTGCCTTTATAAACAGCTGGTCGGTGAGCGACGACGGCCTTAGTATGCGCCAAGACGCACCGTAGTCGTGCAACTTCTTGCCGAACAGGGAGCGACATTCGTCTATCACCTGTTCAAACTGTCTGTCGGTGTTTGTTCCCGTTGTTGCCATTCGTGATTATTGTTTATCGCTGCAAAATTATTAAAATAATGTGAGACTGCCAAATCGGGGCGTCTCATTTGTTGTTTTGCATCTGTCGGCGGTGTATGTATCTAATCTTTGCAAACTGTGTGTCCATCAGTATTTTCATCGAGTCGCGCTCTATCCGTCTTCTGGTGAGCTCGTCTATTTGTTCCCGGGTGGCGTTAGCTCCGCTTTTCTCCACCGCTTTTCTCATCACCTCATAGTCGCGGCTGGCTATCTGATACATCTTGTCGGCCTCTTCTGCCTCTTCCTGCGCTTTCTTCAAGGCAATGCGCTGTTGCAGCTCGAGAGCCTGCTTGCGCGCCTCGATGGCGTTGGGATATATCTTGCGCAGCGAGTCTATCGCGTCGAGCGCGATGTCGTAGCGGCCGTGTACAAAGTCGTAGTTGGCACTTTCGAGCAGCTCTTCGGCTTCTTTCTGCGCGCTGTTGCATCCGCAAACGGCGACGGCGGCCAGCGATATGATAATCGTTTTTAATTTTGTCATAGCGTAACTTGATTGTTAATACACGGCAAAATTAATCATCTTTTCCCGATTATCCGTCTGTTTGGGGGATTTTAAATGTAAATGCTTGTTTTTTTGACAATGTGCTCCTGTGTTTATTTAACATTCTGGTCTTGCTTTTAACTAAAAATATGCAAACGAAAAGTAAAAAGTCGATACAAAACATTTTCGCGAAGTAGGTTTTGTTAACTTAAAATATTTAACTGTCATGGCGTTATATTTAACCTTTAATAACAATTACGCTTCATTTTCTCTCATTTTTGTCTCTTTTTGCCTTGCAATTAGGCCGTAATTGGGCTGCAATTACGGCCTAACGAGCGTCCAATTACGGCCTAATTGGAATGCAATTACGGCCTAATTGGAAAACAAGACGATTTCTGAGGTGTTCAAAATCGACTTAAATCTTTGTATTCTTCTGATATATAATTAATTACGTAAAGTGCTTCAAAACTCGCGTATTTGCGCCAAAAAAAAATTCTTGGAAAAGAAACGATTCTCAGAGACGTTAACATAATAAATCTTGACACATTATTTATACATGTTTAACAAAAGAAGGCATTGTGTGTTAAATATTATATGTCAGATGGAAGATGTTATATGTTATATGTCAGATGTTTGCCATTAAACATCTGGCATGTAGCATATTCCATTGTAATTAAATGTAAAAAAACGGTCGTTTTTTTTTGTTATATAATATATAATGTGTAATTTTGCAACCTTATTCGTAAAAAAGAACATGGGACCTCGGTGCCAGAAAAGTTGTATTCAAGGAAAATGAAGATACTTACAGACGAAGAACTGGCGGAAGTTCTCGATAAAGAGATTTTCCGAAAAATATCGGCAGCGGCAGACAAGCTCGGTGTTGAATGTTATGTGGTGGGCGGATATGTGAGAGATTTGTTTCTCGAGCGCCCGTCAAACGATATTGACGTGGTTGTGGTCGGCAGCGGAATACAGGTAGCCTCGGAATTGAAAAACATGCTCGGGCGCAAGGCTCATCTGTCGGTTTTTCGCAATTTCGGCACCGCGCAGGTGAAAATGGGCGGCATGGAAGTGGAGTTTGTGGGTGCCCGCAAGGAGAGTTACAGCCACGATTCGCGCAAGCCGGTGGTGGAAGACGGCACTCTCGAAGATGACCAAAACCGCCGCGACTTCACCATCAACGCCATGGCGGTGTGCCTCAACGCGCGGCGTTTCGGTGAACTTGTCGACCCGTTCGACGGCATCTACGACCTTGAAGACGGCATCATCTGCACCCCGCTCGACCCGGACATAACATTTTCCGACGACCCGCTGCGCATGATGCGCTGCATACGGTTTGCCGCGCAACTCAATTTCACGATAGAAGACGAGACGTTTGCCGCGCTCGAACGCAACGCCGAACGCATAAAAATCGTGAGCGGCGAGCGTATAAAAGACGAGCTGAACAAGATAATGATGACCGCCACGCCGAGCCGCGGCTTCGTGGACTTGCAGCGTTGCGGACTGCTGAACATCATATTTCCCGAGCTGGCGGCACTCGACATTGTGGAGACGAAGAACGGCCGGTCGCACAAAAACAACTTCTATCACACTCTCGAAGTGCTCGACAACGTGTGCCGGCATTCCGATAATCTGTGGCTCAGGTGGGCGGCATTGATGCACGACGTGGGAAAGACGCGCAGCAAGCGATGGGACGCGGCCGCCGGATGGACGTTTCACAATCACAACTATCTCGGGGCGAAGATGGTGCCGCAGGTGTTCCGCCGCCTCGCGCTGCCGTTGGACGCGAAGATGAAATACGTGCAGAAGCTCGTAGACCTGCACATGCGGCCTATCGTAATCGCCGACGAAGTGGTGACAGACAGTGCCGTGCGACGGCTGATGAATGATGCCGGCGACGATATCGACGACCTCATGACCCTGTGCGAGGCCGACATAACGAGCAAGAACCAAGTGCGCAAGAAGTGTTTTCTCGAGAATTTCCGTATCGTACGCGAGAAACTCACCGACCTGAAGGAGAAAGACTACAAGCGGTTGCTGCAACCGTGTATCGACGGCAATGAGATAATGGAACTGTTCGGGCTCGGCCCGTGTCGCGAGGTGGGCACACTGAAACAGACACTCAAAGATGCCGTGCTCGACAACAAAGTGCCGAACGAGCGCGAACCGCTCATGCAGTTGCTTATGACCAAGGCGCACGATATGGGACTGACATGACCGCAATGACGCGCGGCATTTAGTTACAAATCCTTAACTCGTGAATAATTATTGTTAAATGGAGATTGCAAAATGAACATGTAATATAATAATATCGTATATTTGCAACTCGAAAACTTAACGACCGGGAAAAGTTTTCATACCACCCCGGTCGGTATACGATGACGGACAAATAATAAATTGATGAAAATAATAACGGAAAATTAATGTATAGAAAAGAAAGTATGAAAAAGATGAAGATGTTTTTCTTGGTGGCCGCTGCCGCTGTACTTGCCTCATGTGGAGGCGGAAAGAGTGGGGGTAAGCCTAATTTCGGCGACAATGAGTATGCCGTAAGGACAATCCGGCCGCAGCAGGCAATGTTGTCAAATTCATATCCTGCCACAATCAAAGGCGTGCAGGATGTGGAAATCCGTCCGAAAGTGGCCGGATTTATCACAAAGATAAATGTTCACGAGGGTCAGGAAGTGCGCAAGGGACAGGTGCTCTTCGTTATAGACAATGTCACTTACGCCGCAGCCGTGCGCCAGTCGAAGGCCTCGGTAAATGCAGCTAAGGCTCAGCTGAACACAGCCAAGCTGACATACGAGAACAGCAAAAAACTGTTTGAGAACAAGGTTATAGGAGATTACGAGCTGCAGTCGGCTGCAAACACATACGAATCGGCACAGGCAGCCCTCGCACAGGCCGAGGCGGGATATGTGTCGGCAAAACAAAACCTCGACTTCTGCTATGTCACGAGTCCGGCGGACGGTGTGGTAGGCGAGCTTCCCTATAAGGTGGGAGCGCTCGTAAGCTCATCCATCCAGCAGCCGTTGACAACCGTGGCCGACATAAAAACCATGCAGGTGTATTTCTCAATGACCGAGAAGGACATCATGAACTTGTCGAAGACTGTCGGCGGAATGACCGCAGCCATCAAGGATTTCCCTGCTGTCAAGCTGCAGCTGGCCGACGGAAGCATCTTCGGACATGAGGGACACATCGCCGCAATAAGCGGAGTGATAGACGCTTCGACCGGTGCCGTGCAGGTGAGGGCCGATTTCAGTAACCCGGAACATCTGCTTAAAAGCGGCGGCTCGGGCTCGGTGGTAATACCGCAGGCGAAGACCGGTGCCATCGTTGTTCCTCAGGATGCCGTGACACAGGTGCAGGACAAGTTCTTCATGTATGTCGTAGGCAAGGACAACAAAGTGAAGTACACTCCGGTAGAGGTTAATCCGGAGAACGACGGCAAGACATATATAATAGAGAAAGGTGTAAGTGCCGGCCAGACTGTTGTCGTTTATGGCGTGTCGGCTCTGTCTGACGGACTGGAAATCAAGCCGCTCACAGAGGCACAGTATGCCGAGAAACTGCAGAAAGCCGAGAAACTGGGTGAAGCTCAGGGCGACCTCAGTGCGTTTAAGAAAGCAATGGGAATGTAAAAACAATCATTAGAGAACAATGAAATTAGACAGATTTATAGATCGCCCGGTACTATCGACGGTGATTTCCATATTCATCGTCATTCTGGGCTTTATCGGACTGGTGTCGCTGCCTATCGAGCAGTATCCCGACATCGCTCCGCCTACAATCATGGTCCGCGCCTCTTATAGCGGCGCGAACGCCGAGACGGTGCTCAACTCCGTGATTACTCCGCTCGAGGAGCAGATTAACGGTGTGGAGGGCATGACCTACATGACATCCGCCGCCACCAACGATGGCTCCGGCTCAATCACGGTTTATTTCAAGCAGGGAGCCGATGCCGATATGGCGCAGGTGAACGTGCAGAACCGTGTGTCACAGGCCTCGGCGCTGCTGCCTGCCGAGGTGACGCGTGCCGGTGTGCAGGTGATGAAGCGTCAGAGCAGTACCGTGCTCATATTCGCCATCACCGGTGATCCGGAGAAGTACGACAACAAGTTCCTCGGCAACTATGCCGACATCAACATCATCCCTGCCATCAAGCGTGTAAAGGGTGTGGGTGAGTGTCAGGCCATGGGATTGCAGTCGTATACGATGCGTCTCTGGCTCGACCCGGTGAAGATGAAGAACCACAACCTTATGCCGAGCGATATCACCGGAGTGCTGGCCCAGCAGAACATAGAGGCTGCTCCCGGTAAGTTCGGCGAGCAGACGGACAATCAGTATGAGTATACCATAAGATATAAAGGCCGTCTGAAGACTCCCGAAGAGTTCCAAGACATGATTATCACGAGTGACACAGACGGTCGCACCGTACGTGTCAAGGACGTGGCCAACGTTGAGTTGGGTGGTCTTTACTATTCGTTCAAGCAGTCGGTTGACGGTCAGGCAGCATGTATGATGATGGTGACGCAGACCGCCGGAAGTAACGCTACCCAGATTGCCACCGATATCAAGAAAGTGCTGGCCGAGTCGGAGAAATCGCTGCCGCCGGGAGTGGAGCTCAAGGTCATGCAGGACGTCACCGAGTTCCTTAACGCTTCTATCGACGAGCTTATCAAAACACTTTTCGAGGCGTTCATCCTCGTGTTCATCGTGGTATATATCTTCCTTCAGGACATGCGCTCGACGCTCATCCCGTTGATTGCCGTGCCGGTGTCTCTGGTGGGAACATTCTTCTTCCTCTACGTCTTCGGCTTCTCGCTCAACCTCCTTACGCTGGCCGCCCTCGTGCTTGCCATCGCCATAGTGGTGGACGATGCCATAGTGGTGGTCGAGGCGGTGCATGCCAAGCTCGACCTCGGATATAAGAGTGCGGTGACGGCTTCGAAAGACGCCATGAGCGAGATATCGGGTGCCATCATATCCATTACGCTCGTGATGGCGGCCGTGTTCGTGCCGGTATCGTTCCTCGGCGGTACGAGCGGAACGTTCTACCGCGAGTTCGGTGTGACTATGGCCATCTCGATTGTCATCTCGGCACTTAACGCCCTGACGCTTTCACCGGCCCTTTGTGCCATACTCCTGAAGCCGCACAATGCCGATGGCTCGGAGCGTAAGATGTCGAGGGTAGACCGTTTCCATGCCGCTTTCAACGCAGCCTACGGCAAGATGCAGAACAAATATCAGGGCGGAGTGCGCCGCATAGTGGAGCGCCCGCTGATAGCGATAGGCGCAGTGCTTGTGGGTATTGCCGCAATGGCTGTCATGATGATGAACACCCGTACGGGACTTGTGCCCGATGAGGATACGGGTACGCTCTTCGTGACTGTTGCCACGCCTCCGGGAACGAGCCTTGAGAAGACAGACGACGTGATGGATCAGGTCGACAACATGCTCAAATCAAACCCGGCGGTGTCCAATACGCTGCGTATCACAGGTTACAGCTTCATCGGCGGTCAGGGTTCAAACCAAGGAACGTTCATCGTCAAGCTGAAGAGTTTCGAGGAACGCAACGCCGAAGAAGGACCGTTGAAGTATGTAGGAGTGCATAATCTCGGTTCAAACATGGTGCTTGGAATGATATACAAGCAGACGGCAGCCATCAAGGGAGCGCAGATTTTGGCGTTCCAGCCGCCTATGGTGCAGGGCTTCTCCGCGACCAACGGTCTTACTTTCTCTATGCAGGACCGCACGGGTGGAGACGTAAACAAGTTCTTCGAGACCACACAGAAGTTCCTCGGAGAGCTGAACAAGCGCCCCGAGGTGAGCAGCGCCATGACGCAGTATAACTCGAAATATCCGCAGTACATGATGGACGTGGACGTTGCCAAGTGCAAGCAGAGCGGCATCGACCCCTCGGTGGTGCTCTCCACCATGCAGGGATACTTCGGCGGACTCTACGCTTCCAACTTCAACAGCTACGGTAAGCTGTATCGTGTGATGATACAGGCGGCATACGAGTTCCGCGGCGACACCAAGAGCCTCGAGAATATATATGTGCGCACGAAGAACGGCATGAGCCCGATAAAGGAATATGTCAACCTCACGAAGATATACGCTCCGCAGGAGATAGACCGTTTCAACCTCTTCACCTCAATCAACGTGAACGCTTCGCCGGCCGAGGGCTACTCTACGGGTGACGTCATCAAGGCGATGGAGGAGGTTGCGGCCGCCAACCTGCCCGAAGGCTTCTCTTACGAGTTCTCCGGACTTACCCGTTCGGAGCAGGAGTCGAGCAACTCCACGGCTATAATCTTCGTTCTTTGTCTGACGTTCGTATACCTGATACTTTCCGCCCAGTACGAGAGCTACGTGCTGCCGCTGTCGGTTATCCTCTCGATACCGTTCGGACTTGCGGGCGCGTTCCTCTTCACCAACCTCTTCGGAAAGCAGAACGACATCTACATGCAGATTGCCCTTATCATGCTTATCGGACTTCTGGCCAAGAACGCCATCCTTATCGTGGAGTTCGCCCTTGAGCGCCGCCGCACGGGTATGGCCATCTCATGGTCGGCCGTGCTCGGAGCCGCAGCCCGTCTGCGTCCTATCCTCATGACGTCTCTCGCCATGATTATCGGTCTTTTGCCGTTGCTCGTTCCCATGGGAGCAGGCTACAACGGAAACATGACCCTCGGAGCGGCAGCCATCGGCGGTATGCTCATCGGTATGCTTTGCCAGATTATGGTTGTTCCGGCGCTGTTCTTCATCTTCCAGAAGTTGCAGGAGAAGATCAAGCCGATAGCATTCAACGACGACGACGCGCATGTCGACTCGGAATTGTTGCAATACACACGTCCCGTAGATAAATAAAAGACAGAAAGATTATGAAGAAACTGATTATGATAATGTCCGCATCGCTGCTTCTCGGCAGCTGCGGACTCTACAACAAATACGACCGTCCGGAGGTCAACACCAAGGGATTGGTGCGCGACGTGACGTCAAATACCGACACGCTGGCCGTCAGCGACACCACAAGTTTCGGCAACCTGCCTTGGCGCAGCGTGTTCACAGACCCGCAGTTACAGACGCTCATCGAATCGGGACTCGAGCATAACGTCGACTTGCAGAACGCAGCCCTGAACGTCAAGATGGTCGAGGCACAGCTTCTCGCGTCGAAGCTGGCTTTCCTGCCGGCTATATCGCTTAATCCGCAGGGAACCCTCTCCTCGTGGGACGGCCATACTCCGTCTAAGATATACTCCCTGCCGGTGAGCGCGAGCTGGAGTATCGACCTCTTCGGAAACCTCCTCTCGCAGAAGCGCAGCGCACAGACGGCGCTCCTCGGCATGAAAGACTATCAGCTTGCGGTGAAGACCAACGTCATCGCCGGCATTGCGAACATGTACTACACCCTGCTCATGCTCGACAAGCAGAAAGAGATTGTCGAAGATATGGTAGGGCTGACGAAGAGCACATGGGACATGATGAAGCTGCAGAAAGACCTCGGCCGCGCACGCTCGACGAGCGTTCAGAGCGCGGAGGCGAGCTACTACTCGGTGCAGGCGCAGGCCGCCGACATAAACAGGCAGATACGTGAGGTGGAGAATTCGCTGTCGCTGCTGATAGGCCAGCCGGCACAGACCATCGCCCGCGGTAAGCTCGGAGAGCAGTCTCTGCCCGCAGAGTTCAGCACGGGCGTGGCAATACAGATGCTCAACAACCGCCCGGATGTCCACTATGCCGAGATGACGCTCGCACAGTGCTTCTATGACACGGAGACGGCGCGCAGCCGCTTCTATCCGAGCATCACAATCAGTGGCTCGGGTGCATATACCAACAACTCGGGAGCCGGTATCGTAAATCCCGGCAAGTGGCTTCTCTCGGCCGTGGGAAGCCTCACGCAGCCGATATTCGCCCGCGGACAGCTCATCGCAGGACTGAAGGTGGCAAAGGCACAGCAGGAGCAGGCATACAACAACTGGCAGAACGCCATACTGAAAGCCGGCAGCGAGGTGAGCAACGCCCTTGTGCAGTATAACTCTTCCGACGAGAAGAGCCGTCTCGAGGCAAAGCAGGTGGCCGTGTTGCGCCAGAATGTTGAAGACACCAAGCAGCTCTATGCGAGCAGCGGCAGCACCTATCTCGAGGTGATATCGGCGCAGTCGAGCCTGCTCAACGCCGAGTTGTCGAAGGCTGCCGACGATCTGTCGAAGATGCAGGCCGTGGTAAGCCTCTACAGCGCACTTGGCGGAGGGAGAAATTAATAAGTGAAGAGTGAAGAACGAAGAGTGAAGAATAATTTAAGTGAAGAGTGAAGAACGAAGAACGAAAAAGTTGCTACCGCTGTGAAACCGCATGGCAATTCTTCATTCATCACTCTTCGTTCTTCACTCAGCAAAATTAAATTTTATGATAAGCGAAAAAGCAGAAATCAGCCCGAAAGCGAAGATTGGCCAGAACGTGACCATATATCCTTTCGCATATATAGAAGACGACGTTGTGATAGGTGACGACTGTATCATCTATCCTTACGTCAGCGTGATGAACGGTACGCGGCTCGGTCGTGGCAACAAGGTGTTCCAGAATACGGTGCTCGGCGCCGTGCCGCAAGACTTCAACTACCGCGGCGACGCCTCGCACCTCATTATCGGCGACGGGAACGTAATCCGCGAGAATGTCGTTATCAACCGCGCCACGTTCAGCGACGGACAGACTGTCATCGGCAACCGCAACTTCCTCATGGAGGGCGTGCACGTGTCGCACGACACAAAGATCGGTAATGTGAACGTGTTTGGCTACGGAACGAAGATTGGCGGCGACTGCGAGATCGGCGACCGTGTCATTTTCTCCTCGGGAGTGATAGCCAATCCCGGAGCGCGCGTTGGCGACGCCACCATGATACAGGCAGGAAGCCGTTTCAGCAAGGATGTGCCTCCGTTTATCGTTGCCACCGACAATCCGGTGCGTTACGGCGGCGTTAACAAGGTTATCCTTCAGAATTACGGCGTGAGCGATAAGATCATTGCCCACATCGCCAATGCCTACCGCCTCGTGTTTCACGGTCAGACTTCGGTCTTCGATGCCGTGATGCAGATAGAGCAGCAGGTGCCCGACGGCAAGGAAGTGCGCAACATCATCGAATTCATACGCGCCACAAAGCTCGGAATAATAAGTAAGATGTAAGGACCCCCCCTCCTCCCACGGGGAGGATAAGTGCAGAGTTCTTTTTTTAGAGTGAAGAGTGCAGAGTTGTTGATATGCTTTCAAGGCATGAAAGTAATCATAACTCTGCACTCTTCGTCTTTTTTTTCGCTTTTCATTCATCACCAAGTGCATTT
>JAGAPR010000090.1 GCA_017623155.1 Prevotella sp. | reverse complement strand
TAATGTCCGGCAGCGTTCCGCTTTTTAGTCGGTTTGCTGTTTGTTAGTCGCTTATTCTTCTACATTTGCCAGCACTTCACAATCACAATATCCACCTTTGGATTGTAGCCATGCAATAGCATTGTCTAAGTCCTTAACTCCATGATTTTTAAGATAAGCAACAGTCAATGTTAAATCATTCTTACACCCTTCTGTGCCTAATTTTTCATCAAGATAGTCAAACAAACCTTTCAGTATCTTATCGTCAATGGGTGTAAGTATGACTTTGTGGTCACTTAGAACATCATTATTAGAAATAGTATCAGTTTCAATTCCGACCCTTTCAAAAAATTCAGTTATCGGGATTTCCTTTCCACGTCTATTCCTCATCGGCGATACAAGTATTGTGTTCACCTTTCCTTTCTTTAATCGAGGATATAGGCCGGACATAAAGACTTCAAATGACATTGCGGTTGGAATCGTGTCTTCCCAACCGTCTGTACAATTATATTGTGCATGGCTTTCTTCTCCCCAAACACAAAATTTTTTAGGTCTTCCTTCGGGTATAGAATAAGTTCCGTTAGGATTTTTCAAGACCCAAAATGCTTTATTGTCTTTTATCGTTTGGATTGATTGCTTAAATCGCCCCATCCAATCTAACTTTAATAATTCTTCAGGTGTCATATTGTTTCTAATTTCATTCTAAGCGACTAATGTTTGGCAGCGTTCCGCTTATTCAGTCGGTTTGCTGTTTGTTATCTGACTCCTTAATATATTTATACCAGCCACTTTTCGATATTTCTTCAAAAGTTGGTGATACAAATTGTCCGAATGTACCAAAAGGCAAACAAGATTCTTTTTTAATGCCTTTTGTCGGGTCATTCCATTCCGTTTCGCACTCTGTACAATAGGCGTATAGTTGAGATGTGTGTTTATCTTTTACTATCACAACCCACCCTTGCTCACAAAGAGGACACCAAGCTAATTTATACATTTTCTTTTATATTACATTCAGATAATGTTATGCTAACAGCGGATTTGGCTGTTATTTTCTTTAAGTATATTCATTTCCCGTCCTCCTCCAAAATGTCGTCCAACGGGCTTTTTACATGGCTCATGTAAGTGTCGGCTATGTGGACATACATCTCGGTAGTCTTGATGTTGTTATGCCCCATAAGTTCCTTCACTATCTTCAGGTCGGTGCCCTGCTCGATAAGGTGCGTGGCAAAGGAGTGGCGCAGCAGGTGGGGATAAATCCGCTTGGTTATGCCGGCTTCACGCGCCGCCGCCTTCAACCGCTTCGACACGATGCTCTCGGTGAATTGCTCGCCGGGATTGCGCTCAAAGAGCCACACCTGCGGTTTGTACAGCCCACGGTATTCCGTCAGTTTCTTTACCAGCGGTCTGGAAAGCAGCGTGAAGCGGTCTTTGCGTCCTTTGCCCTGCCGGACGCGGATCAGCGAGCGCGACACGTTGATGTCGTCGGGACGCAACGCCAGAAGCTCGCTTATGCGAAGCCCCGCCGAATAGAGGACGGAAAACATGCAGAAAAAGCGCAGATCGACCGCTACGGCATCCAGACACGCCTTGACCTCTTCCTTGCTCAGCACATCGGGCAGCACCTTCTCGCGCTTTGCCCGGCTCACCTTGTAGCAATGGCGTTCGCGCCCCAACACCTTCTCGTAATAGAACTTGATGGCGTTGATGCGCTGGTTCTGCTGGCAGGTGGAGATGCCCTTCTCGTTGATGAGGTACAACAGGTAGGCGTTAATCTCGTCGGCAGTGACGCCCTCAAGGTCGCGCCCGGAGAAATAAGCCTGAAAATCGCCGAAGTAGGCGGTATATACGCGCACGGTATGGCTGCTGTAGCGCACCTGCTGCAACTTCTCTAGATAGCCTTCCGGCAAGGGTGCCCGTTTCTCCTCTTTCGCCGGGGGCGCATACCCCTTCATCGCCGAATAGTCGATGAATGCCATCTTTACATAGCGCTCGAAGAAATCGGCAAGCACGAAACCCTCCGTCGGCAGGTAGGCTTTGCCGCCGATGAACCGCGCATCCTTCTCCTTCGACAACGGCAGGCGCAACCCCTCATTGTCGAAAGCGACTTCCACGAACCTCCTCCCGTACCTGACCGCATGAGAAAGCGTTATTCTCGGTTTAGACTTGTATATCTCCATAAATGCTTCATTGTATCCGATTCGTCCATCTGCAAAAAGACGATATGCGGGCATGGCATGTCCATGTTCCGCATATCGCCGAAAAATATGATTACCTCTCCCTACCGGTGAATGAGGCGGGGAATCAACGCACACACGGACAACCTCCGCCAAAGGCGAAGCGTCGCCGCAACAAAATCCTTTTGCCACATCCGGACGACATATCGAGGTATATCCATTGTCATACAACATATCAGTTCTACAGGGCAGCTATCGCCCCAAATGCAAATTTACACAAAAGTTTTTATCCGCAGGCATAAAGAAGGCTGTTTTTTCGTTGGTTACGAGTTTTTTATGGGGTTTTATGGGGGTTGCTGGAATATGGGCAGGATATGAATGACACATCCTGCCCATTTCACTGTTTTACAGTCTGAAGCCCATGCCTGACACACTCCTTTCTGCGGAGTCCGGTCTTACAATCCGTGCTGCCACGTTGTTGTCCGGAACATCCGGTGTGTTGCGCACCGCCTCGTTCTTCTCCTTTTCGGTGGTTTCCGGAGCAGGCGGAGCAAGTTCCAGCTGAATCTTGCGGTCAAGAGCGGCAAGTTCGGACTTCAACTGTTTCAGCTCATCCTCTTTCTTCCATACCTTGCCCGCTATCTCCTGCAACTGCGGAATCTCCTTTTCCAGCACCTCATTCTTCGCCTTG
>JAGAPR010000010.1 GCA_017623155.1 Prevotella sp. | reverse complement strand
TCCTGCGAAATCTTGCGGGGATTGCGCGGGTGGGGAATGAGGTCGCGGATGGATAGCGTTACTATTTCGGAATGTTTCATTGTGATTGTTTATTTATAGACATGATGAAGCGAGGCACACAAGTTGATGCGTGTCTCGCTTGAATGATTGCGAAGTGGTGAAAGATTATTTATATCCGCTCTTGAAAGCCTTTGCGTCAGCCTTGGCGAAATTCGTTGCAAAGTCGATTGGTGCTACTACATCGTATTCAGTTGCTCCAGACTTGGAAACCTTATCTACACTGCCGTATGTGGCAAAACCTGTCTTGTTATTGCCGCCAAACTTCGCACCGACCTTATCTACCCAGTCTTGTGCTTGAGTCAGATTCTTGAACGATTTCGTCAACTGATGCGTTTCGCCGTTGGCATTCTGAACCATAACGTTAGCCTCGAATGAGCTTCCTCTGCTACCTCTACCCATTCCACCTGAGGCACCGCCTCCTGCTCTTCCACCCATATTCGTAGAAATTTTAATGATTTACTTTATATTATCTACAATACGGCTGAAATGCCGTCAGGGGTTTACTCATTTGAACTGCCGGGCCTGGAGCTTGCGCTTGATGGCTTCCGCCCGCAGTCGCTCCATGCCCTGCTGGAACTTCTGCACCGCCTTGTCGCGGTATTCTATGAGTGGGTTGAGCGTGGGGATCATGGTGCCGTCCTTCTTGGGCAGCGTGAAAGTGTCCTGATAACCGGGGGCTTGCATCTGCTCCGTCAGCCTGTCGATAAACGTCTTTTGCTGAGCCAGTTCGTCGAGGTCCAGCGCCAGCGAGACCGTCCAGAGGTTGTCCGCCTCCAGCGTGCGGCGAATCACGTTGCGGTTCGCCTCCGTCTGCTGTCGTCGGCGGTCCGCATCCTCCGCCTCCGTCTTCGGGTCGCGCTCGTGCTGCATTTGGAGATTCAGCACAAATGCCACGGCCTGGAGGTCGCCGCTGAGCGCCTTCTGAACGATGATCATGCCGATGGCCGCCTCCGAGGTCACGATGTTGCCCTCCTCGTCGGTCATGTAGTCCTGCGTGCCCTTCCGTTTCACCGGCGCCGCCAGTTGCTTGATGATAGTGTCTTTTAAGTCCATCGTCATTCCTCCTCGTCTTTGTCTCAGTCAATATCGTTGTCGATGAACCATGAGCCGATGCACTTGCCGATGGTCGCCCATATCAGACGCACATCCGCTACGTTGTTCGTCGAATACTCGTCGCCGTTGGTCGTGGTCAGCACGGCTTTCCATTGGCCTGGCTCGTATTCTTCAGCGTCCTCTACTCCGTACCATTGAATCTCTCGCACTTGGTCGATGGGAATCATGCGCCCGTCAATATTCAGCACACGGCTCTTGATGAACACTTCGAGTTTCTTGGAATAATCTTGCTCTTCGTTGTACTCATCCAAATAGCTGCTCCTGCGGTCTTCGCCATAGCTGCCGAGATAGTCCTTTTTCTCGATACCAAGTTTCTTGCGAAGTTCGTAGCGAAAATCCATGCTTTCGATGAACTTCTTCACCTTCGGAATCATATCACGGACGGACTTCTCTTCGTTCTCAATCCATTCCTTCGCCATTTCTTCGGTCTCGAAATAACGAAGTAAGTCCCACCCCGTTCCGTATTCTGAATCTTTGTCGTTCGGGTTTTTCGACATTAACACTTTGCCGTCTTCAATGATAGCGGCTCTCTCGATAATCTCAAAATCGCGGGTCACTGCCCACACTGTCTTCTTCTCAATCATAGTTCCTTGATATTTTTTTACTTGATTTTCTCGATTTCGTCGGTCACGGCCTTGGAGATTCCTTGCATCCAGAAGTGCTGTGAGACGTAGTTCTCAATCTGTGCACCGCGCGACGCTTGCCAGCCCGGCAGCATCGCAATGCCGTCGGCACGGGTCATCAGCAGCAGGAGGTCATAGCACAGCACCACGGCATACGCCAGCCGCTTGCCCATCGCCCACTCCATCGCCCTGTAAATCCACGGCCACCGACAGGCCCACACCCGGCACGGGTTGATGCACCCGTACCCGTGCCGCCGCAGAATCCTCTCCGCCTCGCTGAACCGCCGCACATAGACAGCCCGCTCCACCCCGGACATTCCGCCCGACAAATAGATTCGCCTTTTCATGTTCATAATTACCAGCTCTCTAAATTAAACAAGTCTCTCAATGCGTCATCAATTCTGGTAACTGCTCCGTTACCTACGGAATGGATTTTTGCGAAATCGTGTCTTCCGATACGCAGTAGGTCGCCAACTGATGCGATGTTGTACTTCTTGAACAACTTGTCCATACGAGCACCATATCCCAAACCCCTCCATTGTTTGTCGAGATGACTGACGATGACGCTGATAGGTACTGCGTAGGTGGTTTCGGTTTTCGCTTGCGTTTCTTTGATCTCGTTCTCTAACGCTTTGCCGAAGGTACGCTCCTGTAGTTCGTTCGCCATGTCCACAATCTCAGCCATTGTGTTTTCCGGGCGTGTTGAAAGCAGCCGCAAAGTGGCTTCAATTAAAAATTCTTCTTTTGTCATAGTTACTTGATAAATTCAATAAGGATTATTTTGCTTTCCATTCTTCACGCGCTCCTTTTCGTCGCGGATAGCGTCGTTCAGCGTTGCCTTGATCTCACGCAGATGCTTGAAGGTCTCGGCAGATGTTCGCGGACATCCCCGGATGAATGACCGCAAGTTCGGCGTGTCAAAGCCAAACTCAGCAGCGTCGCAGATGTATTCCTGCCACTCCTGGTACTGCTCATGCGTCACGTCGGCCAACACGCAGTAGATGATGTCGTCCATGTTGATCGTGAACATCCCGTCGCCATAGTCGTACACGCCACCCGTCTCGTCGCCAATCCAGTAGCCGTAGTGCGCATCCAGTTCCCACATGCGCAGCAGCTCCACGAGGAAACCGTTGCACGCCTGCTCCCATTGCTCTTTCAGTAGTCGCTTTACAGCGTCTTTTGCCTTTTTCATAATTTTCAATTATCAATTATTATTGTCTTGTCCCCTCAAACCGGGTGTATAAATCCATCGCCATGATGAGGGCTTGCACGGGGTCCACCTTGCAAGAGTCGCTGCCGGGGGTGCGCTTCACGGGTCGCTTGTTGTCGCGTCCGTCTATCTCCAGGGCACAGTTGCCAAAGCAGAATGGCCACAGGGGATTGCCGCTGAAGCCGATAAACGGCACGGGAGCGAACATAGCGGCATAGAGGTCGTCGGTGGGAGCGTTGAACTCCGAGTTAAGCTGGCTGACCACTTGCACGTATGGCTCCGGGTTCGGCACCTTCATCACGCTTTGTAGGTAGGCTTTCAGCGCGTTCACGGGGTCTTTCGACTGGTACTTGTCATATCCCCATGCGGCAAACTGTACGCCCTGCTTGAACAACTCGTCGAGCCGGTTGATGAAGAGCGACGGCTGGAACACCTTGCCGGGCGAGACGTGAAGCCACCCGTCTTTTATCCACTGCTGATACAGGGCACTGATGCTCGACTGCTCCAGCGTGTCTTCTTTTATCCATGCGTCGCAGTCGGCAAAGAACTCCGTACCTCGTCCGCTGGGGTGCTTCCGTGCTGCCAGATAGCTGGCCGTGTGGAGGTCGTCGCCCTGACTGAAATCGAGTCCAACAAACACCACCCATCCGTCTTTCTTCGTGCATTGGTCGATGCGTCGGTCAGTCTGTAGCGGTCTGACCTGCTCCGCCTTCACCCACTCCTGGATGGTGGCAGCATGATAGACGTTGAGCAGCTTCGAGATAACCTCGTTTTTCTTCTCAGGGTTCTGCCGTGCCTTGGCCACCTCGTCATCGTAGAACGAGTGTTGCACGATGATGCCCAGCATGGGGTTCACCTTGCGGCGCACCTCCTTCGAGGTCATCAGCAGCTGCTCGTCTTGCTGTTCCCACTCGTCGGGCTCCAGCAGGAGGCACATCTGACGGTCGTCGGCCAATTCGTGCGGGGCTTCGGGGTCAAGTTCTTCCATCAGCAGCGAACGGATGCCAAACAGCTTGTCGATGAACGGCCCTGCCTGAATGATACCTGCCGTGGTGGAGATGAAGGTCATCGGTTCGCGCCGTGGTCCCATTGATGACTCCACCACGCTCACCAGTTTGCCCATGTCCGAGGCTCCGTTGATATACTGTGCGCTGCCGTACTCGTCAGCCGAGCAGAGCTGGGCAAAGAGTCCGTCCTTGGTCTTACCACCGGCAGAGAGAGCGGTGAGCGATGCCGTGCGGAACTGCCCCGGCTTCCAGTTTACCTGTGAGGCGGTGAAGCGGATACGCCGCTCTTTCGGGTCCATCTGGTGAATCAGTTCGCGGGTGCGGCTGAAGAGTATCTTTGCCTGGTCGCTGGCGTTGGCACAACAATAGCACTCGGCATTCTCGTCGCCACTCATAAAATACCAGAACTGGATGAAGGCGGAGAGTTGCGTCTTGGCGGTCTTACGGGGTGTGAACAGCGTGAACTCGGTGCACAGCCGGCGCAGGTCGTAGATCATGCCGTCCTCACCGATGCGCTCCGTGGGCAACAGCTCGCGGGAGCCTGCCTCGTTCTCGGTGTTCACCCATGCCTTCAGGCAGAACATCGCCGCCAGCACAAACACCTGAAAGGGTTGCAAGCGGTAGTATGTCGGCCCCGTGGTGCCTGGGTGCTTCAGTCCGCCCTCCATGTGTCGCCACATGCCGCCGTCGGTCTGTTGCCAAATTCCCTCGTACTTATACACCACGTCGCGGAACGTCTCGATGTCTGTCTCATACGTCCGCAACAGCCGCAGGAACTTGATGGCTCCCAGCAGCTCGTTGCCGTTGTGCGCTTCGGGGTGTTCGGTCAGGTCGTCGAGGTAGGCAGCCAGTCGCGGCTCTATGTCCGTCACTTGCTGGTGTTGCTCCGCCATCCGCTCCGATAGCAGCGCGTGGGCTTGTTGTTTCTCTTTCTGTGTCATTGCGTCTTGCCTTTATAATACTCAGCCATTGGGTCGGTCTCGTCCACGCCCTTCTTGGTGTCCTCCTTCACCTTGCTTGGCGTGGTGGAGTAGTTCAGTCCGAGGGCCTCGAATTGCATCAGCAGGGTGCGCTGCGTCTTGTCATAGTGGGGCAATAGTGGCGATACCTCATTTTTCACCTGCCCCATCGAGCCAGGCACGGGAGTTATGAGTGAATCCATGTCGGTGAGCTCATCCTGAATCTTGTCGAGCATCACCATGTTCATGGCCGTTGCGCGTATCTGAGGCGTGAGCCATGCCTCGCAGTCGGCACCCGTGCGGGCTTTTATCATGCGTCGCAACTCTGCTTCATATTGTTTTGCGGTCTTTGGTTTTGCCATATCTATTCAAATGCAAATTTAGGTTGTTGTTTCTGTTGCTGCTCAGCCTCGAAGGGCAGGCGGTAAGTGTTGTAAGTCTCGGTGAGCATGGGGAACTTGCGGCCTTGTAGTCGCATCCACGCTGCCCACATATTATCGCATGGCCGGTGCAATAGGTGTCCCCTCTCCTTGCGCTGACTGGCACTCACATTGTTGGCCTCGCGTGTGGATAGTCGGGGGAATCCGAACCGCTGACAACCTTTGTCATCCAGTATCGGATTGCCTTCTTCATCCACAAGCGGCTCGTAGATTCCCAGGCAGTAGTATTTCTCGCGCTTGCCACGCTCGCGGTCTTCCTTCGGTATCAGTCCGATGAGCGGACACAGCTCGCAGCGGTCGGGCTTCTTCGGTGGCAGTTGCCTGGGTATGAATACTTGTTTCGGCATGTCGTCAGCGTTTATTTGTTAATATGTTGCGATGGCGGTATATAACGCGAAATGGGTAAAATGCAATCTTGAATTAAGATTCGGGAAAAACGAGATTTTCAAAATTTACCTTGTCAACGGAAGGTTAGGCAAGTGGATTTCAGAATCAGAGCCTTTGTAAAGAAAACGGATAGCCCGAGGTTAAGAGTTGTTAACGTTTTGTTGTGTCTCGAGTCTTGCACGCTCTTCGAGGTTCTTCAGATACTCATCGGCTTGCTGTCCGTAGGGCTTGGGTTTCTCAGGCGGTTGGTAGTTCGGGTCGTTCAGTTCCATGAAGCGTTGCCTTGCTCGCGCTTTGTTCTCCTTTACCTTCTCCTTGGTGTGTGTCCGCATGTCCTGATGCACCTTGATGTGACAGGCGACGCACAACAGCTGGCAGTTGTTCGGATTGTATGCCAGTCGCTCCATCTCTTGCACCGTGCGCCCTGTCTCCACCGGCTTGATGTGATGCACGTCCACGCCTGGCGTGATGAAGCCTTCCTTCAGGCACATCTCGCACAGTCCGTTGGTGCGTCGGAACACCGCAGCACGCAGCAGCTTCCACCGCTTGTCGTTCAGCAGTCGCTGGTAGTTAGGGTCTCGGCTCATACTGTTACCATTCTTGTCCGAAGGGTTTGAATCCCATATCCTTCTCCATATCGTCGGCTTCTTCTGCCTTGGCTTGCTCTTCGAGATTCTTCATGTACTCGTCAGCCTTTTCGCCATAGGGTCTATCGTCCAGCATGTCAGTCGTGGTCGCGTCTTCGTCGGTGAACACGATGTGCTGCTGTCGCATGGCCTCGCCGTCGGGTGTGCGATGGTGCTTGGCCTTGGTGCGCTTGCCGTACTCGATGCGCTTGCCTGATTCGGAGAACTGGGCCTCGCCGTTCATCTGTATGCGGTTCTCTTCCTC
>JAGAPR010000022.1 GCA_017623155.1 Prevotella sp. | reverse complement strand
TAGTCACTCGCGTCCAACGTCCACTTATCCACAATTTATCCCCAAAAATCGGTTAGCACTCTCTGCCCTCAGTGGCTAAAACGTCCATTTTCGGTCATTAGGGCTTAAATATTGGTTATTGTCAGACACTTTACGATTGTCGATATCGAAAAATTGCTTCGAATCTTTCGTTTATGACTTCAAACTGTATAAAGTTGTGTACACATTTCCGACAATAAGGGATTGTTTATAAGGGATGAATTGTCGGACAATTTGGGTATAAGAAAAGACCGGCTCATATGAACCGGTCTCCATTGTTTAAGAATATCGTTCTTTGAAATATTCTCCCCACTGCTCCGCCATAGCCCAGGCTACTCCGGGGAATGTCTTACTTCTTTGTTTAGGATCACGAAAACCCTGGCCGCGGTTGTTTCGTGAAGTCCCGTCTTTCTTCTTACTTCCACCATCTACCCACAATTGTATTGTCTGTGAATCGTAACAAGTACGCGTCAATTCGGGCAGTCCATTCAGCCATAAACAAGTTCGCTTCTTGTACGGATCACCGAAAAAATACGGTTCGATTATTTGGGTATATCGCGGCAGATTGCATATTTTCATCGGTACCGGATTTTCGATAGCAATATGTGGAACGTTTGCGTAATAAAAGGCAAGAAAAAAGTCACGCGCCCGCAACATTTGGTTGTAACGATCCCGTACAATAGAACCATTTACACGCATACGACGAGCACTTGCATTCGTTAAATAAGTGCATGGTGGAAACGCTATAACACAATCCCATTTTTCGCGCTGCATGACTTCCAGCGCGTTCCCGATAATATGATACGCGGGCATATTTCCGGACGTCGGTATAAGATCGCACGAAAACGCCTGAAAACCTTTATTCCGGAAAGCTTCTGTCACGCGACCGGATTCCTCACAAGCTACCAGAATTTTGAAGTTCTTCATACAATTTTCTCCATCAAATAATCTATTCCTTCCGCGCTCTTCCCATCCTGGACAATCTGCCCGGTCAGAACCATAGCACGGAAAACCTTTAGGTAGTTACCGTAAAATGTCGCGAAGTGCAGCGCCGTACAAGAAACCTTTGCCACCATAAAAGATAGTTTAGTGACCAGCACAGGCGTATTACCCTTATACGGGAACCATACATAAATCCCTAAGTCGTGCAAGTAGAATTTGAACGATGACCGGAACCGTTTCAACCGCATACACTCCACACACGCGAAACCTTCCCACTCTTCCGGATAGCTGCCCTCTTCCCAGCTGCCGCCGGTTATCATTTTGGCTTGTTTAGTGTCCGAAACGGTATAATGCTTGACGCTTTGCTCTTCCAAATCGACGTCTGGAGTCCAATATACGCATACGCGCAGCTTGTTGCTTTCAGAGAAAAGCGCGGGCTCTCCTTTCTTGATCCTGTTTAAATCTATGTGGTAGTAGTCAAAAATCGGGCTTTTCTTCTTTACGGTATTCGCCAGACAGAAAACCTTCACGTCCTGGCGAAGCCTGATAACGGTCGATAAGTTATTTAAATACCCTTCCAGAAACGCGTCTGCTGATAGTTTAGCTTTCCGCTCCAAAAACTCCTCAAATATGATAGTTCCAACATCATCATAGTTGTTACCCTTATATTTGAGCCACCCGGATAAACTCATAACGGAACCTACTTTTTCTCTGATGATCTCCGTACCTTTGCCAAAACTCCGCGCGATAAAATCAGAGGTATAAACCGTCAATTCCTTTTCGTAGTTGGTCAGTTCGGAAAACCGGTTTTTCAGCGCCGCAATATACTTCCTGGCTTTGGTCTGCGTGATATCGTCGTCAATAGTCCGCATCATGACAAAAGCGCGTTTGTTCTGTATCCAGTCAATCAGGCAGTGTTCCAGGATCCCGTAAGACTTTCCGAAGCTGCGCATTCCGAAGATCAAATAAACGTCCGCGTCCAATTTTAGCAATTCCGGATAGTTTACGACTTCCATTTTGAGCCCGTCCGCCGTCCGGATCTCCAAAGGTTTTAAATATGCCATATATCAATCCTCCATAGGTGTAGGCGGCTCAATCTGGATATAGTCGATAGTGTCCAGAAGAACGGCACTCTTGTAAATATTACCGTCTGCCGCGTTCTGTCCGGTCACAAAAAGCGTATTACCGCGCTCTGCATAATCCAGTTTTAAAACGCGCTCATAAGAAAACTTCCGGTTGTTTGCGCTATCAATAAAAGTTAAATCAATCATATTTCCACCCCGTAAATATTCCGCTTATCCCTTAACAACTTCCTGTTTATCTTCTCTTCTACGGTAAAAATTCCCGTATGTCTCCGCCCCGTCGCCGATATAACCAAATCGGAAAAAGTGAACCGATCCGGATAATTGGCATGTAACGCATAATCCGGGGATATCGTCAATTGATAAGTCGTGTTTTCGATCCAGCACCCGCCGCCGTCGTCATATACGCCCTGGGGATTGTCAATACATCGGGAGACAGTACGCCCGGAAATATCCGCGTCAAAGATCGTTCCCGGTGTGAAGTCGTCAAAACCCATGATGTACTCAACCGCGCTTTTGCTCATGCCCGCAACGGTTGATGCAAAAGTACCATCCTTGTATTGCACTAAATACTTTTTTGCGCCCAACGTTTTAAATCCAGCCCACGCACCTTTCTTTTTTGTCTCCCAGTCGAAAACGCCCAAATCCGGGAATGATTCATCTATCCCCAAATCCGCAAGTCGTTTCGCTTTGATTTCCTCTACCCACTTGTTATACTTTTCGATATACGGCAGACAATCCGCAACGTCAATAACTTTCGCGCTGTCCGTATCACAGTAAAGCGTCCGCCTGTCGTTGTACCTGATGAAGTCCATCCATAAATGATAGCGTGTCCAGGCGGGAACGAAAACGCCCCACTGGTATGGTAAAAAGCTATTCCATGACTTGTAAAATTCATCAAGCAGCCCGTTTATAACATCTTCGTTTTTGTAGTCTTGATAAACCTTTTCCCATTTCGCCGTATCCATATGCAATTCTATGATATCGTGTATCGGGTTCGTGACCGCCATTCCATAAAAAGAATTCACTCTGTTTTTTGCCTTCATATAGTCGATTTCCCGCCCCGCGACGTTTTTTAGTTCCTGCTTATCCTTGTAATACCGCAGCATAAGCCGCAGATATTCAGGCGGCAGATAATCGGCACGTGACCAATATAATTCCAAAACCCTGATAGCTTTTACTTCATACGCCGCGAAAATGATTTTAAGGTCAAGTGAAGTGCAAGCAGTTTCCAGCTGCGTGCAGCTATAAATCCGCCCGTTGTCAAGTTCTACGTCGTCCGATGTTTTGCATTTTGAAAAAGATAAGTAGGTATTCAATAATTTGCTTTTCACGCCGCGCAGCTGCACACGGCAGATAAAAAGCACGTCTTTCCGGTTTATCATCGCTTTTATATCGTTCCAGTTCGGGGAGTCCACGCGATGCAGCGCGCCCATTGGGTACTTGTGCGCAAGCATGGCGAAAGGATACGCACTTCCATAGTCGAAACTATCAACTCCGTGCATCACTTCGCCCATGTATATGTAATTTGCGTGTGTATATCCGCCCATAAAAGCGTCCTTGCAGCACATAAATTTCTTGTAATCCATCCGCGACGACGTAAACAACTTTCGGTTGCGCTTATCATGACGCATGACTTTCCGCGCTTCATTCCGCAAAAAACCCGTGTTTGTCAACGGAAAATCCCAGAACGGCATACCTTCGGCGGCTTCAAGCTGTCTTATCTTATGCCACATAATAAGCACATCCCATGCACAGTACAGTTCGTCGGAATCGCTGACAGGTTCCCCCGGGCGGCGGATCGTCTGATAGTCCATTTCAAGTTTTTGCAATCCGCAATCTTCCGCGCAGCTTGCCAGGCTCTTATTTGTGAGGAAATAGCTGCACCGGAATTCTATTACATCATCCAGCACAAACTTTAACATTTTGTGAGTATCCGTCGCGAAAACTTCTGAAATAACATGATCTCCCAAATTGCGAATAATGGATTCTGTTTCATAGGATAGGTTGTGGACGAATACAATTGTTCGGTCGGCATCGTTCCAAGTAACCACCTTATCCAAAAAGTCAGCCCAGCTTGTAAAAGTCAGATATTCCGTGTCGCGGATTGCTTGCCAGTGCCACGTATACAGACAATCCATGCCGTCGATTACTTCGTGCGTAGTCTCTATGTCAAAACAGCATAGTTGTTTTGAGTATCGGATTTTCTTTTGTTTCGGCATATCATATAAGCTACTCCCCGTCGTCCGCGTCAAAGCTGAAAAAGTCCAACGTGTCCTCTAAATCTGCCGCGCTGAAAAAAGCGTCGGAGTGAATCAGCATATCGCCCGATTCATTTAGGAAATTATCGGCATCAATATAGTCTTCCTGATTCTCCGGAGTGATCCCCACGGCGTCACCGGTTGCCAGCTGAAACGCCATGAATAATTGCTCATTGGAGTCATACTTTCCGCCCTTCTCCGCCTTTTGGATTTTTCCAAGAATTTGCATAGCCCTTTCCCATTCGGCTTTAGACGGTTCCCGCGAACGGTTCCGCCCGGCTCTATCCTGGTATTTCACTTTAAAATTCGGATGCCGTTCTTTGAATGTATCCATCCTCTGTTTATCAATTTCTTTTACACCCTTCACAGTGCTGCTTTTCGCTGACAGCACTTCCCGTATTTGTTCCGCTTTCAGTCGCAGCGCTTTTTCTGATAAACCTTTTGTTTTGACGTTCAGCCCGCCGTATTTATCCAGGACAAAAGACCGACGCCCGGCAAGGGATCCGCCCGGACTGTATGCCTTTTCAAGCGCTTTTAATCGGCTCTGCGCTGTCTTCCCGGCGCTCTGGATATAGCTTTTCAGTTCTTTTCCGCTCAAAAAATCAAGTGGTACGTCCGCGGATGGTACTGTTCTTTTTGCCATATTTCCCACCTTTCAGAAAAGAAAAGCGCGGCACATTACGCGCCGCGCCACTGGTAACGGCTCTTTACTCCGTCTTGTCTTCTGTTTCCGTTGCTGCCTGGTAACCGTCAGCCAAAGTCATGTTGACAACAATTACATTGTTCCCGTTCTTCGTCTTCTGTTCAGAGAATCCAATCTTCCACGCACTGCGCGGGGCGGATCCTCCAACAGTTTCCATGATTTCATCAATCTGCCGGATAACGTTATCACTTTTCGTGATCGCATTACCCAGCACGCCGTTGTCCGCTTTCAGCGTGATTTCAAACAGGCGTTTCGATTCATCTTCGTTCGTAATTTCCATGTATCCGACAAACTCATAGTAACCGGATACTTCGCGGCAGAGTCCGATTGTTTCCGCTCTTTCCGCCACGGCGGCAACAAGTCCGCTTTCGTAAAACTTTCTTCCTTTTACCATTTTCTTTTGTCTCCTTTTGATTTGTATTTGTGGCTGGTAATAACCACATCGCAGCGCGCCAGCGCGTGACGCGCTCCGTCTGGCTATTAACTTAACACTGTTCCTGCTTTCGCTACACGGATTCCGCACACTACGGCATACGGTTCGCTGTCAGAATCCAGGAACCAGTACAAACCTTTTGACGGATCATAAAATACATTCGCTTCTTTATGATCGAATAAACGAAAATATTTAAGTGCAATGGCGTGATATTGTCGTTCGGCATCTGGCATATCACAGTTCAACATTACATATTTTAATTGCATTCCCATACCGTTTATTCGGTATTTCATGCGACATTTCCGCCAGCATTTCACCTCCCGCGCGTCACATATTGATTTATACCAATTTCCTTTCCGGTCGATTTGAACATCGGCGGGGAGGTATCCGGGTTCATTATGCGGGCGTAGTATTGCGAAGTATTTATAAGCAGACATGATAGAATCAAGTTCCGGAATAAAAATCCGACTTTTCTTCTCGTTTTTTTCGTCCTGTTCCCGCAGCACTGCCGCGCAAATATCGTCAATACTTTTCATCCCAAGCAAGCCTCCTTCGTGTGCAAATCGTAATATTTTTGTTTACAGCGATAATAACCGCTTTTGACAACATCCATACCACGCACATATTCGGCAGCGCCGCAAAAGTATACCGGCGCGGCTTCTGCCAGTGTGAACAATACACGTATGCAATGCCATGTTCCCGGTCGGTGATAATCTGGCTGATTTCGTGCGGTTGAAACGGGCGGCGGTCGGTATCATAAACAGATTGTCCGTATAAGCTGCTCAATTTCAGCTTCATTTTATATGTATCTACTCTCATATTGTCACCCCATAAACCCGTGCGTCTTCCGTTTTCACGTAGTCCGCAAGCGGGTAAAATTCATACCCGACGTGTTCCCCGTTCCGATTCTGATAATCCAGGAACACAAACCGCCGTGCTGACAGCGGCGCGGTCTGGATCCCGTCGGGAGTCCAAAGGACTTCCCCGGCGCGGATGTCGGTGTAGATTGGTAGCTTTTGAATTTTCGATTTTCGCATTTTGCTTTTTCCTTTCTTATTTCGCTTCTACTAAATACTGTCTGATATGATATTTTGTTGTCTGCCACGCGGGAATCTCAACATAAAGCTGCCCTTTACGTCTGCCACCCGCTATCTGAACCGGCTGTTTTAAAACATCGGTTTTGCGTGAAATATAGCCGATTGTATACATACAATCACCATCGCGGTATCCCTGTTCAATAGCTTCTTTGTACGTCATTTTCTTTTCTCCTTTTGCTTTGGTCTGTTGTCCGGACATAACTTCGCCCACTCATATAATAACACAAACGCCCGTATAATACAATAAATCCTGCAAGTTTAATAACAAAATCCCCGCTATAGCTTCACACTATAGCGGGGATTTATCAACCGTTTTTGTCTTCCAGCGCCTTAACGCGCTTTTCCAGGTCTTCCAGTTTGTACCATATCGCACACAGCTTTTGTAAAATAGTCATGCTGTCGTCAAAAATCAGCGGCTGCGTGAACTGCTCCGCCCACTTCCGCCAACCCCAATAAGGAAACATGTAATTACTCCTTTCTTATTTATGATCCATCCACAGCACCCACATAAGGCACAACAGGATTATTAGCGCTGTCCATAGCGCGGCAAGATACACAACGTCAATCATAGTATAACCCCATAAATAGCGGTTTCAATGCGCTGATTATCTGCGTCTCCAGGTCAAAAGCCAATTCGGAAAGCTGTTGTGCCAGATGCTGCCCGGAGTCGCGCCGCCCGGAATAGTGCTGTACATAGTGTTTCGTCGTGTCCGTGTCAATGATCCGGTTATTGACTACGTTGTGCGTATAGTCCGTTGTTCTGTCGTCCGTACCGGCGATATCGTGCGTATAGTCAGTATTACGCGTTTCGTTGGAATCTGCGACGCTTGAATCCTGATGGTTATTATTGATAATCTGCCCGTGTGTCAACCATTGGTTTATCCAGGTATCATCAAGCCCGTATCCTAAATTGTTCATATTCTGTTGTGGCGTGTCGCTGTCCCTGGTAGTTGTGTTATAGGTCCCGGACGTGCTGCCGGTTGTGTGTACCGTGTCTGTCATGGTTTCATGGCTTGTTTTATGTTCGGTTGTGTCGTCGTCCATTACTTCCTGGCTTGTCTTCTGGTCTGTGTCGTCGTCTGTCGTGTCAAGCGTTCCTTCTTCCGTGTGTTCTATCTGGTAGTCGTGATCCAGCAGCGGGTTGTATTCATCGTCCAAGTGGCGCGACTTGAAAAGTACATTCAGGCGCGGCATGATTTCCGCCATTTTGCTATGCAGCGCAAACCAAAAAACCTGTTCTGTCTCATAGCCGATTTCCCACGTCATAAAGTATTCAATAATCATATCGTTGAGATATTCCCGATATGATTCTTTCCAGATTGGATAGTCTTTCAGGGGCGATACTTCGGCAGCGAAAAAACCGTTTCTTACCAGGTCATAAATGTGTATCGTGAATTTCGCGCCCATATTATAAAAGTCGCTCATTCTTCGTTCACCCCTTCCACGGTTTCCGTACCTGCCCCGGATATGTCTCTGTTGTCCGCCGTTTCCGTCTGCCGGTCACGGATAGCTTCAAGCATATCGACGTTATACTCACAGCTTACGTTTTCCCCGTATATACTGTTGATCTCTTCGCAGAATGCTTTCCGACAATCCAAATAGACGTTTTTTGCAAGGCTGTTTGACGTAAAGTCAATGTTTAATTCGTCACTGATAAGCTGCGCTTTCTTTTCGATAGACTTTGCACTTATACCCAATTCATTGAAAAAGTCATTCAGGATATCATGTTTAAGCATTTCCAGCTTATCAGCAACGTACTGCGCGGGCTGTAAATACCGGTATGCCAGCAGCGCATTTTTATCGTCGCCAAGGAGATTTTCGCGCCCGTATACGACCGGCTTAAATCCCGCCACCTGTTCGAACATATTCGCATAGGTGAGTTCCTGCCCCGGCGGGGACTGGATGATTGCGGGCGTGTTCTGGTTGATCATATTTACGCGTATAGATTGTTCCGCCTGTGCAAGCTGCATTGCGTACCAGCTGCACACTGACATAAGTGACCGTTTCGTCGGCGACGGCTGGCAAAGTGCTACAACGTCCCGCGAAGCGTGCAGCGTGTCACGCTCCGTCTGGATGCTATAGCTATACGAACCGCCATACCAGGTTACGGCATCCGACGGAATCGCAGCGCCGATAATCGGAATATACCCGGGCGCGTTTCCTGTTTCCGGATCGACTTTGAGAAATGCCGCTGTCTGCCCTTTGAACAAAAGTTCGTTTAGATATAGCTGTACTTCTCTGTTGATCGGATCCGGAAAAGGCAGCCCCTTCCATTTGATGAAAGTCAGACAGAAGTCATGCAGCCGCTCATAAAACATGACATATACGGCTTCGTTCTGTATCTGTTGTTTCTTATTGGAAAATCCTTTTTTCATGGTTTCCCCTTTATAATATGTTGCTTTCCCATTGCTCAAGACGTTTATAGTCTCCAATGGTTTTGTAGATAAATACGCCACTGTTAAACATGGCTATTACCTGGTCAAGATAGCGTTGTGGTACTCCCCGCCCTGTTATAGCTGCCTGGCGTGTTTTGTTGTACGTCCAATGTGGCATTCCGTTAAGATTGATAGGACGCACAAGCCCGCCCATGTTATATCCGTAGGTGGAAAAAAGGCAGTTCAGTTTATCGGCGTCGTGTTCGTCCCCCGCTCTGTACTCCGCTTGTACAAGTGGATTCATAAGGTTCCATGTTCCGATAGAGGTTGTATTGGTTCCCTTAACCACGCTATGTCCCTGGATCCGTTCACCTACGGCGTCAAATTCGCGCGCGGCTCCTTCGACGCCATATTTTACGCCCGCCTGGATAACGTCGGCTATACCCTTAATTCCCGTTGAAATATAATCTTGTTTATTAGGCGTTACAACGGCATTGATTTGCACACTGTCCCACTGTTTACCAGATACAATAGATTGCCCGTAAGCGCCCGCATAGCTGGCGCATCCGATTGCAATGCATCCAGCAGAGTCCTGTGTAGCGTATCCGTCGAAACGGATTTGCCCGTCCTGGATTGCTTCGGGAATTATTTCATCAAAGCTAAAAATCCGCGTATTTCCACAGACGGTTAACCGAACTTCGTTGAACTGAGGAGATTGCCACCCTTTTTTCCACTTGTTTAGCGTTTTCCACTGCCCCGGCGTAAGATCAATGTCACCTATACCAATTCTAAATGGAGCCATAGCGCCGATATTTAACCCGCCGTCCGCTGTCCGTACTGCTTTCGGAATGTGATATGCATAAAGCATATCTTCTTCTTTATCCACGCGGGCATAGTTATATTGTATCTGTGCCAGCTGTGCAGCCGTCACGACAGAGGTATTCGCTTGCACACATACGCCGCAATCGCAGCCCTGTGCGGATATAGCGGAAAACATCGCAGACAGCGCGCTTGCGTCTCCGTCGTGTATCATCGACGCTAAACCATTCCAAAAATTTGTAGCCTGTCCCTGATATGCCGTTGCTGACACTCTGGTTAGAACGCATGTTAGACTATCATCTGATCCAGCAACGCCATAGTCCGCTGTGTTTACGCCAACATGGGGGTATACGTTGATCGGTTCCGGTGTAACGATATTTTCAAAATCACCGTCTTCCGCCGGATGACATCTATCCATCGGTGAATCATGAAAGTCATATTGCCCGGCGAAGTTGAGCCACGGATCAATTTCCAGGTATACCCACGTCATATCATCGTTTACATACTGGCATTTCGTGATAAAGGCATAGTTGCGTTTGCCGTTATTTTCGAAAATGCAGTAGTTGAAACGTTCCACCTCGTTGATATTCCCGGTTGCGCGGAAGACGAAGCCGTCCGTGCGCTGCCAATAGCAGTTAGTGTAGACTTTCGACGGAAAAGAAGAGACGGCAGCAAATGCCGCCCCTTCTGAGTCCGCGTATACAACGTGTTTGTTTGTGATGTCGAAATCGGTTGCGTATAGTGTTACTGTCGTATTTGGTGCCATATTCTTACCCTTAATCACAAATTATTGTATATCTTCTATAGCATATATAATTCTACCCGAAATGCCGTCAGCGTATGTTACAGAATTTGAACCATAATTTTTTAATACAATATAGAAACTTAATGTAGCACCATCACCTGGCCATACAGAATTTGTATCCAAATTAGTTTCCATATTATTAAACGAGATTGACATTACTATTGTTTTATAATCAGTTAAATCGTTTAATAATACAGATATTATACGGTAGCGTTTTCTTTTATTAGTGTTATTTATAATATTATGTGATACAAGTACAGTATTACAGTTATTTGCTTCTATTGTTACAGGATTTTTAGAAGTGAATTCTACTATTTCTAATCCATTTCCGCCTAATTTATAACTCTTTCCCCCAATAGAGATGCTTTCCCCATCTTCGTTAGAGGTAAAGCCTACAGAAACGGTGTCGTTGTTCGCGCCGTCACTTAATGTCATTGATTCCCCGTTACTGTCTCTCATTGCTTCAACTGTGAAATTATTTCCGACTTCACCGATAACAGTCGTGCGTGCTTCGTCTGGATTCGTCGGGGTCGTACGTACGGGGAGTTCACCTTCAAGCGCTGCAATGCGGTCTGTGTTACTGTTGACGTTCTGACGTAATGCAGTTATACGTGCGCTGTTATCACTAATTCCGCCTAATTTATAACTCTTTCCCCCAATAGAGATGCTTTCCCCATCTTCGTTAGAGGTAAAGCCTACAGAAACGGTGTCGTTGTTCGCGCTGTCACTTAATGTCATTGATTCCCCGTTACTGTCTCTCATTGCTTCAACTGTGAAATTATTTCCGACTTCACCGATAACAGTCGTGCGTGCTTCGTCTGGATTCGTCGGGGTCGTACGTTCGGGAAGTTCACCCTCAAGCGCGGTTATGCGGGCGGTGTTACTGTTGACGTTCTGCCGCAGCGCGGTTATACGTGCGCTGTTGTCGCTTATCGCCTGTTCCTGTGCGGTGTTACGTGCCGTGTTATCTGCAATGCGTGTTTCATGGTTTGCAAGCGTCGCGTCCTGTTCGGTGTTCTTCTGTTCTACTGCGGTCAGGCGCGTGTCAATCGCGTCTTCTACATCATCCAGACGGCTATCAAGCGCTGCAATGTCGGCATCCTGTGCGGTGTCCTTCGCCTGGAGTGCTGCAATGTCGGCATCCAGCGCGGTATCCTTCGCCTGGAGTGCTGCAATGTCGGCATCCAGCGCGGTATCCTTCGCCTGGAGTGCTGCAATCTGCTGATTCTGTGTTACCTGTTCGGCTTCAATTACACTGATCCGGGGACCGTAGTCCTCAATTCTGGTAATACGTGCAGAATTGTCCGCGATAGCCGCATCCTGTGCCGTGTTCCGGGCGCGTTCGGCGTCAATATCCCCTTCTGCGTCTGTCAGGCGCGTATCCAGGTCTGCGATATCTTCCGCCTGCTGTGCAAGCGCCGCGTCCTGTTCCGTGTTCTTCGCCTGGATGGCGGAAATCATCTGATCCTGTTCGCCGTTCTTCGTTTCGATAGCGTCAAGCCGCCCATTCTGTGTGGTCTGTTCCGCTTCGATAGCATCCAGGCGGTTATCCTGTACCTGCTGTCCGGCTTCAAGAGCATCAAGCCGTCCGTCCTGTTCGGTGTTCTTCGCTTCGATGGCATCAAGTCTTTCATCCTGTTCCGCGTTCTTCGCTTCGACAGCATCAAGCCGTTCGTCCTGTTCCGCGTTCTTTGCTTCTACGGCGTCCAGGCGGTTATCCTGTTCGTTGTTCTTTGCTTCTACCAGGCTAAAGCCCTGCTGTATGTCTTTCCAGTTCACGTTAACGCCCGGGCGGTTGATTTCGTCGTCCGGGTTGTAGTAGCTGTTACGGTATTCGTTATAGTATTTCATGTTGGGGTTTGTTTCTCCACGTCTGCGCTGCATATCTATATCAGTCCTTTCATTATAAGAAGCGGGCGCGGCGCGTCTGCAATACGCCGCGCCCTATGGTTGGAGGAAAGGCAGCTTGTTTTGTTACGGTGCCAGCAGTGCAACGGAGTTGGCACACACGTTAATTCCGTAAGTCTGAAAAACGGTCAAATAGTGGTTACGGTACAAACCGGCGGCATTGAAAAAGTCACTTGCCTGTGTGAAGTTGTCCCGATATTCAAAGGCTTTGCGGTCGCATACGATAGCAATCAGCTTGTCATTGGATACCGTTTCACCTTCGTTATTCTGGTAGCTAAAGCTATCAACCGGAATAACACGGCTTCGGAAGTCGCCCTCATTCAAATTGAAAGCGGCCGCCAGGCTGTCCACCTGTGCATTGACAAGCGCGGACGTCCGGATAAACGCCAGAATATCATTGTTTTCTACCCATGTAATAGCCGGGCGGTCGTCCTGGATCCCCTGAGCCTGCGCGTATGCAAGCCAATTGTTGAAATCGGAAGACGGGAAGGTGAAGTTATAAGTCAGTCCGCGGATTGCTTTAATCAGCAGATTTGCGCTCCCGGCAGCGTCGCCGGTTTCGTCGTATCCTGCAATTGTCTGTGTTCTGACAATATTCTGTGTCACACCGTCAACGAAAAGCGTCTTTACAAGATGCTGCTCCTTGATCGCATTCCCAGAATACAGGCTGCGGATAGCCCCAGTAATAAAGTCGTCCAGCTGCTCCCACTGCGTGTATGCTCCGCGCAGCAGCGGCTCCGGAATGGTAATCCAAAACTGATCCTCTCTGTTGCGGCGGAAATACTGCGTTTTCACATCCGGCTTTTTGCGGTTTAAAAGTGTGTCGCCCAGTTCGATTCCATAAGCACGCGGAAGCGCCGGGTTGATATAGTTGTTTTCGTAGTCTGTGCCAAGCGGGAAACCTTCACGGCGCAGCATGGCAAACTTATTTTCATACATCTTACTTTCGACGGTCTGAAAAACAAGTTTATTCACGACGTAATTAAGAAATTCGTTCATGAACGGCGTATACTGGACAATAGGTGCAAAAGCGCGGGCAAAGTCCAAAGAGACAGTTGCCTCCGGAACACTGCCGATATAATCCCGGCTTGCCTGTGCGCGGGCATCGTTAAAGACTTTTACGGCTCTTTCTGCTTTCTTCTGATTCATATGTCATTATCTCCTTTACTGTATTCTGTGTAGGCGCTTTAGTCTTCCATGTAAGCGCTTACGTTTTCCTCCAGCACTTCCGCCGGGGTCTTTTCGTCGAGGTCGTCTTCCGTTGCGTCCGGATCCCCGGAGCGCTCGTTTTTGTCGGCGGGCTTGCCTAAAATCTGCCCCTCGATTTTGCTATAGAGCGTGGCGTTTGCCTGTTTCAGGCGGTCATTTTCTTCGGTCAGATTCTTAATCTGACTATTAAGACTTTCCACTTCTGTAATAGCGGGAGACAATTTTGTCATAAGGTTCGTGCGGATCAAATTGTATCCGTCCAAGGTTGTTGCGTCGTCCGCGTCAAGAATTTCTTTAATTTCATCCAGGGTAAACATGCTTTCTTTTGTTCTCCTTTCGGTTTTAATTTTTCGCGCCGGTATAGTCCACGTCGCGCAGCTGCCCGCTATGCTCCCATCTATACGCGCTGATCTTTCCAAAGGTACAAGACTGCATTTCTTTTTCAAAAGATAAGTAGTAACCGTATCCGATGTCAAGACCGACGTGCCGCCCGCGTCCGCCGTGTGTCGTGTACAACAGGTTTCCTTCTGTGCCAAGCGCCGGGGTTGTTTTGTTCAGTGTGTCCAGGTAGTAAGCCGTGCTGTACTTTTCCTGTCCTGTGCAAGCGTTTATAAAACCTGAACAGTCCAGCCCTACGCGCCCGCGCGAGAAATCTTTGATTTCAAGTATTTTATCGGGCGAATAGCGTTTCCAATATTCAGGCTCACACGCTATCAGGGCATCCATAAGCGGATCCGTAAGAATCTGCCCTTTTGCGGCGTAGAAATACGCGTATTTGTCGCGCTGGTAGTAGATTTGTAAGGCATTCTGTATCACTTTATAATAAGTTATCATTCATTCAGCCCCTTTGCTATTGCATCATTTAAAACCGCGATGCTTTTATTGACTTCTGCTATTGCTTCGGTCATTTTGTCAAGCTGGTTGTTTTGCTTCTCGTTCATATCCAGGATCAAGTCATACATCCGGTTGACTGTTTCCGTGTTTTTGTCTCCCAGGTACTTTATATACCAGGCAGCCAACAGCGCTATTACAATCGGGAAACCGACAGCGCCGACAGCTTGTGTGATGGCTCCAAAGTCCATTGATTTCTCCCTTCATATTATACGGCTTGCCGGGCGCGGATTGCTCCACGCCCTTTTACTGTATGTTCAGTGACAAGTTGAGAACCACTCAAAACGGCGCGCTCTTCACGCGGGTTAACCGTCCCTACTGATATAATAACGTTTTATTGTGGATAAGTCAAGAGCCAATTGGGGATAGTTTGTGGATAACTCCATTCCCAAATCGTCCGACAATTCACTCCCTATAAACAATCCCTTATTGTCTCAAATGTGTACACAATTGTGACGGTTTATTGCCGATAAACCACCGATTCCAAGCAATTTTTCGATATCCACATCGTAAAGTGTCTGACAATTTCGTTCATTTTTTCGGATGAAGGTACAAATGTGATAATTAGCCACTGAGGGCAGAGAGTGCTAACCGATTTTTGGGGATAAATTGTGGATAAGTGGACGTTGGACGCGAGTGACTAGAGGTGTAGTCATTTGAGCCGTGCGTCAATGGTCAGGATTTGGGCTTGTTGTGTACACAATT
>JAGAPR010000009.1 GCA_017623155.1 Prevotella sp. | reverse complement strand
TATGGCAGTTTTCAGAGTGGAGCGAAATACGGGATATACCGTTATGAGCAACCACCACTTGCGAAACAAGGAATTGTCCTTAAAGGCAAAGGGCTTGTTGTCGCAAATGCTTTCGCTGCCCGAAGATTGGGATTATACCCTTGCGGGCTTATCCCATATCAACCGGGAGAAGATCGACGCAATCCGCGAAGCGGTAAAGGAACTCGAAAAAGCCGGATATATCGTGCGCAGCCGGGAGCGCGACGAAAAGGGACGCTTGCGGGGCGCAGATTACGTCATATACGAGCAGCCGCAGCCGCGAGAGCCGGAAGCAGCTACCAGCGGCGGACAGCCGCCTATATTGGATTTACCTACATTGGAAAATCCAACATTGGATAATCCAACGTTGGAAAAACCTACGTTGGAAAAACCTACGTTGGAAAATCCAACGCAATTAAATAAAGATATATCAAGTAAAGAACAATCAATTACTGATTTATCAAGTACCCATTCCATTCCTTTCCATTCCCTAAATCCCTTGCCTTATGAGCAGGACGAAGCGGCTACGCCGCCGGAAAGGAAAAGAACGGAAGCGAAAACAAACAGCGCAATAGAGATTTATCGGGAAATCATCAAAGACAACATCGACTATGACATTCTCATTCAAGACCCCAAAATGGATAAAGACCGTTTGGACGAGATTGTAGAAATCATGCTGGAAACCGTCTGCACAGCCCGAAAGACAATCCGTATCGCCGGGGACGACTACCCCGCCGAACTTGTCAAATCAAAGTTTATGAAGCTGAATAGCAGCCACGTTGAGTTTGTTTTGGACTGCATGAGGGAGAACACAACCAAAATCCGCAACATCAAGCAGTATCTAAAAGCGGTGCTGTTCAACGCACCGAGTACCATTGACAGCTACTATACCGCCCTTGTCAATCACGACTTATACGGCGGCGAATGAGCATAGCCGCATTTTACCGGGAAAGGAGTTGATACCTTGCAGGAGGAAGTAACCCAAAAAACGATTGCCCTATACGTCAAAGTGGGAAAAGGCGCGGCGCGGCTTACCGAACAGGCGTTGCAGAAAGCAATCCAAAAGTTTTTGGAGCAGAAAAGCAAGCCCGCGCATGGGAAACAGACCATGCGGCAGCTTATGAAGCAGAACGCGGGTGTTTCCAACATCGAGATCACCGACAGCAATATTAAAGCCTTTGAGAGTACGGCGAAGAAATACAACATAGATTTTTCGCTGAAAAAGGTTAAGGGCGAGCAGACCCGCTACCTTGTGTTTTTCAAAGGCCGGGACGCAGACGTTATGACCGCAGCGTTTCAAGAGTTTTCCGCAAAGAAGCTGAACAGGGAGAAAAAGCCCTCTATCCGCAAAGCCCTTGCCGCTGCAAAGGACAAGGCAAAGCAGCTTAACGCCGCCCGCGACAAGGTAAAGAAAATGGACAGGGGGCGCGAGATATGAAGCAGATTAACTACAAAAAGCTAATACTTCCGAATATCCCCTATGTGTTCTTTGTCTATCTCTTTGATAAAGTCGGACAGGCGGTGCGGCTTGCCCCCGGCGCGGATATTTCCGCAAAGATACTGAATATCACGCAGGGATTTTCCGCAGCCTTTGAAAGTGCCTTGCCGAGCATTTACCCGCTGGATTTGCTTGTCGGCATTGTCGGCGCGGTGATTATCCGCTTGATTGTCTATGTCAAAGGGAAAAACGCGAAGAAATACCGCAAGGGCGCGGAGTACGGCTCTGCCCGATGGGGAAACGCCGAAGATATTAAGCCCTACATAGACCCGGAGTTTCAAAACAACATCATTTTGACACAGACGGAACGCCTTACCATGAACAGCCGCCCGAAGCAGCCGAAGTACGCAAGAAATAAGAACGTCGTCGTGATCGGCGGCAGCGGCAGCGGAAAAACAAGGTTTTTCGTCAAGCCGAATTTAATGCAGCTTCATTCCTCTTACGTCTTGACAGACCCGAATGGGTTAGTCTGTTAAGGACAGAGAAAATAATATACTGAAAAAGCTGATAAACAGCGCATTTTCGGGGAAAGGAGAACTCTCTATGTCAATGAAAATCACAGCACTTTATGAAAGGCTCTCACGAGAT
>JAGAPR010000089.1 GCA_017623155.1 Prevotella sp. | reverse complement strand
GGGATTAATGTAGTCAGGGGTTTACCTGTTTTTCTCTGGCTGCATTGATAGCGTCCATATCTGCCTGCAACTCGTCGATGTCTTCCTGACTGATGGGCATGGTGGGTGTCTGCTCCCACGGGAACTTGATCCATTCGGTGAGAAGCGGGATGGGGTCTTTCGAGCCCATGCAGAAGCGGGCGTTGTAGGCTACGAGTCGGGCTTGCTCCCACCCTGCGTGATGGCGGTTGTGGTAGCCGCGACTGATGAGCAGTATCTGACAGTAGGTGAGCCGGTAGAGGTAGTCGTGCCAGTTGATGCCTATCTCGCCCACGAACATCTGAAACATGTCGTGGGCGGTACTCAGTTTTTTGGCTGTTCGCCTTTGTCGGTTGTGGGTTGCTGTTTTTCGGGTGCTACCACATCGGGCACGTTGTACCATGCTGCACGCAGTTTGCCGATGGTGCCTACGAGATTGGTTATCTCCTCAGACGTAGCCTTGTAGAGAATGTCCTTGGACGTGACGGGTGGTTTCTTGTCCTCGCAGTCGTAAGCGGCAACGATGCCTGCCAGTGCCAACTTTATATAGTCGTCGAGCGTAGCGGCTGGCGGTTCTGCTTTGGTGACTTTGCCGTTCTCGTCGCGCTCCAGGACGGTGGGCAGGAATACTTGTGAGGATTTTTCGGCAATGGTCTCGTAGCCGGTCTCAGTAGCGGCACAGTACATGATTTTTACCTTCTTGCCGCAAAGGGTTATTGTCTCAATTTTGTTCATAGTTTCTTGATGTTTTTGGGATTAAAAAAGCGGGGGCGGTGTTGCCGCCCGCCGTGCTTACTTGGTGTCTCCGCTGGTCTTGGCGACGGTCTTGGTGCCTGAGCCGGGCACGATGGGGCCGTAGCCGTTGATGGTGTAGTTATAGGTGGCGTTCTGCTTGTTCTGCGCCTGAATCTGGAGGTTGGTGAGCTTGCCCTGACCGTGGGCGATTTCCTCCACGACGGTTCGGTTGTTCGTGCCCTCCATCACGCAGATACGCCAGTAGAGCAGCTGGTCTTTTACCCACGATTCGAGGTCGTTCAGTCCGTTGGCACCCTTCAGCAGCTCGTCGTTGGTGGTGAGCACCAGTCCGCTGCCGGTGATGTCGTAACTGAGTCCCGTCACGTCGTACTCCAGAGCGTCGCCCGTGGTGTCCTTCGTCGAACTCTCTTCCGTCTGTGCAGAGCCGTGGAGGGCCATCTGCTTGGCGGCTGCAATCACTTTCGTCGGGTTGCTGGTAGTGGCCAGCAAGAGCCTGATGTATTGTCCTTTCTTCATAATGGTCAACTAAGGGCTCCCGTTCCCTGGAATTGTAGTGAGACTCCGACGGTTTCTCTGTCGTTAAAATTCATCGTAAAATCATTGAGAAGTGCCTGGCCGCTGCGCTTGAAGTTGGCATTCTGTGCCACTCGGTTCTGCGCTCCGGCCGTCTGATCCCAGCCAACAGGCACGGCCTGGGCTGCAATGAAGGTGGAGATGATGGCTCTCAGTGCGGCGGTGTCGCTCTGCTGGGTGTCCACCTGAGCCGACCACTGCGTCGAGACGATGGTCTCCTGCGTGAACATGCCCTCGGTGTCCTTCGTGCTGTTATCCTCGCCGTTGCCTTGGAGGGTGATGGAGCAGTTGGTCGCCTCGGGGATGGCTGCCGCGTTCTGGAGCAATCTGAAGTTCTGGCCTTTAATCTTGCTCATTGTCGTC
>JAGAPR010000088.1 GCA_017623155.1 Prevotella sp. | reverse complement strand
CTCGTGCATATCATTTGCAGCGGTTCTATTTCCAGTATTTCACTTGTAGGTTTCTGATATTCTTTTTTCATAATCTTTTTCTTTTTAGGAGTTTAAGGAGTTATCGCTCGCGGGGCTCGCCCGGGAGTTAAAGACAAATGCCTTTTAATGCAGAGTTATGATTACAATCATGTCTTGAAAACATTTGCCGTTAACTTCTTCAACTACATTATAATTCTTTATTTGAGTATTTTCTTCCCGTTCTTTATCACGATGCCCTTGTATCCGGCACCGACGCGGCGGCCCATCAGGTCGTAGGCCGGGGCGTTGTCGTCGGCGGTAGTGTTCACTTCGCTGATGCCCGTCGTCTCGTCGTCGAACACGGCGTTAAGGATGTTCTTCGCGCCGCTTGCCTGCGACAGTTTCAGATAGGCGCGCCCCGGGTTCAGTGTCGCTCCCTCGCCGATGCTCACGAAGTTGCCCGCGCTCCAGCCGTAGTAGATGTCACGGTCGGCTTCGGCTTTGGTAAACTTTTTCTTAGTGTATACTCCGTACAGGCCGTCGGCGTCGCCCTCCGTCAACTCGGGAAGCCCGTCGATGGCCGCGCCGGTGAATGTCACCTTGTCACTGGTCGACGGCTTGAAGATATAAGCCTTGTCTGCCTCGGTGCTGCCGCTTGCCGGCTTGCCGAATTTCACCGTCTTGCCGTCGTCGGAGCGGCCTTTAAACTCGTAGAATGTTCCGGCGGTCACATCTGCCGTGTTCACAGCGAATGGCAGGCAGAGGGTAGACGTTTTGCCGCTTGTGAATGTGCGGGCGAACGATGTGCTGTTGGCATCGGGCTTTATCACAAAGTTCTCTTCAAACACGGCATCCGATACGTCAGCATCGGCAGGAAGGTAAATCACCATTCCGCGCTTCGCGAAGTTGCCGGTCTTCACCATATCAACGGCCTTATCCGCATTGCGCAGGTCGAGCGAGAGCAGGCTGTTGCAATCGCGGAAGATATAAGTATAGTTCGTCACGTTATCGGTCTTGAAGTTGCTTCCAAGAGTAAGTGAGGTTAGGGCATTGCAACCATTGAACATATTGCTCATGCCCGTCACGTTATCGGTTTTGAAATTACTGAGATCGAGAGTCTTCAAGGCACTGCAACCGTAGAACATAAAACTCATATTTTCTCAGCTTTGTTGATATCACTGCCAAGAATTAACGACTCCAAGGCGCTGCAACGGTTGAACATAGAGTTTATGTTCGTCACTGCCGCTATATTGAAGCCGCTGAGATCGAGAGTCTTCAAGGCACTGCATTCATAGAACATGGAGCCCATTTCCTTTACATTCGCTGTTGTAAAGCCACTGCCAAAAGTAATTGACTCCAAGGCTTTGCAACCGTAAAACATGCCGGTCATAGTCGTCACGTTATCGGTCTTGAAGTTGCTAAGGTCAAATTTATCCAAAGTGCTGCAACCGGAGAACATAGAGCTCATGTTTTTCACATTCTCTGTGTTGAAGCTGCTAAGGTTGAGAGTCTCCAAAGCGTTGCAACCGGAGAACATAGAGTTCATTGTCGTCACTTTATCGGTCTTGAAGTTGTCGCCAAAAGTAAGCGACCCCAAAGCGTTACAACCAGAGAACATACTTCCCATGTCCGTCACGTTCTTTGTGTTGAAGTTGCTAAGGTCAAGTTTATCCAAAGCTATGCAATGGCCGAACATCTTACTCATGTTTATCACTGCTGCTGTGTTGAAGTTGCTAAGGTTGAGAGTCTTCAAGGCTTTGCAATAATAGAACATATATTCCATGGTCGTCACGCTCTCGGTGTTGAAACTGCTGAGGTTGAGAGTCTCCAATGCGCTGCAATAATTAAACATAGATCTCATTGTCGTCACATTATAGGTCTTGAAGTTGTCGCCAAAAGTAAGCGACTCCAAGGCGCTGCAACCATTGAACATACCTTCCATGTCCGTCACTTTCTCTGTTTTGAAGTTGCTGAGGTTGAGAGTCTTCAAGGCACTGCAATAATAAAACATAGAGTTCATGGCCGTCACGTTCTCGGTATTGAAGTTTTCCCCAAGAGTAAGCGACTCCAATGCCTTGCAATTACTGAACATATAGGACATGGTAGTCACATTATCGGTCTTGAAGTTGCTAAGATCGAGAGTTCTCAAGGCGCGGCAACTCTGAAACATATTTCTCATGGTCGTCACGCTCTCGGTATTCAAGTTTGCTATTCCTTCTATTGTTGCCAGCTTGCTGCAACCGTTAAACCAGCTATAACAACTCGTCGGCTTCACGTCCTTGAAAGACTCTTCAAAAACAACGCGCGTGATGTATTGTGCAAAACTACTCCACGCCGGGAGCATGGCATTTGTCACATCTGTTCCCGACCATACGCATTCTTTATTTTCACTGTTTTTTGCTATTTCCTGCCCGTTGTGCGTGCCTGTCGGCTTCGTTTCCGCAGCAAGGAAATAAAGAGTTGCCGGGTCGTTCTCGGCACCGCTGCCCGCGCAATACACGGCATAAGCCGTCTTCTCTTGCGCCGTCGTCGCCATGGCCACAAGCGACATGACGGCGATAAGTAATGTTTTTAGTTTCATAAAATATAATTTATTGATTATCTGTTTTGTATCGGGTGCAAAGGTAAACAAATAAACGTCAACGTTTTACCCCCCCGTTAAAAAATGTAAATATCGGAAATCAGATGCAGAACATCACTTCAAAGAAACACAACCTTTGCTTTTTGATATTGAAAATTTCGTGTTTTAGCAAATAAGCGCAAAAAATATTTGCGACCTTTATGTTTAAAAATGTAAAAATCGGAAGACAATTGTTAAACACAAAAAGTGCGACTTGAAATCACCGTTTAGAAAAAGTCGAGAATTTAAATTGACATTTTCGTGTCATTAATTCGGGGTTGGACTGCAATTATTCGGGGTTGACGACGCATTTTTGTCGTTTTTGCTCTGCAATAAGGCCGTAATTGCATTGCATTTACGGCCTTATTGCGTTCCAATTACGGCCTAATTGGAATGCAATTACGGCCTAATTGGAAATGAGGAGGGGTTGCAGGGGAAGTAAGAGAGGTGTATTTTGTAGGTAATAGGCTGACATACAATATTTTATGCAAAACGCTCTGAAAATGCGTTTTTTTCGCCGAGGAAATTATTTTTTGAAAAGAACGCAATTATGAGGCCTTATTTTGTAAACATAATATCAGAGATGTTAAAGAGATTAAGATTTATTAATAAAAAAAAGAAAACCCGCCCGGTCTCCCCAAAGGGAGGAGAAGGGGTTAGAGGAGTCAAGGGGAGTTATCGCTCGCGGTGCTCGCTCGGGAGTTAAAGACAAATGCACTTGGTGATGAATGAAAAGCGAAAAAAAAGACGAAGAGTGCAGAGTTATGATTACTTTCATGCCTTGAAAGCATATCAACAACTCTGCACTCTTCACTCTAAAAAAAGAACTCTGCACTT
>JAGAPR010000087.1 GCA_017623155.1 Prevotella sp. | reverse complement strand
TTGATCAGCGCCCATTGATCAAGATTACAGGCCGGACATCCAAAAAGCGCAACGAATACATTTCGTTCGACATCGTTGATCAGAGCGGTAATTCGCTTTAATCATACCAAGGCCGACTGCACACGGCCTGTCTTCGTTCAAGGTACTCCTAGCAAAAAGAACCGCTCCCCCTACAAGCGGTTCTTTTATATTTGACAAAGCATGTCAGATATGATAAAACATATACAGGTCTGGACGGTGGGCGCACGCAGTCCCCTGAAGGGATAGCCCGGATACGGCGGTATCATGAGCCGCTCAGACCTCTATTTTTAAATGAAATGAGGTGACAACATGGACTTGATCAAAACAATTACAGATTTCATTCAGCAGTTGGGTTTTCCGATTGCATGTGTGTGTTACCTCTTTTATTCTCAGAGCAAGGAACGGGAAGCACACGCCGCGGAAGCTAAAGCATGGACTGACGCACTCCATAATAACACTTTAGCTATTCAAAAGCTCACGGACATTATCGCAGAGAGGTTTAATATAGATGGAAAATAAACAGTTCTGTTCAAATGTTCTGGCGCTCATGGGGCAACCCTACAGCCTGACGGATTGTATCGGTGTCGTTCGTAAAGCCGCCGGAATCCGTTGTCAGGGTACAAACTGGCTCTGGAGATCGTACATTTCCCGCGGGAAATACCAGTATCTCATTCAGCGGCTTGAGCGCCCGCCGCGACTGCATGAACTGAAAAACGGGATGCTAGTATTCCGGATAAAATGGGACCAGATACCCAAAGGATACACGGACCGCCCGAACTGTCATCACGTCGGTGTTATCGTCGATGGAACCGTTGTGCAGTCCACCGAGGCCGCCGGTGTGAATCGAAAACCGTACAACGTCGACGAGTGGGACGGGTGCGGCTGGCTGAAATTTATCGATTTTCCGACAGCGCCGGAGAAGATCGCAGAAGACGAAAACGGAATTTCATATGACGACGTTTACACTCAGCCGGCAGAACTCAGCGACCACGAAATGATTAAGGCGATTTACAATCATTTGATTGTCGATTAGTTGGCGGCACTCTAACGAGTGCGGCCCATATATAAAAGGAAAAGAGAGGTACAGCAAATGAATTTTAATCAATTGGCAAATCTCATTAAAGCGGGATTTAATGAGGAGCAAATCAGGAGTATAGGTTCGATCATGGACACGGGGACCAGCACGAACACCGGCACGAACACGGGAACGAACACGAACACCCCCGCCCCCACAACGACGGCTCTCCAGACTCCCCCGGTTACACCCGCACCCACTTCAGACCCCGCAACCCCGCCGGCAACCCCTCCCGCAACCGGCGGCACTCTGGCGAGTGCGGCCCAATCCACAACCCCGCCGGCAGAATCTGGCGGCACGGATAAGGCCGGTGAGAGTGAGACGGTCACTCTTTTGAAGGAAATGCTGGGCATTATCCAGAAGGGGAACATTAACACCGTCGGAACCGGGGCCGCGGCGCAGGAGACCGGTGTGGATGTTCTCGCGGAAGTTCTCAACCCTACACCCGAAACAAAATAAAGGAGGATAAAACCACATGGCAAATGATTACACATTCCATCAGGCCGCGACGATTCTAAACGCAATCGTACAGCAGGCACAGGGCCGGGCCGAGAACACAGGCCACACGCCCGTTAATACAAGCGAGTTTGTGAGTATTGGAAACACAACCATTCAGACGGTAGGCCTTGACCCGATCATGCAGTCTGTAACGCAGATGATCAACCGGACGATTTTTGCACACCGGAAATATGACCGGAAATTCAAGGTTCTTGAAAATTCAGATATCGCCTACGGCAACGCTGTGCGGAAGATTACGCCGCTGTTTACGGATTCCGCGGAAACTCAGCCCATGTACAATTCTCAGCCGGCAGATGGGCAGATGACCGATCACTGGGCCATCAAGCGCCCGAAAGCAATTCAGACAATCATTGCCGGCGCTGAACAGTGGGAGGTACAGGCTCCGACGGTTTTTGCCGATCAGTTGAAAAGCGCATTCCGGGGACCGGATGAGCTTATGCAGTTCCTGACGGCACAGACGGGCGAGGTTCAGAATGATATTGAGCAGCAGGCAGAACAACTTGCCCGGAATACCGTCGCGAACTTCGTCGGCAACATTGTCTTGCGGGCCGGGGATAATCACATCCACCTTCTGACCGAGTACAACGCACAGACCGGCCTTTCCCTGACCGC
>JAGAPR010000021.1 GCA_017623155.1 Prevotella sp. | reverse complement strand
TCTGTCGTGCTCAGATATTGTTTTTCCGTGAATGCAAAAGCCCCGCCGCACCGGTCTTGATAGGGAGAACCGGTGCGGCGGGGCTTTTGGTGTTATTGCGTGATTTTGTCTTGCTTCCTGAGCTATTTCAGACTGTCTTTGCTTCCAAATGCAAATGAGCCATTACCCCGATTGTATGTTTTACCATCACGACTCAGAAAGGATATCCGATGGCGAAGTGAAGACCGAGCCCGTCGGCAAACTTCGGTATGTTGTAATATCCGCCTTTTCCCGTATCGTACGGCACATGCAGAGCCACACCGAGGTCGAGACGAAGCACAATAAACTCCATGTCGTAGCGCAAGCCTGCACCGGTACCGGTGGCAAGCTGGCGGAAGAATGTAGTTGGTTTGAACTCGGAATCGGGACGGTCGGGGTCGTTTTTCAGCAACCAGATGTTTCCGGCATCAAGGAACACGGCACCAAACAAGTTTCCGAAAAGATTGAAACGATATTCGAGATTGGCCTCAAACTTCACGTCGCCGGTCTGGTCGAGATACGCATAGTTGGAGTTTGGTGCCACATACTTGCCCGGTCCGATGCTACGCACAGTAAAAGCGCGTATGCTGTTGGCTCCTCCCACGTAGAACTGCTCATTGTACGGGGCGCGGTATGAATTTCCGTATGCCCACAGCACGCCCGCAGCCACGCGCCCCACGAGTTGCGACTTGTGCCCCGTGGTCCACGTTTTGCGCAATGTGGTGTTCAGTTTCAGGAATTGAGCGAAAGGATTTCCGAACATGCCTTTCTCTTTCTCGCCGAATTTCCTGCCCGCCAAGGCATACCCCGCGGAAAGAATGTTGCCCGACTCGGTGACGGAAATATCCCAAGCTATCGGGTTTCTGTATGTCATCGGGCTGCTATATATATATGTGTACTTTATCTTCGGGACAAACTGGTTGCGCATCGACACGTATACAGCCGGGTTGTCTGTCATTATTTGGTCAAACCTGTCGGTCGTGCTCTGCAAATAATTGAAATCGAGCAACAGCGGACTGAACTCATGTTTCGAGTTGGCCGAGGTTTGGAATTTGTATGTCACGGCTCCCGTCACGGTGAGCATTTTGAAGAAGTCGGCCCGGTTGAGCACATTGCCCGACACGGAGAAAAGTGTCGACGGAGGCGAGAAGAACCTGCGACGACGGAATATCTTAAACGGGGTTTCGAGTCGCGGATACTCGACAGACACGTCGGCACCATACTCGTATGAGTTAATCGACGAGCTGTTGCCGGCCACACGCTTGCCCGTCTGCCATTCGTAAGAGCCTTTCAGGGTGAAGCTCAGCTTCTCGCCGCCACGGAAAGCGTTGCGTTTGTTTACACCGAGCACCAGTCCGGGACCGGTGCGGTCGTTGCTTTTCAGTGAGTAATTGGCTTCGATGGATACATCATACGGCTTGTCGAACACGCAGTTCAGTCGCATGTCGAGCGTGTCGCATGTAGAAGTGGTGTCGCGCGGGGTGAATGTGAAGTCGGATAGACTGAACAGTCCGAGACTGTTTATCACTCCGGAAGATTCCATATAGTCGTCGTAACTGAACAGTTTGCCGCGTCGCAGCTTTATGTCGCGCAACAGTGTGCGCAGACGTATGGGCGGTTTTTTGCCCGAATAGTATACAGAAAGATTGCGGTGCACTATCGAGTCGGTGAGCGGCTCCATCACCGAGCGGCGCATTTCCACACGCATCTTGCCGAGATACCAACGGCGTCGGGCCTCATCGGGAATGTCGGCAACAGGCTGCAAACGCACCGCCACGCTGCCGTGATTTGAAACCGAGTCGGCCAGAATGCCTGCATGGTCGGCACGGTAATAGTAATATCCGTTGTTACGGAAAAGACTGTTGAGGCGGTTTCGCTCGGCATCGAGTTTCGATACGGTGAAAGCTTCGCCGCTTTTAAGATGGCTCGAAGCCGCGGTGGCTCGTATAAGGCTATCGGCTCTGGGCGAAAATCCCACATATTCTATCGTGTCGAACGTATAAAGACGATTGTTGGTGACGGTGTAACTGAGCTTCGCTTTCTTCGGATTTTTCTGCTGTATGACATTATAATCGACCTTGGCATCGAAATATCCGTTGGTGCGAAGCACGTTTTTGGCCACGGAGGCACGCATCTCGGGATTGACATAACTCATCAGCACCGGTTCGCGGCCGAACGATTTTGTCATCCATTTGCCGAAAGCCGACGTGGAATTGGCATATTTGTTATATATCCACAGTTTTAATTGAAACGGCGTGCGATAGTAGGAACTGCCGAGCAAGGCACCGTTCGGGGCACACGCCAAAGCGGCTTCAAGCTCCTCCTGCATGGCAATGAAATGCGCGTCTTTCGACTGGTCGGTGTACTTTATTTCCTTTAATCCCGTATACAGCACCTCGCCTTCGGGAAGATTGCTCGTCGTGGAGCATCCGGCACACACGAGAACAACCGTCAGTGACAATATAATTTTATATATTCTATTCATTTACCTTTACTGTATCTTTTTTCATTGGCACGGTCTGTGTCTTGTCATCGCCTCGGAAATTGAACAGCTGCCAGAAACGATCGGCTTTCTTTCGCCACATGAAACCGGCACCATACTGTGAGATGCGGCCTTCAAGCATGTCGTAAGCCGACTTGTTATAGAACATCCTGACATACCGCATGGCCGTCTGGTCAAGACGATACTCGAGAGAGACATTGTCGATAAACGTCTGGTCTTGCTCTTCCGGACCGCTGTCGCCACCACCGGATATCTTTCCGCCTATCACGAAATTAACCCTGTTGTTCCAAAAACGCTTGGCAAACTTGAACGAATAGTCGGTATGGGTGTTGCCGTAAGCATCGGAGCTCTGGTCGAGACCGAGACTTAAATCAATCGTACGCATGGCACTGTTTGTGATATTGTTTATCTCACTTTGCAGGAACGAGTTTAAAGCGCTGTTCATCGAGAAGCCGCCAGTATTGCCGTCGGCCAGATACATACCCGTGGTAAGCATTGTCACGGCAAGTTTTCCGCGCTGTTCGACGCTCATGGCCGCCAGTTCGTTCTTTATCGTCATGTCTTCCGGTGCATCGAGAGTAAACTCCAATCCCATGTTACTGAGCGTCTTGCTTACCTTCACTCCGCAATCAAACAGCACACTGCGACTGTTTCCCGTCTCTGCCGCCACAAGGGTTTTAACCTGCTCCGTGGCTGTAAGGTTAAGCGTGGGGTTCATCACATCGCCGGTGAACTCGATATAACTGCCCTCCTGTATTGTAAATGTCTTCAACGGAATGATTGGCAACGCATATTTCATATTGCCCGAATTGATGGTGTAACGACCGAAAAGTTGCAGATTGTCAGCCGGATTATACAACATACGCAACTCGCCGCCACCCTCGATATTGACATAGTTGGACTGGTCGGCATTAAGCGCACAGAATATTCTCGCGCCCGATTCGATGTTCATCATCAGCAACATGTCAAGACCGCCCGGTTCCGGACGCACCACTTTAACCTCGGTAGTGTCTCGGAAATCGGTGAATGTGACAAGATCTTTCAGTCTGTCGTCGGTGTTAAGAGGCGAGTCTTTGAGTATGTATGTCATGTTTGTCTTGCCGAGAACATCGAGCTTTCCACGCATTTTGAGGTTTGACAGCGAGCCGTTGAGCACCGCGCCGAAGTTCACGAAAGCCTTGCCGTAAGCCACGGACTTACGGGTTTGCTTGGCATCGACTATCTGGTAGTCGCGTGCCTGCATCCTCATGTCCAAACGAATATTGTCGGGATTTGAAAAATTGACATTGCCTGAAATGTTCAACGGACTGTCGTTATGAGAATAAAGGGCAAAGTTTTCAAACAGAAGATTGCTGCCGACAATACGTACCGGCTTGTTGTTTGCCCTGAGATTGACACCGTACGGCACACTGACGACATGTGTGGAGTCGAGATAAATCTCGCCGTCGACCTGCGGTTTGTCAAGCTCTCCCCGCACTGTTACATTTCCTTCGGCGTATCCTTCAAAGCCCATTATCTGGTCGGGGATAAATCCGTTCACGATGGCGAGCGGGAAACGGCTCATATTAAACGTAGCGTCAAGGTAGCCTTTTTCTCCATGCGTGTATGTACCGGAGAGCAGTCCTATGTCTCTTCCGTCGAGAATAATATTTGAAGATACGTAATGCGAATTCTCGTCTTTCTGCATATAAGAGAACTCTGTACTCAGGTTTCCGATATAGCAGTGTTCGTATGTCATCTTGTCGACACCCATATCAGACATTACGGTGAACTTTTCGTTACGGTCTTGCATCACGTGGAAGTCGCCGTTAAGCAGTCCGCTCATGCGCGGAGCGTATGGTATCACGGATGTAAGTTTGTCCAAATCGAACTTGTTTAGGCTGACGGTGATGTCTTGAAGCATGTCGGCGGTGTTGTCGTCCGAGTATATCTTCACACCGGTACCGTCGTCGGCAACAAGGTCTATGTCTGCCCTCACCCTCTTGTCCCGACCGAGAAAGACATAATTGTCATTGTTCAGATTAAACGCTTTATATCCGAGTATGGGCTTGTCGGGGAACATTCGCACCATAATACCGCTGTCGCAAACCTCGGCACGCGCACCGATAGACGCACCGAGCTCATCGGATGCGTCGTAATATCGTGCACTAAGCTCGGCACCGCGCTCCAAAACAGAACCTTTAAAGACACTGTTGAATACAAACTGTGGATTTTTCTTGTTGTTTCTAACCTGCCCGTAGAACCTCACATTGGTATCATCTTGCGTTATCCGCATGCGTATAGTGTCTATTCTCATGCTGTCGGCCACAAGCGAATATAGGTGCATATCGCCCTCTATACCGTCGGCCGGAGATGTTGAAAGGTCGACAAACAAATCGTCAAATTCCATGCCTTTCGCTTTAAGGAAGCCGGCAAAAGAGTTCTCGTTGCCACTTTTCAGCCTCATCCGCATTACGGGGAGCTTGGCTTGAATGGCCGGTTGGTCTATGATTTTATTCTTAATCTGGCTCAATACCAAATCGCCGAGACTCGTTCCCCTGTCAATCAGCGATTCATAACCGCCGGATGCGGCAAAAAACATTTCGAGATTGCCGCTGTTCAGCTTCATCCAAGTGGTGTCTCTGTTAGTTGTCGCGTCGAGAATGACATCGGCCGGGCGATAGGTACGCCGCTCATCGCGCACGGTAAAGTCATTAAACAGGCCCTTGACCATGTGTGATTCTTTTAAATCGGACGCCACATCGACATGAGCACACATGCCCGCCGTGAACGGCCGGTCTATGACACGGAGACGATAAAGGTCGGCTTTCGACAAATCGGTGCTGATGGTGGCACGCACTCTCTTCGGATCGAGAAGCGCATCGACGGCTATCGTACCGTCAAGAAGTTCGTTTCTGCTGTCAAGACGCACCTTGCCGATACCGTCGGCAAGCAATATGTCTGTCTTTATTTTGTCGAAATTCATGCTTCCATAGCGGAACGCATCTATCTTGCCGACGGCTTTAAGACGGCTGTTCCTTGCCAACAGGTTGGCACCATGTCCTTCCACATTCATGAAACAAGTCAGATTGTAGAGCGAATCCTTGGGCATGAAATGATGGATATTCAGGTTTTCCACTCCCAACGAAGCCTTATAACTCATCGACGAGGCATTAAACATGCCGTTCAGGCATATTTTTCCTGTGCTTTCCCGCATAGTCATATCCGCGGTATAGCGACTTCCGTCGGCCGTTATGTCGCCGTCGAGACGCATGCCGGAAGGTATCCGGTAGTCGCTCATCAACTTAGGATCGAGCAAACAGGTGATGAAACCAAGGTCAAACGTCTGCGCATTGAGTTTAAAATCGGCCTTAATGCGCTCCATGTCGGTAGGATTTGCGGCATATCCGCGGGCAGAGATATTGAAAGCCGTGGGCAGACTGACTTCAAGGCCGGCAATATCGACGCGCTGCATGTTGCCGTCAACGGAGCCGCGAACGGTCAACGGCCTGTTGGGATACCTCTGCACAAACTTTTTCGGCATGCCTCCGCAGAACATCATCAAGTCTTGTTTGCCTATTGAGGCGCGCAACCGGGCATATATCTTTCCGGGATTTATACTGTCGAGGGCGTTCAAATCCATTTTCACGTGAGCCTCGATGTCCGAGTCGGGAGTTCGGATGGCGAGCGACGGGAGTTCCAGACGCGCGGAATCCATTCTCACCGGACCGGTCAGTTCACTTATTTCGAGGCCGCTCTTCTCTTTCATCCGGCAATAGCGCAGAGACATATTGATGTCAGGGGCACTATATAATAATGTGTCAATACCGATGTTTATGCCTGTAAGAGATATGTGGTTGTAGTCAAGGCCGGCCACACGCGGCTCAAAACGCATGTCATAATCGAGCGCGCCGTCGTGCCAGAAAAATCTGTTTATGGCATACTTCTCCGTACCGAGGTCAATGTCTCCTCCACGCGCCGAGGCTTCGCCGAGATATGCCCTTACACTCATCGAGTCGCCGGGCATGCGCACAGTGATGTCTGTTCGTGATATATTGAGACTGTCTACATATATGCGCCACATCGTTTCTGTTGTCGACGTGTCGGGAGGAACAGTATCGCTGAGCACAACGTTTATGCGGGCATCGCTCAACCGTGCATCGTTAAGATCCACTATTTGTCGTTTCAAGTCTATGCCGCGACTCGAAAAGCTCATTTTCCCGAGCGTGGCACGCACATGAGCCGACGCTATTAAATTTGTAGTATTGATTTTTGTGTCGTTGAGTTCAAAGCTGTTTATCACGACTTTACCGTCGAACAACGGTTTGAGACGCACGTCAACGACAAGTTTTCTCACATCGGCCACGGTGTCTTTCACCTGCGGAAGCGAGTCATTGGGCTGTATCACGCGAAATCCGTTTATGCCAAGGTCGAGCGGGAAAACAAGGTTTACACGGTCTATCGATATTCCGAGACCGGTTTCTTCCGATGCGTATGCTGCAACTTTATCCACCACCCAGTTTTGCACGGGAGGTATATAAAGGGCTATCGTCAGTATTATAAACAGCAGAACTGGGCTCAAAAGTATGAGACCTATCCACAAAAAAACTTTTTTCATCTATCTCATTTTAACTCCACAAACGTCATATAACGCTGCAAAATAAACAAAAATTCCGCAGAATATGGGATATTTTGACGAAAAAAAACAACAATTCTTAATTATTAGACAAACTCCCGCCATAACTTATCGGCAGGCAATGGAGCCTCTACCGAGATTTTTTTCTTGCTCACGGGGTGCACGAACTCCACGCGACGCGCCATCAGAGAGATGCTTCCGTCGGGATTGCTGCGACGCGCGCCATACTTCAAATCACCCTTGATGGGGCACCCCATTGCCGCAAGCTGGCAACGTATTTGATGATGGCGGCCCGTCATGAGGTTCACTTCGAGCAGGCAATAATTGTCGCTCCGCCCCATCACCTTGTATTCGAGCATGGCTTTTTTCGACTGCGGCACCTCGTGGTCATAAACATAACTCTTGTTTTGTCGCTCGTTGCGCACTATCCATCCCGTAAGAGTATCATGCCCGACAGGCGGCATATCACGACATATAGCCCAATAAGTCTTGTGCACTTCGCCGCGACGGAACATCTCATTGAGACGCGACAGCGCTTTCGACGTGCGGGCGAATATCACAATTCCGCTCACGGGGCGGTCGAGACGGTGCACCACTCCGAGAAAGACATCGCCCGGCTTGGCATATTTTTCCTTTATATATGCCTTTACAATATCGACAAGCGGCGTATCGCCGGTCTTGTCGCCCTGCACAATCTCGCCGGCGGATTTGTTGACGATGATGATGTGATTGTCCTCGTAGAGCGGAGTCATTATAAAAAAGATATAAGAAAAGCCGGCAGAGCACGTCACACATGCACTGCCGGCCCTATATTAAACGTATTACATATTCATTCCACCGTCGATCTGGATAACCTGACCCGAAACGTAGCTCGACATGTCGGAAGCAAGGAAGACGCACACGTTGGCGATGTCTTCCACCTGACCGCCGCGGCGGAGAGGTATCTTCTTCATCCAGTCGGCACGTATCTCGGCAGGAAGCTGTGCCGTCATGGCCGTCTCGATAAATCCGGGAGCCACGGCGTTGGCACGCACGCCTTTCGGGCCGAGCTCCTGAGCGATAGACTTGGCCAGTCCTATCATTCCGGCCTTCGAGGCAGAGTAGTTGCACTGACCGGCATTGCCATGCACGCCGACAACCGACGACATGTTGATGATGGAGCCGCCTCGTTGGCGCAGCATTATGGGCGCACAGGCATGGATGAAGTTGAACGCCGACTTGAGGTTGACGTTGAGCACAGCATCCCATTGTGCCTCGGTCATGCGGAGCATCAGTCCGTCCTTGGTGATGCCGGCATTGTTCACCAGCACGTCAACCGATCCGAAGTCGCTGTGTATCTGTTTTACCACCGTCTCGGTAGCCGCAAAGTCTGAAGCATCGCCGGCGTATGCACGACAGGTGACGCCGAGCGACTCTATCTCCTTGCGTGTAGCCTCGAGACCGGCAGCCATATCGTCGTTGAGCACGAGGTCTGTTATTGCAATGTTAGCGCCTTCCTGCGCAAATTTCATGGCCACGGCCTTTCCGATGCCGCGCGCAGCTCCCGTGACGAGAGCTGTCTTACCTGTTAATAATCCCATTTTTCTGTTTTTATTATTATTGTTCGTTATATAAAAATTCTACTTTATCATGCTTTTACCGAGTGCTCCGTATACAACTTTCGCCACGAGCGGCTTGCTCATTTCCTCTGTCATTCCATGGCCGAGACGGCCGTATATGTATGGCACCTCGAGCCCCTTGATGCAGTAGTGGGTGATGTCGGCCACGAGGTCCACGTTCTCTATGTCGAACTCACCGTCGGCCTTGCCCTCGGCATATACCTTGCGGAAGAGCTCTATCTCGTCTTCATCGAAGTTTTTTCTCACTTTCTCCACCATCCAGATATTGCGAAAGAACTCCGCGCGCAGATTTCCGTTGCGCACCACAGTCTCCTTTATCATGCTCAGATGGGTATATATCAGCTCTATAATCTTGTCTTGCGGGCGTATCTTCTTACCGGCCACCTCGTCAAGTTTGTCTGAGAGCCTTTCGAGTTCGGATTCTATCACGGCATAGTAAACATCTTCCTTGCTTTTAAAATAGGTGTAAAGCGTGCGACGGCCCTTGCCCGACGAAACTGCGATATCATTCATCGTAGTGTTCTCCAATCCGTTTTTGGCAAATAACTGTCTTGCCACGTCCACTAATTTCTGTCTCGTTTTTGATATTGACATATATATACACCTCCCTCTGAAAACATGATATTGCACATCGCAAATATCATGTGCAAATTTATTAATTATATTTTAAACATACAAATAATTCGCCGATAAATCGTATTTTGTGGCCGTTTTTAGTACTGTCGCGCAAATTTTGAAATGTTACAACGGCCTTGTAATTGTGTTACAACGGCCGCGTAATATCGTTACAACGGCCGCGTAATATCGTTACAAGGCCGTTGTAACATTTCAAAAATGCATGGTTCATGGAGCTTGCAAGGAAGCACGGCTCGTGCATCCGCTTATAAAACACTGATAATCAGCCACTACTCATTTGACCATACAAGCCATGCATCCCTACAAAGGATTGCATTCGCATTTTTGACACACCCTCTTTTCAAAGCAACAAAAATCTTTTTTCTCATAAAAAGCATGCAAAAATTTGCGTATATGAAAAAAAAGCAATACCTTTGCACCCGCAAATACGAAATAACATCGCGGAGTGGAGCAGTTGGTAGCTCGCCAGGCTCATAACCTGGAGGTCGCATGTTCGAGTCCTGCCTCCGCAACTAAAAGCCCGAAAAGTAGAAACATACTTTTCGGGCTTATTATTTTGTTCGGCGATATCACGCAAAATGCTTGCGAAGCACTCTACCGACGGCCGCCCGCGACGGCATCCACAGACGACGGTCGCGAACAAGACGAGTGGCATAGCATAGAGCAGTACCAAGAGCAGCAAGGCGATGGCGACGAAAGCCACAATTTCGTATATCTGCTTGACACAGGCCACCTGAAACTGCGACATAAATCATACACCGGCAAGTTTACATTACCATGGGGCAAACAAATATGAGAATAAAATGCTTTTATATAGAAACGATATTTCACTCCTTAATCCATATATTCAAGAAAGGCCGACACCTGATTTTCCAAATCGGCTTTCTGCTCATCGGTAAGTACCATCCGGTCGGTGGCCCATGCCTCCGGACTAAGTTTTATACCCGTCTGCGGGACATTCATTACGTTGGCATGAATGAAAGGCAAGGTAAGAAGCTCTGCCAATTTTTCCCTGCATTTTGCCGTGGCCATGGCTCCGCCGACTCCGCTCAATGCCACTTTCTTGTCGTTGATGGCAAGCGGTGTTCTAAAATCGCCCGGCACAACAGGACGTGAAAGCCAGTCGATAAGATTTTTCAAATGACCGGGATAACTCGAATTATATTCGGGACTGAAAATCCACAACGCGTCTGCCGCCGCCACCTTGTCGCGCACTCGGGCAACAGCGTCAGGAGCAGGATGCTCCATATCCTGATTTATCATCGGGACATCCGAATAGTCAAGATAATCCACAACTGCACGACCTCCAATCATCTCTTCGGCAATTGCCGCCAGCTTCCTGTTGAACGAATTCCTGCGCAAGGAGCCTATTATAAACAATATTCTTTTCATAATCTTATTTTTAATGTTACTTTTTAATGAAACCTTGACGCAAATATAGTGTTTTTCTATGATAAAAATCATACATCGCACACAAACAGGGCTTGCACTCCCCTACTTTTCAGATTTATTTTAAGTTTATTTCCATGATTAACAAACAACACGACATTTATTCGGAGATTGCTGCCTCAACAGAAAAAAATGCGCGGTTTTTATTCTCCGAAAACTAATTTTACACTTTCTTTTATCTATGTTTTTCAATTTTATATCGTAACTTTGCCGACTATAAACAAAACATTTGGAATGTAAACAGGAGCAATAAGTAATACATTATAAATAAATGGCAAAAGAATTGAGAAGAGAATCGCTCTGCATTCGCGGAGGATGGAAACCGAAAAACGGGGAGCCGGTGGAGCTGCCCATCGTGCAAAGCACCACATTCAAGTATGACAACAGCGAGGAGATGGCAATGCTCTTCGACTTGAAAAAGGAAGGATACTTCTACACCAGACTGCAAAACCCGACAAACGATGCCGTGGCAGCGAAGATAGCCGCACTTGAAGGTGGCATCGGCGCGATGCTGACATCGAGCGGACAGGCGGCAAACTTCTACGCTGTGTTCAACATCTGCGAAGCCGGTGACCACATAGTGACTTCGACAGAAATATACGGCGGCACCTACAACCTGTTCGGGGTTACGATGAAAAAACTCGGAATAGACTGCACTTTCGTCAGTCAGGAAGCAAGCGAAGAAGAAATCGAGGCTGCGTTCCGCCCGAATACGAAACTGCTTTTCGGCGAAACTATTTCAAATCCGGGCTGTAAGGTGCTCGACATAGAGAAGTTCGCGCGCATCGCTCATCGCAATGGCGTGCCGCTCATCGTGGATAACACTTTCGCCACGCCGATTAATTGCCGGCCGTTTGAATGGGGAGCGGATATCGTGACGCACTCTACAACAAAATATATGGACGGCCACGCCACACAAGTGGGCGGCTGTGTGGTAGACAGCGGCAACTTCGCATGGGACAAGCACGCCGATAAGTTCCCCGGACTGACAACCCCCGACGAGTCGTATCACGGACTTACATATACCAAGGCATTCGGGAAAATGGCCTACATGACCAAACTCGTGGCTCAGTTGATGCGCGATCTCGGCTCGATACCGGCTCCGCAAAACTCATTCCTGCTCAATCTCGGCCTCGAGACATTGCATCTCAGAGTGGAGCGCCACTGTCAGAACGCACAGCGGGTGGCCGAATTTCTGCACAACGACCCGCGCGTGGCATGGATAGACTATCCCGGACTGGCGGATGACAAATGCCACGATCTCGCAATGAAGTACCTGCCGAACGGTAGCTGCGGTGTGATGGCATTCGGACTTAAAGGCGACCGCGACACGGCTATCAAGTTCATGGACTCGCTCGAAATGGTGAACATCGCCACCCATGTGGCCGACTCGCGCACCTGCGTGCTGCATCCGGCAAGTCATACACACCGGCAACTGAGCGACAAACAACTGCAAGAGGCCGGCATCGCACCCGACCTGATACGTCTGTCGGTGGGTATAGAGAATGTAGACGATATTATCGACGACATCAAACAGGCTCTCGACAGATAAAGGTAAAAAGGTAAAAAGGTAAAAGGGTAAAAAAGCTGCGCTTAAACATGTCGCATACTTTTTTACCCTTTTACCTTTTTACTTTTTTACCTTTATTTTATTTGGTCAAATCCCTCGCCAAATACGCCCTGACAGAACGACTGCGACACAAGAGCGTATGGGTCGATTGTCTTTATCCAGTTGAATACATCCTGCGACTCATACTTGCGGGCAAGCACGATAAGCAGCTTCACATCGTTCTTTGAATACCATCCCTTGCCCTCTATCATGGTCACTCCGCGATGCACTCTCTTGTTAATCGTGTCGGCAATCTTTTCATATTCTTTTGATATAATGATGAACTGCACCGTCTGACGGGAGCCGTTAATGACATAATCGCAACAGAAACTGGCCACGAGAGTGAACGCCACACCATATACTATCGTCTCCATACTGTGGAACAACACGTATGACGAGCTGATGATACTAATGTCTATAAACTGCATGGCACGGCCGAAACTCATGCGGAAAAACTTGTTGAGCAACGCTATTATGATATCCGTGCCGCCGGTGGAGCCGTTGTGGGAGAACACGAGACCAAGTCCCGCGCCGCTCATCGCACCGCCTATAAGCACGTGCATGAACTTATCCTCGCCGGCGGTGATAATCGGATTGGCAGTAAAAAACGGTTGCAAAATACCAATTATTACCGACATCATCGACACACCGATAATCGTGCGCACGGTAAACTGGCGCGTAAGAGCCCGAAAGGCGATAAGAAGCATCGAGAAGTTGAGCACCCATATCGATATGGCCGGCGGAAAACCAAATGCATAGAATAGCAATGCCGATATACCTGACACGCCGCCCATCACCACCTGCTCGGGGAGAATGAACGCCGTATACCCCACTCCATAAAGCAAAATACCAAGGAAAATAAAGAAAAGATCTTTCTGCGTGCGACGGATATTCATCAATATCCGTTGTTTGTTTGATGTGCCACCCATGATAAAATGGTTTTATAATTAGTAAATTACATTATTTATAATCATGCCATTACGTTCTATGGCAATGAAAAACACAAGCGAAACATTACGAACACAGTGTCACGATTGCCTATGCAAAGATATATCAAATTATTTATAATGGTTTATGTTTTTGCCTTTTTTTTACCATTTTGCGCGACAACGGGCACTAAAATAAAATACGAAAACGGTATTTTAACAATTTGTAACCTTAAACATTGTTTTTTCTTCGTTTTACTTTTGTCGTATAACTTATTTTCCGTATTTTTGTGGTGATTAAATAACATAATGCAAATAGCAATAAAAACCTTTTTATAATACAACTACTATGGAAGTAAAAAGAATAATGCAGGCTCTGGAACAGAAACATCCGGGCGAGGCAGAATATCTGCAAGCAGTGAGAGAAGTACTCGAATCGGTTAAAGATGTATACAACCAGCATCCCGAATTCGAGAAAGCAAAACTTATAGAACGCATCGTTGAGCCGGAGCGCGTGATAACGTTCCGCGTGCCATGGGTAGACGACAAAGGCGAGGTTCACGTGAACATCGGCTACCGCGTTCAGTTCAACAGTGCGATAGGTCCGTACAAAGGCGGACTCAGATTTCACCCGTCGGTAAATCTTTCCATTCTCAAATTCCTCGGATTTGAACAGACTTTCAAGAACGCCCTCACCACTCTTCCGATGGGAGGAGGCAAAGGCGGTTCAGATTTCTCCATCCGCGGGCGCTCGGATAACGAGGTGATGCGTTTCTGCCAGTCGTTCATGACCGAACTTTACCGCGTCATTGGTCCTGATGAAGACATTCCCGCAGGAGATATCGGCGTGGGAGCAAGAGAAATAGGCTACCTTTTCGGCATGTACAAGAAACTGACCCACGAGTGGAGCGGCATGATGACAGGCAAAGGCCTCGAATGGGGCGGCTCACGGATACGCCCGGAAGCCACGGGATACGGCGCACTCTACTTCGTAAACGAGATACTGCGCACCCACGGACACGACATTAAAGGCAAGACTGTGGCCATCAGCGGATTTGGCAACGTGGCATGGGGCGCGGCCAAGAAAGCCACAGAATTGGGCGCGAAAGTAATCACTATATCAGGACCGGACGGATATATCTACGACCCGGCAGGACTCGACGACGAAAAGATTGCCTATATGCTTGAACTGCGGGCGAGCGGAAATGATGTCTGCCGGCCGTATGCCGACGAATTCCCCGAAGCAAAATTCATCGCGGGAAAGAAGCCGTGGGAGGTAAAATGCGACATAGCACTGCCTTGCGCAACACAAAACGAGCTCAATGGCGACGATGCCGACATGCTGCTGGCCAATAAGCCGCTTTGTGTGGCAGAAGTCTCAAACATGGGATGCACGGCCGAAGCTGCGGAGAAGTTCGTTGCAGCGAAGATGCTTTTCGCTCCCGGCAAAGCCGTAAACGCCGGCGGCGTGGCCACATCGGGACTGGAAATGACACAAAACGCCATGCGTCTGAGCTGGAGCGATGCCGAGGTAGACGAGAAGTTGCACGGCATAATGCACAGCATACACGAGCAATGCGTGAAATACGGCAAGCAACCCGACGGATACATAGACTATGTAAAGGGTGCGAACATTGCCGGATTTATGAAAGTTGCGAACGCAATGATGGCACAAGGAATAGTGTAAAACCAAAACATACAGCGTGAACTACATAAGAATAACGTTAATATTAATAATGTCAATGTTGAGCCTTACTCCTCTGCGGGCGCAAAGCCTGCAGAAGGGTAAGGCTTCTTATTATTCCAAAAGAGCCACAGGAGCAAGAACAAGCAGCGGCGAACGGCTGCATCATGACAGTCTGACATGCGCCCATCGCACACATCCTTTCGGCACAAAACTGAAAGTCACCAACCCCGCCAACGGCAAGTCGGTGATAGTAAGAGTGACAGACAGAGGCCCTTTCGGTCGCGGACGCATCATAGACCTTTCATGGCGGGCGGCAAAAGAGCTCGGTATACTCACACAAGGCGTGGCCATTGTATCGGTGGTGCCGGTAGACACGACAATAATCCCGTTCAGACCGAACGAGAATATAGAACTGCCGGAACTCGATTTCAGCAACAGTAATTTCATGAACGGCATCAGACCGGAATGGCACGAGATGAAAGCAACCATGAAAACACACAAAAACACGATACCCAAAAAGCAGGTTAACAAAACAACAAAGCCAAAATCAACATCCAATACAAACGAAAAAGCCAACAAGAAAAGCGCCAATCGCGACAAGGACATTGACGAACTAAACAACAAGCCAAACACTTCAAGAGTGTATTCAAAAAGAAATCACAGCATACCTAAATGAATATGCCGGTTAACATTTGACTTTGCGTTTAACTAAAAGTATGCAAACAAAAAGTAAAAAGTCGATACAAAATATTTTTGCGAAGTAGGTTTTATTAACTTAAAATATTTAACCAAAAAGACAATTATTTAATATTCGTAAACAATTACATGCCGACCTTTTCTCCTTTTCGTACATTTTTGCCTTGCAATAAGGCCGTAATTGCACTGCATTTACGGCCTAACCGTCGTGCAATTAGGCCGTAATTGGAAAGCAATTACGGCCTTATTGGAAAACAAGACGATTTCAAAGGCAACGAAAAACGGTATAAATCCTTATAACAACCTAACATACAGTTATTTACATAAAGTGCCTCATAATTCGCTTATTTGCGAGCTCGAGAACTTTTTTTTAGACGAGGGGCATTCTCAGCGACGTTAACATATTAAATCTTGACAACTTGTTTATGGTTATTTAACCAAACAGAACAAAAGATGTTAAAACAAGAAATGTCAGAAGGAAGATTTCAGTTGAGCCATAAAAACGGAGAAGCTGACAAACTGTCAGTATATTGGCAACGGCATGTTTTTTGTTTTCTTCCCCGTAACCCGGGATAACTTATAAAACAATAAAAGAAAGGAGATAAAAACATGACATTGGATAAATTTACCATTAAAGCACAAGAAGCCATACAAGAAGCAGTGAACACCGCCCAACGCGCAGGCCAACAGAGCATCGAACCTGTGCACATCCTGCACGGAGTGATATCGAAAGGCAAGGACGTCAGCAACTTCATATTCCAAAAACTCGGCGTCAATGCCTCGCAGATAGAAAGTTTGGTCAACAGTGAAATACAGCACCTGCCACGCGTGCAAGGCGGACAACCATATTTGAGCAACGAATCGAACAATGTACTGCTCAAAGCACAAGACATTGCCAAAGACATGGGCGACGAGTTTGTGTCTGTCGAGCCCGTAATGCTCGCATTGCTGACTGTAAACTCAACGGCATCAAGAATAATGAAAGATGCCGGCATGACGGAAAAAGACATGAAAGCGGCCGTAAACGAGCTGCGACAAGGGCAGAAAGTACAGTCGCAAAGTGCCGACGACAACTATCAGAGCCTGTCAAAATACGCCAAAAACCTCGTGGAACAGGCCCGTGCCGGAAAACTTGACCCTGTAATAGGACGAGACGACGAGATACGGCGAGTGCTGCAAATTCTGTCACGCCGCACCAAAAACAACCCTATATTAATAGGTGAACCGGGCACAGGAAAAACAGCAATCGTAGAAGGATTGGCCGAACGGATAGTACGTGGCGACGTGCCGGAAAACCTCAAAGACAAGCAACTGTACTCTCTCGACATGGGTGCCATCGTGGCGGGAGCAAAATACAAAGGCGAATTTGAGGAACGACTGAAAGCAGTGATAAACGAAGTGACAAAGGCCGAAGGACGAATAATCCTGTTTATCGACGAGATACACACACTCGTGGGAGCAGGCGGTGGCGAGGGCGCAATGGATGCCGCCAACATCCTTAAACCGGCATTGGCACGCGGCGAACTGCGCTCCATCGGTGCGACGACTCTTAACGAGTATCAAAAATATTTCGAGAAAGACAAGGCTTTGGAGCGACGTTTCCAGACCGTTCTCGTGGAAGAACCCGACGAGTTGAGCGCAATAAGCATCCTCCGAGGACTTAAAGAGCGATATGAGAACCACCATAAAGTGCGCATTCAAGACGATGCCTGCATAGCGGCAGTGCGCCTTTCAGAACGATACATCAGCGACCGCTTCCTGCCCGACAAGGCAATCGACCTCATGGACGAGGCCGCAGCCAAACTAAGGATGGAACGAGACTCCGTACCGGAAGAACTTGACGAGATTACAAGAAAGCTGAAACAGATGGAAATAGAGCGTGAGTCGCTGAAAAGGGAAACGGAAAATGCCGGAAGCGAGGAGAAAATGAAACAACTCGAGAAAGACATTGCCGACCTGCACGACCAAGAAAAGCAGCTCAAAGCCAAATGGGAAGGCGAACGGGCTCTCGTCAACAAGATACAACAGCACAAGCAGGAAATGGAGCAACTGCGCTTCGAAGCCGAACGGGCAGAACGTGAGGGCGACTACGGTCGTGTGGCGGAAATAAGATACGGCAAGTTGAAAGAACTCGAAAACAGCATCGCCGCCATACAAACACAACTGGCAAACGCCCAAGGAGCCGAAGCCATGGTGAGAGAAGAGGTTACCGCCGACGACATTGCCGAGGTGGTAAGCCGATGGACGGGAATACCGGTGACAAGGATGATGCAGAGCGAAAGGGAAAAACTTCTGCACCTCGAAGAGGAGCTTCACCGCCGTGTAATAGGACAGGAAGAGGCCATCAGAGCCGTCAGCGATGCCGTGCGCCGCAGCCGTGCCGGCCTGCAAGACCCCAAACGCCCCATCGCCTCATTCATTTTCCTCGGCACGACAGGTGTAGGAAAAACCGAATTGGCAAAGGCATTGGCCGAATATCTGTTCAACGACGAAACGATGATGACACGTATCGACATGAGCGAATATCAGGAAAAGTTCAGCGTCAGCCGACTTATAGGAGCTCCTCCGGGATACGTGGGATACGATGAAGGCGGACAACTGACCGAAGCCGTGCGCCGTAAGCCATACTCGGTTGTATTGTTCGACGAGATAGAAAAGGCTCACCCGGACGTGTTCAACATACTCCTGCAAGTACTTGACGACGGCCGTCTGACCGACAACAAAGGCCGCACGGTGAACTTCAAGAACACTATCATCATCATGACAAGCAACCTCGGCAGTCAGACGATAAGGGAAGAAATAGAGAAAAACGGCGGAACGATGAGCGAAAACCAAACCGACACGCTCAAAACGCAACTCTTCAACATGCTGAAACAGACAATCCGCCCCGAATTCCTGAACAGAATAGACGACACCATCATGTTCCTGCCACTAACAAGGAAAGAGATTGCAGATGTGGTAAGGCTGCAAATGAACAGCGTGAGCAGCATGCTCGCTGCACAAGGTATCGCTCTTGAAACCACCGAATCGGCGATAGAAGAGATTGCCGAGGCCGGCTTTGACCCTGAATTCGGTGCCCGCCCGGTGAAAAGAGCCATCCAAACCCACGTATTAAACGACCTGTCGAAGAAAATTCTTGCGGGAGACGTGAACAAAGACAAGCCTATCGTGATAGACTCTTTCGGCGAAGGACTCGTGTTCAGGAACTGACTAAAGCGTCGACAACGCAGAGATTAGGAACTAAAAAAAAGCGTGGCAAAGACCGATATAGGTCTCTGCCACGCTTTTTTTAGCTCCATTACGGAGCACTCAACGCCGCTTATCGCATGTGAATTTGCACACGGCTACAATTCATTTTTTCAACGGAAGAGTGAATACGAACCGTGCTCCACCGGTGTATTCCGGATCGATAAATATCTTTCCGCCCATCTTTTCGATAATCGCATGACAGATGGAAAGTCCCAATCCCGTGCCTTGTTTAAACTCATTCAACTTCTCAAAACGTCGGAAAACCAACTGTTGCTTGTCAAGCGGTATGCCTATTCCGGTGTCCGTGACAGAGAATATGATGTCTTTATCATCCTTTTTCAGTTCCAAGGTCACACTGCCCTCGTCGGTAAACTTCATCGCGTTATTGAGCAAATTGATGATTACCTGCTGCAAATAACGCAAATCCACCGTATACCAAAGTTCTTCGTAAGATGTCGTAAAGCGAAGTTCCACGTTTTTGTTCGTATTGTTTTGCATTCCGGTCTGTATCAGAGAATGCGACAATCCGACGAGCTCCACCGGCTCGGGATTAAGCTGCACACTGTTCGATTCTATGCGCGAAAAGTCGAGAACGTCGTTTATCAGTCTGAGAAGGAGTTGCGTATTTTGGGCTATAAGTCCCGATATGTCGTTTATCTCATCGTCAGGCAATTCTTTATGGCTCGTCACTATAAGCTCCGAAAATCCCACAATGGCATTTAGCGGCGTGCGTATCTCGTGACTCATATTGGCAATGAATTTCGATTTCAGCATATCTGCCTCTTCTGCTTTTTCCTTTGCCTCTACAAGTTGTGCGTTCACCTGTTTCAGTCTTTCAAGATTGCGGCGGCGCGTGTTGGTATATAATATCAGGAAAATGATTATAATCACCAATGTCATCATCACCAAGAAAAACAGCATTACCTCCATCGGGTTTGACTCGTATATGGAAAGCGGCTTGTTGATTATTTCAGAATCCGCCGGAAGCCGGTTTTTACTTATATTCCATTTCCCTATATTATTGTAATCGAATGTATAATGGTTTTCCACCAACTCCACTTTTTGCGGCTTACCGGTTGTCAACCATCGGTTTATCATGTCACCAATCTTCTGTCCTTGCGAACCGTATTTAGGCGAATACCCGCCGACACAGACATCACCGATACCGGTGGAAGTAATCGACACGCCGGGAATATCGCTGCTGTATTCCAATAGTTTTTTTGTCGTGCTTATCACGAAATAGTTTCCCGTCTCATCTATTCGCCAAGTGGAGAACATCGCCATTTCAGTGGCGGGATTTATGTTTTTGTATATTTTTCCGGCGTTCTCGAATGTGTACGAGCGGCCGTCTACAATCTGCATGTCTATATTATTCTTCCCTGCCGACACACGTTTCCATTCGTTGGCAAGTCCCAACAAGTTGAAACCACCAAACGTATTGTCAACGAAAAAGAATATTTTTTCTGTCTGCGGGAATAGTTTTTTTGCCAGTTTCACGTTGGTGTCTATGTCGTAGTGATATGCCACGGCTCCCATTATCCTACATCCTTTCATGCCTATGGAAAACGAGCGCATCTTCGGTTGACAGTTTTTTATATCCGCCGGCTCGTCTGTTATCTCCACCACCTTATCGTTCACAAGCATCGCAAAGGCAGGTACCGTTTGCACAAAATCATTATCAAGTGAAAGATAAGAAGACAAAGCCTCGTTTCCGAGCAGCAAAACGAACTGCGGCTTTTCGGCCGAATACTTATTAACGATGCCTTTTATCCGTCCGTGCCATTCGTTAAACTCGTCGAGCGAACGGCAATTCATGTTCTCAACCACATATACCAAATCGGGATGTTCTTTGTTTACCTCATTATAAAAATCATTGAGATTTTGCTGATACTTGTTCAACTCTACCTGAAACGAGGTTACAATCAAAGCGTATTTTCTTTCTTCCGCATATGATGTGGCATGCAGAAAAAACGATAAAACCATGATAGCAAACAATCTGTAACACATAAACAATAATCTGTTGATAACGACAATGTTTAAATTAAAAGATGTCCTTGACTTTATGATTTGTGCCGCAAAGGTACATTTTTTAAGCCATATCGAGTAATTATATATGACAAAGATAACAGGAAGTTATTAAATATTAACAAAATCAATACTTATTATTGAATAATATTTTTATCTTTGCAATGTATTTTCAGTTTTTATTTATTTTTTTAGTCCATGACAACAATAAAGATGAAGACTTTTTGGGCGGTAATCATGCTTATGATTACCACCGCAATCAATGCTCAGATTACTTCTTCGGCACTCAACGGAAAAATCACCGATGAGAAAAAAGAAGCGGTAATAGGCGCGGTAATCACAGCAGTACACGAGCCTTCCGGTACAACCTACAAGGCAATCACCGACCGAAACGGACGATACTCCGTCGCGGGAATGAAAGCCGGAGGCCCCTACAAGGTAGAGATATCATATATCGGCTACCGCACCGCTGTGGTAAAGAACATTATTCTCAAACTGGCTGACAGCCAGACACTGAACACTTCGCTGCAAGAGTCATCCGAACTGCTCGGCGAAGTTGTGGTGACGGCCGACAAAAGCATGAGAAGCAACCGTTCGGGAGCCGTGACAAACGTGGACATCGAGCAAATTGCCGCCGTGCCGACTGTGAACAGAAGCGTGACAGACCTGATGCGACTGACACCGCAAGGTTCGGGCACGACAAACGGATTTGCCGTCGGCGGAGGCAACTATCGCCAGTCGAACGTGACTATCGACGGTGCGCAATTCAACAATACGTTCGGCCTCGGGTCTAATGTTCTGCCCGGAGGAGGCAGTCCTATCTCAATAGACGCGCTCGAACAAGTGACTGTTTCCATCACTCCCTACGACGTAAGGCAAAGCGGATTTACCGGCGGAGCCATCAACGCCGTGACCCGTAGCGGAACAAACGAATTCAAAGGCTCGGCATATACTTATCTCACAAGCAACGACCTCGTTGGCAAAAAAGTGGGCGATTATGACAAAATGACACTCGAAGACGCTCACACAAACACATACGGATTTACTCTCGGAGGTCCTATCGTGAAAGACAAGCTATTCTTCTTCGTCAACGGTGAGTATGAAGACAAGGTCACAGCCGGTCCGTCGGCCGTGGCAAACGGCGGAGTAAACGGAAAGTTTGACAATATCAACCGCCGCCCGATGCTCTCAGATCTCGAATCGCTGACAAAATACATGCAGGATACATACGGTTTTACCACTGGTCCGTGGCAGGGTTATAACGCCAAATCGCCGTCATACCGTGTTCTGGCGCGACTCGACTGGAACATCAACAACGACCATAAATTCAACATCCGCTTCACGAAGTCAAACCGCAAGGCAAGCTCGGGAGGCTCTAACTCGCGCAATATCGGCACCAACCAGCAATACAACATTTACAACGGAAGCAACGGTGCGTATGGCAGCAGCTCGCCTTACGGAATGAGCGCACTCTCCACACGCTATTACAGCGAGTACAGATTTACGTCGTTGGCAGCCGAACTCAACAGTCGTTTCGGCAAATGGAACAACACGCTGCGCGCCACTTACTCTTTCCAAGACCAACCGCGCAGCAACGAATACGGCGATCAGCCCACGGTGGAAATCGTCATGAACGACGGACAAGGACACTACCCGACATGGGCTTTCATGGGTAACGACGTGTTCACGGCAGGAAACCTGTCACAGACAAAGAACTTCGTAATCACCGATGAGTTGAGTACAACGATGGGCAGGCACAATCTTTTCGCCGGATTGCAATACGAATATAACAAGGCTGTGAACGGATACGCACAGGCCGCATCGGGATATTACGCTTACAGTGCCACGCAAGAGCAAATCGACAACCGCGATTGGGCATCGGTGTTCGGCGCCGCTCCCCGCCTGTTCGCCATCACATACGGCAACAATCCGGCTCACGACATGTTCGAGGCAAAGATGTCTACACACCAATACGCATTCTACATGCAAGACAACATGGATCTTACCGACAACTTCAAACTGTCGCTCGGCCTGCGTTTCGAACTGCCCCACTACCCCACTCTGACAGATAATTTCAACTACGACTACTACAAACTCGCTTTCGGACGCGACCACTTCCGCACCGACAACGTGCCGGGCAACAGCATCAGCGTGTCGCCTCGCGTGGGATTTAACTGGGATATCACCGGCGAACGCAAATATATACTCCGCGGCGGTACGGGTATCTTCGTCGGCCGCATGCCGTTCGTGTGGCTCGTGTCGGCCGTAGGCAACTCGGGGATGGGACAGACCACATACACAAGCGTGGCCGGAAACAACACATATCCCACATTCACCATGAGCACGGCAGACATGCTCAGACAGATTGGAGCCGCCAGCCAAACAAGCGTACCCTACGGTCCGACAATATTGGGAGACGACCTGCGTATGCCGAAGACATGGAAAATGTCGCTCGCATTCGACGCTAAACTGCCGTGGGACATCGACTTCACGCTCGAAGGCATATACAACAGAGACCTCAACCCGTGCATCGTAACAAACAAAAACGTATATTGGGACGGAGAGTCAACGATACAACTGAACCCTTTCGACGAGCGAAACTACATGAGCAAATACAACAACAATCAGGCATACGTGATTGAAAACGCCGGAAAGAAAGCATATTACTGGTCGGTGACAGCACAACTGCATAAGAAATTCGCGTTCGGTCTCGACCTCTCGGCCGCCTACACCCACTCACGGGCAAAGAGCTACAGCGAGGGCATCGGCGACCAAGTATCGTCGGCATACACCAACTACCGCAACTCTGTTAACGCCGTCAACGACCACGAGACGGGCTATGCCACATACGTGGCACCCAACCGCATTCTCCTGTCGGCAAGCTACAAGCTGAAAGAAGGACGCAATGCCGCATCGACATTCAGCCTCATCTACGACGGCTCCGAAAACGGATACATGGGCAACTACTCTTATGCACGCTACTCATACATATTCAACGGCAATGTCACAAACGATGCTTCGGCACCCGGAAACCTCATCCGGGTACCAATATCGAGGGAAGAACTGAACGACTGGAACTTCGTTGACAACGGACAATACACTGATGCCGACGGAAACAAACAGACATACACGGCGGATATGCAACGAGACGACTTCTGGACATACATCAATCAAGACGACTATCTGAAAGAGCGCAAAGGACAATATGCTGAACGCGGAGGAGCAAAAATGCCGTGGCATCACCAGCTCGACTTCAAGTTCAAACAGGATTTCATGCTAATGGTGGGCGGCAGAAAGCACACCCTGCAATTGGGATGCGACATAACCAACGTGCTCAATATGCTCAACAGCGACTGGGGCACATACAAACAGGTGACAGGAAACAACCTGCTGTCTTATCGCGCTGGCAGCGAAGCTAACGGCGGCAACGGCACTTTCACATACAATATGGTGAACGGCGCGAGACACCTGACAACATATCAGAAGTATAACAGCGTGGCTTCGACATACAAGGTGATGTTCAGCATCAGATATATATTCGACTGATAACTACGGGTAATATTACTAAAAGATGGTTAATTACGGCATGACATGTTGACAACAATCGCCTTTCGGTACGAAATTTGTATTTAAGTCGTCAAATGAGTATTAACTTTTAAAAATTTAAAAAATATGATTTCACAAAGATTACAAGACGCTATCAACGCGCAAATTACGAGAGAGATATGGTCGGCAAACCTCTACCTCTCAATGGCTTTCTACCTTGACAAGGAAGGTTTCACAGGTTTCTCCACATGGATGAAGAAACAGTCGCAGGAGGAAATGGAGCATGCCTACACCATGGCAGACTACATCATCAAGCGCGGCGGTACGGCAAAAGTGGGACAGATAGACAATGTTCCCGGAGAATGGAACACCCCGCTAAACGTATTTGAAAGCGTTTACGAGCACGAGTGCAAGGTTTCTCGCTGGATAGACGAACTGGTAGACATCGCCATCGAGGAAAAAGACAAAGCCACACAAGACTTCCTGTGGACATTCGTTCGCGAGCAAGTAGAAGAAGAAGCTACGGCTTCGGGCATCGTCGACCGCATCCGCAAAATGGGCGACTCGGCCATCTTCAACCTCGACCAACAGTATGGCGGAAGAAAATAAAAACAACACGCACCGACTGTAAACAGTAAGTGACGAAAAAAAATGCCGGGAATTGCATGTATTGCACTCCCGGCATTTTTTATTTACCCGATAAACAATAATAGTAGCTATCAGATTTATTGTCCGCTCGATAAAAACTATTGCCACTTCGATAATGGCTCGAAATATTACGCGGCCGAAGTTACAACGTTACTTGGCTCTTGTAACATTGTGATTTGGCCGTAGTAACGATGTTATTTCGGCCGCATAACATTTCCAAAAAATTATCAGCCATACCCGATACCAAGACTTTTCATCCAACGATATCCGTTGAGTTGCTGATAATAATTATAGTTAACGGAGGGTTGAAATAATGCTTCGTATTCAGGGCACATGACCGGTATTGCGTCGCCACGGAAATAGCTTGGGCATATTGCACTTCTACGAGATTAGTCATTTTATTTGTTGATTAAGTGATTTTGTGCACGTTCGATAGCTTGCTGCGGTTTTTGTTCGTTGCGCAGCTCGTCAAGGTCATGATTTTATGACTGTCTCCGATTGCTTGGCAATGGCTGTGCGCTCGTACAACATCCCGTCTATCTTGGCTTTGAGCGTGCGTTTTGACCAATGTTGGTCGGCTTCCATAGTGAGATAGAAAGTCCGTTGAAGTTCGTTGCCGATGGGGATAATTAACAGAATGTGAGACCATGACAATCGTCGCACCACTGGTGCGACAATTTGTTTATCCGGATATAGTGCAGCAAATTTCATCATGCGGTGAATGTTTTTTTGCATCAAAACCTTTACCATACAATTCGGTCAACTGGTTTGATAAAACTGGCTATCACTTGTTTCCCGTATGCGGCTCTTTCGCCTCCCAACAATCCCCTGTTGATGCGGTCACCAATGTGCCAATACATCATCGTCATTGTCGAGTTGACGGTCACGGCGACCTGTGTCTTGGCCTACTCTATCATTTGTCTGATTACACCGAAGGCGTCACATATGCCACAAGATTCTTCACAAGTACAGTCTTGCCGTCCTTGGCCGAATGCCGGGTTCTTCCTTTGTCCGCCTTACCCGGCCATCGCCCCAACCGGCGAAAATTCGCAAAAGGTCATAGACAAACTCCGATGCAGACGTGCCCCGCCGACCGAGCTGTTCCAACGTTTCGGTCGCATGAACGTGAGAAAATGATTGCTGTTTCTTAGCCATTACTTCCTTAATCTTAGATATTGATTTCCAATCGTAACCAATGCTTATATGCAAAGTTACGAATATTTTTTGATGTGACAATCAAATATACTGACAAACATACGCCTTGGTTTTACCGGCCGGTAACAAAAAAGTCCGACGTATTTACTACGTCGGACTCTTTCACTTATACTTTATTTACATTCTACTTTCAAATGAAATCACTTCATTCTGAGATACCAGTTTGCTTCCACGGTAAGATCCTTTACAGGGTTCTTGAATGCAAGCTTCTTGGCAAGCCATAAGCCGCCGAAATTCGCACCGTAATAATCGGGAGAGCCTGTATGAGCACCTGTTCCGTTTCCGTTCTTGTTGCGGGCTATACGGGCAAGGTCGGCAAAGCGGCTGCCTTCGAAAGCCAATTCGGCCGCATACTCATCGCAGATAAGGTCTTCAACGGCATTTATCACATCGCCGATATTGCGATTTTCGGCTCTTTTCATCCGCTGTATAAGTTCGGTATATTCATCAAACTCTTCTTCTGTCAATCCTTCTCCGGCATCAAACTTGGCTTTCAGCTCGTTGTATCTTACCTCTATACCGGTTGTAGGTATTGACAGATTGAGATCTTTAAACTCTTCCTTTATGGCAGCAATCTTTCTTTCTACCTCGCCGGAGAATGTGTAAAGTGATTTTTCGGAAGTCATACCATAATTATCGGCACATCCGTAAGAATGGATACCGTAATTGCCTTGTGTTCCGTTGCTGAATATCTGCGACTGCTCGCTCTGTCCGTCCACCGAGCAGAACGGCAGAACAGTGGTGAGCAATGTCTTTGTGTCGTCGCTGATATAGCCGTAACGCAATGTCTCGTCTCTGATACCATCTTTCAGTACGGCAAAAGCGGCATCGGGATGTCCCATACGGTTTAACGCCTCGGCAAGATGCAACCAAACGGTCGACGTACGGTACAAATATACATATCCTCCTATATATGTAGTCGGGGCTTCCCATTGTCTGCCGTTAAAAAGCAGTCTTCTCGTACGAGCCTCTTTACGCATGTCGCCTGCTTTGGAAATAGACTTCATTACAGGATCTGTCGGGTCGTTGGTCTGATAATAATAATCGGAACTGTCCACTACGTTATAGTAGCTCTGCGACGGAACCATCTGTATCTTTTCCAAATAAACACTGTCCATGTTAAGGTCTTTGTCGTCATGAGAATTGGAATAATAGTAATTATATCCGAACAGTCTCGGCAACTCGGTAGTATATCCCTGCAACCTGTCATCAGCCATAGGAACATAAGTTATAACTCCGGATGATGCCAATGATGTGGAAATTGTGTTACTGAAACGAGACCAAGAAATATTAATATTGAAATCTTCATCAAAATCAACAGGCTTATCCACGCCGTCTCTCAATATAAAGTTACAAGCGAGTTGCTTTGCCACAATCTTATTATTAAACAAGAACTCGTAGTAAGCATTGGCTGCATCGGCATACCGACCGGCTTCAAGATACATGTCTCCCAAAACAACGTTCACCGGAATACACAGGCGACTCCATATTCTGTTTTGGAACACAAGGCCTTGGTATGGCATGGGGGTATTTGCAAACTTCTTCATCTCAGTTTCCAAGCCTGCCACGATACCGTCGATGCCCAATTCGGGAGAATTGTCGTTCTCTATATCCGACAAAGTGGTAAGCGGATGAGTGAAGAATTTGGCCTTACCATAGGTGCGGGCCAATTGCAGATAAGCCCACGCACGATAAGAAAGAACTGCAGCATACTCACTGAGAGTGACATTGTATGAACCATCATACAGGGTTGTGTCGCGATGGGCAAGATAGTAATTACAGTTGTTTATCACTTTGTAATAAACGTATGCACTGTCGTACTTGTTCTCCGTGGAAGCGGAGAAGTTGGACAAATTCTGCAAATTGACATCGGAGTGCTCTGTCGTTGTGACCATATCACCCCTCATCTCGTTCTGAATGACATAAACCTCTGCCGCCTGTTGCATGGCCTGCATTATGCCTGACACATAGAACAAGGAGTCGGTCTTTTGGTTTATTTCCGGTAATTCCACGTCACGGCCGCCATCTACATCAAGCATATCGTCACATGATGAGAACGTTAAAGCCATCACACCGGCAAAAAACAATATAATCTTTTTCATAATTCCTTATTTTTGTTTAGAGGTTTATCTTCAATCCTAATGTAAATGCACGGCTCTGTGCAAGATTTCCGCAATCGATGCCCTGATACATCACACCGTTGTTGATGCTGAATTCCGGATCACTACCCAAATACTTTGTAAGAGTAAAGAGGTTTACTGCCTCTGCCCACACGGTAAGTCCTTGCAGCCACGACCAATTTACCGGCACTTTATATGCGAGGTTAAGGGTCTTAAGACGGAGATAACTTCCGTCCTCAATCCAACGGTCGCTGAAACGATTGTTCATCATCGGGTCGCCAAAAGCCACGCGCGGCATGTCTGTAACCTGTCCCTCATAGCGCCAATGGTTTGTCATTGCCACCTGCTGGTTATAGAAATTGCTTCCGGAGTTATATACCATGCGTTGGTAGTTGAACACGTCGTTGCCAAGACTGTAATTGAAGTTCATGCTCAAAGTAAAATTCTTCCAGTTTACCGTGGCAAATATGTTTCCATAAATATCGGGATTGGGATCGCCAATGATGAAGCGGTCGTCTTCGCCGATAATGCCATCACCATTCTTATCCACGAAATGAACGTCACCGGCCTTGAACTGTTGCTTGCTTCCTACGTTGTCTATGAAATAGAGATATCCGCCGTCTTCCGCCTTACCGGCAGCCTTGGCTTGTTCGTCTGTGGCAAATACTCCGGCAGTCTTGTATCCGTAGAACACAGCCACAGGATTACCTACCGATGTGAGAATATTGCTCGTTCCATATATTGAAGAGGTATAATCTCCCTCGGGAAGTTTTGTCACCTCGTTCTTATAGTGGCCTACGCTTGCGCCAATCTCTACATTCCAGTTCTTTGAAACAACGGGCTTAGCGGAGAACGTCACCTCAAAACCGGTATTCTTCAACTCACCGCCGTTTGTCCAATACTTGTTTATACCGGCAATAGGATCTGAGAAAGACTTGAGGGTAAGAAGATCTGTCGTCTTATGTATGTAGTAATCGAAACTCAGGCCGATACGGTTGTGCAACCAGTAGCTTTGGAAACCTACATTGAACTTGTTCGTACGCTCAGCCTTTATCTTATCGTTACCTATGTTCACGAGCTGTGAGCCGGGGAAATTATTGAACTTAACCGACGCATAAATTGTACGAGCGGCATTGTTCATGATATCATCGTTACCGCTGACATCGAAACCGGCATTGATACGCAAATAGTCGATAACCGTATTCTTCGGGAACCACTTCTCGTTTGTAGCGACCCATCCGGCTTGTACACTGGGATAAATCTCCCATTTGGCACCGAACATATCAAGGCCGTCGCACTCCAAACCGAAACGGCTGTTTGCCTCTCCAAGCAACGAGAGTGTGAGGAAATAACGATTTTTATAGTTATAGTCGATATTTCCATACCACTGTATCTGCTTCCATACATCTTCCACACCGCTTGACGCGTTAACGTTTTGAGCATCGGCAGATATATGCGGATCCTTATCAGGCTGGCGACTGGTGTATTCTGTACTTACGGCATCGCTGTTGAACGAAAATCTGCTGTATCTGAAACCGGCGAACGCGCTCAGCGTATGAGCACCGAAAATGTGTGAATAGTCTACACGTGTATCGCTGATGATGTTATTCTCGTTTGAGAACAATGTGGCGAATTTGTTGTAAACAGTACCGATATTATGCAATTCAAATCCGGGAACGCCCGAACTCGGACGTGTGTAACGCTGAGAATTACGATTTAACAGATAACTGAAAGACTCCGTTATAGACCAGTCTTTGCCCAATTTCAACGTAGGAGCTACAGCCACTTGAAAATAAATATTCTCGGTATAATTTCTGTTCACGCCCTCGGCATTAGCCAATATGGCAATGGGGTTGGCGAGAGAATATCCACTTCCCAACGCATCAAACAAATCATCGTGGTCGCTCAACAGATTTGTGAAACGTCCGAGATTGTTGCTATACTGATAAGGAGCGACAAGAGGAGACTTGATCGCAGCGAGGAATGTGGGTGAAGTGGGTGTCGCTGTGTTGAAATCTTCCTGCACACCGTCATTCTGTGTGTTTGTCGTTGTTCGTGAGATAGACATATTAAACTTCGTTCTCAAATTACGAAGAATGTCTATATCCGTATTGAAACGCACATTCATTCTGCTGTAATCGTTACCTTTGGCTGTGCTCTCTCCGTCAACATAACCAACGGAAAGATTATACATACCGACATCATCACCACCCTGCACGTTGATGCTGTAATTCTGCGTCAATGCTGTCTGATACACATCATCCTGCCAGTCGTAATCATTATGGTATGTATGATAGAAATATCCGTTGGGATCGTCGTTGAGGAAATTCAACGAGGGAGTGTACTTGTCCAATCCGGGCATCGTTCCCATGACTTCCGTCACATAGTTACGATACTGATAAGCATTCATCATCGTTTGGAGCTTCGGTACAAGAGTAAGTCCCACCGATATGTTTGCATCAATACGTGTAGCCATACTGTGACCGCGCTTGGTATCTATCAATATGACACCGTTGGCACCACGGGCACCGTAAAGGGCGGTGGCATTCTTCAACACCGTCACTTTCTCTATATCGGAAGGCATCACATTGGCCAACATGTTGTTGAAATTACCGCTGTGGAGCATTTCACGAGACAACTGCATATCCATCTCAACGCCGTCGACAATGACGAGCGGCTGTGAATTTGCATTTATAGAGTTGAGACCTCTAACAAACATGCTGTTGCCTACACCTACGCTTCCCGAATGCTTGATGGAACGCAAATCACCCGACAACTGGTTTTCAATCTCCGTGTCAATAGTATACTCATGACCGCCTTTGGCATTAAACTCACGACTTGCCGTGATGTTGGTGGCATCTTTATACATTGGGCGGAACTTGTCGTTAAGCATATAAACCACCACCTCGGCTTTACTGTCGGTATTGATACTTACCTGCTGAGCCGAATACTCCTGCGCGTAAACATACAAGGAAGTGACAAAATGCGGAACCTTTATTGTGAATGTTCCGTCATCGTCAGACATTGCCGTATAGCGACTATTCGCAAGAGCTTTCACTTGAATACCACCCAACGGTTTCTTGGTTACTTCGTCAAGAATGCGTCCCTTGACTGCCGTAAGCTGATATTTCTCCTGCTTCACCTCAGGACGCTTTCGAGCCACGACTTCCTCCTGTGCGTCCTCAGTAAGGTCGTCTTGGGCAAATGCCGGGAAGGCGAGGCCTACGGCAATAAGGCAGAGAGCGTTTCTCTGAAACGACTTCTGAATATTATATATAATGTTCTTCATAATCAGTCTTCATTTTTTAAGTATTCATCATATTCTACCGGGCGGAGAATAACAGCACCGATACGCAACCAATAAGCATAGTTCTTTTCCTTGGAATTATACTTGCTGCGCTTTATTTTCAATTTCAAATATGGTACAGCACTTGTTCCAACGTAAGAATACGGGAAAGTCATCTCTCCTAAACACAAAGTATCTATCTTTCCTAACTTTGCGGAGTCCGTAAGTACAGGACCAAATTCTTTCTTGCCCAAAGATTGTTTCTCTGTATAGTAACTTACTTCTGCCGTGAGCTGTGTCACTTTCTCTTCTACCGGATTGTCTGTCTTGTTGTAATTTTCCGGCAGCAACACTACATATATATTATATGTGGCAGACTTCACACCATCTATATTGAAATATATTTCCGGTTGAGAATTATCTGAAATAGGATCGAGGTACAGATGCCGAGTAATATAATCCCCTATCTCCGGATCAAATCTGTTATACTGATGATTTACTGTTCTTACATTACATCCGGTACTTATCGGTCTTGTTTTACGATCGAAAATATTTATGTTTATTTCCGGACACCATGAATCCCAAGATCTGACAGGAAGACTGTCTGCCATATAAACATATCCGTTGCTCATTGCTTTCCCATCCTCTGTATAATCAAAAAATTCCTTACCGTTACTCAACTTGATATTTTTTACAGTGCAGATTGTATCCGACTGCCAAACATCATCGGGCCTGTTTATTTCAGGAAGCCAAGCATTGTATGTATTGTTATGACTGTAAACAAGATTTGATACAAGATTAAGACCTGTCAATGAGTCGGAAAGTATTTCGGATTGAACACTTGCAGACAAGCTGGAACCCGGGCCGTCGGCACCTTCCGACAACTGATAATAATCAATCTTTCCTTTACTCGGATAATTAAAATAAGACTTTATCTTACTGTAAGCATCTTCGTAAGCCTTGTCTGTGGGAATTATAAACGTATAAAGACTGTCTTCGTCTGTGAGATCAGCATCTAACAAATGACGTTCCGATAGTCTGTTTCTCGTTACAATCACAGAGTCACTGTATGTCTGTCGACCGAACTCGTCAATCGGACCGAGCACGCTTCTATCCGCATCAAAATAATCATATTCGAAATGTTTGAAATACTCGGCCATCTTGGCTCCGGGTGATTCGAAAATATATTCGTATATATTATAATTATAATCAGCGCAACCGTCTAACAAATGCAAAGTACCGTTAACACTCGGAATATTCATTTCTACCATAGGTACCCCGCCAAAAGTATTGCCGCTTATTACAAACGACTTTTCGCTCTGAGTGTAAACTCGGAAATCTTCCGGCGAAGATACATTATAATTATAGTTGGCAATATGATTCTTGATAAACCGGTCTGTGAGCATGGTACTGTCAACTCTATTCAACAAAGAATCGAAATCGTATGTTCCGTTCTTCGGAGCCCACACCGTAACAAAATTTGAGCCTTGAAGCACTTTGTCATATCCGCCCTTTACCAACAACTGCGCAAAATCCGACAATTCCGCATTGTTCGAGATGTTCTCCCAAACAGTCTGCCTACTCTCCGCACTGCCCGATGTATAAGCTTCATTATAATCATCGAAGTCGGTACATGAGGCAGCGAACATTGTTGTCGCCGCCATCATGCAATATATTATTCTTTTCCGTATCATAAATTCTATTGATTTTTTAGCCAATGATTAATATACATCCTCCAAATAACGTTCATTCATGGCCACATTAACCGGAACGAACTCTATATAGTCTATTTGGAACTTTCTTTCCAAGTTACCGTCATCAAGCACGGTCTTCAATCTGAGCCAATAATCCTGTTGCTTGAAATCTCTCGTATCAAGTATTCTGCGCAGCTGATGAGTTATATAGCGTGATATCATAGACTGGTCACTTTCTCTCACGATACATAACGGAGCACGCATATATTTATGGGTGCGCATCACGCGATCCGATTCAAGGCCGAGGTCGGCTGCGGCATCAGAGCCTTCTTCCAAGATATTAACGCAACCTATCTCCACAAGCCGCTCTGCATCAAAATCAGCAGCGCCTCCACCTGCCAGTCGCATATCGAGAGGAATGTCAATAGCCTCCATTGATGACAAATCATTAGGATCTGTACCAAGGTAATACTGCAACATCGTACCATGCGGCATACAGTCAAGGTTTATACGCAATTCATACAATCCATCCGGAACGGGCGGCAATTTTATCGCAAAGTCAAATATTCCCATTCCTTGGAATGAGTCACCTTTATACAATGTATAGTCCTTTCCACCCACACTTGTAACGACGTTCATGTCTATCTGCGTACTGTTACCGTTATAAACATGCACATTGTCGAAGAAGTCTATCGGGAAGCGGATACGTCCGGCACCCTTACCTCCATTAAGCGGAGTCAACTCGTTAATTCTCATTCCGCGGAAACCGTTTGAAGATATTTCCGGAAGCATTGTCAAAGCGTCTATACGTATACGCTCGTTCAATACTCCGTTCGGAACCTGAGCATCGTAAAGCAACACATCCTCTATCGGATAAATATAACCGTTCAAAGGAGCGATAAACTCGCCTGTATTGATTTTACAACCTTCATATACGACCCTGTGCATAGAAGAAGAGCCCATTGATTCCAATGTAGGAATAGCATCGGTAAGAGTGTTATTCTCCACGTATCTGTTGATATACGTACCTGCAACGATACCTTGAGAGCTGTTACTACGCTTTACTTTCCATATCTTCATCAATGTTTTGGGTAACATTGTTTCATAATAATCATAAACGTCACCGCTATATCCGTGTCCGTTCAATGTATTATGATCCCAAGCGAGCACTTCCTTTGCCACTGCGGCTTTCAAGATATGATATCTCACAAACATGTTAAGCACGTTGGCAGGATTTTCGTAATCATCGCCGGTGCTTACGGTTATGTTGTTATTACGATAATAGTCATACCATCCCTGAGTAGCTTCTCTCTTATCGCCGGTAGCGGCCTTTCCATACCAATCTTTGGCATGTTCCACCAAAGCGGGGAAACCGTCTATACCATTCTTCTCGAATACATCGTTTGTCTCTGCGAATATTGTATATCCGACCTTACACTCCGTCGGAGTATAATATCCATCCACCGGAGCCGGTTTTTCCGCCGTAAGTATTTTCTCTTGTTCTGTCAGTTCATCCACAAGTCCGGTTCTTTCCAGAGCTTCATAGAAGATGCTGAATCTTTCGTCATTCTGCAACTCTTTTACAACGGTCTTGTTTGAACGCGGTATCACGTTGTCTACCACATGCACCACACCGTTTACCATCTCGTTATCAGGCGAAACGATAGCGGCCTTGTCATTCAAGACAAGAAGACCGTCAGTCAGGCGCGTTGCGGATGTCATGGTTCGTCCGAGTAATGTCCTGAGTGTTACGCCCTCCATGTCAATTGTGAGCTTTTCTGTTCCCAACACATGGAATAACGCAATATCATTACAAAGACTGTCGTTCAAGCCTTCAAGTCCGGGCGCCGTCATTCCGTTGTGCTCGAAATCGCTCTCGGTGTCATTATAGAGGCTGTCCAAATATCGTTCTACTGCCGCATTATTGGGAGCGAAACAAGTATAATACTCTTGCGAGCCGCTACCATACGAACTCAGAATTCTGTCATATCCCACTCTTTTCAGAATGTAGTTGAAACTGCTGAATGCCGTATCGTTGCTCACCAAGAAATCTTCGATTGTCTGACCTGTGAAAGTATAAAGGTTAGACTCATCGATATCCTCGCTACAAGACGACATCGCGATACACGCGGGAAAAGCTATTACCCCCGCGAATTTCAGCAATGATTTAAATATATTTATCTTCATAACCACTTGTCTTTTTAATTCTTCACGTAAATATCATCAGCCTTATAAGCCGGATTTTGTTTAAGTTTCGTATTTGCTTTCAACTCGCTTTCCAAAACCGGGAAATACAAATACGGCTCCGTCGGCATCTTGGCTGCCGCTGCCGCGCTACCTTCCGACATTCCTCGTGTCATCAGGTCCATCATAGGCTTGTAATTGGTAAGCATTGCTTTCGGATCTTCGCTGATATCTGCCAATATTCTATCCGGTTGCACACCTTCCGTATGACGATAATTATATCTTAGGAGGTCGAAATAACGCTTTCCTTCAAAGCACAATTCACGCAGGCGCTCTGCCAACACGAGTTCTTCCATTGCGGCTTTGTTGTTGTTGGCTTGGAAATCTATCGTATCGGCTTTCGCAAACGATGTTTTTGCCAGCGAGCGCTTGTTCACTTCATTCACGAGAGTAAAGGCGGCACGCAAATTCGTGGCCGTAGGGTCTTCGGGATCAACCTCTGCGCCATCTTCGGGAGCCAACTGTACCAAAGCCTCGGCTTTCATCAACATTACGTCAGACAATCGGTAAACAATCCAATTGCGCTCAACATAACCATTTTGGTCGAGAGATCGGCTCGAAGCGACATTCGTTGTAACATCGTTTATACCGGTAATCGGTTTATTGGATGCTGTCTTGAATATTTCAAACTCCGGTAAATCGGTTTTAGTCACATTGACACAACTCTCATAATAGCGGAAGTCCAAATTCGACAAGAAATAACCATCCGATCCCAATGTTCCGAATTTCAATGAAGCATTCATCAATCCGGTTGAACGTGATTTGTCGTCATAGTTCCAATAACAGTTACGCAAACCGGTATTCTTGTTTGCCTGTCCGTTCATCTGTAATTCAAATATGCTTTCCGCCGAATTACCTTCCGCAAAAACAGCACTATAAACCTGTGCTCCATTATAGATAAGGTTAGGCCATCTTCTGGTTTGTCCTCCCATGGTAAGCATCTCCGAATATATCTCTTTCTTGGAGTTCAATACTACATCGCAATACTCCACACACTTCTGATAGTCTGCCGCATTGTGTGTCATTGAGGCTCTCCACAGATATACGTCTGCCAAAATAGCGGCGATACCGTCTCTGTTGATATAGCCGACACGACGCCAATCGGTATAACCGATGGGTGACAGCGGTGTCTTCATGGCTTTCTCCAAATCCTCCACGCATTTGTTTAATACAGTAAGCGGAGCCTGCTGCGGTATCTCTCTTTCCTGTGTACTCTCCGTATAAGCCCCGTCTGTTACCGGTACGTCACGAAAAGCGCGTACAAGATAGAAATAACAGAGTGAGCGCAATGCGAGCATCTGCGATAAATCGGTATTCAGCGAGCCTTGCGTATATGCCGGGTCGCTGTTAACCACACCGGGAGCTTTCTCCAATACGAGATTACACTTGTTTATCACACTGTAAAACGATGCCCAGTCCGCATACATATTTGTTTGCGTCATCTGACCGGCTTTTATGTCGCGCAAATCATTCTCTTTCTGAACACCACTCAGCGTGGTTGTCAAATGATTTACTTCGTCACCACGGAATGTTCCCCATACGACACAACGCTCTATCACATCGTTGGCCACCATTGCCTGATAAGCGCCGTTGACCATGGCAGACACGTCTTCCTTACTCTTCCACATGTCCTCTCCTATGGTGATGCTGTCCGGCAATACCTCGGTATCGAGACACGATGTTGTCAGAAAGCCGGACAACAGGAATAACATATATTTTTTCATTGTAGTCATTTTTTCCTTAATTATTAGAATCCGATATTAAGACCCACTGTAAACGACTTGGCACGAGGCGTCTTTGCCTTGTCTTCCGCAAATCCCCAACCGCTTGCCGAGTGCTCGGGATCCGAACCGCTATATTTGGTCCAGCAATAAAGGTTGTTTGCCGAAGCATAAATCTTAAACGTGTTCAAGCCGATTTTCTTCAATATATTCTTCGGCATGTCGTATGTGAGCTGCACATACTGGAAGCGAACGAACGAGCCGTCTTCAACATAACGGTCGGAACCCTGCCAGTTGTATGCCATGTTGTCACCGAACATAGCACGCGGTATCGGGGTGTCGTCGCCATCCTTGCGCCAGCGATAGTTCACTGTCGCGCATTGGTTGAATGCAGTTGACATCTTCTCAAGCTCCATACGTGCGAAGTTAACGACCTTGTTGCCGAAACGGTAGTTGAAGTTGGTACGCAATGTGAACTTGCCATATCGGAGCGTGAAGCCGAAACCACCGTTCACCTTAGGCATGGAATTACCGAGATATACCACATCGAGACTGTTTATCTGTCCGTCTTTGTTCACATCTTCGTATATGGCGTCTCCACCTTTGAACTCATAGTTAACTCCGTCATAGTCAAACACGAGATGCTTCGGAGTTCCATCGGCGTCCATAAGCACCTTACCCTGATTGTCTCTTGCGACGGGGGCGGTGTTGCCCTTTGCCAACATGTCGTTTATCCAGTTTTCATAGGCCGCATTTGTCGGGAACTGCTCCGGATGCTCTTTACGATAGTTTGTCAGATACTCGTATGAGTATTTGTAAACACCCTTATATCTGTAACCGTAGATTGAACCGAGCGGATTGCCCACTTGCACACGGTTAAGATATCTTCCGTTATCTTTCGACCATTCCGTATTGATGGATGCAAGCACCTTATCATCCATCTCACTGATTTCATTGAAGTTCTGTGAGATGTTGAAATTAAAGCTTGCCGAGAATTTCTTTGTCTTGATGATATTGTTAAGGTTGAGGTTCAACTCCCATCCCTCGTTCTTCATCGAACCCACATTAGCGTAAGCAAGAGTGGTGTATCCTGTCGTAGACGGTATGCGCACGTCTTTCATCAAGAGGTCTTTCGTCGTCTTGTTGTAATATTCAAACTCAGCCTCAATCTTGTCATCAAACAAACCGAGGTTAAATCCGAGGTTGTAGCTGGTCGTTGTTTCCCATTTCAAATCGGACAGTTTAAGTCTTGTCAGCGTAGCGGTAGACTCGGTGGTTCTGTCACCATAGCTGCCACTCGGCATGTTATAAGCCTCATAGAACAGCGATTCGGAAGAAGGAGCATTACCCACCTTACCCCAGCTGGGACGGAATGCAAGCATTGACACTACTTTGCGAAGCGGTTTCATGAACGGCTCGTCGATGATATTCCAACGACCCGACACACTCGGGAAGTATGCCCATTTATGCTCCGGGCCGAACTTGGAGTCTCCGTCGGCACGCAGTGTCACGCCGAGAGAATACCGACTCTTGTAAGATACGTGACCGGTATAGCTCCAGTTCTGCGATCTTGATTTTCCGGTGCTGCTGTATGTTGCCTTATTACCGGAAACAAGGATACCGGAAGAAGGATAGTCCATTCCCGGAGGAGCGTAACGTCCTGTCTCAAATTGCTGGTTGCTGTTGCTCGTTGACATCTGATAGCGGAATCTCATTGTCGCCGTCCAATCCTCATTCTTGAAGTAAGGAGTGAAAGTAAGGTCGTTCGTAAACGTGAACGCCATCGAGTTGCTTTCAAAGCTGTAAGGCTTGTTGTAATCATTGTTGTTGGCGATATTGGTTGTCGACAACTCGGCCGGGCAGTAACTCGGTTTGCTGTTGGCATAAATATCGAAATAAACATCGCCCTTATATGTAAGGCGGCTCTTGCCTTCCTCTATTCCGAGCAGTTCATACTGCAAGCTGAAATCCGGGTTCACACGATACACATTCTCCTTTGAATATGCCAAATTGGCTATTGCCACAGGGTTACCGAGGTCGCGCACCTTTTCAAGTTCGCGTGAAGAGGGGTTACGTACACCCGAGGTCGGGTTCATGATATAATACTCGTTCGTATCCTCGCCGGCAGCATTCTGCCTGTAAATACTCATGTTCGGAGATATCTGCTGTGCTTTCGGCAATAGGTCGGCATAGTTCTTGTTGTTGTTCGTGTAAGTGAAAGCAAACGTTGTCATGAACTTTATACGCTCACTCACGAAATAGTCGAGAGCCAGACGGGTGGTGAAACGATTAAGTGTCTGCTTGATAATCGTACCTGTCTGATGGTCGTATCCGGCAGATATACGGAAGTTGGCTTTCGTTCCTCCACCGGTGAGGTTGAGGTTGTAGCTGTGCGACTGTCCGAATTGCGTCACCGCGTCTACCCAGTCGGTATTGTTGTTCCAGTTTTCACTGTCTCCCCATCGGTCGCCGAGATAGTTGATTTCATTTATTCCGTCTGTGGCCATAGACGACTGCGTGGGGTTGTAGATAGACTCTTTCATGAGCATGGTATAGTGGTCACCGTCGAGGAGTTCATATCCCTTCGGCTGCCAGTTGCCGGTAAACTTGTAAGAGAAGTTCACGCGTGTCTTTCCTCTCGCACCGCGCTTGGTCTTGATTTCGATAACACCGTTGGCACCGCGCGAGCCCCATATAGCAGTGGATGCCGCATCTTTGAGCACGGTGATGCTCTGTATATCCTCGACGTTCACGGAAAGAAGCGAGGCATAATCCTCGTCGGTGGCGTTCTCCACATCGAAGTCGGGAGCGTCGTATATCTGATCATCGACAACGATAAGCGGGTTTTTGTTACCATTGATTGATGTAACACCGCGGAGACGCATCTGCGTACCGGAACCGAGGTTACCGGAACCCATCACGATATCAAGACCGGCGATTTTTCCTTGCAGAGCCTCATCGGCACTGGTGAACGACAAACCTTCAACATCGGCCATATCCATGGTCTGCTGGGCCACGGAAACCTCGCGCTTGGGTATTGCCAGTCCGCCGCTGTTCGACTTGCGCTTCGCCGTTACCTTTACTTCGCGCACTGTTGTCTGCGACGATAAGTTCTCATTAAACTTCGTGCGGGCACCTATCGCCAATACCTTGGTCTTGGCTCCCACGTATGAAATCACCAATTTATTTTTCGGATTCTTCACTACCATAGAGAAGTTTCCGTTGACATCTGTCACCGTGGCCGTCACGATACGGTTGTTTGCGTCGCGCTCCACGACATTTGCCATCATCACAGGACCGAAATTATCGGTTATCGTTCCTGATATTCGTTGCCCCTGAGCCATTACCGCCTGTGCCATTACAAGCAATAAAGCCGTGAGCATTAGTTTTATCCTTGGCATATTATTATATCTTTTATATTATTACTTGCGTTTCTTTGCAGACGATGTTGTCATGCCTACACTGTAATCCACTTCACGGTTATAGCTCAACGGCTCGCTCAACTCATGTACCACGGCAAAAGAGCTTGATGTGGCGTATGTTGCTTCGGTTGCCGTCTTGTCAAACTCGAAGTCGCGAGTCATCTCGTTCACCAATGCACTGCTGTTGGCATCAATCACTTTCTCTTTGCCGGAGGCATCGGTTATCCGTATCTTGCCGCCACCGCCACTTATTCCGAGCGACTGGCTTATCTGATCGGAATTTACGAGGAATGTAAGGAAATTGCCTCCCTCAACCTCATTGTCGGCGAATATCGAAGTATTCTGGAAGTGATAGCGCACAAACGATTTTATGGCCTCTATCTTAGCCAGCACTTCTGCCTTAGCCATCAATACGGCATCAGACTCTTGGTCGGCCTCATCCTTATACATATTAAATATGTAAACGATTTCTCCCTCTTGCGGGTCGGGAGTTCCGTCGGGTCTTATTGTCGACCACTTCGGCAGTCCGTGACTGTAAGCAAATTCCATTGCATCGTTGTTCGGGGCATACACGGTGTAATTATAGTTATTGAACAATTTCACGTTCTTGTCGAGACAACGCTTCTGTCCGTTATATTCTCCCGGCACATGGAACAACTTATACTGGTCGATGGGGCGAATACCGGTAGAGTTCTTCTCTGTCGTGATACCTACCCAAGCAAGTATATCCGGATCAAATCCGTCGCACAACTCGAAGAATTCCCTGAATTGACTGTTGTTTTTGAGCACACTGTAAACACTCTGTGTCGGTCCCTGTATCAGATGGTCTATCGCATACGAAGTACCATTGGCCTGAGAGAATATTTCCGTCACAGTAGATTTTGGCGTGATACCGGCCAACTGGCTGCCGCTCGAAACGGTGGCACCGTTTGCCGAGGTGATATCGCCCTCAATCTTTATGGCACCTCCATGCTTTGTCTTATAGTACTTGTTAACTCCGAGTTTTTCTCCACTCTTGAGCACCACGGTGCAATATTGTATGATATCGGCCAAATGTGTTCTCACGACGGGGAAATTGGCGGTAGAAGCAGCTCCGTTTATCTCTAACTCCGTCGAGTCTTCGGATACGGTACCCGTTGCCATATCATATTTGAATATAGACACTCCGATACCGGGGTCGCCGAGGCGGGTAGCAGGCTTGGAGTAGTAATGATATACTTGCGTGCCGCTTTCATGTCCCAATGACGCCGGATCGAGATAGTAAGCGTCGAAAGCCTTGTCCGTGGGCAGGAACAAACCGTAGTTTGATGCCATTGTCAACAGATAGGCATAGTAGTCAAGATTTAGGGCATAAGGATTTTGATAAGATACGTTCTGGATTATCCAGTTGGCCATCTTCATGTCAAGATTGAACAGTGCCGGGGCAGACACGCACACGTATGCTTTCGGGCTGAACACCTCTTTGGTGACATAGATGACACCGTTGTTGGCTATACGCACGTCTTTGCCCGTCCCTTTGTCCTTGAGAGACGCAAGACTCAATCCCATCATATCCTTGGCATCGTCTATCACAGAGTTGAACTTACTTGGAACAGACTGTGAGAAAGACGTTTTCATAAGATTGGAAAGGAACTTGGCTATCACGTTCTTTGGAACATCGTCAATGTTCTTTATCACGTTCTCCGGCGTATTTGGCAATTTGCCGTATGTATCGAGAAGTGTCTTTCCTTGTCCGGGTGTGGTAAAATATTCCTTGATAGTCTCATCGTCGGGAACAAACATCGCCGCGAGATCTACAAGCGTATTGTCTGTATTGGCGGAATTATTACCGGCCGGAGCGATATAAAAACCGTTCCATCCCGGGTCGAGATTAAGCAGGCTGTCTTTCGATGCCGCCGGAAGATTGTTCACGTCAAGATCGAAAGTTGCATTACCCTGCGAGAGACGGCTCTGATAGCGCACCTCAAAGATTGAATCGGGATTTGCCACACCGTTCATGTCGCGGATTTCAGATTGAGCCTTGTACCAATCGTGGTAATCATCTGTCACCTTGGAGTTATACACCGGCACGGCAAAGCGGTCGAGCATGTGGCTGATGATTGTCATGTCGGAAGAACTGCGCAACAACTCGGCCATGTTGCCCGGAGGGACAACCACGTTTTCCACCTGATGTATATATCCGTTTTGGCAGGTCACATCCTGAGCCAGCATTCTGTTTCCGAAAACATAGGCATCGCCTTCGCTGTAATTTCCTCCGGTGATTATAGAGAAGTCGTTGTTTTCTCCTGCTGTGGTGATACCGTTGTTAAGCATATACTCGCGAGTGAAATGCACGAGCATTGGCTTCGTGGCGTCAGACACGCAGTAGATACCGTTGGTGAAAGGCAGCCAGTTGGTGTTCTTATCGCCATAGGCAATCACTCCGTTGCTACCCACAGCCGGAGCGTATGCGGTGATGGTGTCTATCGCTTCTGCCGATGTCGAATGCTTCAACGCACGGCCCTGAGACACACCGTCATTGCTTGCGTTGGGTGTGTTCGACAACATGCCCACGAGTATGGCGTTATCGAGCATCGACGAATAAAGAAGCATTTTCTTCTGAGCCTCGGAGAGGTCTTCATAACGTCTTACGCCCGGCCATGTCTCGCTCTCGAAAAATCTCGCGAAAGCCTCGTCATTGGCAGGAAACACTGTCTTACTTCCAGTACGGTCAAGGGTCTCGGCATATCCCAAATCCCTAACCAGCCTAAGATAAATGTTGAAAGAACCGACAAGTCCTTTTGCAGGGTCCGGATGCTCCAACTCGCTGTAAATACTCGAGCCGAGCCACCCCGGTAGCGATTCTTCATCCACAAGTTCGTTTTTATCCACACACGACGTCATCAGTCCCGCGCAGACAAAAGAAAAACAAAAGATGAGTTTTCTCATAAAGTTTTGATTAAGTTATTATTATTGTTTTTTTATTATCGTTTGTAGTTATAGATACGCCAAATATACCGGGCAAAATTACCCGATACAAGTTTTGCCTACAAAAATAATATAAAATATGTTCATAGACAATATCTTTATGTTAATTTTTTCAATTACAATTAAACTTTCTCGATATTCGCCTTTAACTCCAAGCGAGTTTACGGGCGATAACTCAGACATTCCTCTTGGAGGATAAAAAGGCATTCTCTTGACACCCCCTCGTCTTTGCACCATGAAAAATCCGGTAGAACAATTCGGAATAGATTGTCCGGTAAATTCCCATGCCGCGGATGGAATCCTATCGTAGGGTGTATTTTTGGCTTATCCGATATTTCGAGTGACGTAATATCTGTTTATTCGTAGGGACGCACGGTTCGTGCGTCCGAATGATTATTAACTGATTATCAATACTTTAAATTCGGACGCACGAACCGTGCGTCCCTACGAGGCACCGAAACACATTTTCTGTTCAAAATTTTACTATCATTTGACATTAGTAAAAACAATCTTTAGACCAATTGGCTATGTTGCTTTTTATATATTCGGCAATTCTATTACCGTCATGAGTGTCACGTATTATATGGTCATGGTAACGACCTTGCCACTCAAATTCAATGTTATTTCTGCGCGCAAATAACGTCACAGAACGTTTTATTCCTCCAATTACAACAGATAAAGCTGTGCGCATCGTAGGGACGCACGGTTCGTGCGTCCGATTTTCATCCGTCTGCGACTCACGAATACACACGATGGCATGTAAGTGATTGGGCATTACCACAAACAAGGGTATTTCGGCATAGGGGTAATGCGTTGTTATCTCCTCAAGTTGTTGCATGCAATATTTGCCAACAGGGCTATACCACATTTCATTATTGATTATTTCACCAAAATAGTGTACCCGAGAGTGCGTGCAGATGGTTATGAAATAATTTCCACCCGAGTAATCATGAAATTCGGCACGGGGAGATTTGCGCTGCAGCAGATGTTTCTGTACGCACAAGTCGTGCGTATCTAAGGGATAAGCCATTATGATTGATTATACTCGGTTTTGTTCTTACATAAGTGCAAATGTAACAAAATATTTCGTAACAAAACCATGCAATACGAATAATTTATAAAAAAGTTATTACTGTCCGTTAAAACTAATGTCTCATATATTTATTTAGAGTGATAACCTGACAAACATTTCCAATGGTGAATTCCTGTTGCTTGCATGGATGTTTTGTCATTACCCGTTGAAAGGTTTTCACCTCGCTTGTAGGGACGCACGGCTCGTGCGTCCGAATGAATATTAACTGATTATCAATACTTTAAATTCGGACGCACGAACCGTGCGTCCCTACAATTTCCATGAACATGTATTTTGACACACCCTCTAATCAAAAAACCGGGGCGGGAAAATAACATCCCGCCCCAGTTCAAAATAGGTTATTGACAATTATTTATCTTATATCACACATAAATGAAAACTTAATATAATTATTTGTCATTTCCATATACATGCCATTCGCTATCATACATGGCATAAACAATAGTCATATACTTTTTTAATGTCGCTATATAGCAACACTTAAAAGTTTCACTCACCATAGCGAAATAAATAGAATCACCATCATGATTATGAAAATCTTGATAAGTATAATTTTTCTCACTTGCCCAAATTGCTATTTTATCTCCTAACTTTGCATTTCTAAAAAAACCAACACCATTCTCAAAATCATAATCATACGGCACAGAAGAGCGTAATCCCATATCATCAAAATATACATAATCACTACCATGATATATTATATATTGTGAATAATCACCCAATGTGAACGGGTTATCATTATCATCATAAAAAAAAGGCAATGGATCTTTATCATCTACACAAAAGCCTTGTGCAGTAGTAATAAGAAATGTATAATAATATGGACTAAATGTATTAAAAATATCAAATTTTATATAATAAGGCATTTGAGATGCAGCCCTCGTAGACGGCATATTCACAATATTAGAATCTGTAACTGTCAGTTGCTGCACAATTGGTTGTTCATCAAAAAAGCTATCATCATTATCACAAGATATCATTATGCCGACAACAGCAATAAAAAAAGAAGAAACTTTTTCATAATGTTTTTATGTTAGAATAAAAAAAGGGATGAAAAAAATCCATCCCTTTTTAAATAGATTATTTAACTATCTTATATCGCACATTATTTTACGACATACTTCTTACCATTCATAATATAGATACCCTTGGCAAGACCTTTGAGAGAGTTGGCATTAGCGCGAACTTTCACACCATTGATGGTGTAGATATCACCATTGTTAAGTGTTGCTGCGTTGTTCACGTCTGAGATACCATTCTCATAATCTTCTTTTGAGCCAAGATAGTAGAGATGGCAAGAGCCCAAATATATGTGTCCAAGCTGTATGGTCGGTTTTCTTTCAAGACCTACACGAATAACACCTGCTTGATCCAATGTATTGATATCTTCTATTATTTTAGTTATCGTGAACTTCGTTACATTTCCCTGATAATCTTGGTTTCCACTACCGTTACTCGGAGTTGCAATCATCAAAGAATCTGAACCGATAAATAGATATGTATCTGTCTCAGCCGTAGTACCTGCAGTCCATTTACTATTCGTAACAATAGCCTCTGCCTCAAAACGATATGCACCGGCTGTCGGTATTTCTACATCCTGCCATACCCATTTCTCATTTGTCTGAGAATAACCACGATTGAAATAAATCTGATATCCGTCTGTCATATCAGCATTATCAGAGAACTTCCAATTTGCTTTGCCGGGGTCTGCAACTCCACCGTCTTCTTCCCAACCTTCTGCGTTCTTCCTTTGGAATGAATTGTTAACCAGTGGCACATCAGCCGGAGAGTTATAAGAAGCATTTACGAGCTGGTAATCATAACGTGCGGCAAGCAAAGTAGAGTCTGTAAGCATTATTGTCGCAGAGTCGCGGCTTGTCTCAACCTGAGCCTTGTAGTATGTATCGGCAACATTGATGGCTGCGCTGAATGTTTCCTTACCCTTAGTACGGTTCTCGTCAGCGAGTTCTGTCTTGCACAGTTCAATGTCTTCACCCAACTTAACATACTCGACATTTGCTCTTGTGTAAGCACGTACGGCTTTGTCCATGTTGTTCTTCTGCTCAACAACTATGTCGATATTCTCCTGTGTGGCTTCTGTTGCGGCAGCAAGAACAGCCTCTGATGTTGCGATAGAATCGCGCAATACGGTGTTGAAGAACAAATACTTCTTGTTCTCGGCTGTTTCCTTGGCTGCGGCGATAGAAGCAGCAAGATCTTCACGCTTGGCCTCGAGTGTCTTTTTGATGAAGTATTCTGCCACTTCTTTTTCCGACATACCGAGGATACGGATTTCCACATTATCCAAGCGGAAAGTAGCACTACCGGTATGACCTGCAGGAGGAGCAGAACCGGTATCAGCTCCGGGGATGGCAGGATATGCGAAACCGAGGGTCTGATTGCCATCTTCTTTCACATCAAAGATATTCATATACATCTTTGCATAAGATGTTTGCAAATCTGTCATCTCCACTGAGTCATTGTTCAAGAAATACTTAAGACCGTCAATCTGTGAATAGTAATCGGGGAAATAGTAGTTATCGTTCTTACCTTTACCGTTAGCACCCATCTTGTAGCCTAATCCGCGTACAACATAGAAATACTTACCGGCAGGAAGATGAGCACCCTGCGATACGGAGCTTGCATCCATATTATTATTAGAGCTCTGGTCTGATTTCAAATGATTTGTCATCAGATTGAAACCGGGAGCATTGACACCCCAACGGTTGTTTGTCGCCGTCCAACCCTTGGCCGGAGTAGTGGTCTTACCTGTGCCTTGCTCACTTGCGTCATCCAAAGTAAAGTTTTCATAATATGAAGACACGTCGGCCGAGTTCTCATTGAGGAACGCCGTAACGGGGCCGTCGGCTCCCATAATGTTTTTATATGTATCGGCAAACTCCGAAACAGACATATCAGAACTTGTCATTTCACGCAAATCGGTGATAACCATTTTCAAACCGTCACGATCGCCATTCGGGAAATTAACTTCGTCATTAACCAAAGATTCGATATATGAAGCTGTTTCTAATGCGATACGGTCATCGAACACCTGCCTTGCCTCATAGATACCGAAATCGGTATAGCTGTCATTGGGCACAAGTTCGAAGAACAGAATGCTCATTGTTGTATCGTTAGCTTCAGTTCTGTAATCCATTGTTCTCTCTTCCCATTTATCTGAGCATGAAGAGTAACCGAAGATACCGCCGCTGAGTTTTGCATACTCTGATCCATTACCACTTGTACCGCCGGCCAACGGATATACACCGGGAGTTTTGGGGAATACGAAATTCTGGTGGTTGTAGTAACGTCCGTAAATACCTACACTCGACATATTGGGCACATAAGCCTTAACTTTATATGTGCAAAGATAGGTTGTGTTTGCGGGGAGGGTAATATCCTGAGCGAAGTTCGCACACTGATATCCCCAGTTTGTAACGCTCGTTGCACCCTGCAAAGTTGTCAGACATTTACGTCCATCGGGTCCGTCATCCGTAACGGCAAACGTATCCGGTGACAGAGGCTGGCAATAAAGGTTTGTCCAGTTGTTCAATCCGTCGGTAAAATCACCGTTTTTCACGAGATTGGTACCGGTAATCTTAAACCGGCCGTTCGGAGTGTAAACATAGTCGCCCACTTCATAAGCGAACGAACTTGTCAACCCCAAAGCAGCGGCAAACATTAAAAGTAATCGCTTTTTCATAATTGTTGTTGTTAATTTTTATAAGTTAATAGATGATTATAATCTTTATGTATGCTAAATAAATAGCCGTAATGAATAATATTCGGTTGCAAATATATGATTTTTTATTCATTCAAACTACTATTTGGGTATTTTTAACACTTAAAACTTATATTCAAGGTTTGGTCAACAGTCAAAACAGGAAAATGTTTTCCCGTTACTCATAGGGGCGCACGGCTCGTGCGTCCGCTTTAATATTACATTTTTAGCCATCCGGCGGACGCACGAACCGTGCGCCCCTACGAACAAACGGATATATATATGTCACTCGATATGTCGGATAAGCCTAAAAAGACGGAGACACGGAATACTGTTTATCAGTTCCATGTCTCCGCTTTTTTATGCAACAGACCGCATTTACTTGATTACAATCTTTACTGTTTCCGTTGCCTTATCGGCACTCACGCGTATTATATATGTACCGGATTCGAGTCCGAGTTTGCGAGCCTCGGCTTTGATATCGGCGGCCGTAGCATCAAACTCGCCTACCGACAATCCGCTTACAGTGTATACGCGGCAACGTACCTGTGTGCCTGCGGCTATTGACGAGATGCCGTCGGTGCCGCTCACGCGTAACACTCCTTCCGGCTTCAGCAGGTCGGCGGTATTCCATTGATATCCGGCGGGCAATGCAGGAAGATTTAATGTCGGATTTCCTGCAAAGGCATTTGCCGTCCAAAGGATTATCTCATCGCCCACGGCAGGCACGTAATTGGGACTCACTGTGATGTTAACCGTTCCGTTAAGCGTCAGCGTGGCACCCGATTTGAGGAATGAGCGCGATGAAGTTCCGTTGTTTGCATTCTTGATATTGAGATTAACCACCGAGCCGGTGTTTGCCGTGAGGTTGCCCTCCGCAGCCAAGAAGCCCGACACGTCGGTCGTCGACGTGCGTCCCGGAGTGATTGTTCCACCCGAGTTGATGTTCAGCACACCCAATGTTCCGGTACCGTTGATAGTTCCGCCGTTGTTCACATTAACGGGATTGTTGCCCACAATCACTGTAGTTGAGTTGTAAGTATTCAGATAAAGATATCCGCCGTCGATATTTATCGTTCCAATATTCTTCTGTGAGCTGTTTGTGGAAAGTGACCATATACCGTCTCCGGTCTTTTTCACGGGCGACAATATCGAGCCTTCGAAAAGAATGTTCTCGCCTGTGCCGCCGATGACATACGTTCCCGTGCCGCTCAATGTTCCCTTTCCGGTGATGTTGGCCACAGCCACATTGTTGCCGTTGTTCTTGAATTCAATGCCTTCATTCATCTGCAACGTGGCCTTGCCAATACCTCGTGAGTTGCTGAAATCGAACGAAGGATCGTATGAGCCGCGCTTGCTGTAACCGGGTATGATAGTTCCCTCGAAGTTGCTCCAGTCGCCTTTAAAGTAGTTGCGCACTCCGGCAGCGTATACATAGAATGTACCTGCACCCGTGAGCTTACCACTATAATCGCATCTCGGGTCGACATACAGCGTACCGGTACATTTTTCCGGAACCACGAAATTGGTCTTGTTGCTTGTTCCCGGCATACCGTCGCTGCCCGGATCATAAAGTCTTCCGCTGCGGAACTCTACCGTTGCCGGCAACTGCACGACACTGCCGCTCTCGGAAGCGTTCACCACGCCACCATTGATAATCAATTTCGACACACCGTTTCCTGCACCGAGATTAAGCGTTCCGCTTCCGGTCTTGGTGAGAACGGCATCGCTTGCCGATGCCTTGATGCCGGTACTCATTGTCAGCGACACGCCGTTGGCAACGTCTATCGTTGCTCCACCCTCGCCCACGACAACCGTTTGTCCGGATGTTGATGTGGCACTTATACCGAGCGTGGCGTTGTTGGTAACGGTGATGGTCTTGTCTATGGTGCCCAACGCGCCCACATCCTGACCTATCTCATTGGCCAACGAAGTCACGGTAATCTTTCCGGCTGATATCGTTGTGTTGCCCACACAGTTCACATTATTAATATTTACATTGGCCGCACCGGTCTTTGTCACCGTTCCCTCGCCCACGATGCTGTCGCCGTTAAGGGTGAGCGTCTTTGTCTCATTGGCGAAAACGATGCTCTTCGGAGCCACCGTTCCCTGCACGGTGATTGTTTCCGACTGTGCGTTGTCGTCGAAAATGACATTGTCGCCGGGCACGAACGAACGTTCCACGCCTGAACCTTTCTCCACGAAATTAGGTGTTTCGTCGACATTCCAAACGCCGTCTACGTTTCCGACCCATGTCACATCGCCTGCGACATAGTTCTCGATAACGACATATAGCTTGCCGCTTTCATGTACCAAGGTCGCTTTCTGACTGTTGAGTCCCTCTATCTTTATGTCGCTTATGCTGCCTTCGATTTTCGCTATCTCGCCGATGAGATAGCGTCCGTTGGCTATGTTGTCAGCACCTGCGGCCAAATGCTTCACGAAACGGAACACCGGAGTGGAATATGTCGGACCGTTTGCCCAGTCTTTCTTCTCTATTGTCAGTGTCTTGGCTTTCACAACGTCGGCCGTCACATCCTCACCGTAAATATCGAAGAGCACTACCGAGCCGAAGTTAAGCCACAGCGAGTCAGTCTCTATCGTTCCTTTCTTGTCTTTTCCACCCGGTATTATCGTGGCGTTATAGTCGGCCTTGATACCTTTCAAGAACTTTCCGCCGTCTGACACGAGTGTCGAATGACGGTTGAGCCATACGCGGCTCGACTGCATTGTGCCGTCGAAAGCGAGCGTTCCCGCCCATACACTTGTCTCGCCGGTGTATGTCTGTGTGACATTAGGAAGTCTCAACGTGCCGTCGCCCTGCTTCACGAGTCTCATCTCGCCGGTGAAAGCACCGCCCGTAAGTGTGTGGGTATACTCTGTTGTCACAATCTTATTGTTGTCGTCATTACCCTGAACCCATGTCGGAGCATTATCTGTGAAGATATAGGGGGCTGCTCCGTTGCTCACGGCCACGGTCATATCGCCCGTCTCGCACATTATGATATGTTTGTCGGCCTCGCCGCTACCTATTGTCGCACCGTTCTTAATCTCCGTTCTGCCGGTCATAGTCAGCGGAGCGGGTGCCACAGTAATGCCTTCCATCTCGCCGAGGAAGTAGCTTGTGTGAGGCGGCTGGTTGTAACCGCACATCTGCCATACCATTGCCTGACGATACTGATGGTCGTGCCACAAAGAATAGTTGCGCCAGTTTGTTTTCACGTCCGTGGTGTATATTCTGATATTATTCGACTGTGTGCGCATGATAACCTCCTCGCGCCAGTCGCCGAAAATATCGCCTTGGAAACACGGTGTTCCTTTCGTATCGTTGTTTGTCATACTGCCGCCGAGCGTGGCAATCACTCCCTTGCCGGGTTTATATATGGCTCCGTTGGTGTTTTTCCCGTTCACGTAATTAAACGTCTCCGAGCACAAATCGCCGTCCCAATAGATGCGCATGTTCTGCGCTATGTCGGCTTTCGAGCCTCCGGGGATGGCTGCATGAGAGACAGAGCTTATCAGCGAGCCGTCGCGAGCGGATGTTCCCTGCGCGCCGGGATAGCTGTTGCTGAAATTACCCATGATGGCACGACCGTCGTCATCGTTTGACGAGAAACGATAATAAATCTTTGATGTAGTGGCATCGCGGAAGTTGTTGCCCGGCCGGTCTTCGTTGCAGGCAAATATTTCCTGTCCGTGATTGTACGGGTCGAAGTCGCTGCAATGCTGGGCGTCACCATGTCCGAGTCCGGTTGTAGACAGTCCTTTGCCATTATCGTCGATAACCATCGAGCCGAACACGATCTCATCGCGGCCGTCCCAGTCGACATCGGCTATTCCGTAATTGTGATAACCCTGTCCGTACCACGGCGAACCGGCCGTATTGCAATTCCAACGCCAGCGCACTGTAAGCTCGTGTGTGGCGGGATTTACGTCGTAAGCAATCATCTTATGCTGCGTGTAAATACCGCGGGCAAGGAATATGCTTGCCTTACGGCCGTCGAGCACGGGCGCACCGAAGAAGTATTTTGACGAGCGGTGACCGTATCCGTCGCCCCATGCGGCTTGCAGGTTTGTCTCTCCGTCTTCAAGTCTCTTCAACGGATATTCCATCACCTGATACGGCTTTCCCGTGGCTCCGTTGAGATAAAGCAGGAACTCTGCACCTTCATGGATAAACCATTGGCCCGTGTTTGTGGCGGCACGGTAATTCTTCGACTTGTCACCGATAACCTGTGTGGTGCCGTCGGCCATGTGTATTGTCGTGCCGTCGGCTGCGCGCATCACGGCTTCGGCCTTTCCGTCACCGTCCCAGTCGTATGCCACGATGTTGTTCTCATTGTTCTGGAAATCGCCCATATTAGGTCCGAGATCTACCCACCACAGCTTCGTGCCGTCGAGTTTATATACTTCGATGATGGCATACTCGCCGTTATTTCCGCCTTTCGGATAAGACTTTGCCGCGTCGCTTTGGTTGTCGAACTTCAACAAGATTTCCATTTGGCCGTCTCCGTCGACATCGGCCACACATGCGTCATTGGGTATATAGGTACTCGTAAGGTTGCCGTGGTTCATCCTCACTTCGAGATAATTGTTGCTCCACGGCTTCACCGGGTCGCACTGTCCCTGCGCTTTGCCGCGCACGACAGCCTCCACAGTATACTTGCTGGTACTTGTTCCGTTGTCGTCACGATAGTTTGACACCGTAAGCGGAGTATCATTAATCTTCGTTCCGTCACGATATATATTATATGTGACATCATAATATTCCTCTGCCGGAATACGCCAACTGCAATAAACGCCGCCGATGTATTTCACGGCAACGAGGCCGCGGTCTACCACATCGGTAGCGCGCTGTGCCCAAGCGCCGGCAAACGCCATGCCGAGCGAAAGTAACAGAAATAGTTTTTTCCTCATTTTATTGTTGGTTAGTTAATATATTTATTGTCAAGATTTTAAGCATGATATGGGCGCAAACTCCATGTCATGGTGACGACATGCCGCCACTGCATGACTGATGCCACACTATCATTCGGCAAATTTAAGTATTTTATTTTAAAACAGGTGTGTTTTTTATCGTTTTTTGTTTATTCGCAATCAAAAAAAGTCATTATTTCAATAAACCACAAACCTTCCGTCGGCCGTAATTCCTGCCACAGATATTTTCACCGCCGTGCTTCCGCTGTTGTTGAACAACCGCAATTTCAGGTGTCCGCCGGCATCTGGCCGTGCGTTGGGATTCCAGTAAAGCGTGCGCCGGAAATCAGTCGGCCCGGCGGGATGAGCACCGCTGTAATCGGGATTATAGAAGTCGGCAGGCTCGTTCAGTCCGGGCAGCATGATATGTCGGTCGCGGAATGTGGGCTGCACCACACCTTCCTCAAACGGCACCATCTCCACCGTCACGTCAGCATTGTAATGGTCTTGCTCCGTAAAGGCGTCCTCATTGCGAGGCTCATAGTCTGTAAACACTCTCACCTCGTTCAGCCGCCGCAGGCTCAGTTCGTTCAGCAAATCGTCCTCATTGCGGTTTTCCCATATCTTGCCGGCATTCGCCGTGTCGGGAACATAGCTTCTGTAATATGTGTATCTGTCTACCCGCGAGTCTACGTTAAACCTGTTTGTGCGCCCCATGTTGCCGTAAAGCAGGCGCGCCACCTGCACGGGAAACATCCGTCGGTCGAACTGTCCGTAGCTCAGTCCGTAGTCGGTGACGGTGTTATACAGTGTGTATGCGTCGATGACATACGCCGGTTGGTCGTAGTCTACTCCCCTTTTGCCGCGCCGGCGACCGCTCACGTTCACGTCTTGCAGCCTGTGTATGTCGCGCTCCATGGAAAGGAGCGAGTCGGCAACTCCGCCAAACAAGGATTTTTCCAATTCGCTCTCGGGTTTGTTTATCCGGTAGTAGTCATACTTGTCGGCATATCGCGGGAAGAAGAGGTCGCGCTTCACATAGTAATCGGGCATGGCAGTCTCATAAAGATGCTGTGTTCCTTTCCGGGTTTGCATGCCGCGTTTGAGCGAGTCTTTCTCTTTGTAGGCTGTCATTTTCAACACCGCCTCACCGTAATACGGCGGCAGTTCGAACAGATAGCGGCCACCGTCGTGCGTAAGCTGCGTATTTCCGAGCACTTCGTCACCGAATATTATCTCGGCTTCCACCGTCACTTCTTTCTTCAAGTCGGGATGATTAACGCCAAGATGGCTGTTCACCCGGGCTATATTACCCAACTCAAAGACTCTGTGCGGCACGCTTTCTTCCGGCTCGACAACTATTCCTGTCATGAATTGTCCTGTCCGCCAATAGTATACCTCTCCGTTTTCCACGTCATACACGCCGAGCGTTTTGTGCACGCTGCCCTCCACGGTAAGCGCCGTCTCGGGCGTGTAACGCAACCGGGCAGGCACGGTATCGGCGTGCTCGCTCCATTTATACCGCCGCCAGCCTTGCACCATCATGAGCAGGTCGAGGGCGGCATCGTGCCCTGCATCGGCCTTTTCAAAATAATATGAGGGATTGGCCACAAAGCCGCGAAGCTCGCTTCCGAGCAGCATGTCGGTCATTATGTTGCCGTTGTCGTATGTCGGTTCGTCAGTGCGGGCGTCTCTCACCGATACAGACACGGGCAGCAAGCCTACGGAATCTCCGCAGACGAGGTCAAGGTTTATCTCTTCGTATGGCGAATATTCGGCCTTGACATTTCCGCCGAGCGTGATTTTCGACACGTCTCCGGCTGTCGGGCGCACGAAGAAAAGGCGGTCGGCAAGTATTCGGCCGCTCTCGTCGAACAGCGTAAGGTCGTTCACTCCGGCCGGAAGACCGGCGGGAAGGGTAATCGACGCGCGCCCCGAAACGTCGAGACTGACGGTGGTGAAATGTCGGAGCACGCCGCGGCAGAGCACCGACAGACCGTAGTCGCCGGCCGGCAGTCCTGCCGACGAGATATCCACGCTGCGCCCCGACAGGCGGACGGTGGCTCCCGCAGGCTCGGCAGCGGGCAACTCGAACGAATAGTCGCGGCCTTTCCACGTGAAAGACGCTCTGAGACGCCGCACCGTCGGGGTGACGGTGAACGCTCCGCGCCCCATGTATGTGGTGGCAATGTCGGTTGTTTTCACGCCGTCGCCCGCGACAACACCTTTTATATCTACCGCCGCGCCCTGCTCGTCGGTAACCTCGAACGCCACACGACAGGGCACGCCCACCGTCATCGCACCGCCTTCGGGATAGAACGCGGCGCGCAACCCCGGCCTGACGGCTTTGGCAATGCGTTGCTTATGGCGGCTGACCATCCATTTCCCTGCATAGTTGCCTGCCGAGTCGGGACGCTCATAAACGGGCAACACCCGCGAGTAAAGTCCCTCCCAGTGGCGGAAATAGTCGGCCGCCATCTTGTTGTTATAGAAATAATGTGCGTCGTCTTTCGTATAGTCATGCTCCGCCACGTTGAAATTGAGCATCCAACGGGTGTACGCCCGCAGCTCGTAATATCCAGAGTAGAGTGTGTCTTGAAGCGCGAAGTTTCCACACGTAAAACCATTCGCGCTCACAATGACGCTCTGGCGCTCGGCCACAAGGCCGTCGGGAGTGAGCAGTTCGACATACAGTATGCGGCTCATCGTGGTGGGGCGCAGGTCGCCCGCACCCACCACGTATGCTTTATACCAAAGCGTATCGCCGATGAAATAGCATGTATTGTCGGTGTGCAGATATACTTTCTCCTGCAACCGGCTCACGGAAGATGCCTCCAAAGCCCGGCGTATGCCGTCAAGTTTTTCAGATGCCGACACGGCAACAGACTGAAACACCACAAAAACCGACAGGAGTATTATTTTGAAATAACGTCGCACCATATTATATGTATTAATAATTTAAGACAAAAGTAATAAAATAAATGAAGAATAAGAATTATTTAAAGGTAAAAAAGTAAAAAGGTAGAAAGGTAAAAAAGTAAAAAGGTAAAAAAGTAAAAAGGTAAAAACCGTGCGGCGTGTTTCTAAGCGCAGCCTTTTTTACCTTTCTACCTTTTTACTTTTTTACCTTTTAAACTGCCTTCTATCTTTAAATATTGTAAAAACCGCAAGACAATTGTTAAACGTAAAAAGTGCAACTTGAAGTCACCGTTTAGAAAAAGCCGAGAATTTAAATTAACATTTCCGTGTCATTATTTCGGGGTTGAGATGCAATTATTCAGGTTTGGGCATGTTTTTCGGGTGTTTTTGCTCTGCAATAAGGCCGTAATTGCATTGCATTTACGGCCTTATTGCGTTCCAATTACGGCCTAATTGGAATGCAATTACGGCCTAATTGGAAATGAGGAGGGGTTGTAGGGGGCGTAGGGGCGGTAGGTTTTGTAGGTAACAGGCTGTCAGACAATATTTTACGCAAAATGCTCTGAAAATGCGTTTTTTTCGCCGAGGAAATTATTTTTTGAAAAGAACGCAATTATGAGGCCTTATTTTGTAAATATAATATCAGAGATGTTAATATGTTTAATATACATTAACATTTGGTTGTGAATTATAAATTCTAAGTTGGTAGCTTAAATTATAAATACATAATGTAATCATAACTCTTCATTCACCACTCACCTTTCCATCTCCTCCCGTTGGGGAGGTCGGGTTGAGCTACAGATAATTATTCAAAATTCAATAAATCAACATCGCAGCGAAGCGAGAATAATTCATAATTCAAAATTCATAATTCAAAATTATTTTCCTATCTTTGCAAAATACATAATCCGGATAATAATAACCACTGACAATGAAAAGACTGAAAAAACTGTGGAGCATGGTGCTGGCCGTGGCTATGACTCCGATTGCATCGCCCGCGCAAAACCTGCAAAAGGGCGACTACGGCTATCTGTACTGCCACATGAGCGGACGCGGAGAATGGACGGCATACGCGCTGAGCCGCGACGGACTGCACTTCCACGACCTGATAAACGGCGACGCGGTGTTCAACACCACCGAACATGCGCGCATTGAGGGGGGAACGCGCGATGCTTACATCTGCCGCAAGCACGACGGCACGGGATATCTGATGGTGACGACAGACATGTGCGTGGCAAAGAGCAAAAAATGGGACAACTACGGCATCGACCTGTTGACAAGCGACGACCTGATAAACTGGAAGTCGGTGACATTTGATTTCCGCAAAGGGGCCGGCATATTCAGCGACCCCGACTCGCCCGATGTATACAAGGATTGGAGCACGATAAACCGTGTGTGGGCACCGCAAACATTCTGGGACCCGACATACGAATGGCCCGACGGGCGACGCGGCGGATACTTCATCTACTACTCGCTGTGGAACAGGGCCGAGGAGAAATATGACCGCATGTACTACTCGTATGCCGACGAGAGCTTCACCACGCTGACAAAACCGAGGCTGCTGTTCGACTGGGGATATGCCACCATCGACGCCGACATCAACTATCTCGACGCCGACGGGCTGTATCACATGATGATAAAGAAAGAGGGCGGACAGCCGGGACTGTTCACCGCCACGGCAAAATCGCTCACCGGACCGTGGAGCGAGCCGGTGGCCGATGACTACATTGACTTCGAAGGCAAGAAAAAATGCGAGGGGGTATCGGCTTTTCAACTGGCTGGCGACTCGACATGGCGCATCGGATACATCGAATATTCATCCAATCCGCGACGCTACCGCATCTGCAAGGCTGACAAGTATATGCGCAATTTCAGCAATCCGCAGGACATCGAGGGCGTAAACGGCCCGCAACACGGCTCGTTCATGAGACTGACAAAAGAGGAATACGACCGGTTGCAGGCTTGGTCGGACGGACTGCAAAGCAAGCACGTGGCTCCCAACGCCGACAATCCGGTGATAAACGGACTGTTCGCCGACCCCGAAATACTGTACAGCGAGAAGACGGGAAAATATTATCTATATCCCACGACGGACGGCATCGAGGGCTGGAAAAACCACGATGCAAAGGTTTACTCGTCGGCCGACTTGAAGAACTGGACGGACGAGGGCGTGATTTTCGATCTCGAAAAAGACTGCAAGTGGGCAAACAAATGTCTGTGGGCACCGTGTATAATAGAGAAAAAGGTAAGTAAGAAGAAGTATAAATACTACTATTACTTCACCGCCGAAGGCAAAATAGGCGTGGCAGAGGCCGACACCCCCGCGGGACCGTTCCGCGACGCACTGGGCAAACCGCTGCTCGCCAACAAGCCCGATGGCATGAAAGGCGGACAGGTGATAGACCCCGACGTGTTTCAAGACCCGAAAACAGGAAAGTATTATCTCTACTGGGGCAACGGTTTTCTCGCCGTGTCGGAACTGGGCAAGGACATGAAGAGCATCGTGTCGACAAAGGTGCTGATAGACCGCAAGGACAAGACAAGATACAACTACAACGAGGGGACATACGTGTTTGAACGCAACGGACTGTACTACTTCATGTGGTCGGAGAACGACACGCGCAGCGCGAACTACCGCGTGCGTTATCTCATCAGCGAGTCGCCGGTGGAATTCGTGAGAAACGGCAAACCGGCACGACAGGAACGCACTGTGGTACTGAGCCAAAACCCGGCAAAGGGCATCTTCGGCACGGGACATCACTCCATACTCCGACTGCCGGGCAGCGACGACTGGCGCATAGTGTATCACCGGTTTGCACGCCCCGAGGCCATAAAGAAAGGCTGGGCGGCAGGATATAACCGCGAGGTGTGCATCGACAAAATGGAGTTTAACGCCGACGGCACGATAAAAATCGTGGAGCCGACGCTGTGAAAAGAAAGCACCAACCGAATGCCACAGACAGTAAAAGATTTCTTCTGAAATGTCTTTTGTTTGAAAAAGATTTTGTATTTTTGCCCCAAAAGCAAACGAAATAATGAGTCCGGTATTCAGACGCGAGAACGAATATACATTCAAGATATACTCCAATGAAGAGGAGCGAATGCACATCCACGTGCTCTACGACGGCCACGAAGCCAAATTTTGGTTGTATCCGCGCGTGGAATTGGCAAAGAACACGGGCATTCCTGAACATAAATTAAATGAAATAAAGAAAATAATAGATAAACATGCAGACAGTTTCGCAGAACAATTCCGCCGACACATCGGTAAGCGTATTGATGATTAACGCACAGGGTATAATGCTTTCTGTGCAGGGACACGACTATTTCCTGTCGTACAACCGCATACCTTGGATGCAAGACGCTCCCGTTCGCAGCGTGCTCAATGTTCAAATGAGCGGTCGCGAAGCCATCGAATGGCCGGACCTTGACGTGGATCTCGAAATAGAAAGCCTCCGTCATCCCGAACGTTATCCGCTTGTAATCAAACGAAACCAACTGGATTTCATGGATGCGTAAACAATACGGAAGTCATATACAAAACTTTTATATCTATAATACAAACCAAAAAGCGCGTCGCCTGTGTCATGGCGACGCGCTTTTTGGTTGTTGTTCAATATATATCAAAGGTTCTTAAGAAATTCTATCTCTATAATCTTCAAGGCGTTGTTGCCCCGTTGTTTCTTCTCGTTGTTCTTGCTGTCAAGCTCCTGCACGGCACCGAAAGCATCTTTCGTGGTGCTCGAACCGAGCGAGCGGATGGTATATACACGCGATTTAGGCGCGTCTTTGAGCGGGATATGGATATAACTGAGCGACTTGGGAGTCCACCCCTCCCACACTTTCACTTCACCGGCATACACGGCAATGGGGTAAGTGGTGGCGCGGAAGCCTTTCATCTTCACGCAAATATCGTCTATCGTGGTGTTTTCGGCAAGAGTATATGTTATCCATGCCTCGTCGAGCTTGTTGCCACTCTCCCATGATGTGTTCTCGAACGTGTCGAAACTCAACCGCGGATCGTTGCCGCTACCTGTCACGGCAGACTCTATCGCCACACTGCGGCGCCACTGACGGAACGACGGCGAGGCCGGTGTTTCGCCGCGGTCGAGCACACTTTTCAGTCCGTCGGACGGCATATAGGTGGTAAGTCCGCCCTCAACGGCAACGGTCTTCGTGGTGAAAGAGATTTTGGCATCGCCCATTCCCTCGGCTTTCGCCGTCAGAGTGACGTTGCCCGCCTTATCAAGAGAACGCAACATGACACGGTTTACGCCGCATTCAACGGGCAAGGTATCGCACAGCACGTGATTGTCCTTGCCTTTCGCCACGCCGCCGCGCCACTCGGCAGGACCGCTGAGAGAGAATTTCACGAGGCGATTGTCGAGCGGACAGCGCCTACCCTGCTTGTCAACGATTTCCACCTGAACGATAGCGAGGTCGTTACCGTCGGCTTTCCAGCCCGTGGGGTTCTCTATTGCGGTGAGCTTTATGCTTGCCGGGTCGCCCGCCGTTTCAAGCGAACAGGTCGATTCTACACGGCCGTTGCGGTCCATTGCGGTGGCCGTGAGCTTGCCGGAAGTATACTTCACGTTCTTGAACACATGCAGGAAACGATATAAATGCTCGTCGGCGGTAATTGTTTTCCCACCCTGCGAAAGCGTGACACTGTCGCTCGTAGACACCACGTATATGGTAGGAATGACCTCATCCTGCTTGTAATTCCAGTGACCGACGATATGGGTTCTCGGCTTCAGGTCGTCAACCCAGCCGTCCCACATCACCTGATGGGCATAGAAAGCATCCTTGGGTACACGCATCGGGTCGACAACTCCGCTCACACGATAGTTATCCGCGGAGCGTCCGTGAGTCTGCGTGTCGCTGAAAACGATTTTCACGCCGCCAGAATTGACCTTCGTTCCGCTGCCGGGACGCTCGAGCCAATAGTCATACCAGCGTGCGACAAGTTCACGGACAAACTCATCCTGATTATGATTATAGGCATCTGCGGGAGCATTGCGATAAAGAGGGCCGTCGCCTTCCTTATGATACGGATAGCTCCATGAGTTCCAATACCAGCGCAAAGCCTCGTCGCGACAGTACTCCATCATCCACATCGGCTTGGTATCGCTCTTGTTTACATACAGCATCTCGCCCCCATATTCGGCTTCCGGGCGGTCGAGCATCTCGCGGCATCCTATCGCACGGCCTCCGTCGGGGTCGTATTCATCGCGTATTGCTTTCATTGATATCATGTGTTCGGCCGAGATTTTCTGGTTTCCGCACTCATAGAAAATGATGCTCGGGTTGTTACGGTTGTATATTATGGCATCGCGCATCACCTCCTCGCGCTGCTCCCAGCGACGACCGTCGACATCTTTCTCCGCATCTCCGGCCGGCATGGCCTGTATAAGGCCCACACGGTCGCACGACTCCACATCCTGTTTCCACGGAGCCACGTGCATCCAGCGCACCACATTGCCGCCACTCTTCACCATAAGGTCGTTTGAATAGTCGCTGAGCCATGCGGGAACAGACATTCCCACGCCCGGCCATTCGTTGCTTGTGCGCTGCGCATAGCCGTGAACCATCATCACACGGTCGTTCAAATAGAACATTCCGTTCTTGAATTCCGTTTTACGGAAACCGGTAACGGTGGTCACCTCGTCGGTAGATGAAGCCTTGTCGTCCGCCAATGCGGTCTTCACCTTATACAAATAGCCGTATCCCCAGCTCCAGAAATGCAGGCCGTAAGCACGCGACCGGGCTTTGAGCACAACGGTGCCGCGGGCGGGAATGGTGACGCTCTCGCTGCCGAAACCGCATATCTCGCGGCCGTCCATCTCGGTAAGAGTCACTTGCAGACGCTTGGTGACAGGCGCATCGGTCTCATTGCGCACCTCACTCTCAACGCAAACCGTGGCCTGACGGCCCTGAATGTCATGGTCTTTGGCATATACATAGATACCTGTTGTTTTCAGGTTACTGTAAAGCGGCAGCGTCTGATAAACGTTATCGGTGATGTGCAGCTTCACATTCTTGGGCAAGCCGCCGTAGTTTGAATTGAAATTGTTGTTGTTCCACTGTATGGTTGAGCCGGTAGCACGCTCATGATAGCGCCAGTCGTTATCCGTGCGCACCTCTATCAGGTTCTTTCCGCGCTTCACGTAGGGCGTAAGGTCGAAGCCGAAAGCCATCACTCCGTTCTCATGCAGCCCCACATTCTTGCCGTTTACAAATACTTCGGCGGCCTGACGGGCTCCCTCGAACTCGATAAACACACGGCGTCCCTCGGCATTTTTTGGCAATACGAACGTCTTGCGATACCATATCACGGAATCGCTCATGTCGTGAATGCCCACCTTAAACGCCTCATCCTCGTTCCAAGCGTGTGGCAAAGTTACCGTTTTCTTTTGTTTGTCAATTCTCCAACCGGAATTGAAATTGTACGTATCGCGCGCCGCGGCGCTCATGACAACGGTCATGCACGTAACAGTCAGCAGTTGTTTAAAAGTAATTCCCATATTCATTGAATTTATGTTGCGAATTTACAACATTACAAATCAATGAATATGGGAATATTGTACGAAAACTGTGAATATCGTACGAAAATGCGCTTGGGAAACGGTTTCCATGCCACAGAGAGCATGCCACAATCCGTTTTCCGCCGTTGTAGCGCCTTATCGCTTCATAATCTTGTGAGCGAACGTGCCTTCCGACGATTTAACTTTGAGCACATACATGCCTCCCGTAAGTCGTCCGAGACCGGAAATCTCCACCGGCGCGTTGTTGCCAGCGAAGTGACTGATGCCGTAAACCTTGGCTCCCGTGACGGAATAGAGACCTATCTCCACGTTCTGAGGTTTCTTCAAGTCGAAAGCGAGCACGATATTGTCGCTCATCGCGCCGCCGCTCTTCACGCTAACCCACTCTTTTCCCTGTCCGGCCATGATGCCTTCGATACCGTCATTGACCATACATACCACACGGATAGTATCGTAACGCTGCGACTTGTCAACCACATTGGCACCGCTTCTGATAACAAACTCGTATGTTCCGATTTCGGACGGCTTGCCTTCGAGCGTCAGTTTCTGCTGCTTCGTGGTGCGTGTGAACTTAAATCCGTCCATCACCTTGCCCGAGATTTCCGTGCCGTCGGGTGTCGTTGAGTAATAAAGGCTCGGTGTGGCACAGTTCTTATAGTTGATGACAACAGTCTTCATGCTGTCGCCGAGAGCCACATTCTGCTCATATCCGCCTTCGCCGGTAAGTGTATATTGCGTGAGGAAAATGTCAGGAAGGTAGTAACCGAGATGAGGCGGCTGGTTGTACGCCGAGTTCTGCCATGTGACAGCCATGCGGTAAGTATGGTCGTGCATGAGCGTCGGCACACGGTATTTCGTCTCAACGTTGGTCGTAAAGATATTAAGATGCGCGGCATCGCTTCCGTCCCACAACACGATTTCCTCGCGCCAGTCGCCGAGAATGTCGGCAAGGAGATTAGGAGTGGCTTTCGTACTGTTGCATGTTGAAGAGTTGGCTATGTCGTAGAAGTTCTTGCCCGACTTCGGATATACGCGGCTTGTACCGTTGCCGTTCCACTTATCCATCTTGTTTCCGTCGAGAAGTTCGTCTTGAAGGTCGCCGTCCCAATAAGCGCGGAAATTCAATGAAATGCCGTTGCTGCTGATTTCATTTCCGGTGGCGGCGTTGCGTACAGCCCTGTCTGATGCCGAGCTGAACTCAAAGCCGCGATATTCGGCATCGAGGTCGGCAGCCATTCCGCGGCCGTTGTCGGCATTGGCAATTATTCCGTTGCGGATTATCTCACCCGTTGCGGCATCGTGAATATCCCAACCGTGATATTCGTCTTTCGACTCATGCACCTCGAACACCTCGAGACCGGGGCGGTCGGGTATCAGGTCGCTCAGATGTATGGCGTCGCCATGACCGTATCCCGTGGCATAAAGCAGTTCTCCATTGTTGTCGATGGCACAGGAGCCCCACACTATTTCGTCGCATCCGTCGCCATCGACATCTGCGCACGAGATGTTATGATTGCCGTTTCCGTATGCGGTCTTGCTGCCCAAGCCGCCTCTCGTGTTCGTATTGTAATTGAAATTATGCTTTATTCCATCGACATCGGTAAGCTCTACTGCCGTCTGCGATTTGGAGTAATGCAGCCACTTCTGACTCAACCGCTCGCCGTCGAAGTCGACAGCCCAGAGGAACGCATACGTGTAATATCCGCGACACATCACCGCGCTCGGGTTCATGTCCGCTCCGTCGAGATAGGCCACGGTGGCAAGATATCGCTCGCCGCGGTTTCCATACGAGCCGTTGTCGGTTTTTCCCGAGCGGTCGTCCCAGTTAAACGTGCCGGCCTTGTCGCCGCCGTATGTTCCGTTGCGGTTGGGGTTGTAGTATATTGTGTGCACGGCCGCGCCCGTCTCGCCGTTGAACACGGTGAGATATTCCTGTCCGCTGTTGATACGGCCGGCCGACGTGCGATGGTCTTTGGTGTTGTCGGCATTCTTAATTTCGTCTTCCGTGGCTGCCTGATTTACGTATTTTCCCGTTCCGTCGATGCTTCCGGGAGCCGTCTTGCATATCAGTTCTGCCTTGCCGTTGCCGTCAAAGTCGTATACAAGGAACTGTGTGTAGTGTGCTCCGGCGCGTATGTTCTTGCCGAGGTCTACCCGCCACATCTTCGTGCCGTCGAGTTTGTAACAGTCGATATATACGTTTCCGGTATATCCACTATGCGAATTGTCCTTGGCATTCGACGGGTCCCACTTCAATATTATCTCGTAGTTGCCGTCGCCGTCGACATCTCCCACGCTGCAGTCGTTCGGAGTGTATGAGCATGTGGTGCCGTCGGGCATCGTCAGGTCGGCCGGTTTGTCGAGAGGCAGAGAGTAATATATGTCTTTCCACGACGTTACGGCATCCGTGGTGTCTCTCACTCCGCCCTGCTGACATGCTACCACCTGATATTTGCTGTTCGCATATCCCGTCGGGTCGGTCACAGACGTTACATCCTTGATATTTCCTTTCAGTCTGAATCCGTCGCAAAGCACCTCAAAATAAGTTGAATCGTTATCCGTTCCGAGCATTCGCCAACTGATAAAACGTCCGTTGCCGTTGGCCGAGGGCACGACAACCACGCCTCGGGATAGTTTCTCCATCTGGCTCACCGGTGTGTTTTGGGCATTCGCTCCTGCGGGCAATGCTGCCAGCAACGCGAACCACAATCTTCTAAATTTCTTCATATACCAATAAGTAATAATTATAGTTTCACATGCGAATTTACGATAAAAAAATATAATCGTGGACTTTTTGCCGCTTTTTAACATTTGGGCTACATTATTCATACCCGTTCCTACTACAAGGGTTAAACGCGCTCACCACTTCACCGTTCCGTACTTTTCCTTGTACCACAGTTGCCATGAGTTTATCATGTTCTGCCATATCACGTATGCCCCGGGCCCCACTGCGGCGAGAGGGTTTAGAAACGTCACCGTGAGCCATATCGCCACCACGGTGTTCTTCTGGCCGAGTGCCTGCCCGCCACTGATGTTTTCGCCGTAAGGTCGGCCCAACGATTTGCCGAGCGAGAACAGCACAACAGCCACCACGAGCGGCAGGCCGAGAAGCGCGGCAAGCACGATGCCTGTGACGGATGAGTATATGATATTGTGCACCGTCAGTCCGGTGACTACCGCCAGATTGAAGCACCACATGTAGAAGCCGAAATTGCGCGTGCGGCAAATTCTCTCGTTAAGCCGCGGAGCCAGTTTGCGGGTGAGTAGCGCGAGCACGAGCGGCGCCACAAGCACCGAGGCCACATTGCGCAGCACGAGCAGCGACGTGGCGAGAAAAGGTATGTGCGCCTCTTTCTCCACAAGCGGGAAGAGGAGCGGAATTATCAGCGAGGTGACGAGATTGTCGATTATCGTGAACACGGTGAGCGAGGCGATACTGCCACCGAGCTTTTCTGTCACCACGGCGGCAGCGGCGGCCGTGGGACACACCACGCACACGAAAGCTCCCTCGAGAACGAGCTTGACACTCGCGCTGCCGACAGAGACTATTGCCCACACAAGCAACAGGGCGATGACCACGCGCGACACCTGAAGCCACAAATGCCACGGCCGCGGCTTCATCTCGCTGACCTTTATCTTGCAGAATGTGACATAAAGGATTAGAAACATGCCGTAAGGGAGCGAGTCGGCCAATATCGGTCCGATGGCATCTCCCACGGGCTGAAGTATCTCAACGCTTGAAAAAAGCAGGTAAAAAACAGTGCCGATGCATATCGCAACGGGCAGAGTCCACTTCTTGACAAAAGACAGTATACTCATAACGGCTGCAAAATTACTAAAAAATAAAGAATGAAGAATTAAAAATGAAGAATTAAAAGGATGAGACTGTGTCAAAATACAAATGATGCACATTGCAAGAAGCTTATTTTGATGCACTAAATCCTTAATAAACATTAACACCGTTAACATCTCTGATATTATGTTTACAAAATAAGGCCTCATAATTGCGTTCTTTTCAAAAAATAATTTCCTCGGCGAAAAAAACGCATTTTCAGAGCATTTTACGCAAAATATTGTCTGTCAGACTCTTACTTACAAAATCTACCTCCCCTACGCCTCCTACAACCCCTCTCGTTTTCCAATTAGGCCGTAATTGCATTCCAATTAGGCCGTAATTGGAACGCAATAAGGCCGTAAATGCAATGCAATTACGGCCTTATTGCAGAGCAAAAACACCCGAAAATCATGTCCAACCCCGAATAATTGCAGCTCAACCCCGAAATAATGATACAGAAATGTCAATTTAAATTCTCGGCTTTTTCTAAACGGTGACTTCAAGTCGAACTTTTTACGTTTAACAATTGTCTTCCGGTTTTTACATTTTTAAACACAAAGATGTTTTAAAGGTAAAAAGGTAAAAAGGTAAAAAAGGCTGCGCTTAGAAACACGCCGCACGGTTTTTACCTTTTTACCTTTTTACCTTTTTACTTTTAAATAATTCTTCATTCTTCGTTTATTTTTTTACCTTTGCTGGCCACAAGGCGAAAGCCTCGGTTTTTTATTAACATTATTAATTCATTTATGTACAAGACAAACTCAATCAAGAGAGACGTGTTCAAGTTCCACCGCTTCGGGCGCAAGGGCTACTCTCTCTTTGCCAGCTTGGGGCGCGAGGTGCTCATCGGCACGCTCAGCGTTGTCACCCTGTCGCACGCGAAAGCCGACGGAGTGAGCGTTGAACCGGTGACGACCGACACCGTGAACGTGCCTACCGACAGAGAGCTGGCACTCGACGAGGTGAGCATCACCGGGTCGAGGGCTCCGCTGACAAGAAGTCAGGCGGCGAGAATGGTAACTGTACTGGAACGCAAGGATATCGCGCAGGCTCCGGTACAAAGTATTAACGACTTGCTGAAATACGCCGTGGGAGCGGATGTCAGGCAGCGCGGACCGATTGGAGCGCAGACAGACATAAGCCTCAGGGGCAGCAACTACGAGCAGATTACGATACTGCTCAACGGCATCAACATCTGCGACCCGCAGACAGGCCATAACACATTCGATTTCCCCGTAGACATTAGCGAAATCGAACGGATAGAAGTTCTCGAAGGACCGGCAGGCCGTGTGTATGGCACTTCATCACTACTCGGAGCTATCAACATCATCACCAAGACACCCACACGCACAAGCATCGACGCTCATGCGGAGACAGGCTCGTACGGGTATGCGGCCGCAGGGGCAAGGGCGAACATCGCCAAAGGCAGATGGAACAACCAGTTGTCGGGCGGATACACCCGCAGCGACGGGTACAGCCGTAACAAGGCGGGCGGACTGAACGCCGATTTCCGCGGCGGCCGGGCGTTCTATCAGGGCAACTATGCCGATGAGGACGTGACAGTGAAGTGGCATGCGGGAATGAGCACAAAGGATTTCGGCTCCAACACGTTCTATGGCGTGAAATGGGACGACCAGTTCGAACACATCACAAAGACGTTCACCGCCATTCAGGCGGAAAACCGCAGGGGACGACTTCACTTCAAACCGGCGATATATTGGAACCGCACCGCCGACCGCTTCGAACTGTATCGCGACGCACCGGAGAAAGTGAAGTTCAACTATCACCGCTCCGACGTGTTCGGAGTGAACATCAACAGCTACTTCGACTGGACACTCGGACGCACGGCGATAGGCGCGGAACTGCGCAACGAGGATGTTGTCAGCACCACACTCGGCGAACCGCTCGACAAGCCGCACCACATCCACGGCACCGACCGCGACTATACCGGCGGCCTCAACAGGACAAACATCAGCTTCGTGGTGGAACACAACATCCTGCTCAGACGTTTTACGCTCTCAGCAGGACTCGTGGCGGCAAAAAACTCGTGGAACAACATGAACATGAAAGTATATCCGGGCATAGACGCAAGCTACCGGATTGGCAATGACTGGAAAGTGTACGCCTCGTGGAACACGTCGCTGCGCATGCCGTCGGTGACGGAACTGTACTACACACAGGCAGGATACAAAGCCGACAAATATCTCAAACCGGAAGAGATGTCGGCATTCGAGGCGGGTATGAAGTACGGCGGACAAGGTATTACGGCAAGTGCCGCCATGTATTACAACCACTGCACAAACCTGATAGACTGGATACGCCACACCGAACTCGGCCCCGACGCGCCTTGGGAGTCGGTAAACTTCGCAGAGGTTAACGCCGTCGGCGTGTCGGCCTCGATACGCTTCGACTTCACAAGACTTATGCCCGGGCAGAAAATACTGAACTCGCTCGACGTGGCATACAGCTATATCGACCAGTCGAAAGACGACCGCACCGGCATACAAAGCAAGTATTCACTCGAATATCTGCGACACAAAGTGGTGGCATCGCTACAAGCCGACATCATGCCGACACTGCGGCTCGGAGTGTACTACCGCTTTCAGGAACGCACGGGAACATACGCCGACGCAAACGGAACGGTGCTGTCTTACAGCCCCTACTCCCTCTTCGACGCGCGGTTATCATGGCACACCGCGAAATATAAGCTATATTTGGAAGCCAACAACATCTTCGACAAGTCGTACGTAGACTACGGCAATATCCCGCAACCGGGCACATGGATAATGGCCGGAGCGGCTTTCAACGTGGAATTATAAGGATATCATACAACAAAAAAGCTCCATGCCTTGTGCCGAAACGACACTCCGCATGGAGCTTTCCCTTTTATGAAATTAAAAACTATTATCTGTACTATCCGCAATCCGTATCCGTCACTTCTTCAAACGAAACGAATTTTCAATACTGTTAAGCTCTTCGACAAACGCCTTATCCACTTTCAATCGCCGTTCAACGGCAGTACAGCTGTGAATAACGGTGGAATGGTCGCGGTTACCGATAAGCTGTCCGATGCGGGATGCCGGCATCTTGGTATACTTCTGGGCAAAATACATCGATATCTGACGCACCGTAACATAGTCGCGCTTGCGGCTTCTGCTAAAAACATTCTGCTGCGTAACGTTATAATGGGCACACACCTTTTCGAGAATGTCATCCACAGTGAGAGGCTTGTTATCCTTTTTCACGGCACGTTTTATCACCCGCTCGGCCAAGTGCATATCCACATTACAGTTGTAAACCACCGAATATGCCATCAAAGAGTTTACCACACCCTCCAAATCGCGCACGCTGCCATTGGCCGTCTCGGCTATAAAACCAATCACATTATCAGGGATTTTCAATCCGTCGCGACGACATTTCGACTTCAAAATGTCAATACACAACTGAACATTGGGCTTTTCAAGCTCGGCTATCAGTCCGCAACTGAACCGCGTGAGCAACCTGTCTTTCATCCCTTGCAACTCTACCGGCGGGCGATCGCTGGCCAATATTATCTGTTTCCCGTTACGGAAAAGATGATTGAAGATGTGAAAGAAAGTGTCAAGAGTCTTCGGTGCAGTCGCCCATTCCTGTATATCATCGACTATCAGCACGTCGATTGACTGATAAAAGTTTATGAAATCGTTTGTGGTATTCTGACGCGCGGAGTCGGTATACTGCACTTGAAACAGCCGCGCGCTTACATACAGCACGCGCTTTGCGGGATATATCTCCTTACAACGCACGCCAATGGCGTTGATAAGGTGGGTTTTTCCACATCCCGAAGGACCGTATATAAAGAAAGGATTAAACGTTGACTTTCCCGGATGCTCCGCAATGGAAAGCCCTACGGTGCGCGGCAGCTTGTTACTTTCGCCCTCTATAAAGTTATTGAAAGTCTGACGAATGTTCAACTGCGGATTTAACTCTTGCAAATGAGCAGGCCGGCCGGCCGGGGTTTGATTCTTTTCAGGCGACGACACCTGCGCAGCATTGATGTCGGAATGTTCCTCTGCCTCTACCTCCTGAGCTATATTGTGGGTCTTATCGACCACAACACGATAGTGTAACTTCACATTTGTGCCGAAACAATGCGTCAGCACCTTGTTAAGAAAGCCCGTATAGTATTGCTCCAAGTACTCATAAACATACAGACTCGGTATTTGAACCAACAGCGTACGCGTCTCAACAGAGTAAGATTCGAACACAATCGGCTTAAACCAAGTATTATACTGCTGCTCCGTGACTTTCTCTTTAATCAGCACGAGACACTTGTCCCAGAGCATTTTATGCTTATTCACCATCAAAGTAATTTACCGTTATTCCCTAATCCGCTATGGATTACATTGTTATTAGCAGATGCAAATTTCGCTTTTTTTCCCGAAACAAACAAATTTTAAGTTTTAACCACAAACTGTTACATTACACGTAAGTACCTTATTCACGGTACATTAAGTGTAATTTGGCCATTATTTACAACAAAATACGGTTGTCTGTTTACAACATCTTGTATTTCAACGCTTTAAAAGAGAAAGCCATTAAAAGGCGGTTGAAGTCCTTTTAATGGCTTTTACTGTATAAAACCCGCACTACTACGGCATTACGCACTGTTCGGAACACCATAAGACGAGCCTTGATATAATTTAGACTAAATAAAAATTGGGCGCATTCTATTTGTCCTTTCTTCCGAATATGGAGAAATGCACGTATCTCTTGGGATGCTGCTTAAGATCTATCATCAGCGAATCGGCATCGCGCATGGTTGCCGTAAGATTGTTATAAAGTTCCGGATCGTTCATAAGCAATCCCAAAGAGCCTTCCCTGCTGTTCATCTTCTCCGTCATACTGTGTACGTTTGCGAGCGTGGCATCTACCTTTGCCATTGTCGATGCCACATCAACGGCGGCCAACCGGGCTGTCATCTTATCCGTATTGTCAAGCACCCTATCGGCTTTTTCCATCATTCCGGGCACTTTCCCGTTCAAGCCGGCCATCAGTTTGTTCATCTCTTTGGTGGTAACGGTGAGGTTGGATGTTATCCGGTCTACATTATGTATCGAGTTCACAAGTGCTTGATCGGCCAGCAGCATATTGAGATTTGCCATTATCGAGTCGAGCTTGGGCAACATCTTTTCCACCGCCGGTATCATGGCTGCGGCGCGTCCGAGCATACCAGCATCCTTGTTGCCTATGATGGTATCGCCCACGGTCAGGTGTTCCAGCGGATTTCCGGTAAGCATCAGATTTACTTTTATATTGCCAAGCATGTCGCTTTCAATCTCGGCCGTAGAGCCTTTTGGCAACCGCAAGTTCTTGTCAAGTCCCAAAACAGCCACTATCTCGCCTGTTTTCTCATAGTTATAAATAATGTCTTTCACCACACCGACCTTATATCCGGCGGCGTATACGGGACTCGATGCCGACAAACCGCTGATATCATCGAATGCCACATAGTACGTATCCTCATTCGAGTACAGGCTCAACCCTTTTAGGAATTGCAAGCCGAAGAAAAGCACTACGATACCGGCGATGGCCACAAGGGCTATCTGTACTTCTTTATTAAAGTATTTCATAACGTCTGTTTTTTATTCCTATTCTGTTTAAACTCACGTATAGCCTCGACAACATTCATTTTTTTCCCGTTCTTAAAGGCTATTATAAATGCTTCGGGAAACTTGTCGAGAAGTTCTTTCCGCAAGCGATATATCTCGTTATAATCTGCCGACGAGCCGCAAGTATACTTATACATGTCGTTCTCTTCGTAACATTCTATGTTTTCCGTGCCCTTGAACTGTTGGCTGCCGGGACGCAGATTGCGGTTGCTTGCGAGTATCTGAACCTTGAATATCGGTCTGTCCGCATCTTGCTCAACCGTGTCGCGTATTCTTATTTCCGGCGTTTTATCCGGTTTTTCACTTGTTTTCTCTTCCGATTTCGATGTCTCAGCCTTTGCCGATGCTGCTCCGTTGTCGCCGGCTTTATCACCTTCACGAACCTTTCTCAGTTCTTCCGCTATCTCCTCGCCATCTGTTTTTTTATTCTTTTCCTTGTTTTTTCGGCGCGCTTCTTTCTTGTCGGCATCCGATTCCGCCGCTTTTTTCTGCACCTCGGTCATATAAGGAACCTTTATTGCGTTGTCATACTTCTTGCGATAATCCAAGAAAGCATTGTAGATACCTCGTCCGAGAGATTCCGTTCCGCTTTCGGAATTGAGAAAAGCTTCTTCTTCCGGAGTGGTGATAAAGCCCAATTCTATCAAGCAACCGGGCATGGAAGTCTCCCGGAGCACAAGAAAACCGGCCTGCTTTACACCTTTGTTCGCCCTACCGGCTGCCGCACAGGTGCGTTGCTGCACATATCTTGCCAAATCTACGCTCTGCGCCATGTTCTTGTCTTGCATGTATTCAAACATGATATAGCTCTCCGAGGAGCGCGGATCGAAGCCTTCGTAGTGCTGCTTATAGTCTTTTTCTATCAATATGACGGAGTTCTCGCGCTTGGCCACGTCGAAATTGTCAGACGCGCGGTGCATTCCGAGGGTGTAAGTTTCCAGTCCCCGGGCTATCTTTCCTTTCGGCAAGGCGTTCGTATGCACCGAAACGAACAAGTCGGCCTTATTGCGATTTGCTATGTTTGCCCGCTCATGCAGGGTTATGAAGACATCCGTCTTGCGGGTATATATCACTTTCACATCGGGACAATTACGCTCCACGTATCTGCCGAAAACCAAAGCGACATTCAGGTTGATGTTTTTCTCTTTTGAATATGTGCCCAAGGCTCCCGTGTCATGCCCTCCGTGTCCCGGATCTATGACAAGTGTGAAACGCTTCTCAACGGCATCCGCCACCGAGAAGAACATGGCTATAAATAACGATAGAAGTATTTTTTTGCACATATCTCTCATTAATTGATGCAAAATTAGCTATTTTCCGATAAAAACTCAAATATATCAAATAGTTTTATCATTTATTAAATGAATATCAATATTACGACAGCCCAAGTCGTCATATCTGCCTGAGAATATGCCGTTTCAAGCCTCTTCCGGCTTTAATTCCTTGTCAGATGCAGCTCGACGCCGGCTCCGTCACAATCGGCTCCCATGGGCGGATTGACTTTGGTTATTCTCAAATCGACACTCGTCAATGCAGGAAACGCGGCAAACAAAGCCTCACCGATACGACCGGCCGCATGCTCCAACAAAGCGGAGGGGCGTGTCATTTCGCATCTTATTACCTCAAAAACATCCGCATAACTCACCGCATCCGCCATATCATCGCCTCGCATGGCGGCCGAAACATCATATCCGGCACGCACGTCGACAACAAAATCGGCTCCCACTACCCTTTCCTGAGCCATCACTCCGTGATTGGCGTGCATACGGATTCCTTTTATATATATATAGCTTGATTGCAATTTCATTGATTTTTGTATTAAAAAAGAAATATCGGGAAGTGAAAAGCATACACAGTCCACTTCCCGAGCAAAGTCATATTTCAACACTGTCGTTTACCCGCAACGTGATGCTCCGCAGTTCTTGCATATCAGACAGCCTTCCTGATACATCAGTGTCTCCTGTCCGCAGTTGGGGCATTTCTGTCCCTTTGCTTCCGTTCCGTCCACGATATACTTTTTAAGCGCGCGCTCGACACCGTTCTTCCATGTATTGATGCTCTCGCTTTTGAGCTGCAGTGAGCCCACAAGCTTGATGACATGGTCTATCGGCATGCGATAGCGGAGCACTCCGCTTATCAGTTTTGCATAGTTCCAATACTCGGGATTAAACTTCTCGCTAAGTCCCTCGACCGTTGTCTTGTAGCCGCGTTTGTTCTCAAACTGGAAGTCGTAACGCTTGTGCCCGTCCTCGCTGACGCTCTTTATTATCTTGCCTTTGGTCACGGTCTTGGGCAGAACGATGCCTTCTTCGTCGTCTTGCAAACCGGTGAATATCTCATACGGATAGCCGTTCAGCAGTCCGACAAAGGCCACCCACTTCTCCTTGTTGTTCTGGAAACGCACCACATCGCACTCCAACACCTGCGGTCTTACTTCCGTAACTTCGGGATGTTTGCACGGCACAGCGTTGTCGCTTGCAGCCGAGCCCTCCTGTTTCTTATCTTTTTTGGATACCGATATCATCACTCCGGCACGACTTCCGTCGCGATAAATCGTGCATCCCTTGCATCCCGAGCGCCACGCCTCTACGTAAAGGCGGTTTACAAGAGCCTCGTCAACATCGTTTGGCAGGTTTACGGTAACACTGATAGAATGGTCAACCCATTTCTGTATCATGCCCTGCATGCGCACTTTCATGAGCCAGTCCACATCGTTTGCCGTGGCCTTGTAGTACGGCGACTTGGCCACGAGGTCGTCTATTTCCTCTTGTGTGTATCTCTTTGCCGTGTCAAATCCATTCATTTCCATCCACGTGATGAACTTGTGATGGTAAACGATGTACTCCTCAAACGAGTCTCCCACCTCGTCGACAAAGTCTACATGCACATCCAGATCGTTCGGATTGACTTTCCGTCTGCGCTTATATACAGGCATGAACACGGGTTCTATGCCGCTCGTGGTCTGTGTCATGAGACTCGTTGTGCCCGTAGGCGCAATTGTCAGACAGGCTATGTTGCGGCGGCCATATTTCACCATGTCGTCGTAAAGTTGCGCGTCGGCCTCTTTCAGACGCAATATGAAAGGATTGTTTGCCTCGCGTTTGGCATCGAAAATCTCGAAAGCGCCGCGTGTCTTGGCCATATCAACCGATGAGCGGTAGGCAGCCAAAGCAAGTCTTTTATGCACGTCTACCGAGAAGTCGGTGGCTTCCTGCGTGCCATAACGCAGGTTCATGGCGGCCAGCATGTCGCCCTCGGCGGTTATACCCACTCCGGTGCGGCGGCCCATACCACTCTTCCGCTTAATTTTTTCCCACAGGTGTCGCTCCGTGCCTTTCACCTCTTCGCTCTGCGGGTCATCGCCTATTTTTGCCATTATGGCATCGATTTTCTCTAATTCGAGGTCCACGATGTCGTCCATTATCCGCTGCGCGGCAGCCACGTGCTTGGCAAAAAGGTCGTAGTCGAAAGCGGCTTCCGGCGTAAACGGGTTCTTCACGTATGAGTAAAGATTTATCGACAGCAATCGACAGGAATCGTAAGGACAGAGCGGGATTTCGCCGCAGGGATTTGTAGATACCGTCTTGAAACCGAGATCGGCATAGCAGTCGGGGATGCTTTCGCGCCGTATCGTGTCCCAGAAGAGCACTCCCGGCTCGGCACTTTTCCATGCGTTGTGCACAATCTTCTCCCACAGTGCTTTTGCGTCTATCTCTTTTTGCGTGTCGGGCGTGTCGCTGTCGATGGGGAACTTCTGAGTATACGGTTTGCCGTCTACCGCCGCCTGCATGAACTCATCGTCTATTTTCACCGACACGTTTGCGCCCGTCACCTTGCCTTCGGTCATCTTCGCGTCGATGAAAGCCTCGCTGTCGGGATGCTTGATGCTCACAGACAGCATCAGCGCGCCGCGCCGTCCGTCTTGCGCCACCTCGCGCGTGGAGTTGCTGTAACGCTCCATGAACGGCACAAGACCGGTGGAAGTGAGCGCCGAGTTGTTTACCGGCGATCCTTTGGGGCGTATATGACTGAGGTCGTGCCCCACTCCGCCGCGGCGTTTCATCAGCTGCACCTGCTCCTCGTCGATGCGCAGTATCGCGCCGTAGGAGTCGGCATCGCCGTCAAGACCGATAACAAAACAATTGCTCAACGACGCCACTTGGTGACTGTTGCCTATTCCCGTCATCGGGCTTCCTGCCGGTACTATGTATTTGAAATGGTCGAGCAGGCCGAATATTTCTTGGGCCGACATCGGGTCGGCATACTTGTTTTCTATCCTCGCTATCTCGTTGGCAAGGCGCCAGTGCATGTCTTCGGGCGATTTCTCATAGATGTTTCCGAAGCTGTCTTTCATGGCATACTTGTTCACCCAGACACGAGCCGCAAGCTCATCGCCGCCGAAATACTGTTTCGAGGCCTCGAAAGCCTCGTCGTTAGTAAAAGTTTTTTTGTTGTCCATTACGTTAATATTAGTTTCGGTTGACAAAGATAAGCACTTTATTTCATACCGCAAATTATTTTTGCGGAAAACTTTTCTTTATTCTCATGCTTCGAAGTTATCCGAAAAAGAAAACTTTTAATTGTCATACGAATTCATTATATGCAGGTTAAGAAGACACATAAAGCTATTGCCGGCCGACAAAATATTAAAAGAGCAATAATAAATTTTCCCGGAAGAGCTGTAAAAACGTATGTTTACGTAAGGATTATCAAAAGGGCAGGCACCGCTGTGCACGCAAACAGGCGTTTTCGCCGTTGTTACGCGGCCGAAGTAACGTTGTTACGTCGGCCAAATCACATCGTTACACGGCCGAAGTAACAACGTTACGTCGGCCGTGTAACATTTCCGGTTGTATGGTACTGGTTTTTACTTGACGGTTTCTGAGTTAAATACTATATTGCTTTACAATGATTAATTGTTATCACTACGATACTTGTCATTTACTAACTGTATTTATAAACACTTTTTAAGACCATGGCATTTGTATAAACAGCTTTTTTTGCTAACTTTGTGACAAACATCAAATGACAGGTAAAAAAGCGAAATGACAATATGCCAATGAGAAAGAGAACATCTGCAATCGCCGCACTGCTCGCTGTGATGATAACGGCAACAAACTTCTGCCGCGCCTCCGGAACAAGTGACAACAGCTTCGGAACAATATGCAACGACAGGTTTTGGAACACGCAAGACGGCCGGCCGCTGTATAGTCACGGCGGAGGCATATTCCGGTTTAAAGACCCTGACAGCGGCACCGAGAGATACTATTGGTACGGTGTTCGCTACCAAGGCTCGAAAGAATATATGGCCGACCCGTCGGTAACGGCGGGGAACGCGGCTTTTGACGGGGTAACCTGTTACAGCTCGACCAACCTCATCGACTGGAAATATGAGGGCGACGTGCTCGACAAGAGCGAGATAGCTGCACACGAAAGAATATCGTGGGTGGGACGGCTCGGCGTGGCCTACATCGACAGCCTGCACTGCTACTCGCTAATAGTACAGTGCGGCCGCGGCGTGCTGTTCACCACATCACCCACTCCCACCGGACCGTTCCGCTGGCAATGGAAGAAAGACATGACCGCGACAATAGGCACGCCAAACACCGGCGACCAAACGGTTTTCACCGACTGCGACACAGGACGTTCATACCTTATATACTCTTTCGGTCGCGGGCGGAGCCGTATCTACGTATCGGAGATTGGCGTTCGGGGCGACAGTATCGACCTGCTGGACTGCACTAAAATATTTCACGGTGCAAGTCGCGAGGGCAACTGCATGTTCAAATACAAGGGTCGGTACTACATGTGCGCCTCAAACATATACGGATGGGACGGCTCTTACGCATATTACCTCATGGCCGACGACATCCGCGGCCCTTATCTGCCAGCCAACGACATGCAGATAATGCCGGGCTGCGAAGCCGATTACGCACACGTCTCGCAAACAGGCTTCTTCTACACCGTGCGCGGCACGAAACAAGAAACGGTGATATACTGCGGCGACCGATGGGCTTGCTTCGCCGGCAACGGTCTCGGCTACAACCAATGGGTGCCGCTGTCGTTCGACAAAGACGGCAAGCCTTACTTCAATTCGCTGTCATCGTGGTCGCTGAACGAAACAACGGGAGAATGGCGTGTGAACGACGACAACAACTACATACGCAACGGCAGCTTCGACGCCGACCGTCGACGGATACCAAATCCGGTGAAACCTCGACAGGAATATCTGCTCGGATGGGACACCGAAATCATCAAAGGGCATGCCGTTGCCGTGGGCGACAGTCTTTCGCCAAAGCTAAACCACCCCAACACGCGGGAAGACAGGCAACAGGTAACCGGTGAATACAGTCTCTGCATCAGCGACACGGAGGATTTCAAGCGGAGAGTATCGCAAGTGGTGGAAAGCTCTCCATACGTGAATTTGCCCGACGGAACATATACTTTAACGGCAAAAGTGCGACGCAAGGGCCGTTTCTCGCGCCTGACGATGTTCACCGAAAGCGGCAATCGCAAATATGAACACAAGATAAAACCATCGGCAAAGAAATGGACCGCGATAACACTCGATGGCATAAAAGTGAGCGGCGGGCGCGTTACCGTGGGATTTTATGCCGATGGCAAAGGCGGAGCCGAATGCCTCGCAGACGACGTTTGTCTCACGATTTCGCGATAAGCATCGCTACACACACTTGCACACTCTCTTGCTTTTTATTCGTGAAAAAACTTCCCAACTACTTGGCCGAATGAAAAAAAAGATGTAACTTTGCGGCCGAAATCCGGAAAATCCGGTGCATTCGATGATGTGACCGTTGTGATTAAGGCGGAAAGCGTCTGACAGATGTAATAAAACAACAAATTAATCAAAAACAAAATGTATTTAGATCAAGCAAAGAAACAAGAGATTTTCGGTAAGTATGGTAAAACAACAACAGACACAGGCTCGGCAGAAAGCCAGATAGCACTGTTCTCATACCGCATCTCTCACCTCACAGAGCACTTGAAGAAGAACCACAAAGACTTCGTGACAGCTCGCTCACTGACACAGCTCGTAGGTAAGCGCCGCGCGCTTCTCAACTACCTCTACGACCGCGACATCGAGCGCTATCGTGCCATCATCAAGGCATTGGGTCTGCGTAAATAAGCAAATTTCAAGTTTAAGAAATAAAAAACAATCCCTGACAACCGGCCGGTTGTCAGGGATTGTTTTTTAGGAGTTAAGGAGTTAAGAAGTTAAGCCAAATGCTTTTGTTGATATCACAGCTCAAAGCATTTGGCTTAACTTCCTAAAAATCTCACTTCACCACCTTTATATTCACATTCGTCTTCTTGATATTCCTCGCGTTGGCAAATTCAGCGTCACCACGGGCGATGATATCTATATCGGTCAACGTAATGCCGTCGATAGGCATCTCGGGCAGTCCGTTGAACTCCATCGCACGGCCGCAACCGTTGCAAACGACTCTGCGAATGTCGATATTGCGGAATATCGGGGTTGTCTCGTCAACGGGTTTGATATCGATGTTATTGGGCTTATCGCCATCGGCAAGCATCTCTGCCACCGATTTGCCTCCATAATACATGTTGAACGTAATGGCATCGGTCTTAATGTCGTTCATCGATACACCGTCGATAAATATGTTTTCCACTATTCCGCCGCGACCGCGGGTGCTCTTGAAGCGCAGACCTACATCCGTTCCGAGGAACTGACAGTTGGTGACCATGATGTTGCGAACGCCGCCGCTCATCTCGGAACCGACGACAAAACCGCCGTGTCCGGCAAATACCGTACAGCCGTCTACCACGACATTCTCGCACGGACGACCGCGACGACGACCGTCGGCATCCTTTCCGCTCTTGATGCAAATACCATCATCGCCGGCATCAAACTTGGAATTTACTATCAAAGCATTCTTGCATGATTCGAGATCGAGAGCGTCGCCGTTTTGTGCGTATGCCGGATTTCGAGCCAACACGTCGTCGATGATGATGTTCTCACACATCAGGGGGTGTATGTTCCATGCTGGCGAGTTCTGGAAAATAACTCCTTGCAAAAGCACGTTTTTACAGTTTACAAGGCTCACCATCACAGGACGCAGAAAGCGTTTGATGCTGTTCCAGTCGTCTTCCGACTTAATATTCGTCGGCACATTCATGTCCGCTCCGGCATCACCTTTGGCATATCCCTCCGAGGGAAACCACAAGTTGCTGTTCTTAAAAACGCCGCCTTTGCCGGTAAACGTTTTCCATTGTGCGTCGGTAACCTTGGCCCTTTTGAGCGGACGCCAATACTGTCCGTTACCGTCGATGGCACCCTTGCCCGTAATGGCTATGTTTGTGGCACCGTTAGCGCTCAGCGGCGACTGGCAACGACGTGTTTCCAACCCTTCGAAAGAAGTGCTTATAAGCGGATAGAGAGACTCATCGGCAGCGAAAAGTATCACTGCTCCTTTCTCAAGATGCAGGTTTATATTGCTTTTAAGCACTATCGGGCCGGTATGCCAGATGCCTCTCGGCACGATAAGACGGCCGCCGCCCTTACCGCTAAGATTGTCTATAGCCTTGGCAAAAGCCTCTGTACACAATGTTTTTCCGTCACCGACGGCTCCAAAATCTTTCAGATTTACATCGCGATCGGGAATTTCCGGAGCTTTCACTTCCGCCATTTTAAAAGGCAGATTGGCCGTGTAGTGCTTGTAAGGATTGTCTGCATAGGTGCTCACTGCAAAAGCAAGCGACATGACAAAGATGCTCAATAAGGTTTTCTTCATGTTTTTTTATTGTTTTTATGGTTAGTAATTGCTTGACATTGTTATTATATCAACCGTAAACCGGCACGAAACGTTGTTCGTCATCAACCGCCGGCTTCTGTTATTTCGCGCAGCGGTATCATAACGAAATCGCGCTCACGCATCAGCGGATGAGGTATTTTAAGGTCGGGCTCGTCAACTTTTATATCGTCATAAAGCAGTATGTCTATGTCGATGACACGGTCTTGATAGCATCCGTTCACCGTTTTCTCCACGCGTCCGAGCTTGCGTTCTATCGCCTTGGAACGCTCGAGCACCTCTCGCGGGGGTAGCTTTGTATCGCAACATACCACGGCATTGACAAAACGATTATCCGATTTAAATCCCCACGGCTCTGTATCATAAAGAGCAGACCGGCGCACGACGACGCCGATCTGCTCTTCTATCTCTTCAATAGCATCTGAAATGGTGCGGCGGCAATCGCCCATATTCGCTCCAAGACCAAGATACAGTTTGTGCATGAGTATGTTTTGTTTGTAAATCAACAGGATAATAAACCGTCAATCATCCGTTATCAGAAGTGCGTCACCGTAACATCCGAAACGATAGCCGTTTTTAACAGCCTTCGAATAAGCATCCATCACGATGTCATAACCGCCGAATGCGGCCGTGGTCATGAGCATGGTAGACTCCGGATGATAGAAATTGGCAATCAAACTGTTTGCCAGACCGAAATCGTATGGCGGGAATATGAACTTGTTTGTCCATCCGTCATACTCTTTAAGCAGTCCGTCGGTGCCCACGGCGGTTTCCGTGGCACGGGCGGTACTTACGCCCACGGCGCAAATACGATGTCCGGCAGACTTGGCATCGTTGACAATGCGACATGCTTCGGCTCCGATTTCCATCTGTTCGGAACTCATTTTGTGTTTTGTAAGGTCCTCAACCTCTATCGGTTCGAAATTTCCAAGACCGCAATGCACTGTGATATACGAGAAGTTGTATCCTCTTATTTCCATCATTTTCATCAGTTCGCGACTGAAATGCAGTCCCGACGATGGCGCGGTTACGGCCCCTTCGTTTTTCGCATATAGTGTTTGGAAGTTCTCCATGTCATCTTCTGTGGCGGAGCGTCTGTCTACAATATAGCGCGGCAGCGGTGCCTCGCCGAGCGCAAACAGTTCGCGTTTGAACTCATCATGGGGGCAATCGTACAGGAAACGCAACGTACGGCCGCGGCTTGTGGTATTGTCTATCACCTCGGCGACCATCGGTCCGTCTTGATTGAAGAACAGTTTGTTTCCTATTCTTATCTTTCTTGCCGGCTCAACAAGCACATCCCAAAGGCGGAGTTCCTCATTGAGTTCGCGCAAAAGGAACACTTCAATCTTCGCGTCGGTCTTTTCTTTCGTGCCATAAAGCCGTGCGGGAAACACTTTCGTGTCGTTAAAGATGAACGTATCACCCTCGTCGAAGTAGTTGACAATGTCCCGGAAAGTGAGAAATATCAGATTTCCTTCCTCATCTTTCATCTCCTTGCCATCGGCATCGGTCTTATACATGTCTATGGTTTGACTCTTACGGTGTATAACCATCAACCGACATTCATCCCGATGATATACCTTATCAATCGTTCCGTCCTCGTTTTCAAAGGCACGGAAAGCCGGTTCGAGCGCCACTTGCGCCTCCGGTAACTTGAATTTAAATTGTGATAGTTTCATGTTATGTCATTCTCCTTTCTTTATTACATCCTCTATCGGCCGGCTTTCCAGCCATTCAGGGAAATCATCCAACGTTATACATTGTTCCAATCTGATGTCTCCTATGCGTGTACGACACAGTTCCGTAAGGAATGCTCCGCTGCCAAGCGCGGCTCCGATATCACGAGCCAAGGCTCTGATATATGTGCCTTTGCCGCATACCACACGTATTCCCATCTGCTTTTTTACAGGGTCGAAGAACGTCAGTTCTATCTCGTCGATGCGCAATATCTTCGGTTTCAATTCCACTTTCTCGCCCTTGCGCATCATCTTATATGCTCTCTTGCCGTCTATCTTGCACGCCGAATATTCGGGCGGGACCTGTTGTATCTCTCCGACAAAGTGCTTCAATGTGTCGAGAACGAGCTCTCGTGTGATATGTGCGGTGGGATATGTATAGTCGACGGTATGCTCTCGGTCGTAACTCGGTGTTGTACATCCGAGCTGGAGTGTGGCCGTATATTCCTTGTCACGGTACTGCAAAGACTCTATTTCCTTTGTTTTACGCCCGGTACATATTATCAATACGCCCGTGGCCAAAGGGTCGAGAGTGCCTGCATGCCCTGTTTTCACCCTCTTCACACCCATCCGTTGCGATATGAGATAACGCACACGGGCAAGTGCTCCGAAGCTCGACATGCCGTAGGGCTTGTTCAAATAGATATATTCTCCTTCGGTGAAGTTCATCGCAGGGGTGCTTGTCTTCATAACATGGAGAACACTATGGTGGCCGCTCCGGCTATTGCACAGTACACACCGAAGTATATCAGCTTGCCTTTCTTCACTATATCAATCATCCACCGACAGGCCACACAACCGGAGACGAACGCCGCCAAGAAACCCACAATGAGCGGGAGTGTGTCTATCCCGCCGAATGTCTCCTCGCCCTTTACGGTTTTCATCACATCGAGAAGCGCCTCGCCGAGTATCGGCGGTATGACCATGAGAAACGAGAACTGCGCGAGATTTTCCTTCTTGTTGCCCAAAAGCAATCCTGTGGCAATGGTGCTTCCCGAGCGCGACAGTCCCGGCATTACGGCACAAGCCTGTGCAAGACCGATGATAAGGGCATCGCGCCAACCTATATTTTCTTTAACGCGCGGCTTGGCATAATAGGAAAAGGTGAGCAATGCAGCCGTAACGAGGAGCATACAGCCCACGATGAGAAGTCCCGAGCCGAATATTTCCTCGACATAATCCTTGAAAAACACTCCCACTATGCCGATGGGAATCATCGATATGACGATGTTCAACACATATTTTGTCTCGGCATTAAGCTCACATTTGAACAATCCGCGAACAATCCAGTCTATCTCGCTCCACAAAATCACGAGCGTGCTCATCACCGTTGCCACATGGACGAGCACGGTGAAAGTGAGATTGTCGGCTCCTTCAAGTCCGAAAAGATACGACCCGATGGCCAGATGGCCGCTACTGCTCACGGGGAGATACTCCGTCAAACCCTGCACGAGCCCTAATATCAATGCCTCAAACCAACTCATCCGTACCCTCCGGCTTTATGTTTTTTTCTTTTTTCCCGTCATTCCCGGCCACATCTTTCGGTCTGCGAAGCACAGAATAAATCATCGAGAAGAAACCGATGACGCACAGTGCGGGCGCGAGCTTTATGCGGCGTGCGCTGAATATGTCCGGATTATACATCGTGTCTGTCGAGCCCGGACCACTCATCAGAATAAAACCGAGCACTATCACTGCCATGCTTATCGCAATGAGGATGAAGTTTACACGGTCGAAAGCAAAATTTCTCTTATCCATATTCAATATTAGAGGTAATATGTTTCTTGTTAATGTTAACTATTCCCGTCAGATGTTATACAGCTCACCGGCCGTCATTCGGAGGAATTTGTTTACCGAGAAGTATGAGCACAACGTGGTGATTACCACTCCGAATACGAACACGGAGCCAGCCGTGACGGCCAATTCCTGCCATGTGACAATCGTCATTATGCCCGGTTCATAATTGAGCAGCATGAAGAAGCCGCCGCCGAGAGCGGCGCAAGCCAGCAATGCAGCCGACAGTCCGAGCCACAAGGCACGACGCAGGAACGGCCTGCGGATAAAGCCCCACGACGCTCCGACCAATTTCATGGTGTGGATGAGGAAACGACGGGAGTAAACGCTCAGTCGCACGGTGTTGCTGATGAGCGAGAACGAAACGCACGTGAGCAGCACGGCGAGCACGAGCAGCACGATGCTGACCTTGCCCAGATTGTCGTTCACGCTGTCCATCAGGTCTTCCTGATAGGCCACATCCGTCACTCCGGGATGCTTGCGGAGTTCTTTTGCTATCCAGCGAAGCGAATCGCGATTGGCATAATCGGCTTTCATGCGCACCTCCAACGTGGCCGTGAACGGATTAAATCCGAGAAATTCCGACGGATCGGAGCCCATCGCGGCACACTGTTCGCGCTTGGCCTGCTCCTTGCTGATATAGTCTATATCGTGAGAATAAGGCCTGTGGTAAAGGTTGCGGCAGAGCATGCGCGCCTGATTGACAGACACCGAGTCGCCAAGCATCACGGTAACGGTGAGATTTTCTTTCACGTATGCCGACAAGTTGCGGGCCGTGAGCATGAAAAACACCATCAAACCGAGAAGAACAAGCACCAATGTAGTACTTATACACAACGTCACGGCTTGCATTCCGCCACGCGATCTTTTCATTTTCTTTCTTTTTCCCATTATCTTTTAGGGCATAATACACCAAAATTGATGCAAAGTAACAAAAAAATCCATTAACACACAACACTTTTAACATGTATTAACCGCCGATGTGCACTATTTTTATGTACCTTTGAATTCAAATAAAACAAGAACAGATGAGTACAGTTATTTATCCATCACCGATATTCGGACCGGTGAAAAGCCGCAGACTCGGTATATCGCTCGGCATAAACCTGCTGCCGGCCGACGGCAAAGTGTGCACTTTCGACTGCATATATTGCGAGTGCGGATTTAACAAAGACCGCCGCCCCGCGCTCAAAATGCCGTCGCGAGGCGAGGTGGCCGCAGCATTGGAAGCGAAGTTGAAAGAGATGAAAACGGCGGGCACACCACCCGACGTGCTCACATTCGCGGGCAACGGTGAGCCTACGTGTCATCCGGAGTTTGCCGGAATAATAGACGACACTGCGGCTTTGCGCGACAGATATTTCCCAAACGCCAAAATCTCGGTGCTGAGCAACTCGACACGCATCACAAACGACGGCGTGAGAGAGGCGCTTATGCACGTTGACAATAACATTCTGAAACTCGACACGGTCGACAAAGGATACATAAACAGCGTTGACCGGCCAGTGGGAACCTACGACCTGAACGCCGTTATCGAGGCAATGAAAAGTTTTAAAGGCCACATTATTATACAGACGATGTTCATGTGCGGCGAGTTTGAGGGCCGGAGCGTAGACAATACGGGCGACGAATATGTGGCACCGTGGCTCGACACGGTGGCGGAAATCGGTCCCGAACAGGTGATGATATACACCATCGACCGTGACACTCCGGCACACGGACTGAGAAAAGCATCGCGGGAAACGCTTGATGCCATACGCGACAGGGTGACGGCACTGGGCATACCGTGCACGGTTTCGTACTGAAAGCCACTCCCGGCCTCCACAAGGGGAGAAGAAATGAAGAAGAGCGAAAACAGCGACGCGGAGATTTTTTCATCAAAAATCCTCGCGTCGCTGTTTTTATGATGGCTCGGAGTCCTCCGAGAGCTCCGGGCCGTATTTAATCAAGATCGCCGGTGTACTTGGGTGGCGTGCTCACCTCGTCCATGGAGAACCATTCTTCGTCGTCGGGAGGGGTGTCTTCGCCCGTTCCCGGGCTCGTGCATATCATTTGCAGCGGTTCTATTTCCAGTATTTCACTTGTAGGTTTCTGATATTCTTTTTTCATAATCTTTTTCTTTTTAGGAGTTTAAGGAGTTATCGCTCGC
>JAGAPR010000086.1 GCA_017623155.1 Prevotella sp. | reverse complement strand
TCCGAACAGAGAAGTTAAGCCCGCTTGCGCCGATGGTACTGCGATGCAATGCGGGAGAGTAGGAGGCCGCCTCTTTTTTTTGAGTTCCCCGGACGACAGGTTTGTTGTCCGGGGAACTTTTTTTGTTTGTGCTTTTGTGGGGAATTGAGAAAGCGGTGAAGATGGGGATGGGAATAATGGGAGGAATGGGAATAATGGGAGAGATGGGAATAAAGGGAGAGATGGGAATGATGGGAGAGGTGGGAATGATGGGAGAGGTGGGAATGTGAATGATGGGAGTAAAAGCTGTTTTACATCATATCTTTTGTTTTACATCATATCTTTTGTTTTACTATATCGGCCAAGGTAGCGTGATTTGAATGGCTGTTGGCGGCGATGACACCGCTTGGGCGGGTGAATGTCAGCGGTTTGCCGTGCAGGTCGGTGATGGTGCCGCCGGCCTCTGTTACTATGAGTGATGCCGCGGCGAAGTCCCATGGACTGAGCAGATATTCGAAATACAGCTCGCAACGGCCCATTGCAACATAGCACAGTTCGGGCGCGCAGGCACCGAAGCGTCGTATGTCGTTGCATTTGGAAAAGGTCTTGCGTATGATTTCCGAGCACACTCCGGCATATTCCTTATGGTATACGGGTAGTGCGGTGCACATCACGGAGTCGGCAAACGGCCGTCCGGATACGTTTATGCGCCGCCCGTTGAGCCATGCTCCCTTGCCGCGTTCGGCCGAGAACAGTTCGCCGGCCATGGGCAGATATACCACACCGAGCACTATGTCGGCATTGTGTTTCAATGCCACGCAGATGGCGCATTGTGCTATTCCGCGGCTGTAATTGGCCGTGCCGTCTATCGGGTCGATGATCCATGTATACTCATGCGATGTGTCCCACATATCTTCCTCCTCGCATAGAAAGCCGCTGCCGGGAAGCAGTTCGGTCAGTTTGGCGCAAAGAAAATCCTGCACCGCGACATCAGACGAGGTCACAATGTTTGAAAATCCCTCTTTGTGCGATATTTCAAACACGTCTGTCTGCATCAGTGCGGCTGCCTCTTCGACGATGGCTGTAAGCGAATTCAATGTCGGTATGCTCATTTCCGTATCTTTTATAATCAAGTTCTTGTTCAAATGACGACTGCAAATATAATGTAAATATTTGGTAACATGGATAAACGTTTCAAGTTTTTTTGCGGGCAAAGATGCCGCCGCTTTCACAAGCGCCGGCTTTTACGCGGCGGCCGGTGAGGTTGTATGTAGCTGCGTTGTTGTCTCTGTCTCTGCTAATACACATTTCATACTTCCTGCATCCACGGTTTCAATGTCTTCTTGGCGTTCGGGAAATGAATATTTATGCAAAATCGGATGTGCGGTGGCTTGCATTATGTAATAAAACAAGAAAATCCACTTTGATTTTTGATACGTTTTTGCTTGTCGTGAGGTCGTTATCCGGTTGTTTTGCAACGAGATATTAACTCCGCCATAACGGGATATTAACTGCGAGGTAATTAAATATTAACTGCGAGACAATTAAGTATTAACTGCCGTGGAGTTAATATCCCGTTACTGCGGAGTTAATATCCCGTTACGGGGTAATTAATACCTCGTTGCCGGGTGAAATCATGCGTATAAAAAAGCGGCGAGGCTCCCGACAACGTGTGTC
>JAGAPR010000085.1 GCA_017623155.1 Prevotella sp. | reverse complement strand
TGAGCATGATTTTCGGGTGTTTTTGCTCTGCAATAAGGCCGTAATTGCATTGCATTTACGGCCTTATTGCGTTCCAATTACGGCCTAATTGGAATGCAATTACGGCCTAATTGGAAAAGGGTAGGGGTTGTAAGGGGAGTATGGACGGTAGTTTTTGTAGGTAACAGGCTGACAGATAATGTTTTACGCTAAATGCTCCGAGAATGCGTTTTTTTCGTCGAGGAAATTATTTTTTGAAAAGAACGCAATTATGAGGCCTTATTTTGTAAATATAATATCAGAGATGTTAATGTGTTTAATATGTATTAACATTTAAGTGGTAAATGGTGAGTTTTTGATTACTTTCAGGTCTTAAAGGTAATAATAACTCACCATTCACCACTCCATCTCTTCCCCTTTGGAGAGGCCGGGTGGGGCTTCATCCCAGTTAAAAAAGATAAAAATATCGAATTGCGGCTTAATATTTCTGTTGTCGGTGCGTTTATATTGTGAGTAAGGCAGTTGGCATGCCGATGCCACGAACGATGATAATAGTAAAGTAAAAAAGATATTATGAATAGGACAAAGAGAAGTCTTTTAGTTGTGATGGCGGTTCTTGCAGCCGTTGTCGCGGGTGCCGGCACGGCGCGGGCGAAAGCCAAGGTTATAGAGAGGCCAGTGTTTGTGACGCGCAACAATCAGGTGATAGAAGTGAGCCGTGTGGTGAAGAGCGACACGGCCACCGTGCTGCATGTATATGCCAAGTTCTATCCGATGAGCAACATACGCATTGCCCGCGAGGCAATGCTCACCGACAACAACGGCCGTACGTATGCCCTTCGCGGCGCCGACGGCATCACACCCGGCAAGTGGCTGCGCATGCCGGAGAGCGGCGAGACCGAATTCCGGCTTGTTTTCGAGCCCGTCGACCCGCGGGCGGTGAGCGTCGATTTCTCCGAAGGCACGAAAGAGCGCGGCGGTTGGCAGATATGGGGCCTGCGGCTCGACGGAGCCAAGAGGCTGTCTGCCCCAGAGTTGCCGTCGGATATCGTAGTCCACAAGGTCGACAAGAAGACGCCTCTGCCTGTGCCGATGTCGAAATTCGGCGCAGCAACGGTGCGCGGGCGACTGCTCGACTATCGCCCCGAGATGCGGAGCACGGTGAGATACAGCAGGGAGGGAGTGTTCAGCACAAACTTCAAAGAGCCGGAACGGATGAAAGTAGGCGACGACGGCACGTTCGAACTCTCGCTGCCCGTGGCCGGAACCACTCCCGTGACGCTCTCTTTTCCCGAACTCGATTTCTCGGTGAGCGTGTTTGTCGAGCCCGGAGTCACCACCGATGTGTGCGTGAACCTGCGCGAGACGTGCCGCAAATTATCCAAATTTCACAGCGGCGACAAGCCCTACGGACTGCCGCTCTATGTGAAAGGTCCGTTGGCCGGCGTGGCACAGGAACTGGCGATGCATGATGCCGACGAGATGTCGCGGCCGGCAGACGATGTCATTGCAGGCATGACGCCGGCCGAATACAAAGAAAGAATACTGTCGGAGCGCGAGCGGGTGCGTGCCGTATGGAGCAAGCTGCCCGTGAGTCGTGCCACGAAAGAGCTCGCATTGGTCAAAACCGACATAGCGACACTCTACATGTTGCACAACGCACCGATAGACATTACCTACGCAAGGATACGCAAAGAACTCGTTCCCGAAGATAAATTTTCCGAGTGTTTGCGCTCGCTGAACAAGGAAATGACGACCGATTTCTATCCGAAAGAACTGCTCGCGCAAATAAACGACCCGCATGTGGCGCTCGCTTCGGAGTACAGTCGCTTCGTGGGGACGCTGCATAAACTTCATATCAAGGAAGTGCTCGGCACGGACAGCTGCCGGTATGTCGTCGACGGCGAGGCGAGCGGATTGTACAGAGGAGTGGCAAAAGATTTCATTCCGCTCAAAAATCTGAGTAAACCGGGCTTTGAGTCTTTGCCTGAGGCATACCGCATGATGATAGGCGAGGCCGACAAGGAACTGGCCAAGAAACTGGAAGACCGTAAGACAAAGACCGGCTACAACGTCTGCGAGGTGCCCGCCGTGGCCGACAGCCTTGTTTTCGACAGCATTGCCGCACGCTATCGCGGCAAGGTGGTGCTCGTGGATATATGGGAGACATGGTGCGGCCCGTGCCGGAGCGCGCATGGCAAGATGGCGGGTATGAAGAAAGAACTTGCCGACAAAGACGTGGTGTTCGTATATCTCGTGAGCAACTCGTCGCCAAAAGCCTCGTGGGACTATATGATTGCCGACATTCCCGGCGAGCACTACCGCCTGTCTGACAAACAGAGTGACGCCGTAATGAAGCGTTTTAAAACGAGTGCCGTGCCCACATACATCATCCTCGACCGCTCGGGCAAGGTGACTTTCACCTCGATTGGCTTCCGCGGCTTGGCCGAGATGAAGAAAGAAATAACGAAAAACCTGTGATCTCGATGCCGGGCCGTGCCGAAAATGCGCAATGCAGCATTCGGCGCGGCCCGCATTTTTTGTCGCTTGAAACAAAAAAAGGGAAGCCGTGAACTCACGACTTCCCTTTTTCAGTACCCAGACCCGGGGTCGAACCGGGACGGATTGCTCCACTGGTGTTTGAGACCAGCGCGTCTACCGATTCCGCCATCTGGGCTTGTTTGCGGGTGCAAAGATACGTATAAAATCCGAAACGGCAAACTTTTTGCGGAGAAAACTTGCCGTGTTGCGTAAAAATGGTTGTTTTATCTGTTATTTGTTTATTCGCAGATAGCAGGTTTTTGAGTATCTTTGCAGCAAATAAAAGCAATATTAACGATTTACGATTATGAGAAAAGTATTATTATCATTGGTGGCGGCTGCCGCCTCGTGTGTGGCGTTCGGCCAGTCGAAAGTGTATTTTACGAGCGATATCAGTGCCGAGAGTCTTGTGCGGATATACGAGGCCGTGGGGCGAAAGGCCGAGGGACGTGTGGCCGTTAAGATAAGTACCGGCGAGGCTGGAAATCCTAACTATCTTAAACCTACGCTGATAAAGGCGCTCGTGGACACGGTGCACGGCACGATAGTGGAGTGCAACACTGCTTACGGAGGCCGTCGAAACACAGCCGCCGCACATTGGGAAACGATACGTGAGCACGGCTTCGACTCGCTGTTTGCCGTCGACCTGATGGACGAGGATGGCGAGATGCGGATACCCGTGCGCGACCGCAAACATTTGAAATACGACATCGTGGGCGATCATCTCGCACGCTATGACTTCATGATAAACCTCGCCCACTTCAAGGGACACCCCATGGGAGGACTCGGCGGAGCGCTGAAAAACGCAAGTATAGGCGTTGCCTCGGCCAACGGGAAAGCATATATACACACCGCCGGCTATCAGGAGAAAGTGGAAGGACTGTGGGAGCACGTTGACAATCAAGACGGATTTCTCGAGTCTATGGCTGCCGCCGCACAGGCCGTCGACGATTATTTCGGTGATAAGATACTGTATATAAACGTGATGAACAACATGACCGTCGACTGTGATTGCGTGTCTAAGCCCGAGCCGGTGAAGTTGAAAGACGTCGGTATACTGGCTTCTACCGACCCCGTGGCACTCGATCAGGCCTGTGTGGACATCATTTTCAACATCAAACCGTCGGCAGGAAACGACAACAAGCCGCTGATGGAGCGCATAAACAGCCGTCACGGCACGCATACGATAGACTATGCGGAGAAGATAGGGCTTGGAAGTAAGAAATATACCATTGTGGAGGTTAAATGAGGAGGAGCCCCTCCCGGCCTCCCCAAAGGGAGAGGAGAAAGGAAGAATGAAGAGTGAAGAATGAAGAAAAGGGGGAATGAAATTATTATAAATCCTTAAAATCTTTGTCCGTGTCGGTTTTATTTGTTAACTTCGTACAGGATTTAAAACTAATACAGACATGGAAATGAACAAGGATAATTATTGCGTGATATTGGCCGGTGGTAAGGGACGCAGGCTGTGGCCTTGCAGTCGGGACAAGTATCCGAAGCAATTTATCGATTTCTTCGGTCTCGGCCGTACACAGGTGCAAGCCACTTACGATCGTTTTGCCGACATCTTGCCGGCAGAGAACATATTTATATGCACAAATATCGAATATGTCGATATACTGAAAAAGCAGTTGCCGCAAGTGCCCGAGGCAAATATCGTGGCAGAGCCCGTGGCACGCAACACCGCGCCGAGCGTGGCAGCAGCCACGATGAGGATATACGAGCGTGACAGCGAGGCACGGGTGGTGGTGGCTCCGGCCGACCAGTTCGTGCAAAACGAGAAAGCGTTTGCAGCCAATGTGGGGCAGGGGCTCGACATCGTGGGCGGCCGCGACATTCTGTTGTCCATGGGAGTGAAGCCCACGCGCCCCGAGCCGGGATACGGATACATACAGCTCGGCGAGCGGATGGATGAAGTAGGGATTTACAAAGTGAAATCTTTTACGGAGAAACCCGAACGAGATTTTGCCCGGATGTTCGTAGACAGCGGCGAGTTTTATTGGAATACGGGAATGTTTATCGCCAATGTGCGGTACTTCGGACGCACACTGAAAGGCATGTTTCCCGATGTTCTCAGCGTATGGGAGTCGGAAACGGGTGGTACCACTATCGGCGATGCGCGCCCGTTTATCGCCGAGAATTATGCGTCTTTCCCCAATTTGTCGATAGATTACGGCGTTTTCGAGCGAATGGACAACGTGTGCGTGATGGTGTGTGATTTCGGATGGGCCGACCTCGGCACGTGGCATTCCATCTATGAACTGCTGCACAAGGGTGAGGGCGACAATGTCTTGATAAACACCGAGGCCGTGCTCGAAGATTGCAGCGACAATGTCATAAAGCTGTCTGCCGGCAAACTCGCCGTGATAAACGGCCTTGACGGATATATTGTTGCCGAGAAAGACAATGTGTTGTTTATCTGCAAGAAAGGCGATTCGTCATCGTTGGTGCGCAAATATGTGAACGAAGTGCATATGAAATATGGTGACGACTTTGTATAAAACGTTTGAAGGCGGCGCAATCGCGCCGCCTTCAAACGTTTTATTTATAGTTTTTCAAATTCTCCGAATATCTTTTCGGCAATGTCCTTAAACTCATTTTCTTCGAGCTTCAGCTTCGGATTGGAGAACAGCATGTCTCTCTCCGAGTTCATCGGCACGAGATGAATGTGGGCGTGCGGCACTTCAAGGCCGAGCACGGCCATACCAACTTTCTTGCACGGAAAAGCGATTTTGATGGCGCGGGCCACCTTCTTGGCGAACACAGTCATCTCCGCCAGCTCGTCGTCCGTGAGGTCGAAGAAATAGTCTTCTTCCCTTCTCGGTATCACGAGCGTATGTCCTTTCACGAGCGGGTTGATATCAAGGAAAGCGTAGAACTTGTCGTTCTCGGCACATTTGTAGCTCGGTATCTCTCCGGCCGCAATCTTTGCGAATATTCCTGCCATGTGTTTATCGTTTGTTTATGTAGCGGATGTATCTGCTTTTGGCGGCAAAGTCACCCGTTATGAAATCGAAATGTTGTCAATTCTCAATTTTATCGTGCCTCTCGGGATGGTTATTTCCACCTCGTCGCCCACCTTTTTGCCGAGCAATCCCTGTGCGATGGGAGTCTTGATGGATATTTTCCCTGCGCGCAAATCGGCCTCGTTCTCGCTCACGATGGTATATGTCATCTTCGACTTTGTCGTCAGGTTGGTCATTTCCACTTTGCAAAGAATTTGCACCGTGTCTGTGCTCAGTCTCGAAGTGTCGATGATTTTTGCCTCTTGAATGGCCAGTTTCATTTGGTTTATTTTATCTTCGAGATGAGCCTGTGCCTCTTTTGCGGCGTCATATTCGGAATTCTCACTCAGGTCGCCTTTGTCGCGGGCCTCAGCAATGGCGGCCGATGCCTTCGGACGCTCCACGCTTTCCAAGCGCTTTAACTCGGCTATCATCTTGTCGTAGCCTTCTTGTGACATGTAAGCCATAATTTTTTCTTTTTATTTTAGTTAATGAATGCGATTAAGGAAAATCAAAAAAATAAAGAACTCCGGCATGCTCGATGCCGAAATCCTCAATTATAACTATTAATCTGATATCCTTCGTTGCAAAGATAGGTATTATTTTCGAATGAGCCAAACGGCCGGGTGTTAAATAATCCTTTTTCTGCCGTAAAGCGGTTTCTGTGAATTCAGACAGACAGTTGCTTTTGTTTGTGGCGGCACATAAAAGCATCTAAATGTTGATTTAAGTCAAGAAAGTGTTATTGATACACTAAAATATCTGTATGTATGTGTTTTTTTTGAAAAATAGTCGTATATTTGCAACGTGTTTTTCATAGTATTAGATTTAAGGTTAACAAAGGTTGGGACTCAGCGGAGTCCCTTTTTTTATGTTCATACCCCGAATGTCTCAATCCGGTGTGACTGTGATTTGTGTTCATATTCGGCTTTTAATGCGTAAAGGCTGCTTTGTTCCGTCACTCCGACGAATAATATATGCTCTGCCATTTCGCAAACGTATCTGTTGCGTGCCAGGGCCGTGGCTTTCGACTGGCGCACGGCGTCGCATACGGAAATGATGAGCAGGCGGTTCTCGGCCAACGGGCGTCTCAATTCTTCGGGAATGGTCTTATACATCCTCCGTGCAAGGACAATGATAATGGGCTGCTTACCCTTCAACAGGAAATGAAGCACATCCTGCTCCAACTTGCTGCAGAACCCGCTGACGACGCACTCGCCACGCTCGCGCATCTCCGTCGCCCAGTCATAGCATCTCAGCACCATCCCGGACGCGATGGTGCCCGATGCAAGGAAAGCCGTCTTCTCCAGCTCCAGCAGTTCCTTATTGCCGAGATATTCCGCTTTCATTTCCATTATTCCCGTCACTTTAATTCATTCTCTATATCTTCAATGCTCGGCAATGTGCCTTTAGCTACCTTTCTTGCCTAAGTCCTCAATGTTTTTAATCGACATCAGATAATCGTGCTCCACATCGCTGATGGTGCGTTGCTTGTATTTGCGGTACTCATTGGTGGCATGTTCAACTGTCCCATGGCCCGAAGTTCCTTATCGTCCAAATAGTTCTTTGCTGTCTTTGCTTCCACAAGTGTGGGATGATTTCCCTTAAAGGTCAACAGTCCCATAAAATCTTTCTCGGCATCAGCCCGTTCAACGATAAGTTCTGCCACCGTGTGTCCGTGAATCGCAAAATGTATCTTGTTCTGCACTTTCTTGAAAAATTCCTGTGATACGGATGCCCTTGGGTCATAGTCGATACTTGTAGCGTATATTTCAAGCACCTGACGATACATCACCTTTTCAGTGGCACGGATATCCCTGATTCTTTCCAACAGTTCTTTCCAATAGCCTCCACCGCCCAGTTTCTTCAGACGTTCGTCGTCAAGCGTGAAGCCCTTTATCATATATTCTTTTAAACGCTGAGTAGCCCATTGGCGGAAACGGGTTGCAATAATAGAGCGGACGCGATAACCGAGAGCTATTATCATGTCTAAATTGTAGAAAGTTGTCAGATACGATTTCCCGTCTGCGGCAGTTGTTCGGAATTTCCGAACAACTGAATCTTCCTGCAATTCGCTTTCTTCAAAAATGTGTTTTATATGCTCACTTATGTTTGATTTGCTTGTCTGATAAAGTTCGCACATCTGCGCCTGAGTAAGCCACAGCGTATCATCTTCGAGCATCACGTCTATCTTTGTCCGCCCGTCACTTGCGGTGTATATGATTACTTTATTCTCGTTCATGTTTCTTTATTGTTAATCGTTTTGCCTGTTGGTGTTATTGCTGTATGCCGTTATCTCGTTGTGGAGAATTACCATTTGGAAAACTTAATTATTCAAGCAGTCATCACCTCATGGTCGTTATAAAAACGTGTTGATATCTTACTCATTTGTGGTATATTCTCTTACTTAAATATATCCAATAATCTGTTCATACCATCATCTAATACTTTCAAAACACGTTCTTTGTCCTTTTGTGTCATATTCGAATCTTGTATTTTACTTTTGAATTTATTATATGGTTCAAACAACTTTTGCTGGTATTTTATGTTTTCTTTTTCTGAAATATCTTTTATAACATAATCATTTAAACGAATTATCCTTGGCAGCAATTGAAGAAACGTAAGTGCTTTTTTAAGTTCCCCTTCAAAAGACATATCTAATAATATTTTCCATAATTCTTGAAGATAGAGTTTTTTCCCTTTTTTTATGTGGGCATATTTATGGCGTATATTCCTTATTGTTCCATCTTCATCAAACGAATAAAGAATAGAATCTATATCTTCCAGTTCATTCCGTATTTTTTTATCTTCACAAGAAGAGAGATTATTATATACATATTGTTTCCATAACGATAATGTATTAGTATTTTCCTGAGAGTGATATATTTTATTATAACCCTCATACATAATCAAATTTAGTCGAATCAGATTTAATCTTCTTTCGATATAATATTCAGAAGCAAGAAAACCTCTTATGGCTACACCTAAATCTATATAAACATAATGTAATAATATTGGCAATTTCGCAACATCTCTCTTGTTTTTAAAATCACTTATATCTTCCTCACTGAACAAAGATAACCATTTTTCTGGTAAGTTCTCAAAAATAGCATACGTATGCATATTTTTGTCCAAGAAATTAGAGTATTTTTGAATTTCAGAACCAATCTTTGTATATAAGCCTTTCATTAAGGTATTTATCAAACATTTGTCTAATTTAGTTTCTTGCAAATCTAAAGATTCATTGTTCATTGGATTCTCAATAATAGACGTGCATAGAATCAATAAATTATTTAAAGGCTGCACTACAGCCAAAAAACTGCATATTCTTCGTGCTTCTACTTCCTCGTCTATATTTACCAAATACCTATATAATTTTTTTATGTCGAAATCATAGTGTAGCGACATATCTCTATAATCTTTATCTATGCAACTATCAAAATAATTATCTCTATAAAAGACAATATTATCGTTTATTCCTGCAACAATACTGTTTATTTTATCATTCTGTAATGATGTTAGAAATGAGGATACTCTATTCCATGAGCTCTTCTCTGTCATAAAATATGCTTTATAAAATTCAGCAGTAATAAATACAAGATATTTTAGATTTATCCGTCGTTCTATCATTATGTCGGATCTAAAGTCTGCACGTAAAGCTGTAGCAATTTCAATTATGACATAAAGTACAGAAGCATGTAATTCTGTTATATTTTTGAGAAGAATTTGCTGTTGACTATTATCTGTAGATTTTCGCATTACTAACAGTAACGATAATCTACTATGTAATATGGGGAATAATTCTTTTATTAAATTTCCCATATTTTCATATAACTTGTCTCTGCCTTCTTTTGAAAGAAGCGTTCCATTTTCTTGTATCTTATTCATATTATATTATCAGTTAAAAATATTCCTATACTCATAACCATTTCAATCTGGTATGTCGTATTATAAGACAGATTACTCCAACTAAATATTATAAAATCCAACAAACTTTCACCAATGTTACATATGATAGTGTATGGTATTGAGGCATACGCTCCAAATGAAAGAATGATTAAATTTACGATGTTATAAAATTATAGTCCCATTTCATAATAGTAAATTTTACTCTTCATTTAATTCATCACCCATACGATATTTGATGTCGTAGTTGATTATGAAATCTAATTCTTCCTCGGTGAAACCGTAATGTGCGGCGAGGGCTTTGTCTATCTCGTCAATAATCGGTTTAGACTTGCTTATTTTGAAAGATTGAGTCTGTGTTGTACCTTTATTCTTTTGTTCTCGTACAAGCATACTACTATTCTTTATCAAATCTTTCATGTATATGTTACCTAACTCTTGTATTGTAGTATTCTCTACCATATTTTGGGGTATTTTAATACCATAAATATCTGACGGATTCAAATCTCTCAGATTTGATGTAATAGTATACCACCACCAAAACAAATTACTGCTTAGGAAAGCAACAAGTGATGAGGCATATTTTTTATTCTCCACATCCAAGCATGTTTCTCTACTGGAATGTCCTTCAATTCCATTACAATAAAATTTAGGAGCAAAATTTGTAAAAACTTTCCAATACAAGCCACCAGTTGTTCTATAATATATTTTGTTAAGTGAATTACTAATTGTAAAGTTTGCAACTGTTTTAGACTGATTTAAAACTTTTTCTAAAATATCAAGTTCTTTAATGGAACTAAGTTTTGGTATCCAAAATGATTTTCTATTTTCATCATATCTTGTATATGTGATAGTTTTAAAAAGTTCTTTTCTATTCTCAGAGCCCCATTTCATATAAGGTGTTGTATAATGATGGCTTGCATTACTTGCATTTATAATAAATACTGTTAAGGCTCGATTTACAGCATCAAACAATTTTGCTGGTCTCCATGCAAAATTACTATACCAAGAACTCTTATTATTTTCAAGCAAATTTTGTATTGTTGCCATTCGTTGAGTACATACTAAAGCAATGGGGACAATCATACTAATATTTCCTTTTGTATGTACTAATCTTAGACTTCTTTCCATACAAAACGCATGAACAGCACCGCTTTCATAAGTTATGTAATTTCTAATTTCATAGTCAATCTGTCGTTTTTCTAAATACGGCGGATTACCGATAATCACATCAAAGCCACCATTATCATTGATTATCTCATAGAACTCGGCAAGCCAGTGGAAAGGCTGGTGAGAACAGAACCATGCTTCATAGTCTGAACTATTCGCAATGGCTGTATACATATTCTTGTTCAACAGGTCATTGAGAGACTGCAGACGTTGTTGCAATTCGTGCTTTGCCTGCTTAAATGTAACCATATCTTCATCTTGACTGAGTTGTACCTCCTTGAAACACTTATAAACATGGGCTACAATATCCATCTCGTTGTGTATCTTGTCTTTAAACTCATCTATGGCAAATGCATCACCTTGTACTAAATCACGGTTCAGTTCTTTCTCCGTAGCATACCCCACAAGCGTGTTTCCGCAGCGGATATTGAAGTCTATGTCCGGCAGCGGGTCGAGACCTAAGTTCGGGTCGCGCTTGTCAACATCTACCACAGCCACCATCTTCAGGAACAGGCGCAGCTTTGCAATCTCCGTGGCTTCAACCATGATGTCCACACCATAGAGATTGCGCAGGATGATGCTTTTATAAATGAAATACTGTATGTTGGAGCGGTACTTGCTCTTAATCTCTTGCAGCTGCTTTACGAACAGATGCGGGTTCTGCCCGTGGAATTCCTCCATACGGGAGAGGCAAACCTCATAGAGCGGCTCAAGGATGTTGAGCGCGGCAAAGAGGAAAGCACCCGAGCCGCAGGTGGGGTCGAGAATGGTGACACGCTGCAAGGCATCGTAGAAATGCTCCACAAACAGATGGTCATCCGTGTGGGCAAGATAGTCGTAAACAAACCCGCGTATGTCGAGATTATATGTTATGAAGTCGTTGACGGCCGTTATCTCTCCATTCTCAATCTTTGCCTTTATGCTCTCGTAGCGCTGCAACCGCTCTATGGTCTCGCGCCATATCTCGGTGGGCAGTGCGAATGGTTCGGGAGTGCGGCTGTTCCACTGCTTGCGACGCTCCAACAAATCGGGCTGCGTGGTGTCGATGCCCACCGCAATCTCTTCGGGAATGGGAAGGCCGCTTCCTTTCTTCACAGCGTCATATATGTAGCGGTCGCCGCTGTTGCGCAGGAACAGCCACAGGTCGCTGTCTGCCTTGAAACGCTTTTCATCCTTCCGCTTCACGGCATCCATCAGATAAGGTATGATGGTGTTGCGGCCGATATATTCCGTGATGTCCTCTTTGGTGTAATAGGCTCCCATCTGTGCCCGATCGTTGATGTACTGCTCGAAGATATATCCCAGCACATCCGGATTGATGTCGCGCCCGTTGGCCGTCATGCGGTCGTCGAGATGCCAGTGCCACTTGTCGAAGAAGTCGAAGAGACTCTTAAAAGCCTCGTCGGCAATGTCGAGTCCGGCATAGTCACGCTCTATCTGATGCACATCGAACATTCCGCCGTTCAGATAAGGTATGCGCCCGTATATATCTTCAAAGGCACTGTCGTGATGAGGAGCATTGAGCCCGTCGTGAAACAGACTGACGAGAAAACCCTTGTAGAACTTGCGGAAGAAGCGGTCTTCACCCTCATTCTGCTGTGTCCATTCCAGTTTGTGGCGCAGATAGTCTTTATCGCCGTTCAAAAACTCTTTCTTCTGAATGAAATAGCAGAACATCAGGCGGTTGAGCATTACGGAAGTATACCACTGCTTGTTCTTGTTGTCCTTGTCGGCAATATGGTCGTCGATGCCGGTGATGAACTTGGCAAAGTTTGTATGCTCTTTCTTGAAACCGGTATAGAAATCTTTTGTTATCTTCTCCGAATTGATGATGAAGGCCGACTGCACCTTGGCTATGATGTCAAGAATGGTCGGAGTCTCGTCGAGAGAGAAAGACAGGCCCTCCATCTTCTCAAACAGGAAGCTCGCTTTGTCGATGGTGTCGTAATCGACCAACACAATGTCACGTTTCTCCACTTTCTTCACCGGTGCCACCCAAAGGTGGTGCAAGGTGTCGGGAACCGTGAAGATGCAGATATAATTCTCCGCATTGCGACGCAGTTTTGTGTCTAACTTCCTGCAAACAGACGAAGTGGGTATTTCGTCCACCTCGCACCGGAGAATCTGGAAACCGCTGCGGTCGGCTATCTGTTCTATACGGAATGTACGCCCGTCGATTATATACTCAGGCAACATTACTGCACCGGACGGATTGTTCCATCCCATCTCGGTGATGAACAACTCACGGAAATTTCCTGTCTGTATGTATTGGTTGAATACGCTTCTTTTCATACTCGTTTTGTTTTTATGCTTTCAGCCCCATCGAACAGATGATGACCGGGTCCTTATGTTTTTTCTTATCTTCATCCACACGGCAAAGGTTGCCATTCCCGTACATCTCGATGACGGTATCTACTATGTCGTCGTGTGTGCTGCCTGTCCGCATCATGCGGCCAAGAATAAATCTGGAATTCTCTAATAACGGATAGTTGTATATCTGGTCAATGGCAAATTTCAGCAGAGCTTTCTTCTCCTGTGTGTAGAAAAGGCTGAGAGGTTGCTCGTAGTAATATTCCAGCAGGTTGTATATCTTGCGCTTTGTGCTGAAGCGGCTGCCGAGAATGCCACCCACACCGATGTTCTCGTTCTTGATGCTTCCGACGGCTTTGCCCACCAGCTCCAAATGATTCTCCTGCGCGTCAAGGCAAGGCTCGTCTATGGTGCATGCCATTGCCTGAAGTATGCGCTTCTGCGACTGACTGACAACCTCACCCTTTGAATCGTACCATGTCAGCACGTCAAAATCATTGTAAGTACGGGCGTATGTGATGACGCCGTCTTCGATAGCGCTTGCGGCCTTCTTTGTGGAATATACAACGTTGCTCAGTTCCGGGATGATGCGTTTTAAATCCGGGTTTGCGTCGGTGGCATTCTTCCATATCTGAAAAGCCTGAGAGCCGAGGTCTACATCAATATCATCTTCGTCTTCATCCAGACAGCCGTTCTTCTCATTGTACATATCCCGAAGATTTTTCTCGTTGCCTTCGAAAAACACTTCGTCGCTGCCCACGATGCCGGCATTCTCGTTGATACGCGCATTCAGCCGGGTGCGCAGGCGTATTAATTCCTCCACCTTATCGGCAGGGAAGAAAGAGTAGCAATAGATTTTTTCAGAACTCTGGTCGATACGGTCTACACGTCCGGCACGCTGTATGAGGCGTATGATGGCCCAAGGCAAATCATAGTTCACGATGACGTGGGCATCTTGCAGGTTCTGACCCTCACTCAAAACATCTGTCGCAACCAGTATGCGCAATTCGTCTTCGGCAGAGACATCGGCCTTATTGCTCACGGGTGAGAACTTCTCAACGACAGCTGTCTGGTTCTTTGTGCCGCCCGTAGCAACTCCGATATGTTGTATACCCCGTTTCCGCAACTGATGATAGATATAGTTGGCTGTATCGGAATACTGAGTGAACACGAGCACTTTATCTCCTTCATGCCGGCTGTTCAGCAGTTCTTCCAGCTTGTTCAGCTTCTGGTCTGTATCTGGATTCCATACATCGCACAGGTCTATCATGGCAATGAGTTGCTCGCAGTCTTTTTTCAATTCCTGCTTTAATGTACGCTTAAAGTATCTGGAGTCTATCCATTGCACATTGTTCTTCCCTGCAAGGCTATCGTAATAGTCGCCGGCTCTCTGCATATAGGCCTCCATAGTATTTGGAATCTGTGATAACTTCTCATCTGACTCACTTTCGCCATCATTATAGGTAAAGAGATCATTGATGTCTGAATCTTCCATGAAATCCTCCGGGAATGTGTTTTCATCACCGACGGGCAGTTTCAGTTTGTTGTCAATGGCATATACGAACACAGCATTGCGGAGAATATGGCGATACAGAGTCAGCAGGAACGAGAATCCGCAACTGTCTATGCGCTTAAAGAATGTGCTTTTGCAAAAGCCCATCATACGCTGACCGGCACGGGATAGATTGTCTATCAGTGCTTTTTCCAAATTAGAGGCATCTGCTGTCTTCTTCTCGTCCAAATAGTGGATAAGTCCGTAACGCGGAAGTTTGAGGTTTTCTATCAGTCCGAGCATCTCTTCCGAGTACAGGCGGCTATACTGGTCGCCATCTACTGTCTGAAATCTGACAGCCTTTGGCACACGGTCGGGGAAGTAAGAGCGATGCCCGTCCTTGAATTCAAGATATTGGCGATTGTTGTTTTTGTCTGTTTCTGTATACCACTTCTTAATGAACGTACGTGTGCGGCGAATGAGAAACAGTTTCATCAGCTCTAACCAGTCTTCCTTATGCTCACTGCGTTCAAACGCCTTTATGCTTCGTATAAACTCTTCATGCTTATCCGAAAACTTGCGATCGCCGCCGATTTCCCGGATATAGGCTTCCGGGCGTATGCCCAAATCGGTATCATCGTCTATGAACAAACGCAGCTGACTGCTCAGATCCTTATATTGCTTGTTATAAGGCGTGGCCGTCAAGAGCAGCACCTTGCAATCCTGCTTTTGAATAAGCTCCCTGATATTGCGATAGCGTGCGCCCTGACTGTTGCGCAGGTTATGGCTTTCATCAACAATGATAAGTTTGTAATATCGCGCATTATCCACATCTATCGGCTTTGCCATCGACATGATATCCGCCTTCAGGTCATACTGCCTGCGATATTTCGCCCACATGTCTTGCAGATTGGCCGGACAGATAATCAGCGTATTGCTGCCAAAGGTGTTCTCGTACATCTTGGCTATGGCGCAGGCGGTAATGGTCTTGCCCAATCCCACGACATCGCCAATCATTGCGCCGCCACGTTTCTCATTGTTCAGATGGCGGGCCGCAATCTTGACAGCCATCTGCTGGAACTTAAAGAGACTGTTCCTGAATTCTGCGGGAATCGTAAATTCCTTGATGCCGGAACGGGCTTCTTCGCTCAGATGGTAAGCTGTCTTCAGATAAATATAATAAGGTGGAATATTTCTTTCGCCGGCCCAGCTGTTGTCTATAATGTCTATCAGTTCCTTGGTTATATCCAGACAGAACTTGTCGTCCCACCGGTCGTCAAACCAACGGGAAAGTTTCTCTGCGCTATCGCTGTCACCAAACTCTGCATTCAGTTCACCTTGCTTCGTCAGTCCGGAATAGGTAAGATTGCTGCTACCCATGATAGCCTGAATCTTATTGAAATTGTCATCCGGGCGATGAGCAAGATATAGCTTTGCGTGAAGAGGCTCGCGCAAATACAGCTTTACACAAACCTTTTCGTCTTTCATCTGTGCCGAAAGACGGCGCAACGTGAATTCATCTTGCTTTGTTGGTAAGCCTAACAGAAGCTGACGCTTAAATGTACGGGCTATTTCAAGTTTACACTGGCTTACGTAGTTCGCATCGGGCAAGGTCTGTTCTGTGTAGAGCTGTCTTATAAGTTCTTCTGCGGGGCGATGCATGCCTATCAGCAAACGGCATTTACGAAATATCCGTTTGTCATTCTCGTATACATAATCTCCGCTAAGGCTGTCAACCTGTTCAACTACAAGGTTCCATCCCCGTAGGTTAAAATAGCCTACACAGAAATCAACACGCTTCACTCCGACATTGGTGATGATGCCTTGCAGCCCCTCTGCGAACTTGGATTCTATATTATCATAAATTCGTGCCATATACTGAGTTTTATTTGCGGGAATCACCGTGTGGCAGTTGATTCTCCATGCTATATTATAAAATTGTCAATAATGACACAAAGATAATCATTTTCTCAAAGAATTGTGCTTTATAAATGTGAATAAGGTTGATTATAGTAAAATATTTTGTTTTTGAAGTGTTACCTCCACCTTATTATATATTATATAGCTTATTACAGATGTTTTGTACTTCGATTACAAGGCATTTGTAATCGAAGTACAAATGCCTTGTAATTAAATTACAAAGCATTTGTTATTACATTACAAAGTATTTATATTACGATTACAAAAAATCTGTAATTTGTCTGTAAGCCGTATGTTGAGCCACACTCACCATTCCACCTCATCCACATATCGGTCGAACACCGCACCGTCGGCATATCCGTGAGAACGGAATATCTTGCTGATATATTGCTGTTCGGCGGGTGTTACAGGCCGTTTCCCGTTGCGCCGTAGATAGTAAGAGCCATTGCCGAAATAGTCTTTTATGGCTCCGCGCAGAGAGCCTATGTCCTTTGCCAGTACTTTGTCGTATGTATGCAGCATCCCGTAAGCCATTGTCACCACTTTCTTCGGCTTACGGTATTTGCACGTCAAGCCTCTGTTCAGTCTCGGATTTACCACCTGTAACACCGCATCTGCCGGGCTTCCGTATTTCGCGGCCAGCCGGCGCAAGCAATTTGCGGCCTGTTCACACTCTTCATTGTAGCAGAGCAGATAATGCTCCGGCATGTTTTGATATATCTTCTCTTCGTCCATTGTATGTTTTTTATGAAATCATTTCGTTCTTAGTTACAAAAATAAGAAATAAAATCGAGAACAACGATATTTATTGATGAAGAATAACAATGTCACGGCCGGATAATATAATATGTATTTCGTGCGAGCGTACATATATATTATACAATAAGTATTGTGGTCGTAGCCTGCGCTTTTTAATATATGGCTTGTCGTATTAAGATGCTGTTGTCGCAGTATATAAAGTGGCCAAGATTTTGTTTTTCTCCATGTTTTGTCCGTTTTTATCATGCTTTTGCTTGATTTGCATCAAGACCTTTTAAAAAATTAAATTTTTCTTTGGAAACATTTGGTGTGTATTGGAAAAGTTGTTACCTTTGCATCCGCTTTCAGGTTTTAAGTCCTGACAGTGCTAAAGAAAGAGATCTTTGAGATACTGAATAACAGAGAAAGTAGTAGTACAAGAAGTCGCGACAGTGATTGCTTTTATTAGTGGTTACGAGTCGCAGGGTAACATTACAAGATGTAACCGAACCGTCAATGTTGCGCATGTTTTGTTGACATGCGCGATGAAAAGATAAAGTACTTGGAGCGTCCTGAACAGACAATTTTTATTCCTTGTTTCATATGGGGATATAAAGATACAACTTATAACATTTACAATGAAGAGTTTGATCCTGGCTCAGGATGAACGCTAGCTACAGGCTTAACACATGCAAGTCGAGGGGCAGCATGAGATCAGCTTGCTGATTTTGATGGCGACCGGCGCACGGGTGAGTAACGCGTATCCAACCTACCTGTTACCAAGGGATAGCCCGTCGAAAGGCGGATTAATACCTTATGTTCTCCAATGACGGCATCCGAGTTGGAGCAAAGATTCATCGGTAACGGATGGGGATGCGTCCGATTAGCTTGTTGGTAAGGTAACGGCTTACCAAGGCCTCGATCGGTAGGGGTTCTGAGAGGAAGGTCCCCCACATTGGAACTGAGACACGGTCCAAACTCCTACGGGAGGCAGCAGTGAGGAATATTGGTCAATGGAGGCAACTCTGAACCAGCCAAGTAGCGTGCAGGAAGACGGCCCTATGGGTTGTAAACTGCTTTTATACGGGGATAACTGACAATACGTGTATTGTCTTGCAGGTACCGTATGAATAAGGACCGGCTAATTCCGTGCCAGCAGCCGCGGTAATACGGAAGGTCCGGGCGTTATCCGGATTTATTGGGTTTAAAGGGAGCGTAGGCCGGCTTTTAAGCGTGCCGTGAAATTTTGTGGCTCAACCATGAGAGTGCGGCGCGAACTGGAGGTCTTGAGTGTGCGGAAAGCAGGCGGAATTCGTGGTGTAGCGGTGAAATGCTTAGATATCACGAAGAACTCCGATTGCGAAGGCAGCCTGCTGCAGCATTACTGACGCTGAAGCTCGAAAGCGCGGGTATCGAACAGGATTAGATACCCTGGTAGTCCGCGCGGTAAACAATGGATGCCCGCTGTCGGCGATAAACAGTCGGTGGCCAAGCGAAAGCGTTAAGCATCCCACCTGGGG
>JAGAPR010000084.1 GCA_017623155.1 Prevotella sp. | reverse complement strand
GGTATGAGGGAACAAGGCAAGGCGGCAACATTAAGGTATCTATAAAAACCTTGCCGTCTTTGCCACGCTTGCCGTGTTCCTGTTGTCAGTCTCGGAGATAGCAGACCCATGCTGTGCCGTCTTTCTCGGTCACAAGTCTGTCCCCGATACGGCTCTTTGCCGTTCTCATGGTGCGTGAGGAAATCCCACGCTCATTGACCGTCTTTTCCAGCTCTGCACTTGGCATACGCTTTCCGTCCGCAAGCAGTTCCAGAATGAGCATTTGCGCCTGTGCGGTCTTGCTCTCGGTCTTGGCGGTGTCTGTCCCGGCAAGAAGCTCGTCAGCGGTAATGTCATAAGCTCCTATCCACTCAAACCCTTTCTCCTCTCCCAGAGAAAAGGCAAGGGACTGTCCGGGCGGCGCAAGGGAGCTTTTCTCATGGATAAGCACCCTCGTTGTAGGGCTGTCCTTCAGCTTGCCGATAAAGAGCAGACTGCGGACAGCCGCCGTAATGTCGATAGACCCCAATCCTCGGTAGGTGCTTTGCGTTCCTGCGGCTTTGTTGAGATGTCCAATCAGCACAATAGCGCACCCGGTAGCCTGTGCAATGTCTCCCAGACTGCGGAAGATGGGACGGACTTCATTTGCCCGGTTCATGTCCACATCTGCGCCCAGAAACGCCTGCACCGGGTCAATGATAACCAGCCTTGCGTTGTTCTCACGGATTGCCCTTGCTATGCGCTCATCGGCAAGGGTCAGCGGCGTGTCTCTATCGTCAATGACAAGCACTCGTTCAAGGTCTGCGTCAGCTTCCATCAGCCGGGGCTTAACGGTATCGCCCAGACCGTCCTCGGCGGTCTGATAGATGATATTGAAAGGCTCAAGGGTCTCCATACCGGGCAAGGGCTTTCGGTTGGTGCAAGCCGCCGCAAGACGCATGGCAAAGTAGGTCTTGCCCTCGCCGGGGTTGCCCTGTATGATGGTCAGCTTTCCAAAGGGGATATACGGAAACCATAGCCAATCCACGCTCGTCAGCTCCACATCTGCCATACGGAGCATGGGGACAGGCTGGGCGGTGGGCAGCTCTCGCAGCGTGATTGTCTCGGCTATGAATTTGCGGCTGGGAATATCCCCTTGCTGACGGAGAACATCGTTCCAGTCTTTCCTTGCCGGGACAAGGCGAATGACGGCGATCTCGCTGGGAATGTCCTGCGCCAGTCGGGAGCAGGCTTCACTTCCTGCGGTGTCGCTGTCAAGGCAGAGGAACACTTTTCGGGTGTCCTTGCGTTCAGAAAGGAAACAGTCAAGGGCTTTGCCCGAAACGCCGCCCAGGGCAAGATAGCTTCGATTTTTCCAGTCCTGCGGGTAAAGGCAGATAAAGGACAAAAGGTCTATCGGTGCTTCAAAGACAAAGAGCTGATTGCCGTTACCCTCATATCGGAACGGATAGGACTTGTCAGACCCGGCAATGTCCTGTCTGAATGGGTCTGCCGTTCCTCGCACATGGGCGTATCTCGGCGTACCGCTTCGGTCTCTGCCGACAAACACAACATTGTGCCGCTTTGCGTCCTCGTAAATATCCCCGGAAAGAAGAAAAGCCTCAACAAGCGTTTTGTTGAGACCTCGGCTTTCGCAAAGATATTGAATTGCTCTGTCGGCTGTCCTGTTGTGCAAGGGCAAGTGAAACGCTGTGGGCGGTGCTGTGCTGGCTTCGGTCTGCCCCTCGCCGCTTTCGCCGGTCAGGAGCTGGACGGCTTCGGGAAAGGACTTTCCGTAAAACTCCATGACAAAATCAATGGGATAGCCGCCCTTGCTCTGGCTGTGGCGAAACCATTTGTTTCCCCGGACGGTCAGGCTGTCATGTTCCTTCCAGCGGTATTCCCGTCCGCTTTTGATTAGCGTCTCTCCCTGTGTACGGAGAAAATCTTCCAGACTGACGGCATTTGCCCGGTCAATCTGCGCTTGGGTGTAATTCATCGGGATAGTTCCTCCTTTTTGTGTCGTGTTTGGGGTCGATTTTGGAGCATTTGTTCCTCTGTACGCTCGTTAAATCGGGCGGCAGTATCTACGCATGACTTGACCTTCCAAAGGCGGTGTAAATCGTCTCTGACGGTCTTAAACTCGCCGTAGGTGGTTTCATGCGCCTGTTCCAGAGCGTCATACTCTGCGGACAGCTTTTTCATATCCACCTTGCCGTCCGGGAACTCCTCGGTCAGCTTTCGTCTGGCGGCGTAGAACATTTTCAGTTCGTCGGCGTGTTCAGCCTTGTACTTGGCTCTTGGCTTCTCAAACTTGATTTTCTGCAAGCCGTCATAGACAGGCTTCAAGCTCTGGAAAGCAGCGGAGCTGTCATAGAGCTGCTTAATTGCTCTCATTCGGGCGGTCTGTTCGTCCAGCGTTTTCTTCAAGCTCTCTGTGGCAGCACTGTGTTCGTTGACACGGCGTTCCAAATCTTCAAGGGTGTAAATGCCGTTTGCCCGGAGATAATTGAAAGTCTCGTTCATCTCCTTTAGGTTGCTGACCTTGCCTTTCTGCGAATATGCCCCGGCTCTGCGCTGGGTGTAATAGGCGTTCAGCAGAGAAACAAGGTCGGGTGCCTGCGGCTTGGCAAGCTCTGCTTTTGCTTCGGCAATCCAATCAAACAGGAGAGCGATTTTCTTCTTGATGTCACGGATAACGGCATTGGTGGCTTTGATCCAACGGTTGAACTCGCCTTTCTCGGTGCGTATGCCTTTCTTCTCCATTGCCCGGACGGTTGCGCCCTCATGGACGGTGGGAAGAAGCTCCACGCCCTGACGCTCATAGCTTCTGTGGTCGATACGAACGTCAAGCCCCTTTTCCGCAAACTTGGCGTTGCATAGCTCCGCCCATGTCTGCCGCCAGTATTCCAGCGTTTCGGGACTGCCCCAGTCGGTAGTGGGAACGGCGTTGAAAATAAACTCGCCGTTCTGGTCTCGGATACGGTTGCCGTCCTCGTCCAGCTCATACACCCGGCGTTGCTTTAGTCCCCATTTGCCGTTCTGCTCGATGGGACGGATGGGGCAAAGCACATGAAAATGTGGATTGGGTATGCCGCCGTCCTCACGGTCTGGCTGGTGTACGGCGAAGTCAACCACCATGCCCCGGCTCACAAAGTTCTCCAATAAAAATTGCCTTGCAAGAGCGATGTTTTCCTCAAGGGAAAATTCATTCTGCAAGGCAATGTCAAAGCTGTATGCAAGCTGGGCGTTCTTTCCACGCTCGGCTTTTTCCACGGCGTTCCATAGCGTCTGGCGGTCTGCGTATTCGGGCGGTGCATGGGACGGCAGGAGAATGTCGGAGCAGATCACGCCGCCCTTGCGGGTGTAGTCGCTGTATTCGCCGTAATACTCGCTATACAAGCGTTCCCCGGCTCGGTAGGCGGCAGAAGCAATAGCGGACTGTCCTGCGCTTCGCTTAGTCTGCGTGACGCTCAGATGAAATAGTGCCATCGGCTTTCAACTCCTTTTCTCTGTTTGCTTGGCTGATGTGGGTAATCGCCATGTGACGGACGGCTCGCTGGACTTCGGACAGGGAAAAGATGTGTTCCATCAGCTCTGTCATTTCGGTGCGTGTGAGATCTTTGACCTCCGGGGCAAGGCTCTCAATCGTGCCGCCCAGATTGCAAAGACGGTGGGTGCGCTTCTGTCTCTCGCCTTTCTCCAGATACTTCTTTCTGTTCTCCAGACGCTCCAGCTTGTGCTGTTCCTGTGCAAGCTGCGTCTCGGCTCGTTCCTTGTCGGCTCGGAGCTGTTCAAGGGTTTTCGGTTTTGCCATATTTCGTGACCTCCTTTTTTGAAATTGGGATAAAAAAAGACCGTCAACTTTTCGCACATTGCGACCAGTCAACGGTCAGTTTCTCGGTATTCAGTTGTTATGTTCGGTTATACAAAGTCAAGATTTATCGTTGATAATATCCAACTGCACCACAACCAAGAGTTGCCCAATAGTTGGCTCTTTTCATTTCATACTCTATCTCATCATCGGACATAGGATTTCCATCGCTTTTGGATTCTTCAATCATTTCTGTAATTTCATCAGGCAGTGCTTCTCTGTAAACACCAATACTGATATTTGAAAACTGATAGGAATATCCGTTTTCGTCATCGCAAATTTCTCCATTATTGTTTGATTTTAACACATCGACCAATTCAGCGGCATTGGCATCAAATGCAGAAACTCCATAGATGGTAGGTTTAAGTTTGCCATCGACACCGCCCAGAAACTCTATAAAATCTACTTTGTTTTCTTGATAATCAATTGCCATTTCACTATTGAAATAATAGTATCTGTTCCCAATTGCTTCGCCTGCCCCAAGTGCAAGTTCAACCGTTGATTTTTCCATGCCGAAGCAAATGGAAATATTATCAAAGACAACCTTATCTAACGGATAGATTTGAATATTCATCGAATTATTCTCCTTTATCAAATGTTTATTTTTCGTTTTCAAACTTGCTGGCGGCGAACGGTTTGTCAAAACCGTTTGCGGACGGCAAGTCCACAGGGGATAGCCGCTTTAGCGGCGCAAGGGGGTGTAGCCACCTTGACGGAACGAAGTGACGCAACATTCTCGGTCAAGCAGTTTTCTTCTGCTGACGGAGAATGAAGCTCCGCAGGACGCACGATACTCCCGATAGGAGAGTATAGAAGTGCGCCCTTTAGTTCCTAAAGGGATTTTCGTTTCGTCTCTCGATGGCTTTATGTCTCAATCCAAATCTTGAATGTTCATTTTGTCCAACTGCTTATTGCGGCGTTGTTTACCTCGACAGCCAAAATAAATAGCCAGAAAAATGATGGTTGGGATATTACCTAACAACCAAACCAAAATCATCTGAAAAATAAAACCAGCGGTTACACCTTCGGACGGTGCTATCATGTTCAACGGATACAACAACCCAAAGATAAATGCAATGATCGGCAATACAAGCCCCGGCCATTTGCTTTCTCGTTTTGACAAATAAATCTGCAAAAGAATGACCCCAGCAAATAGAACTAATGAAAAAATCAGAACAATTAAAACTCGTTGCATTTATTGATTTCCTCCTTTAACTTTTTTGTACTCGCTAATCAGCACTTTTGCTGTGTCGAAGTCCAGCTTGTCATTGATAGCAAGTCTTTTGATTAGTGCTATATACGGCTCACTCTCCGTATCATCGCTTATCTTGATTTTCTGAATGAGTTTGTCAAGTCTTAATCTGACGGTTGGATAAGTCACTTCATACTGTCTTGCCATTTCTTTTAGTGAGCCAGACGCAAGAAGAAACCTTTTGATGAATGATACATCTTCATCATCAAGATTGACAATCCATTCTGGAATTACTTGAAGTGCCATACGCTTGCCCTCCTTTAACATTATTTATTATACTCTTGAATAATGTTTAAGTCAATGCAATAAGAAAAGTTTAACAAAAAATTCAAAAGAATATGTAGCAAAACGCCCGAACTTTTTTCGTCCGGGCGTTCTCGGTATCAATCATAAATCAGCTCAAACTTCACAATCGCTTCTGCCTGTGCCTTGCAAGCGTTCATCTGCCGTACCCATTCCATTTGGTTATCGGCTTTCAGTTGTTCGGTCACGCCGTTTCGCTTCGCCAGTTCCGGCACGATCAGCTCCATGCGGTTTCGTGCCGCTTCGTCAATCTCAGCGCAATGCTCAAAGAGCTTGTCGGATAGAACCAGCTCATTGAACAGTATCGGGCGGTACATTTCCAGATACGCCTTGCGAAGTCTGCCATAGTGTCCGATGGGTTTGGTCTTGCGGATAACGATGTTCGGGATAAGATAATCTCCGTTCTGTCTGTAAGTGATATTCATGCAATCTGCGCTCCTTTCTGCGGCTCTCTCTGCGGTAAACTGCTGACAGGGACGAACACGCCCTTTGCAATATCCTCCGCACGAATGGCGGCTTTCTTGGCTTCGATTTCCGCCTTTTTCTTCTCCTTGATTTTGTCCTCGTATCGTTTCTGCGCTCCGCTGGCTTTGCGCTTCAAGTAGTTCTGATGAAGTCTGTCTTTTCGGGCTTCACGCTTGCGGATTTCCTCTAATTCCTCCGGGGTAAGCTCCACTTCGCCAAACGCCGGGGGAACGAAACGCCCAACGAAATTGAAGTAAATCTCGACCTCCTGTGTGGTCTGCGTACTGCCTTTGCGGTCACGCTCATGCACAAGAATTTTCTCGATAAACTCATTGAGCATGGCAATCGTCAGCTTATCGAAGTTCTCATACTTGTCAATCAGAGCGATAAAACGGTCAGCGTCCTTTTCGTGCTTCTCGTAGCTCTTGATTGCCTTTTCCAGAGCAGAGATTTCAGCGGTAAGCTCGGACTGTTCCTTTTCGTATTGAGCGTCCAGAGTGGCGTATCTGCTGTCGGACAGCTTGCCTAAAATGTTGTCCTCATAGATTTTACAGAGCAGGACTTCCAGCTCGGAAACTCTCTGCTTTGCGGTGGCAAGGCGTGTGCGCTGTTTCTTGACCTCTGCCGTCTGCTGGCTGGACTGCGCTTCCTGCACCACTCGGACAAACTCGGCTCGGTCATGCTTTGCATACTCGGCAATGGCTTTGAGCATTTCGGAGACAAGGGACAGTACCACATCTTCATTGATACGGTGCTGTGTTTTGCAGAGCGTTCCGCAAGGGACTTTGGTGTACTGTGAGCAGGTATATTGAGAAATGCGCTTGCCGTTGTTGGTGCGGTGGACATACATCTTGCCGCCGCAATCGGCACAATAGAGCAAGCCTGTGAGGGGTGCTGTCTCGCCCCAGCCGTCCGGGTAGCGTCTGACCTTGCTGCGGATTTTCTG
>JAGAPR010000083.1 GCA_017623155.1 Prevotella sp. | reverse complement strand
GTCTTGTACACACCGCCCGTCACACCATGGGAGTCGGAAATGCCCGAAGCCGGTGACCTAACCCCTAGTGAGCATGACGACGTGATCATCGAACTGTGTTCGATGATATTCGTATAAAAAATACGACACGGAGTCGAAAGAGGTACGAAAGAAGAAGTCGTGCTCAGTAGGGGGAAGGAGCCGTCGAAGGCAGGTCTGATAACTGGGGTGACGTCGTAACAAGGTAGCCGTATCGGAAGGTGCGGCTGGAACACCTCCTTTCTAAGGAAGAATAAGTAAGGGTTGAATTGCTGTTTAAGTTGTTAAGGCAACTGAAATACTTCTGGTGGCGATGCGCTTAGGGGACACACCCGTTCTCATCCCGAACACGATGGTTAAGACTTAAGCGGCCGATGGTACTGCATTGGAGACGATGTGGGAGAGTAGGTGGCTGCCAGATTAAAAATGGGCTTATAGCTCAGCCGGTTAGAGCGCACGCCTGATAAGCGTGAGGTCGGTGGTTCGAGTCCACTTAAGCCCACTGACGGAGCCAAGTGAGCGCGTCAGAGAAATGGGGGCGTAGCTCAGTTGGGAGAGCACCTGCCTTGCAAGCAGGGGGTCAAGAGTTCGAATCTCTCCGTCTCCATTCAAGCGTGTTTTACAAGCGAAGGAATCCGGGAGTTTACTCACAGGGATTCAAGAGCGAAGGAAAACGCATTTGAATCGACTCAAGAACGAGCAATCGAAGATTGCGAGTGCGGAGTCGAGGCAAAACGCTTGAGACAAAAGCACAAGCCGTACCTTGAAAACCGAATAATGAAATTAATCTTAAAAGTATCAAAAATGATGATAAAGATAAGACATCCGAGGCCAACAGAAATGTTGGAAGAATGAAACTGACGCAAGTTTCAAAGAACAAACCTAGAACCTGACTTCTAACGCTATAGAAGTAAAGTTAGTAGGCACCCGTCGATCAAAAGAAGCGGTTATCTCGTGGCTGCGCCACTCGATATTCTTTGCTTCGCAAATGATTACGAAAACAGTCCGTCAGCCTTATGCAAATAAATTTGCAACGGCGAACGACCCGTTTTCAAACCGCTTACTAAGTTATCAGGTTAAGCTAATAAGAGCGCAGGGTGGATGCCTTGGCACTAAGAGCCGAAGAAAGACGTGATAAGCTGCGAAAAGCTGCGGGGAGGAGCAAATATCTAGTGATCCGCAGATATCTGAATGGGGAAACCCGGCGGAGGAAGACTCCGTCACCGTTAACTGAATCCATAGGTTAACGGAGGGAACCCGGTGAACTGAAACATCTAAGTAGCCGGAGGAAGAGAAAGAAACATCGATACCGGGAGTAGCGGCGAGCGAAACCGGCAGAGCCCAAACCGAGATGCGTGCATTTCGGGGTTCGGACTGCACAAGTGACTGATAAGGATAACGGAATGGAACTGGAAAGACCATCCATAGAGGGTGAAAGACCCGTACGTGAAATCTGCATCAGCGCGGCAGGATCCAGAGTAGGACGAGACACGTGAAACCTTGTCTGAATAAGCGGGGACCACCCCGTAAGGCTAAATACTCCTTAGTGACCGATAGCGCATAGTACTGTGAAGGAAAGGTGAAAAGAACCCCGGGAGGGGAGTGAAAGAGAACCTGAAACCCTGTGTTTACAAGCTGTGGAACACCCATACGTGGTGAACCGCGTACTTTTTGTAGAACGGTCCGGCGAGTTACCGATCTTGGCAAGGTTAAGCACTTAAGGTGTGGAGCCGAAGGGAAACCAAGTCTTAATAGGGCATAAAGTCAATGTCGGTAGACCCGAAACCGGGTGATCTATCCATGTCCAGGTTGAAGCTGTCGTAAAAGGCGGTGGAGGACCGAACGCACATCCGTTGAAAAGGGTGGCGATGAGGTGTGGATAGGGGAGAAATTCCAATCGAACCCGGAGATAGCTGGTTCTCCTCGAAATAGCTTTAGGGCTAGCCTC
>JAGAPR010000082.1 GCA_017623155.1 Prevotella sp. | reverse complement strand
GTGATTCTGATGCACCCGTCCAGGAACTCAAGTATTTCTGCATCAAAGACAAAGGCTATCACGTCAGCGTCTGGCCCAAGGATGATGGCATTCAAGGTGTGGATTATCTCGAATTCCCCATTGCAGGCATCACACATGGCGAACACATCGACGAACACCTCGGCGAGTTCGCTGCCACCCTGGAACCCGACCCGGCCAATCCCTACGACCAGAACGCTATCAAGATAGTCACCCGTGAAGGCCACCGTGTCGGCTACGTCCCCAAAGACCAAACCGCCTACGTCCGTGACTTCACCACTCTCCCCTGCCGTTGCTACTGCTACATCGGGACCAATGACGGCTTCTATTTCACCGATTGTTACATAACAAAAAATGACCAATGAGCGCAAATGTTTTACACTTCACATTTGTAAAACACGCCAAACCCCCATAACAAGGGAATAATTCCGACCTCTTGCACAATCCCGCCGGAATCACTTAAAATGCAAGAGGATGATGCAGGAAAGGGCAGCATCCTCTTTGTTTATCGGGGTTTTAGGCTGCTGGAGGGCGGTTTTGGAATTTCGGGATATTTTCGGATATTTTCGGATTTTCCACCCAAATGTTTTACACATGTTTTACACTTTAACCGATGTTTTACACTTTAATGATTTAATGTTATGTTTTCGACAAGAATAGTTTTCGACCGAAGGGGTCAGGCTGAAAAAGATAAAAATAATGAAGGGACACTCGAAGTCAGGGTGACGGTTGACAGGAAGTCTTACTATATAAATACTGGTATGCGTGTGCGTGCGAAACATTGGGCTGGGGCGATTGTGGCACGGCCTGATGCTGATGCGCTGAACAATAGGCTGGGCATTATCGTTCGGCGCGTGAATGAGGAGATAAACAAATTCATCGAGGAGCGCAGGCCGATTGATGTGGCGATTGTCAGGGAACGATGCTTTGAGGGAACGAAGGAACCTGTGCGAACGGAGACGATGCTGGAATGGATGGCGCGGGAGATTCCGCTGCTGAATATGACTGAAGGAACACGCAGACACTACCAGTTGTTGTATGACAGGCTGGTGCAATTCGGGAAGATGACGCGGTGGGGCGATCTGACGGTTGAACGGATATATGAGTGGGACACTTGGCTTCATGCACTGCCTGTGCGCCAGCGAACGGCTGACAAGCAGGCTGGGAAGGTGGCCGAACGGCTGAGCGATGCAGCTGTCTATAACTACCACAAGTACATGAAGTATATGATTGGCCGTGCTATGCGGGTGGGCAGGATTGACAGGAATCCATACGACAAGATTGGCACGGGCGAGTTCAAGACCGGCAAGCGGGAGAACCTGGAGTATCTGACGGATGAGGAAATGCAGGCGATAGTTAGTCTGCGGCCTATGGCTGGCAGTCCGATGTGTGTGGCGAGGGATTTGTTCGTGTTTCAGCTTTACACGGGGATGAGCTATTCGGACACACAGCGGTTTGACATCAGGCAATACAAGAAGGTAGATGGCGTTTGGACATCGAACCAGGAGCGCGTGAAGACGGGCGTGGCTTATGTTTCGGTGCTGTTGCCTCCGGTGGTGGAGGTGCTGGAGAGGTACGGGATGCAAGCACCGAAGATTGGTAATGCTGACTACAATCATGCGCTGAAAGCTATCCAGATGGCTACGGGTATCACGACGCGGTTGCACTCACATTTGGCACGGCATTCTTTTGCGACATGGATGCTTAGGAACGGGGTGGCGATGGAATCATTGGCAAAGATGATGGGGCATACCACGACACGGGAAACACAAAAGTATGCCAAGGTGACGGCGCAGATGGTGCATGAGGACTTTGGGAGGGTGGCACGGCTGTTTGATGACAATAAGCCGCAATAAAATTGCGGTGCAATGAACAAAGAAGAAATGAGCCGCAATAAAATTGCGGTGCAATATAAAGAAGAAATAGAGCCGCAATGACATTGCGGCATACAGAACATAAAAATGGAACAGAATATGAATGAACGAAAAATATTAGCGGTTGTTAATGGAGGTATGAAATTCTATACCCTCGCGGTGGTGGCTATGGCCATGCTGACTGCTTGCATGAATGACGGGGCAGGCGAAGTGATGAACCATGAGACTGCGGAGGTGCAGATAACTTTCTCGCCGTACGACGTGGAGCCGATGATGCGTGCGGCGGTGGCTGACTATGCTACACGGATGGACGTGTGGATATACGATGGCGACACGGAGGTACAGGCTGTGCATCAGCAGAGCACGGACGAGGGGTTTGCCTCGCTGTCGTTGCGACTGGAGAAGGCGAAGACGTACACGGTGTATGCCTGTGCGCACAAGGCTGCTGGCGCGGCTACGCTGAATAATGGCGTGGTGTCTTGGCCTGATGATAAGGTGACGCACTCGTTTTTCTACTCGCAGTCGTTCAGCCCGGCTACGACTACGACGCTGAATTGTCTGATGGAAAGGATTGTGGGGAATTTCAGACTGGAGATTGCCGATAAGGTGCCAGAGGGTGTGGCACGGATGACGGTGGACCTGGGGTTGTCCCCTACCCGATGGAATGTGGCGGGATTTGGCGAGAATGCCGTGAGTCGGGTGTCATCGTTTACTCCTGCAGTCGGGGCATCGCCTACGTTGTCGGTGTTCCTGCTGGCTGGCAGTGAGGAAGAAAAGCGGGATATTACGGTGACGGCTTATGACGGCGAAGATGCGGTGGTGCAGCAGCGGGTGTTCTCTGATGTGCCAATTCGTGCGAGTTATCGCTCGACGTATCGAGGGGCGTTCTTCACGGAGGCTGATGAGGTGATGACATTTACGGTTAATGATTGGATGGATTATGAGACGGTGGAGTTTTAATTTCTGCGGCATAAAATGCCGCGCAATGAACGAAGTGGTGGCGGTTGTATTGGCGGGTGTGGTGATGGCTGGGTGTGAAAAGCCGATATTGCCCGAAGAGGATGCGTCGGGAACGGGGGCTGTGACGCTGGAGTTTATGGCAGGCGGAGTGACGCGCTCGGCTTCAGGAATAGCGGCTTATGCCTCGAAGCTGAATGTGCAACTGTTCGACGAGGATGGGCAGAAGGTGTTTTCTTCTGTCAGGACGCAGACGAAGGATGATGATGACTTTGGACGGCTGGCGGTTGAGCTGGCTGATGGTGTCTATACGGTGGTGGCTGTGGCTCATTCGTCGGCACGGTCGGCTACTATTAAGTCGCCATCCGTGGTGCAGTTTACGGCTCAGGACGGTGAGAAGTTGACGGACACGTTCTGCCATGTGAGTACGGTGGAGGTGTCGGGCGAGAGTCATTCGTTCACGCTTCCCATGTATCGGGCTGTGGCAATGGTGCAGCTTCACCTGACTGACGAAACGCTGCCGCAGGATGTGTGGTATATCAAGGCGGACTATTCGGGTGGCTCTGCCAACGTGAACCCTACTACACTGGAGGGGATTACGAAGTCGAAACAGTCAGAGCGCAGGATCAAGAATGACTTGCGCCTGCATCAGTTCTTTACCTTTCCGTATATGAGCGAGACGGGGACGCTAAAGATGACTATATCGGCTACTACTTCGGACGGGACGGTGCTCATGAAAAGAACGTTTGATGCGGTACCTGTTACGAGGAACCGCATCACGACGTATGAGGGTAAGCTGTTCGGGGATGGGGACTGGACTGCCACGCAGTCGGACTTCTCGTTTGTAGTGAATGCCGACTGGGACGGGGAGGTGGTGGTGGGATTCTGACGAGGTGGTTGCTGTGTGGTTGCGATAACATCGCAACATACGGGACGTGTTACGTCAATGCGCCATTTCCTTGTCGGGTTTTGCTTTTAGTCGAGCACTCGCCCGGCATATCCGGATTCCAACGGTCCTATTCCTTGGAATGCGAACGAACCTTGCACCAGGTTGCCCTTCGTTGCAGTCACTTTAAAGGTGGTGCAGATGGCATATCCACCCATGAAATTGCTTCCTTGGCTATGTTTGATTATTAACTCAAATCTGTTGCCTACCATTTCTATTGAGCTAAACACATTCTCAACGTTGGCAACGAGGAATCCCACCGTGATAGCCCACGACTTACGCCCTGCGATGGCAGCAGTCCATGCCCCGTCGCTGGGAGAACTGATGGGGATGATTTCGCACCCCACTTGTATTTCGTCACTCTTGGTGGCTGCAATGGGCTGCCCGTTCTTCAGTATGATTATATCTTTTCCGTTCAACATGATCTAAAAAGTATGAAGAGTTAAAGTATATTCGTCGTTACGTGGTGAAAAGCCGATGGCTAATATTTTCCAATCGTTTCGACCGTCGTATGTATAAGGTCTCAAATAGAAGTTCTCCGGCAAATCATGCCTGCTGTCAATCTTCAGCTCTTTTTGGGCTGTGAACATGTACGGATATTCTGTGAACTTTGCAACCACAACATCGTCGCCTATCAAGTTCTCACTGTGTCGATATGGTGTAAGGAACTGTTCAACACTGACGGTCTTGTTTGAACCATTATTCACGTCGAAATGTTTGTCAACTGGACGCTCGAACAATTCTCGGAATACTCTGATGGTCTGTGGCTCCCAGCTGATTTTCTTGAAGAATATCGGTTTATGGTCGCCCAGGTTATTGTTTGAATCAGTGCGGAAGGCAATGAATAGAGAGTCAGCCTGGATGGGGCCGTTGATTTTGAACTCATTGACGTGGCGGCTTGTCAGCTTGATTTTGCCATTACTACCGTCGATTGTCAGCGTCCTGTATGTCTCAGCAGTAACCCAGTCTCCGTACTTGTCCAGATACTTCCCTTCGTTGTTGTAAATGGCCACGTCGATGGTGAAGTCTCCGTGATTGTCAGATCGGAAATATTCGCCAGCATGTTCCGTATAATAGCTTTCTGCCCATGCCAGTTCCAGTTCGATTTTGTAGGTGGCGGTCACTGACACTGAGCCTGATGGACTAAGCACTTTCACTCTTGGATTCATAGCCGGATATGGCAGACGTACCCAGAAGAGTTTTGTATGTTGTGCCCAGCTGGTGCTCCATTGCACCAGAATGCCTTTTCCTACCTCTTCCCAGTCTGAGTTTGCATCCCCTGTTTGTTGTGCTATGAAAGCGATATAGCATCCATCGTTTTGTGGCCGTCCGCTTTCTGAAGGCCATACTATATTGGACATTGTTTGCAACAGGTTGCCACCGAACTCATTGCTCATTGGAGTGAGGAAGTAATACATACGACCGTTTGAATTCCAATACCGGAAGTATGCTGCACAGCGATCGAAGTTCATGTCACCGTGGTCTATGGTTTTGGTACCATAATTCATTTCTATGCGGCATACCGGCAAAATGGTAGATACGGTGTTCTGGTCGCTGCTGATAGTGACGTAATCGCCAAGATTCAGAGCAGACGGTGTGATGGTGGTGTAGCTGCCGTCCCTGCCGATGGTTGCCAACGATTTCTTCCTGTAATTGCCGGTGTGGTCGTGCTTCACGAACACGAAGTTTCCTTCCCACTCGTGTAATATCCATCCGTAAGCGTTGCAGATACCTTGCAGAAAATCGTACAGCGTGCACGGATTGTATAGGTCGGTGGCCTGAGTACTGTGCTCCTGTCTATCATACATATCATTGTACGGACAGATATTCAGCGTTCGTAAGTGCTCCATGAATGTCACACTGGGGATGGTGTTACCTTGTGAGTCGGTACCATAAGTGTCTGGGAATATGACATCAGAGAATGGAACGGTCAATTCCGACATCACATGCCACAGCACCTGTCCGGTGCTCAGGGTTTTATAACCCAATTCCGTCGGATTGAAGTGTACCGACTGGGTGACACCCAATGTCGAAATAATAGGTATCTGTATCTCTCGCGGTCCCGGCTCCCAATTATTCTCGAAGGTCTGCGCCTGCAGGAATCCTCGGAATACTATCTGAGAATTATACAATACCTCGACATAGCGGTCAAGGTTGGTGCTCGGGAATACGGCTGACCATTGGCCGTATGTCTCTTCGATGAATGAGATGTAACCGGTCTTTACACGCACGACCTTCAGCAAGTTGTCCGTGTCGTCTTCCTCGAAATACACCGGAACCTCGCCACCCGTCAGTTGCGACGGTGTGCCTGTAAATCCTTCCAGATATATATTTACATAACAGTTGTAGCCCTTGAAGGACTTGAACTGTATTTGCCAACGTATGCCTCTTGATGGAATTGCCATATTACTGATGTATTGAAGTTACATATTCGCCTTTACCGCGACGAAGGCTGTTGGCGTTCAATATGAATCGCAACTGCTCGCCCGTCACAACGGCTTGAAGATTCATATTCTGCATGCCGCCGCCCTGGAGGTCGCTGGCTATAACGCCGGCTTGCGCTTTCGAGAGAACAACTTCGCCTGCATTTAACATGGCGGGTATCTGGTCACCACTGTAGGTGTTGCCTACGACGGTTCCGCCTGCGGCATGTATTAGGCGTCTTCCTCCCAATCCACCTGCTATACCACCATTGGCCAGTGCCCAACCGATGATTGGCACACTTTTTACGGAAGTTAATGCGGAGATGACTCCTACGAGCGTCAAGATAGATGAAACGATACCTGAAATCATTTGGATTCCTCCAACTACGGAAGACAACCCTTCTGGAATCTCTATACCCATCTTCTCCAATCCGCTTAGCACGCCACTAATGTCCGAACCTATGCCTTCCAGGTATTGGTTTTGCTTTTTAGCTTCCTTCAGAGGATCGTCTCGCTTATCTCCTTCCCGATTTTCTATCTCGAGCTTCGCTCTGTTCTGCCCTTCCTCGAAGTCTGCACGGCTCATGCGCTGTTCGGGCTTCAGGTTGGCATAGTGTTCCTGTTGCATCATTTCCCAAAGTTTTGAAGGACCGGTGCTCGTGTCACGCAGGCTGTCTGCGTCGATGCCTCGGTCAGCCTTAAGTAAGGATGAACGGAGTATGTCCTCTATTGAAAGGTGCGTGACCGAACCGAGACCGCCAGAGCGAGCACCGCCACCGCCCGAGCCTTGCAGAGCATATCGGTTGCCCTTGAAGGCTTCACGGGCTGACGAAGCGCCCTCGGTGACGGCCTGAGCATAGGCAGAAATACCAGCCTGTATGCGCGTCTCGCCTTCGGTGATGGCTTGTGCAAGAGCGTATTGTTTCTGTTGCTCTTTGGTCAGGGCATTGATGTCGAACTCACGATATTGACGTTTATAGGTGCCTCCTTGACTATCATTTATCGTCTGTGTTTTCGTTACCATTCCGCGCTCGCGGAGAATGTCGCGGTTTCGGGCATATTTGTCAAACTCCGACTGCCCGTTCTTCATGATACGATTCACTGCGTATTTGATGGTGGCATCATTGATGCTTGCACCGCCTACGCTATTGACACCGTTGCGGATGGTCTGAAAAGCAGACTGACTGCCTGCTGCCATGCCAGCCGATACACCCTGTTTCTGTAGTGCCGCGAGTCTTTCGGTAGCTGATTTAAGTTTGGCATCCACGTTCTCGCCCTGCTGCTTGGCCAATCTCAATTCTGCGATTTCCTTCTGGGTGAGGGCGATAGCAGCGGC
>JAGAPR010000081.1 GCA_017623155.1 Prevotella sp. | reverse complement strand
TATCCCCAACTATCCGGCTTCTAATAATTGGAGCGAGTTACAGAACCATACCTTGCTGACTGTTACTCCGCAGGAAGATCCTCACTATGCCACATTCGAGACGGAGCGTTATTATTTCGAAAATGAAATAAGTGCTTCCGCACAGAAAATATTTGTCACGAGTGCTCGCGGAAATACCTTTTCGAGTACATTGGATATGTTCAATAGTTCGATCGATATGTCAAGCCTGTTTGTCCAGCAAGCCTCACAGCAACCAGATTTCTTGAGAGAGTGGATGATGCTGTACGGCGAGGCCGAGATGAAGAATGGTAGTGCACTGATTTCATTCAAACATATTCCGGCGACTTTCCGCTTCATCATCACCAACGAAAGACCTGCAGCGACGACAACCATCAAGAGTGTTCAGGTGTCTCTTGTTGATGCCGATGGCACCCTCCAGCCGATAGCATCCAATAGCGTAGGTGTGTTGATCGACATCGAGATCAATACCATTGAACTATTCTATGGTGGTGATAAATACAATACTCATACCTCAATCACTACCTGGTTGGGTCAAAACGGCACTGCTGTAGCGAAGGGAGAACAGTATATAGCATACGCTATGGCACTGCCAGTAGGAAAAGCCGATACTGGAATGCCCGACGAAAACGCCTTCAAGGACAAGAAAATCCAATTCACCATCGAGGCATTGGGTCCGGACAACGAACACCTTTCTTTCGTGTTGGATGCAGACAAATTGGCCGCTGCCAATCCGAATAATGAGTATAACTGGGTAGGCGGCAAGTCCTATACCATCCGTATGAGCCTGAACGATGGGCTCTTGGTACAAGATATCACCGTGGACGACTGGGATGAGCAGGATATAGTGGGCGGCGAGGCTGTCGAGTGGGTGAACGGCTTCAGCGATACAGGCGATTATGAGCCTGCACAAAAGAATGCTGACGGCTACTACGAGATAGCGAACGGCGGCAACCTCTTCTGGTTTGCCAACCACGTCAATACCGCTGACAGAACCGCCAATGCAGTCCTCACGGCAGACATCGACCTTGAAGGCAGACCGTGGACCCCTATCGGCTCCACAGATGAGGAGAGCAATAACTTCCGCGGAGTCTTTGACGGACAGAACTACACCATCCGCGGGCTGAATGTTGAAGGTAGCAGAGCCGGCCTCGGCTTCTTCGGTGAGGTCAGGACAGGTACTGTCAAGAACTTCACCATCTACGGTGAGGTGGTTGTAAATACCGAAGTCGATTACGTCGGCGGTGTCATAGGTTCAATTTGCGGCCTGAACGGTGAAAACGACCTTGAGCGCAATGGTGCCGTCATTCAAAACATCACCTCTTACGTCAACCTTACCGCAAAGGTGCACGGCACCGGTATGATAGGCGGCTTCGTGGGCTATGCCAATCACCAGAGCCTTATTGAACAGTGCTCTTGGTACGGCACCTTTGATGCCGGAGAGTACCGTGTTGATTCGGGTGCCGGTGGATTTATCGGCAAGATTCAGGAGAATACGAGTGAAGTGACCATCCGCAACTGCGCGGCATACGGAACCATCAAGACGAACTACGCAAAGAACAGTTTCAATAACACTCCAACC
>JAGAPR010000080.1 GCA_017623155.1 Prevotella sp. | reverse complement strand
GAAGAATGAAGAATGAAGAATGAAGAATCACGTGTGCTCCTTCCGTCTTGCACCTTCATTCGGGGTTATTGATTATTGTTGCCTATTCTGTTTTTAAATGAAGAATGAAGAATGGAGAATGAAGAATCGCATGTGTTCCTCCTTCCCCTGCACTTTCATTTTCTTCCTTGTACCTTCATTCAGGGTTGCCTGTTATTGTCGTTAATCCTGTTCTTGACGGTTTTTATTGAAGAGACCAACAAGGCTATAAGCTCGTTGCAATCCGTTGCAATGCTGGAAAACTCCTTCTCAGAGATGCAGTCTGTATCTTTGAGGAGGTTCAGCCAGTTTACAGTCTCGTTGGCCTCTTTCAGTGCTATGTAAAGCTTTGAAGCGAAGTCTGAAGGACTTTGAGCGAATTCCGATTCGTGCACATGGCCGAAATGGATGTTCCGGAACGCTATACCTGGGTATATATGGCCATGAGTTTTCTGTCGTCGCCGGACAGATGCATGTACATCTTCACAATCCTGACGGCAAAAGCATAGCTCTTGACGTGCAATACCGAGCCTTCGCGTTTATAGTTTATCATCTCTGGAACTTATTCTTCATTCTTCACTCTTCACTCTTCATTTACTTATTGTTTCGCATCCATTGCCTGACAGGCGGTGATGGCCACCATCTTGTATATGTCGTCTACCGAGCAGCCGCGGCTGAGGTCGTTCACGGGGCGGGCTATACCTTGGAGGATAGGGCCGAGTGCCTCTGCGTCGCCGAGACGCTGCACGAGCTTGTAGCCGATGTTTCCAACTTCGAGGTTGGGGAATACGAGCACGTTGGCATGGCCGGCGATGGCGCTGCCCGGAGCTTTCTTCTCGCCTACTGAGGGCACGAGGGCGGCGTCGGCCTGCAACTCGCCGTCTACCTTCATCTCGGGAGCCATCTCCTTGGCTATTTTTGTGGCCTCAACAACCTTGTCCACTACCTCGTGGCTCGCGCTTCCCTTGGTAGAGAAGCTCAACATTGCCACGCGCGGATCAGCAAATCCGGCCACGCTCTTGGCTGTCTGCGCCGTGCACACGGCAATCTGTGCCAGCTGATTGGCATCGGGCATCGGGGTGACGGCGACATCGCCGACAACGAGAATGCCGTTCTCGCCATACTGCGGCTGCTTGGTGATGAGCAGCATCGCACCGCTGACGCAGCTGATGCCCGGGGCGCACTTGATAATCTGGAGTGCGGGGCGCAGCGTGTCGCCTGTGGTGCTGAGCGCACCGCTTATCTGTCCGTCGGCTCCCTCGGTCTTGATAATCATGCAACCGAGATACAGCGGGTTCTTCACCAGCTCGCGGGCCTGCTCTATCGTCATGCCTTTCTTCTTGCGGAGCTCGGCCAGCAGTGCGGCATACTCCTCGCTCTTCGGGTTGTTCTCGGGGTCGATGAGTGTGGCTTTTCCGATGTGCTCGAGTCCGTATTCATTGCACATAGCCTCTACTTTCGCCGGATTTCCGATGAGGATAAGGTCGGCAATGTCGTCGCGCAGCACCATGTCTGCCGCTTTCAGTGTGCGCTCCTCCTCTGCTTCGGGGAGCACGATGCGCTGTTTGTTGCTCTTAGCGCGTTCAATGATTTGTTGTACTAAATCCATAGTTGTTTTTATTATGTGTTTTTATATGTTGTCGCAGTATCGCTACTTGTCTACAAAAGTAAAAAAAATAATCCGAAAAGCATTACTCCCCGCCGTCTTTTTTTGGTTCATCCGACATTTCGCGTGACAACCGGGCGAACATGGCAGATGGTGAATTCATGCTGTCATATAAACGTTTTCCCCGTGCGTCCCTACGAATAATCAGATATTACGTCACTCGATATGTCGGATGAACCTTATTCATACTGTTCCGTTACGGAAAGACTAACGGAACAGCACGAATTTATTAAGTTGAATCCTGCAAAGCTTAATATCTCTTAAAAATGTTAATAATCTGATATTATATTTACAAAACAAGGCCTCATAATTGCGTTCTTTTCAAAAAATAATTTCCTCGGCGAAAAAAACGCATTTTTAGAGCATTTTACGCAAAACACTGTCTGTCAGTCCATTACCCGTAAAACCTACCGTCCCTACTCCCCATACACCCCCTCCTCATTTCCAATTAGGCCGTAATTGCATTCCAATTAGGCCGTAATTGGAACGCAATAAGGCCGTAAATGCAATGCAATTACGGCCTTATTGCAACGCAAAATCACTCGGAAATCATGTCCGACCCCGAATAATTGCATCTCAACCTCAAAATAATGATACGGAAATGTCAATTTAAATTCTCGGCTTTTTCTAAACGGTGACTTCAAGTCGCACTTTTTGCTTTTAACAATTGCCAGCGATTTTCACATTTATTAAAGCGCAAAGAATTCTAAATCCTAAATATAAAGGTAATCACCATTCACCACTTCTAAAGTGTGATGTTTGTCACATCGACATGCTCTTTGAGAAATATGCTGGCCGACTCGCGAAACTTATCGGGATTTTCAGTCGTCAGATAATGCACCCTGCCGCCTATGGAGCACTTGCGCTCCATGTCGGGATGACGCTGCAAATAGGTTTTAAGACTGGCCGCCACATAGTCGCCCTGCGCCACGACGGTAACGTCCCCGGGGGTATATAGGCGTATCTTCGGCATCAGCAGCGGATAGTGTGTGCAGCCGAGTATGATGGTGTCTATCTCGCCGTCGAGCGCCATAAGCTGGTCGATGCGCTTCTTCACGAAATAGTCGGCTCCGGGACTGTCGCCCTCGTTATACTCCACGAGCGGCACCCAGAAAGGGCATGCCACGCCCGACACACGGATGTCGGGGTATAATTTTGTTATTTCGAGGTTGTAGCTCTCACTCTTTATCGTGCCCTCGGTGGCGAGAATGCCCACATGTCGAGAACGGGTGATGGAGCCTATCACCTCTGCCGTGGGCCGTATGATGCCGAGCACGCGGCGATGCGGGTCTGTGACCGGCAGGTCGCGCTGCTGTATCGTGCGCAGGGCTTTTGCCGAGGCAGTGTTACATCCGAGGATTACGAGATGACAGCCCATGTCGAAAAGCCTCATCACGGCTTGGCGGGTAAACTCGTACACCACGTCGAACGAGCGCGTGCCGTATGGCGCGCGGGCATTGTCGCCGAGATACAGGTAGTCGTATTGCGGCAGCATACGGCGTATGCCGTGCAGTATTGTCAGTCCGCCGTAGCCGGAATCGAATATCCCTATCGGCCCGGGATTTGATGACAGTGTGCTCATTGGTGCGTTGTTTGATTGGCGTCCGGTGTCAGAGCCGCTCTTTCACGGCTGCGGTGATATCTTCGCCCATGGCCGGATTGACAAACGGGCATGAGTTGTTGTCGGTATTGATGATGAAAGCATAGCCGCGCTCGGTGCCTATCGCCCGCAATATGGCGGCGAGCTTGTCGTGCAGCGGGGCGTAAACGTCGCGCTCGGCAGCGGCAATCAGGCGTGCGCTCTCTTCCTTGAAAGCGATGTTTCCGGAGAGGAATGCCTGCAATTCGCTCTGGCGTTTTTGCAGGATTGTCGGCGGGAAGTCGTCCATTCCTTCGAGAAACTCCTCGTATTTCTTGTTGAACTCGGTCTCCGCCCGCTTGGCCTCGGCATCATACTTGGCGCGCAACTCGCCCAATTGACGGTCGACCTCGGCATATTCGGGCATTGCCCGCAGAGCCTCATCGTAGCTCAGATATCCGAATTTGAGCGGTTGTGCCGATGCCGACGGTTTTTCCTCTGCCGCGGGCGCGCCGACGGTGCGTTCCGTGACAGCCGTGAGTGCGCCCGATGTGGCAGCCTGTCGCACCGCATCATCAGTCTGCGCTGTGGCCGACATTGCCGTGATTGCGGCCATGATGATAAGAAACTTTCTCATGATATATGCGTTTTGAGTGTGTTGCAGCCGGGCTCCGGCAGCTTGTCAAAGCTCTTCCGGTCCGGAGAAAGAAACAAAAACCGCAGACCCGCCGCCGTCAGCCGTGGGCTGTACCGGTTGCGCTTGGTCTGCGGTTGTTATGGTGTGATGTTATTTCAGCCCGAGTTGTGTCTTCACCTGAGCGGTGACATCGGTGCTGAGTGTGGTGCTGATATAGGGCACTCCGCCTGCGATATCCATGATGTATACATATCCTCCGGCCTGTCCCACGGCCTTGATGGCATCGAGGATCTTTGTGGTGATGGCCTGCATCTTCTCCTGTGATGCCTTGCCAAGTGCCTGCTGGTTGTCCTGATAGCTCTGCTGTATCTTCTGATACATCTCCTGAAGCTCCTGCTCACGGCGTTGCTTGATGTTATCGGGCAGTGTGGCCTGCTCTTTCTCGTATGCCTGCGACTTCTTTGTAAACTCGTCCTGCATGCCTTTCAGGTCGTCCTCGTATTGCTTTTGAAGGGCGTCGATTTCTGTTTTTGCCTTTGTGTACTCCGGCATTACCTGAATGATCTCCTGCACGTTCACATGTCCGAACTTCTGGGCGAATGCTGCCATCGGTGCTAACAGCATGAGCATTAAAATTAATTTCTTCATTGTCTTTTTTCTTTTTATTTTTAGTTTATGATTATTTTATGAGAGAGACGGGAATGATGGAAAAGATGAGAGAGATGCAACATTATATGCTATCGGATTCTTCACTCTTCATTCGTAATTCTTCATTCGTAATTTCAATTGGCGTATCCCAATTTTTGCAGCACCTCGTTGCTGATGTCTATCTTCGGACTGCCGAAGATGATGCCGGCATCGCTCGCGCGGTCGAGTATCAGCTGATAGCCGCGCAGGTCGGCGATGTCTTTCACGGCGTTGTAAATCTCCTCTTGTATGGGAGTCATGAGGCTGGTGCGTTTCTTGAACAGCTCGCCCTCGGGACCGAAATACTTCTTTTTCAGTTCGGCGGCTTGCTTTTCTTTCTCCATTATGGCCTCCTGACGTGCTTTTTTCTGCTCCTGAGAGAGGAAAACGACCTCGTTCTGGTAGTTCTTATACATCGTTTGTGCCTCGGTCGCTATTGCTTCCACCTCGGCCTGCCACTTCTTCGACACCTGATTGAGCTGCTCGTTGGCACGCTCGTATGCGGGAATGTTCTTCAATATATAGTCCATGTCTACAAGAGCGAACTTCTGCGCGCCCGCTGCCGTGGGCAACAGAGCCATCACGGCGAGCAGCACCGCAGCCCTTATTGCTGTCTTAAATGCTTTCATAACTCTTTCGTTTTCTTATTATCAATAAATAGTATATTGTCACGCATCACAAGGTTTGTAATCGTCATAAAAAGTAATCATAGCTCTTCACTCTGAACTCTGCACTATCTCGAGAGTTTTTAGAATTCCTGTCCGAGAATGAAGTGGAACTGACTGCCGCCTTTCACACCCGTGGCGAGTGTCTTGTCGAAGCCGTAAGCCCAGTCGATACCCATCAGACCGACCATCGGGAGGAATATTCTCACACCCGCACCGCCGGAGCGTTTCATGTCGAACGGATTGAATTTCTTTGTCTCGTACCATGCGTTTCCGCCTTCGAGGAATGCCAGTCCGTAGATTGTCGTGTTGCCGAGCATGAACGGATAGCGCAACTCGAGTGTGAAACGATCGTAGGCATAACCGGGAGCCGAGTACGGAGTGAGCGAGCCGTTCTCGTAGCCTCGCAGACCGATTGTCTCCTGAGCATAGCCGGTTGAGTAGCCGCTCATGCCGTCACCACCCATGTAGAATGTCTCGAACGGCGACTTCTTGTGCTTGTTATATGAGCCGAGCAAACCGAACTCGACACGGGTCATGAGCACGAAACACTTGCTGCCGCCCGTAAGCGCGGTATATGTCTTGCTCTTAAACTTCCATTTATGATACTCTATCCAGCGGTATTTATCCTGCTGTTCGGCCTCGAATGTCGCCGAATTGGCGTTGGTGGCGAGCTTGCTGTAATCCTTGTTGTCGAATGCCGACCATGGTGGAGTGAGGGTGACGGATGCCGTAAACTCGGAACCGCGGCGGGGGAAATACGGGTTATCGGTACTCATACGCGACAGGGTGACACCCAAGTTGATGTTGTTACAGTTACCGTTGGAGATTATGAAGTATCGCCAGTCGCGCAACATATAGCGTTGATAAGCCAACGTCACGGACAATTGGAAGTAATCGTCGGGCCAACGCAGACGCTTGCCCCACCCGAGATACAGGCCGAGAAGCTGCACATACTTGTCGTCGTCGAGATAGCTCTCATAGTTGTTGTAGTAGTTGTTATAGCTTCCGTAGCCGCCGTAATAACCATAGTAGTTGTTCATCCAACTGTTGTTATAGTAATTGCTCGACACGTCGGTCTGCTTGGAATACGACACTCCCACATTAAAGGCGTTCGGGCGGCGGCCTCCGAACCACGGAGCTGAGTAGTTGATACTGTACGACTGGTAGTATGTACCGTTGGTCTGGGCGCTCAACGCGAGTTGCTCACCGTCGCCGATAGGCATTATTCCGCGGTGCATCTTGTTGCGGCCGAAGAGGTTTCGCATTGAGAAGTTGTTGAGTTTGAGCGACACGCGACCCACAACACCGGTCTGTCCCCATCCGAGCGACAGCTCCACTTGGTCGTTCGACTTCTGCTCGAGCGGCCAGTTGATGTCTACGGTGCCGTCTTCCGGATTTGGCTTCACGTCGGGCTCCACCTTCTCCGGGTCGAAAAATCCCATCGAGGCAATCTCTCGGGCCGAGCGCATCAAAGCGTCACGGGAGAACAAATCGCCGGGCTTTATGCGCAATTCACGGCGCACAACCTCTTCATACAGACGGTTGTTACCGAATATCCGCACGGCGTTGATGTGTGCCTTGGGGCCTTCCGTGATGCGCATTTCAAGGTCTATGGAGTCGCCGATGATGTTTACTTCGGTCGGTTCGAGGTCGTAGAAGAGATAACCGTTGTTCCAATAGTAGTTGCCCACGGCATCCTCGTCTTCACGAAGGCGCTTGGCCATCTTCTTTTGGTCATACACGTCGCCTTTCTTCATGCCCAACATGTAGTTGAGATATTCGGTGGTGGCGACAGTGTTGCCCACCCATGTTATGTTGCGGATGTAATATTGCGAGCCCTCATCTATCTTAATATAAATGTTTACGTGCTTTTCGTCGTGATTCCAGACACTGTCCTCAACGATGGCCATGTCTCTGTATCCCAACTCATTGTACTTGTCTATGAGGTTTTGCTTGTCTTGTTCGTATCTCTCGGTGGTGAACTTTTTGGATTTTAAGAACGAAGACAGTTTGCCTGCTTCATGTGTTTTGGCGAAAGCACCCTTTCTGAAAAGGCCTCCTTTGATTTTCGATGCTTTCAGGTTGTTGTTGCCTTCAATGATGATATGGCGTACTTTCGTTTTGTCTTTCTTGTCAACGTCAACGTCGAGTATCACTTGGTTTTTGCCGGTAACGTCGTCGCGCTGTGTTATTCTGATGTCGGCGTTCTTATAACCTTTCTCGTCAAAGTATCTCTTGGCCAATATCTTGGCGCGGTCTATCATGTTAGGTGTAATCTGACTGCCTTTCATTATTCCCAATTTGGCATCCATATCGTCTTTTTCCGACTTCTTCAATCCGGTGTAGTTGATTGTGCTCACTCGCGGACGCAACGAAAGATTAAAACAAAGATATATCTTGTTTCCGATGATGGAATCGGCTGTTATGGACACATCTGAGAACAATCCGTGTCGCCAATAACGCCTCACGGCCTCGGTGAGTTCCGCTCCCGGCACACTGATTTGCTGCCCGAGGGACAGTCCGGAAAGGCTTGTAAGCATGTAATCTTCGTATTCTTTCACGCCATCGACCCTCATTCCGTCTATTATGCAAATCCTCGGTGTTCCGGAATAAGAGATGTCCGGGGTTACGAGTTTCTCCTGAGCAGCCATTCGCGTGGTCATTGTCATTGCGACGGCTATCAGCAGCAATATCTTATTTAAGTGACACATTATATGCTTTTTATCCATTGTCGTTTATTTATTGTTCTCCTCTGTCTCTATCTGTGCTCCTGTCTTTCCAAACCGCCGCTGCCTGTTCTGAAAGCTGGCAATGGCTTTATGCAGCTCGCTCTCATCGAAATCGGGCCAGAAAGTGTCACAGAAATAAAGTTCGGAATATGCTATTTGCCAAAGTAAATAGTTTGAAATGCGTTGTTCTCCGCCTGTACGTATAAGCAAATCGGGGTCGGGCATGAACGCCGTTTGCATGTGTCCGGCCACGACATCCTCGTCGATGGCGTCGGTAGCGAGCTTTCCGGCTTTCACGTCGTCGGCTATCTCGCGCACGGCATTGGTTATTTCCCACTTCGACGAGTAACTGAGTGCCACCACCATGGTCATGGTCTTGTTGCCGGCAGTGTGTTCCTCGGTCTCGCGCAGCTTTGTCCTGACAGCTTCGGGAAGTCGTTTTAAATCGCCAATGACCCTGAAACGCACATCGTTCTTCATGAAAATCTCATCTTCAAGCGAAGAGAGCACAAGGCCCATGAGTGCGGATATCTCATCGGCAGGCCTGTTCCAGTTTTCTGTCGAGAATGTATATAGTGTGAGATATTTCACGCCCAGTCGTGTACATTCCGACGTAATGCGTCGCACTGTATCCACTCCCGCCTGATGTCCGTAACTGCGTTCGCGCCCGTGTTGTGTCGCCCAACGCCCGTTGCCGTCCATTATTATGGCTATATGTTGCGGGATACGTTTCGTGTCTATTTGGCTTGTCATATTTATTTTCAATATCTGTCGTTATTGCATGTCTTGCATTTCGCCATGATGTCGTATGTAACTGACAATCGCAGCGTGCTATAACAATCTGTGTTCTTGAACATTCCGGCGCTTTTTATGCCGTACGGGTCTTCAACGCCGTCGAGCTTGTCGCTCAGCGAGAAAGTCATTATCCACTCCAAACCGAGGTTCAGCCGCTCGCTTATCTTGTATTTCACTCCCGCGCCCACCGGGAAATTACCGGTAAACACGCTTTTTTCCTGTGTCTTGGCCACCGTGGCACCCAGTCCTATGCCTATATACGGAGTGAAAGGACGTGCTCCCCTGTACTCGCGCCCGGTGCCGTAGGGCCAGAAGTTATATTCAAACCGCAGCCCGATATCGGTTACCGTGTTGCTGAATTCTATCTTGTTGTCGCTCGTTTCGGGATACCATGTATCGGTATTGTCGCTCGAGCCTTTCAGTTTTCCGTATGTCACGGTCATTGCCAACGCCATGCGGGGATTGAACTTATACCGCCCCACAAGCGAGTATGCCGGTTGCATGTTTTTGGTCAGACTGCTGTTGAAGTCGCCCGTATATGTCATCAATCCCGCGCCCACACCGATTTCCGCCCTGTATTCGGGCTCCTCCTGTGCCGACACCGTGGCAAACGGCATCAGGAATGTGGCTATTATGGCGACAAGATGCTTCATTTCGTATGTTGTTCGCGCGTTGTCTGCAAGTTCTCAGACGTGCGCAGTATTTGTTTTGTCATCGTTCAGATGCCGAGCCGGCCTCTCCACACCTGCCCCGTACCGCCGCATACAATCCATATATTGCCGTCACCGGCCGTGCATACGGCTATTGATGTGGCACTGCTGTCAATGCCTTCCGGCAGAGTGTGCTTGGTGTTCGACTTCCATGTGATGCCTCCGTCGCGGCTTTCGTATATCGGCGACGGCTGCGTGGTGCTGCCGTCTTCATTTGGTTGCAATCCCACGGCATACCGGTTGCCTCCGAACTCAAACAGCGCGAGACTCTTCATCGCAGGCAACGGATGGCTGTATGAGTCGGCCGGACTTATGTTAACCCACTTTCCGGGCTGTCCCCCGACACCATATTCCATTATCTTGCGCCACATCACGGGATGCTCGTCGTTAGCGTTTCGCGTCACGGCCATCACCGCATAGTCGGTATTCTCGTTGAATTTAAACGCCGAGCAATTATAGCTTATGGCGTGTGCAGGCAACATAAGCCTGTCGGCGGCGTTGTCGGCTTCAATGTTGTCCACCGTCCATGTGCGCCCGCCATCCGTGGATACGGCCGGCTCTCCTGTGGCATATATGGCGTGCAGTTCGCTTGTGCCGCAACCCACGAGTCGTACGAGGCCCGTGGCCGATGCCAGTCCGGCAAACGACCGGCCTCCGTCTACCGACACTTTCACCGTCTCGCCATCGAGAATGAAGAGCGAATCGTTTCGTGCCGCCACATTATTATATATATCAGCTCCGAGCGCAATGTTTTGCGCCGTCCATGTGTTTCCGTCCGTAACGTCGCAGGTATATACCACCGTGTTCACCCCCGTGCTGCCGATGGCATACAGCGTGTTGCCGGAAACGAGAAGCCTCATATCGTTCAAAACCTTGAAATCGTCGCAATCCTGCATTCCGGTCCATTTAGACAGGCCCTTTTCCTCCTGCCGCACGTTGACAGTGATACGGTATCTGCGGAAAGCGCTGTTGTCAGATGCATGCACCTGCACATATCTCGGCACGCGGAAATCCGTGGAGTCGGTGGTAGACAGATATTTCACCGAGTCGTTCATGATATTCTCGATGAGCACATATCCGTTGTTTTTCGTATAGTAAGAACACAGAAGTTTCTCGGCATCGGTGCCCAGCGGAAGAGAGTCTACATTGTAAATCTCGCCACGCAGGTGGTCGATGCTGAAAGGATAGCTGCTTATCGTCTCGTCCGTGACGATGAAAGTAGAGTCTTCACCGGTAGAGGAGAGTGTATGTCTTATTATTTTCGCGCTCGCAATATGAAACTCCGTGATGGCTGTATCGTCATAGAGTGTCACGCTGCTTTCATCTTCGCTCATACATGAAAGCACGGAAAATGCCGCCGATAAAAGCAGGCACAGAGTACTGATGTACTGTCTCATCAATGTTTTTATTTTAATTTTTAGCTGCAAATTTAATCACAATTCTGCAAATAGCCGCATTTTTGATAGTATTATTAAGTAAAATATGTGATAAAACACCATATTTTAAGTTCTGTTAGTTTAATAAGGAATAAAAAGTGATAAAAAAAGAAGTGCGGTATGACTCACTCACTCCGCACTCCTTCGTAACGTCTCTCCGACACCGACCGCAAGTCTTGCTTGCGGCGCCGCAATCGCGGTTTATGCCATCAAGTCCGTTGTCTGAAAATCTAATAACATAATCTTTACCTTAAAAATCTATTAACTACTAACCTAATGAATAACAATGTATTCTCTCGAACACGTTGCAAAGGTAATCATTTCTGTGCTCGCACACAAATATTTTCACTTCGTTTATTCTATATTTGCTTTTGTTTTTGATTTAAGTCAAAAACTGTATCGGTTTTTATCCTTTATTATTCATTATTCGCTCCGCGCATCAATATGCCGTCAAAGACAATATAATTGCACTTTGCCACTTCACGGCCCGCAAGACGTTATCCTCCATCAAAATAATACAAGTTCTTCTGATATATAGAGTGATAAATAACGTGAGTTCGACGAATTCGCGTTAAATTTAGCATCCCTGCATCGTAAGCTCGAAAGCTACGACACAGGGATACAAGGTTTAAAATGGTAAAGTACAAACATTTGTGCGGCAGATTGGCACCGCCTTTCAACCTCTTTTCCTATTATTACATACCAAAATTATATATAATATGTATGTCACTTCACAAGCACTTTCCTTGCCTCACCGCCGCTCTTCACGATATACAGGCCTTTGCCGAGCACGGGCCGTGCCGCTCCTTTGAACACGAGGCGGCCGTCGAGGGTGTATACTTCGGTTGTGCCGTTATCGGCCACGGTGGATACCGCACTGTCTATTCCGTCGGTTATGCCGGTGAGCAGCGGCGTCTCGATGATTGTGCCAAAATATTTCCAATCACCGGGATCCGTTTCGTAATTCCGTTTCGCTCCGACCGGGACATAAAGAGTGTAATCAATCAACAAATTCTTATTATATTCGTCTTCATCTAAAAGATCGACGAATATTCCCCTGTCAGTTCCATTTGCTTCACTATCCTCATCTTTTATTATGTAAGGAGGGGTAAAGCGGTTGCAATAAACGGCACAAGAACGTTGCTTCGGGCGAAAATAATGATTTAAGAAAAGTGACACTTCTCCAATACTTTCCAATGTCGAAGGAAGATAAACATAATCGACATTTTGACATTGAAAGAAACTTTGAATATCTGAACAGGTCAATCCTTCAAGCAATACTATCTTATGCAATTCCGTACAATTTGCAAATGCTTCGGTTCCGATATAAGTCAAAGTAGCGGGAAATTCTATTGTCTGCAATGGCGTTTGATAAAAAGCATACTTTTCTATTCTTTTCAAATTATCCGGTAAAGTGATATACATCAATCTACTTCCGTGAAGATAACTGTCAACATTAAAATCCTCAAACTTAAAACCTCTGTTAAAAGCATTTTTCGGAATGATTTCGTTAGTGGCATCTTTCATGTTCACTCCCGTCAAAAGCCCCATCTTTGCGGCACCGTTCAATGCGTAAAAATCATTTTTGGTCTCATAGTTTTCCATGTCGTCTTGCATACGGCCTGTAATAATCAAAGAGTCCGCCTTGTAAAGTTTGTCGCCTAACACATCTTTTATAGTGTTGTTACCGTCAAGATTAACCGTCAAGGTTATAAAGCTGTTCTCGCTTTCTACAACATTAAAATTTTTCCATCCGTCCGCTGCGGCATACTTCTCTCCGCTGCCGACAGGAACATACAATGAAGCGTCGGAACATCCGCCGAATTCCGTTCCGCCGACAGGAGGATTGAAATTCCTTACCGTCACGCTTTTGAGATACTCGCAATCACCGAACGCCTCGTTGCCGATTTGCTCTACATGTCTCGGTATTTCCAACTCACGGATATTGGTTCTGAAAAAAGCCTTGTCACCGATTGACTTCAAGCCTCCCGGCAATTTGACATATTGAAGATTGGTATAGTAATCGTTTCTGTCAGCGTCTGCACGCGTGCTTTTGGCTCCGTTGATATTGGTGGGACAAAAAGCGTGATTGGGAATATTTCCACCAAATACTAAACATCTTGACATGTCTATACCCGTCAATTTGCCTTTCGCGCAGCATTCACGAAGCACAACAAAATCATTTTCGTTGAGAACTCCTACTATGGTCAGAGAGTCTATGTCGTATTTAAGATTGCCAAGTGCCGAACTGAGATCGACGGAACCGCCATCAACGTAACCGTGGGTAACATAAACGGTCTTTGCATTCTTCGCATTAGCTCCAAGAGCCGCTACGAGCAACATCAATGTAACAAATAATTTTCTCATAATTTGGT
>JAGAPR010000020.1 GCA_017623155.1 Prevotella sp. | reverse complement strand
TCGTTCGCAAGCACTATGCCGACGGAACTGTGAAGACCGTTAAGGTGATGAAGAAGTAAATTGAAGGTAAAAAGATAAAAAAGTAAAGAAGCCGTGCGGATAGCTGTCAAAAGCTATGCCGCATGGCTTTTTTAGTTTATCGGAGTTATCAGAGTTCTCGGAGATTATCAAACATTATCCATTCGGTTAAAAAGTTTCTCGAAAATCATCATATTACGATTATTATATGTAATTTTGCCATATTGATTATACGCCGATGAACAATCAAACGGATTACAGCATAAACGTCAACGGCAGGTTGATGATTTTTGATGTGCCCAAAGTGATGGGCATACTCAATGTCACGCCCGACTCTTTCTATGCCGGAAGCAGGAAACAGACAGAGCGTGATATCGCCAAACGGGTGCAGGAAATAACGGAACAGGGTGGCGATATTATTGATATAGGCGCTTTCTCTACCCGTCCGGGGGCTGCCCGGGTGAGCGAAGAAGACGAGATAAACCGCCTGCGCGGCGGTCTTGACATTGTGTGCCGCGAGGCTCCGGGCGTGCCCCTGAGTGTAGACACATTCCGTCCCGACGTGGCCCGCATGGCGGTAGAAGAGTATGGCGTGGCCATAATCAATGACGTATCGGAGGGAAACGTGCATGGTGCTTTCGGCAGTACCGCTCCCATCAGCACCACCGTCGGCACTGCATCGGATGATATTCCGCCTATATTCGCAATGGCAGGAAAGCTGGGAGTACCCTACATCCTAATGTCCGTGCGTGCCACGCTGAACGAAATGATACGCGGTTTTGCCGCTGAGGTAGAATTATTACACAGCGCAGGCGTGAAAGATATAATCCTCGACCCGGGCTTCGGCTTTGGCAAGACAGTGGAGCAGAACCATGCCATACTTGCCGAGATGGACAAGTTGCAAGTGCTCGGACTGCCGGTTCTCGCCGGATTGTCGCGCAAGTCGATGATATTCAAGCCGCTCGGCATCACACCCGACGAGTCGCTCAACGGCACTACCGTGCTCAATACCTTGGCACTGGCACGCGGCGCGGCGATACTCCGCGTGCATGACGTTCGCGAAGCGGTGGAGTGCGTGCGGCTCATGGAGCTTCAAAGGCAGTCGTAAAACAACAACAAACAGATAGACAACAATGTTTTTTGAATTCGGAATAAAAGACGCGATAGACATTCTGTTAGTGGCGCTGATGCTCTACTATATCTATCGATTGATGAAAGAATCACGGTCGCTGAATGTTTTTATCGGCATTTTGATGTTTGTTGTGCTGTGGCTCTTCGTGTCGCAAATAATAGAGATGCGCCTTCTCGGTTCGATAATGGACAAGTTGGTAAGCGTCGGAGTCATAGGTCTTGTCATTCTGTTTCAAGACGACATACGAAAATTCCTTTATAGCATCGGCACCAACCGGCGGATGAAGATGCTCATGCGTCTCTTCTCGTCCGAGAACAGCGACAAGCAGGCAGGCAAGAAAGAAGAGATAACGCAGATTGTGCTGGCCTGTCTGAGCATGAGCCGGCGCAAAGAAGGCGCACTGATAGTCATAGAGCGCGCCGTTCCGCTCGACGATGTGGTGGAAACGGGCGAGCGTATAGACGGCAACATCACTCAACGGCTCATCGAAAACATATTCTTCAAGAACTCGCCGATGCACGACGGTGCCATGATAATATCAAAAGACCGGATAAAGGCCGCCGGATGCATACTCCCCGTGTCGCACAGTTTGAACATTCCCAAAGAGTTGGGCCTGCGCCATCGTGCCGCCATGGGAATATCGCAAGAGTGTGACGCCATTGCCGTGGTGGTATCGGAAGAGACAGGCAGCATCACAACGGCGATAAACGGAGTGTTCCAGCAACGGCTGTCGGCCGAGAAGTTGGAAAGCATTCTCACCAACGAACTTATAAAATGATTTTCCGAAATGCTCTTATTCGGCGGTTGTTATGATGCCGAATATCAAATATCTTTTGTAACTTTGCGGGCAAAATAAAAAAAACATGATCATATTTGACAATGATTACAGCAACGGGGCACATCCGAAAATACTGGAACGGCTATGCGCCACAAACGGAATGACATCCCTGCCATACGGCGACGACGAGTTTTGCGAACAGGCAAAACAAAAGATTATGGCGGCATGCGACGACTACGACGCCAACATTTTCTTCCTCACGGGCGGCACACAGACCAATGCCACCGTCATCGACTCACTGCTATATCAGTATGAGGGCGTGATAGCGGTAGACACGGGACACATAAACGTGCACGAGGCCGGCGCCATCGAGTTTACCGAACACAAGATTATCACCATCCCCAACAAGGACGGCAAGATGGAAGCCGCGGCATTGAACAAGTATCTCAACGACTTCATGCACGACGGAAACAAGGCCCACGGCGTGTATCCGGGACTGGTGTATATCACGTTCCCCACCGAGTTCGGCACTCTTTACTCTGCCAATGAACTCAAAGAGATATACGATATATGCCGCAACTTCGACATTCCGCTATATGTAGACGGCGCGCGTCTCGGCTACGGGCTTGCCGCCGACGGCAACAACATCACCCTTCCGTATCTTGCCAAGCACTGCGATGTGTTCTATATCGGCGGCACCAAAATCGGCGCGCTGTGCGGAGAGGCGGTGGTTTTCACGCATAACAATGCCAACCGCCACTTTTTCAGCATCCAGAAACAGCACGGAGCGGTGATGGCAAAGGGTCGTCTGTTGGGCATACAGTTTGACACTCTGTTCACCGACGACCTGTATATGCAGCTTTCGCGACATGCCATCGACATGGCGATGCGCATGAAACGCATATTCGCCGACAAGGGATATAGATTTTATATCGACTCGCCCACCAACCAACAATTTGTCATCATCGACAATGAGGAGGTGGAACGGCTGTCTCGCGAGATCATATTCACCCATTGGGGACAGGCCGACGACCACAGCATGATATGCCGGTTTGTGACGAGTTGGTCGACAACCGATGAAGAACTCGACGTGTTGGAACGATTGCTCGGACAATGACGAAAACAATAAAGGCCGCATTTAGCGGCCTTTATTGTTTTATCTTTTACCATAATTCGCCATGGTATCCGGCTTTATCTGAGCGATAACCGGCGCTCCGTCATTCCATCATAAGTGTTTATGGCAATCACGAGCGAGTCGGCTTCCATGCCGTCGCAGGCTATACTTATATAGTAACGCGACGAGTAATATTCCGGCACTCCGCCCTGATTGTGATACAACAGCATGTAAGCTGTGGTTGTGCGGTCGGCGTTCACCGTCGTGCCCTTGTCTATCAAGGCGATGGTGTGACGCATGTCGTTGCCGGCCACCGCGCCGTTTTTCAGGTACATCCCTATGTTTGCATACTTACCATTCTTGCCGATCCACGCGCTTTCGAAACGCACGGGGTCGGTAAGCACCTCTTCAAATTCGGCTTCGGATTTCGGAATGAGCACCGGTACCGGCGATATCGCCACCGGCTCGACACTCATTCCGCCCCTGTCGTTATAATACAGCAACGCGCGATAGACCGTATCGGGACGGTTTATCCATCCGGCGGCCGCCTTTGGGGCGAGTGTCAGTCTCGTGCCGTCATCTGTTTCCACATCCGTCACGGTGCATTCCGCATCAGTGTGAGCCTCAACGAAATCCGCCTGCGTGTACGAATACGGTCCCGTTCCGGTGTCGTAGCTGTCTGTTTCGCATGCTGTCACGGCCATCAGGGCAAGTATCGGGAGCAGTTTTCTCATCTCACGGCCGCCTCATGGTTTATCGCCGGGTTGGCATACATGGTGAGCAGCTGACCGCGCAAGAAAGGCTCGTCTTTTCCCGGAATGTCTATCAGTGCCATACGGCTGTCGATATAACTCTCGAAACGCTCTTTCTCGTCGGCCGTATAACGCCCGGAGAAAGCGTTGTCGCCGCGCAGAAGGTCAGCCGCGACGTAGTTTCCGGGATAGAGCATGTATCCGGCGTGTATCTCCCTGTCGATGTGTTGTGCCACGGTGGCGAACAGTTCGCCTTTCGGCATTGCGGGATCGAGCGTGTCGAGCCACTCGTCCAAGCATGGGGCACAGTGATAATGAATGCGTCCCTTGCGTCCCATGATACCCGTCTGCATGCTCAACACATCGTCGGCCTTGGTCTTTTTCCATCCCTCAATATCGCGTTTGAGTTGAAATTCGCGTGCTTTAAGATAGTCGCACGGGTCATACTCGTATGATATCGCCAGCGGCACGATGTGCATCTGCTTCAGTCGTTCCACCGTGTTGCCTTCACCTCCCATGGCCATCATCTTGAGAATAGACTGCTGCGTGCGGTCGTCGCTGTCCTTGGCGCGACCCTCGCGCTGTGCTATCCAGATGTTTTCGTTCTTGTGTGCCATGACGAAGTGCATGTATCCCGACAGTTGTTTGCTGTTGGTGAGCATCTCCTTGATGCCCGCGCCGCGCTTCACGATAAACGATTTGTTTACTCTCACGAGGTCTTTTATCCACGGGGCGGCGAGCAGGTTGTCGCCTATCGCTATCTCGCAGGTGGTGGAGAAGCCCGCGTCGATGAGCATCTTGTCAAGCAATGCCGAGTCGAGCACTATGTCGCGGTGGTTGCTCACGAACGTGTATCGCCGGGTGGTGTCAATCCGCGAGGCATCGATATTGCATCCGTCGCTCACGTTTTTCAGCAGATTTTCGAGAAAACCGTAGCAGAAAGCCTTTTGGAAATCGAGGTTTGTACGGCACATTTTCATCTTCATGCCAATGGCTTCCACCGGCACTCCCGGCAGTATATAGGCCAGAACCTTGCGGAACGACTCGTCGGCAAGCAGCCTGTCGAACACTTCCGGAAGTTCTTCCGGCTCAAAGGGGCGTATTGAGTCAAACTCTGATGGTATTTTCATTGGTCGCTGTATGTCGTTTCAGAATTGGTTTTCGATTATATCCGTGAGCACGTCTTTCATGCTCAGGCCCGCCGCTTTCACCTGTTGCGGAATGAAGCTTGTGGCCGTCATTCCCGGCGTGGTGTTTGCTTCGAGCATGTATATCTTGTCCGTCTCCCTGCCGTCGCTGCCTGTTCCGCGTGCTATGATGTAGTCGATGCGTATTATTCCGTTGCAGTGCAGTATGTCGTAGATATGGCTTGTTATCTCGCTCACGCGTCGTGCGGTGTCGGGGTTGAGCCTTGCCGGCGTTATTTCCTTCACCTGTCCGTTGTATTTCGCGTCGTAATCGAAGAATTCGTTGTCCGTCACCACTTCGGTGGCAGGCAGCACCACCGACTTGTCTCTGGTCTTGTAGCAGCCCACCGATATTTCCGTTCCCTTGATATACGACTCTACCATAACCTCGGGGCTTTCGAGCATTGCCTTGCGTATTGCCGGGGCGAGTTGGTCCTTATTGTTCACTTTCGACACTCCGAAGCTGCTGCCGTCGGCCGCCGGCTTCACAAAACAGGGCATGCCGATGCGTTTTTCCACCTCGTCATCGCTCACAAGCTCCTCGTATCCCTTGCGTATCAGCAAGCTGTCGGCCACGAGAACGCCGTAGCCGCGCATGTACTGGTTGAACACGAACTTGTCGAACGTCATTGCCTCAACAAGTACTCCGCTCGTGGAATACGGCAGTCCGATGAGGTCGAAATATCCTTGCAGGATGCCGTTCTCGCCCGGCGTGCCGTGGATTGTGATGTAAGCGTAGTCGAATTGCACCACTTTGCCGCTGTGCACGAACGAAAAATCGTTCATGTCTATCTTTTCCGTGGTTCCGTCGGGCAGCTCGACATGCGCGCCGTGCCCCTTCAAGTCTACCAAATATATGTTATACCGCTCTTTGTCGAAGAAAGAGTAGAGTCCCTGTGCCGAGCGCGCTGACACGTCGTGCTCCGATGAATTGCCGCCGTACACGATGGCAATGTTTCTCTTTAAGTGTTCCATTGTATAGTGATGTTATTTATCCTTTGTTCATGTCAAGCCTCGTGGCAGCCCATGTACTTGCGCCATTTGTCGATAAGGGCGGTAAGGTCTGCGGGCAACTCCGATGTGAAGTCCATCTGCTTGCCCGTCGCGGGGTGTACAAAGCCGAGTGTCCGGGCGTGTAGAGCCTGCCTCGGGCACAGTTTCAGTCCGTTGATGACAAACTGTCGGTAACTGCCCGTGCGCTCGCCGCGCAGTATTTCGGAGCCGCCGTAGCGTTCGTCGCCGAACAGCGGATGGCCGATATGCCTCATGTGTGCCCTTATCTGGTGCGTGCGTCCGGTTTCGAGAATACACTCTATGAGGGTGACATAGCCCAGACGCTCTATCACCCGATAGTGGGTCACGGCACTCTTGCCCGTCTCCGAGCCGGGAGGAAACACGGCCATGCGCAGCCTGTCTTTCGGGTCGCGCCCAATGTTGCCCTCTATCCGTCCGCTGTCTTCCTTGATGTTGCCCCACACGAGTGCCGTATAGCTGCGGTGTGTGGTCTTGTTGAAAAACTGCGCGCCCAGTTCCGTCTTTGCCTCGGGGGTCTTTGCGATGACGAGCAGTCCGCTCGTATCTTTGTCGATGCGGTGCACCAGTCCCACCTGCGGGTCGTTGGGGTCGTATGTCTCCAACCCGCGCAGATGCCACGCTATGGCGTTCACCAGCGTGCCGTTGAAATTTCCGCAACCCGGATGCACCACGAGTCCCGCGGGCTTGTTGATTACCATCAGTTCGTCGTCTTCGTAAACGATGTCGATGGGTATGTCTTCCGGCTCTATGGTGGTGTCGTAGTGCGGGCGGTCGAGCATCAGAGTGACCACATCGCCGGGCCTCACCTTGTAATTGCTCTTCACAGGGCGGTCGTTGACATGCACGAAGCCTGAGTCGGCCGCCTTCTGTATTCTGTTGCGACTGGAATGTTGCAACTTGTCAAACATGAATTTATCCACTCTCACCGGCACCTGTCCTCGGTCTGCGGTGAAGCGGAAATGCTCGTACAACTGTTGGCTTTCCTCGTCGTCGAGCAGTTCTATGTCGTCGGTTGTTATATCTTCTGCCATGTTGCTGTCGGTGTGATGTTATGGTTGCTCCTCTTCGGCGGGCGGAGCCGTTACTTCTTGAAAATCGTCCATCTCGCTGTCAGCCACAAACTGTTCGTCGGCCGTGACGAAGTCGGCGTCTTCATAATCGTCTTCAAAAGTTCCGCTGCCCACCACCAATCGTATCGGTGTCTCGACAGACACTATGTCTCCGGCATGCACCCGCCTGCCGCGGCACGTGATACCGTACACCCAGTCTTTCTCGCCCGTGACATATTCGGGGTCGAGCAGTTTAAATCCCATGCTCATTAGCTTCGCTGTCGCCTCGCGCACGCTGCTGTTGTCTATCACGTCGGGAATGGCAAATGCGGGCGACAGAGCCGAGTTTACGGTGACGTATATCACGTGTCCCGTCTTGACTTTAAGCCCGGGGCGCGGCGTTTGCGCCAAAACGCAGTCGGCCGGCAGCCGCTTGTTGTATCCAGAGTCGTTCACCACTATCTGCAAGCCCCTCTGCGCCATCAGGTCACATGCCTTTTTGTAGTCCATCTTTTGCAAATCGGGCACCGTGATGTCCTCTCCATGATGCGTGTATACGTCAAGGCCGTATTTCACCCCGAAACATACCAGCAGCACGACAACGGCCATCGCAAACAGATGTCCCCACAGATAAGCACTGACAAACTTGCGGAAAAAATCCTTTGATTTCATAAATCTGTCGTTTATATCGGCAAAGATACAAAGAATTTGCGTAAGAACGGCAATTTTTCAGATACGTTTTTAAACGGCATTAAACCTTTCTGATTTTGTTACTTTGGCCAAGTAACAATGTTACAACCGCCAAATCACATCGTTACTGCGGCCAAATCACATCGTTACAACGGCCAAGTAACAGCCGTGGAAAACAATCAAGACACCACAAGGGGCATTCCCCACTTTTTTACTCTTTTACCTTTTTACCCTTGAAAACATTCTTTTTCTCGCAAAGTTTATGTAAATTTGTAACGAAAAAGAACAGACAATCATGACACAAGAAGAAAAAACTCTAATAGAAGAAAGAATAGTAGACGTGCTCAGAACGGTTTACGACCCGGAAATACCGGTAAACATATACGACCTCGGACTGATATACAGGGTTGAAGTGAAAGATGGCGGCGACGTGGAAATAGACATGACATTCACCGCACCGTCGTGCCCGGCAGCCGACTTCATTCTCGAAGACGTGCGCCAGAAAGTAGACAGCGTGGACGGCGTGACCAATGCCACCGTAAACCTCGTGTTCGAACCGGAATGGGACAAGAGCATGATGACCGAAGAGGCACGCGTGGAACTGGGGTTTGAGTAATTCGTAATCCAATAATGAAACCTATATATTTCCTTTCCGACGCCCATCTCGGCTCTCTCGCAATAGACCACGGGCGGATGCACGAGCGCAGACTTGTGCGCTTTCTCGACGATATCAAGCACAAGGCGGCGGCGGTATATCTGCTCGGCGACATGTTCGACTTCTGGTATGAGTATCGCACCGTCGTGCCGCGAGGCTACACACGCTTCCTCGGAAAACTGTCGGAACTGACGGACATGGGCGTAGAAGTGCACTTTTTCACAGGCAATCACGACATTTGGGCATACGACTATCTTGAACGGGAATGCGGAGTGACGCTGCATAAACAGCCGCTGACCACCGAGATTTACGGCAAGACGTTCATGCTCGCACACGGCGACGGACTGGGAGACCCCGACCGTAAGTTCAAGCTCATACGCCGCGTGTTTCACAACACACTGTGCCAACGACTATTCTCCGCGCTGCATCCGCGGTGGGGTATGGCGTTCGGACTCGCATGGGCACGCCACAGCCGGCTGAAAAGACCGGGAGGCGAAGAGCCGCCATACATGGGCGAAAGCCGCGAACACCTCGTGCTATACACCAAAGACTACATCAAGACACATCCGGACATAGACTTCTTCATCTACGGACACCGCCACATAGAACTCGACCTGCAACTCACCAAGAAGGCGCGCATGCTCATCCTCGGCGACTGGATAAGCCAGTTCACATACGCCGTGTACGACGGCGAGCACATGTTTGTCGAGGAATATGTTGAGGGCGAGAGCCTGCTCTGACAATCACGGCGATACATATCAATATATTCTTTAATAAAACCAATACCAATATGAACAGAATTACCGAAAGTATCGTAATGCGGATAGCGGTGTTTTTCGTTTTCGTGTCGAATGTAATGTCTCTCATATCCGACCACGGCGACCTGTCTTCGATGGAAACAGTGAAATCTGTCGTAGCAATAGTGCTCTGCCTCTTATACGGATATGAATTGTATCTGATAAAGCGCGGGAAAGATATCACCGCCGTTTCATACGTTGTCAACATCGGATTTGTGCTGCTGGCATTCGTGTGGGACAAACTATTCTAAACCCGTTATAACCTTATTGCACATGAAACCGGGAAAAATCAAGGACAGGTTGGATACATTGGATGTGATAAACGCTTTGCTTTTCCTCACAATAATGATTGTTTGGAACGAGTGTTACGAACGTCAGGTGACCTCTGCCGTATTGATATCACTGATGTCATTGAACATCATCGGGTTTGCAGTCCGGTGCTTTTTCATCATAAGAACCGGAATGTTGAGGCAGAACAAGGTGGATTTCATTATCGAAATGGGCACATTAATCTATCTGATCTATCTCATCTGCACCGGAATATTCGCGTAAATGACAATATGATATAGTAAAAACAACAATCCCGACAACATCATCGTGTTGCCGGGATTGTTTGTTCTTATGACACCGCATCTCGGCCAAAGCCGTGAAGAGGCGCATGTGTTTTAATATTAAAGCAGCTCCATCGTGTCGGTGGCAATCATCAGTTCCTCGTCGGTGGGAACGACAACGACCGTCACTTTCGAGTCGGGAGCGGAGATAACGGCCTCTTCGCCGTGCACGGCGGCATTCTTCTCGGTGTCGAGCTTCACGCCCATCCACTCCATGTTGCGGCACACTTCCTCGCGCATGTTTACTTGGTTCTCGCCCACTCCGGCCGTGAACACGATGATATCAGTGCCGCCCATTGCTGCGGCAAAGGCTCCCACATACTTCTTTATGCGGTAGAAATACATGTCGAGGGCAAGCTGTGCTTTCTCGTTCCCGCTCTTTGCGGCTGCGTCTATCTCACGCATGTCGCTCGAAATACCGGTGATGCCGAGCAGACCGCTCTTCTTGTTGAGCAGGTTTGATATGCCGTCGGCATCGAGCCCGAGCTTTTTCTGAATGAACGACACTGCGCCGCCGTCGATATCACCCGAGCGGGTGCCCATCATCACACCCTCGAGCGGAGTCAGTCCCATTGTGGTGTCGATGCACTTGCCATACTCTACGGCAGCGACAGAGCCACCGTTGCCGATGTGGCAGGTGATGACGCGCTTCTCTTCGGGCTTCACACCGAGGAATTCGCACACGCGCTTAGACACGTAGCGGTGGCTCGTGCCGTGGAAACCGTAGCGGCGGATGGCGTACTTGTCGTACAGCTCGTAAGGTATCGCATACATATATGCCTTGGCGGGCATCGTCTGGTGGAACGCGGTATCGAACACTCCCACCTGCGGCAGGCCGGGCATCAGCTCACTCACGGCATGAACGCCTTTCAGGTTGGCGGGGTTGTGGAGCGGCGCAAGGTCGCTGCACTCCTCAAACACTTTAAGCACTTCGTCGGTGAGCACCACGCTCTTGTTGAACTTCTCGCCTCCGTGCACCATGCGGTGGCCTACGGCATCGATTTCCTTAAGGTCTTTAATTACTCCTATTTCCGGGTCTGTGAGCAGACTGAATATGAACTTCACGCCCTCGGTATGCTCGGGGATGTCGTGCATTATCTGCTTCTTCTCGCCGTTGGCGAGCTTCACTTTCACGAAAGCGCCGTCGAGTCCTACGCGCTCTGCGCCGCCCGAGGTCATCACTGAGCGGTCGTCCATGTTATACAATGCGTACTTGATAGAAGACGAACCGCAATTGAGAACTAATATTTTCATTTCATTTTAAATGAAGAATGAAGAATGAAGAGTGAAGAATCACGTGTGCTCCTTCCGTCTTGCACCTTCATTCTTCATTTAAAAACAGAATAGGCAACAATAATCAATAACCCCGAATGAAGGTGCAAGACGG
>JAGAPR010000079.1 GCA_017623155.1 Prevotella sp. | reverse complement strand
GAGCATTGCGGCGAACGCCGTTGACGCTGAAGATCTCGCTGCGTACGAGCTCGCTTGCGTTGTTGACATTGTCAATGCCTACGGTGCTTGCATCGTACTTCTTGGAGTTCTCGCCGTTGTTGAGGATGTAGATGTCGTATATCTTGGCATCTGAGCTTCCGCCTACCTGTGCAACACGAACGTAGTACTCGCCGGCTGTCTCGTGAGACACGCGGGTCTTCTTGTAGTTACGCTGCAACTTGGCTACTGCCACTTTACCTATGCTGTCCCATGCAAGACCGTCGGTAGATACTTGGATTTGGAGATTAAACTCGGTTCCCTTACCGTTACCGCAATATACCACAACATCGAACGGAGCGGCATACTTGCCGGTTGTTTCGATAGAACCTGTATAAGGATCGCTGCCTGACTTGCCTTTGAACGACAACTCACCCTTTGTGGGCAGGCCACCAATCAAATCATCGGGTGTTTCGGCAGCGGTTATAAGTTCTCCATTGGAAACTCCTTTTTCCGGTGTTATACCGAACTCGGCAACAAGAGCCTGTCCGGCACTCTTGATTACCCATCCGTTATCATTGAGAGGAATAGCTACTTTAACCGCATTGGGATCCGGTTTGTAGTAGTATACGGTAGAGTCGTTGCCCTGAGAGTCTTTCACTGTCTCTGTATGGTCAACCTCGTCAGTGTAGTAGTTCCATGCTTTCTTGCCCCAGAAGTAGTATGTCGTGGCATTACCGTCGCCGCCATTCTCGGTATCATTCAAGAACCAGTCTGTCGGATTACAGTCGAAGTGGGCGAGAGTATCGATGCGGATGGTGTTTGCATTGATGCTGTTGATGGCAACATAGTCGCTTGCAAGACCCGACTGAACATGATTCTCGGCTGTTGCGAAAGCGTAGATTTCAGTAGGTTCTGTGCTCAATGTGATGGGAGCCTCATACTTCTGTGCCTTTGCCTTGTCGGTAATGGGAGTATAGCAGTAGTATATCTCGGCACCTTCGGTAGCGCAAGAAAGTGTCACTACGCTGTTGTCGGCGTTCTTCTCGATAGCAATTGTCGGGGTAGCGGCCTGAGCCATGATGGCGATATCGGCAGATACCATCTTACTTTGCAGATAACCGTCGAGTGTTGCGATAGCGTTCACGGTGCAAGCCTCGGTCAGTGTGAACGGTTCTGTGTATACAGAGCTTGCCGTTGTAGGCTCTTTGCCGTCGGTTGTGTAGTAGATAGTGGCATTCTTATTGGTCGTTTTCATCGTGACAACCGTCTCCATATTCTTGTTCTCCTGTGTTATTGTGGGAGCACCTGTGGGCACAACGTCTTTCTTTGTCCTTGCCACTGTGACGGCAGCGTTTGTCACCAATGTACCGATAATATCCGCATTAACGCTTGCTATGTTCTCTTCGTTGAGCGGAATGAGCAGGTAAGAGTTGCGGTCGGCGTTGTGCTGGTGCATGGCCAAGACCTCGCCTGCTGTTGCCAATGTGTCATCTGCGGCGAAATAAGCAGCCGGAGCGACACCCGTCAATGTGTTGCCCGAGAGCAATTCGATGGGAGCTTCGGTGTCGATGTTATTGAAAACAAAGCTTTCTTTGGCTGTTTCTGCCACTGTCATGCCCGTAGCTTCTGTTGCAACGGCTTTTCCCAAGCCCCATGCTTCATATAGCGAGGTATTGAGGTTGAGCATCGGCTCGTATGCAATGGCGCTTTTCAGCACGGGAGCCATGGCGTCTGTCGCTTTCACGTAGGGTGAAACAACCACTGCCTTATAGCTGTAAAGGCTGTCGAGAGTCACGTTGCTTGCCGCGTCTATCGTTGTGAGGTTGACCTTGTCGGTTGCCGAGCTGAGGAAGATATGAGCCATATCTTCGTCCACTGTTGCCGGGTTTGTGATGTAAGCCACTTTATACGCGTCTTCTACCTCAGGAGCGTCGCCCTCATCGATGATGATGGATGTGATGTCACAACCACCACCCATTAAAATAATTTTAACTTCTACAGAGTCTTCTCCGGGTGCTTTAACTTCCCAAACGAGAGTCTGGTCGCCGGCTCCACCGAGGCAAATACCACCTTCCGGACCGTCAATGTAAGTCATGTTGCCGTTTCCTTTGAAGCCGCGATTGGTAGCTGTACCGTTTGCAGAGCGTGCAATCATGGTTATCTTCTGTCCGTTTGCGAGCTTGGGAAGTATGATTTCCATATTAGCGCGGGTAACGCGGAACACTGATTGCTGAATAAGCATGTTGTTGTCGTTTTTCAATCCGGCCGTGCCTATCTGCAAATGTTCAAGCTCTTTGATGACATTTCCGTTTGCCATCAGTGTGCCTGACATTTTCTTGCCGTCTTTCCATCGTGTCGTGCGTCCCGTTTCCGTGTCGGTGGCATCAATAATCCACGACGGATCTGCGTCCAAGTCGGCGCGTGTCTCTTCGCTGACTCCCTTTGAGAAGTCCCACGTTTTGCGTACTTGTGCGTCCGCACCGAGTGATGTAAGGAACGCAAGTGTGATTAGAGTAAATAGCTTTCTCATGTTTTTTAATTGCTTGGTTTATAAATTTATTTAATAGATTGAGCACATTAGTAGTTGCATGCTATCTGCAAAAATAACAATAAAAAATGAATGGGCAATGTTTTTTTTGTTGTTTTTAACTTGTTACATGCTTTCAAGCATCCTTTTTATCACCACCGAGCACGATATTTCCCTGTTTGCCGCTTCGGGTATTACGAGCGAGTTGGCACTTTCTATCACGTCGTCGGTTACTATGAGTCCGCGCCGCACGGGCAGACAATGCATGAATTTTCCGTTGTTTGTCACCGCCATGTGGGCCGCGTCTATCGTCCAACTCATGTCTTTCGACAATATCTTGCCGTAGTCTTCGGGGCGTGTCACGCCCGGACAACTCCAGTTCTTTGCGTATACGAAGTCGGCACCTTCGAGTGCTTTCATCTGATTGTACTCCACGCGTGCGTTGCCGATGAACTTCGGGTCAAGCTCATAGCCCTCGGGATGTGTGACAACGAAGTCCACATCGGCCGCGTTCATCCATTGTGCAAACGAGTTTGGTACGGCTTGCGGCAGTGCGCGGCAGTGCGGTGCCCACGTGAGAACGACCTTGGGCTTTTTGAATAATTCGTCATTGACTGACGTCGAACTTCGTTTCGTAATTCCAAATTCTTCATTTATCGTGATTAAGTCTGCGAATGCCTGCAACGGGTGTACGGTGGCTGTCTCCATTGCGAACACGGGTTTGCCGCTGTATTTTATGAACTGGTGCAGCACGGTCTCGGCATAGTCATAATCGCGGTCGGTGAGTCCGGCAAACGAGCGCACGCCTATCATGTCGCAGTAGCTTGCCATCACGGGGATGGCTTCGAGCAGGTGCTCGCTCTTGTCGCCGTCCATGATTACTCCGCGTTCGGTCTCGAGTTTCCATGCTCCCGCGTTCACGTCGAGCACAATCACGTTCATGCCGAGGTTCATTGCCGCTTTCTGCGTGCTGAGCCTTGTGCGCAGGCTGTTGTTGAAAAATATCATCATCAGGGTTTTGTTTTTCCCCAAGTGCTGATATTTAAACCTGTCGTTCTTTATCTCCTGTGCTTCGGCGAGTGCCTGTCGCAAGTCGCCGATGTCTTCTACGTTTATAAATGTTCTCATTATTATATAAAGTCTAAAGTCTAAATTCTAAATTATGATTTGAGAGTTTGAAAGTCATAATTTAGAATTCATAATTCATAATTAAAATTTACTTTCTTACCTGTCCCTCTCCGTCGATTAGCCATTTGTATGTCGTTATCTCTTCGAGTCCCATAGGGCCGCGCGGGCCGAGTTTCTGCGTGCTGATGCCTATCTCGGCACCCAGTCCGAACTGTGCGCCGTCGGTGAAGCTCGTCGGAGCGTTCACGTACACGCAGGCAGCGTCTGTCTGTGCGCGGAAGATAGCGGCGTGTGCCTCGTCTTCCGTGATGATGCATTCGCTGTGTCCCGAGCCGTATCGGTTGACATGCTCTATCGCTTCGCTTATTCCCGCCACTGTCTTGACGGCCATCTTGTAGTCCATAAACTCCGTGCCGTAGCTGTTTTCGTCGGCCGTGGCGAGCAGCTGTGCGGGGTAGTGGCCTTGCAGGGCGGCGAAAGCCTGCCCGTCGGCATATATCGTCACGTTGCTCCCGGCCAGTTTTTCGCAGATGCAGGGCAGGTCGTCGAGCCGGCTTTCGTCTATTATCAGACAGTCGAGAGCGTTGCACACGCTCACCCTCCGGGTCTTCGCGTTGTTTATTATGCGTGCTCCTTTCTCCTTGTCTCCTGCCGCATCGAAGAATGTGTTTACCACTCCCGCTCCCGTTTCTATCACCGGCACGCGTGCGTTGTCTCTCACGAAATCGATCAGTTTGCGGCCGCCTCGCGGTATGCACAGGTCGATATATCCCACGGCTCCGAGCATCTCGGCCGTGGCCTCGTGTGTGGCGGGCAATTGCGTCACGGCGTTCTTGTCGATGCCGTGGCGTTCGAGCACTCCGTGTATCAGATTTACGGCCGCCGTGTTTGAGTGCTCCGCGTCTTTGCCGCCTTTCAGCACGCAGGCGTTTCCGCTCTTGAAGCAAAGTGCGAACACGTCGAATGTCACGTTGGGGCGTGCCTCGTATATCATTCCTATCACGCCGAACGGCACGCTTACCCGCCTGATATGCAGACCGTTGTCGAGTGTCCGCTCCATGAGTGTGCGGCCCAATGGCGACGGCAGTCGGCTGACGTTTGTCATGTCGGCTGCTATGCCGTCGAGCCGTTCGGGTGTCAGCCGCAGTCGGTCGTAGAGCGGATTGTCGGGGCTCATGCGTTTCAAGTCTTCGGCGTTGGCCTCGAGAATGGCATCCATACTGTCTCTAATGGTCTCGGCCACGTCTGTCAGCACCTCGTTGCGTTTCTCGTCGGTGAGCAGAGCCAGCGCTCTTCCTGCCGCTTTCGCGTTTTTGAAAAGTGTGTTCATATATTGCTTTCCTGTTGTCAATTTGTATTATGCAATGCCGTTTATTGTATACCTGTGTGAAGTATATCGGATATTATCCTTGCAAAAGTAACGCATTATTTCCTATCGGCCAAGAGTTTTGATGTTTTTTTGATGGAGTTAAGGGGGTAACTCCATTAACCCCCTTAACTCCATCAACTCCTGAAATCATTCACAATTCCATTGAGATACACCTCGATGTTGGTATACGACTTGTTGAGACTGTATGCTGCGGCATCGGAAGCATCGGCAGGGTTCAGTCCGTGTGCCGTTTCCCATGCGTCGGGCATTCCGTCGCCGTCGCTGTCGGGTTGCGGCCTGCCTTTTTTCAGGGCGGGCCATCCGCCCGCGTCACCCGGGGTGTTGATGATGCCGTTATTGCCAAATGTGCCCAGTCCTTCTTTTACCTGCCGCAGCACTTCGGCATCGTATGTGTCGCGTCGCATGCTGCACCCCACGGATGCGAGAACACGGCGGTAGGCCTCGGCCGGGGTGTCTTCGGCTATGGACTCGTATGGGAACGGTGTGTCTACAAGACATGAGGCGCACTCCTCGCCCGGCGAGGGAACGGCATCGGGGGCAATGCCTCTTGTCTTTGAGAAGTTCTTGCGCGACGGGATATATCGCCGGCCGGGGCGGTCTTTCACGCCGCGGCTGTTGTCGCCGGTGACGGCCTCGTCGCCCTCCATCACGTTGCCGGCCACATAGTAACGTCCCGTTCCGTCGTCGGCCACGTCGAGCAGTCGGTGGTGCTTCGATGCCGGACCGGGTTTATAGTAGTTGCCCACCATGTTTATCTCGCCGTGGTGTCCGCCGCCGTATGAGCTCTTGAAGCCCCAGTTGTATACCACGTTGTTGCGATAGTCCACCCATTTCGTGCCGTCGACCGATGCGAACCGCGGGTTGCGGCTCGCGTGGTTGGCCAGCAGGTTGTGGTGGAACGACGCTTTGTATCCGCCCCATATCCCGCCGAAACCGTGGCTGCCCTTGGTGTGTACGGATGTGTGCAGACTGTGCGACACGAGACACCACTGCACGGTGAGGTTCTCGGTCTTGTATATCGAGAGACATTCGTCGATGCTCCAGCTGACAGACAGATGGTCGAGCACCACGTTTTTCTGTCCGTAGCGGCCGCCGCCCAGTGCGTCGCTGTCGCGGTTGTACCTGTCGCCCACGCGCACACGGATGTAGCGGACGATGACGTTGCTCGCGTTCACCACCAACGGACAGTCTTTCAGACAGATGCCGTCGCCCGGTGCCGACTGTCCCGCGATGGTGATGCTGTCATTGTTTATGCGCAACGGAGATTTCAGCTCGATGTTACCGTCGACGGCAAAAACCACTATGCGAGGCCCTTTCTGCTCCACGGCATGGCGCAGGCTGCCCTCGCCGCTGTCGTTGAGATTGGTCACGGTGATTACCCGTCCGCCCCGTCCGCCGGTAGTATACTTTCCGTATCCCTCTGCTCCCGGGAATGCCGCGGGTTGTGCCTGCATGGTCGCTGCCGCTAAAAGCACCCATGCGTGTAGGATGAAGTTTTTCATAATTCTGCTGTTTTAATAGTCGTTTTTAAGTATATGATGCACGAAACGGCCGAAAGATTTAGCGCGGCGGATTGGCTTTAACAAAAAAAATGCTCATTTAACAGTTTGGATTTATCTTTACACGCTAAGTGCTCTGAGAATCGATTCTTTTTCATGAAAATTTTTTTTGGCGCAAATACGCGAGTTTTGAAGCACTTTGCATAAATATCTATATGTGAGACAATTACACAGATTTAAGCCGTTTTTGAAAGTCGAAAAAACCGTCTTGTTTTCCAATTAGGCCGTAATTGCATTCCAATTAGGCCGTAATTGGACGCTCGTTAGGCCGTAAACGCAATGCAATTACGGCCTAATTGGAACGCAAAAACAGGGTAAATGTAAAGAAAGTGGATGATAATTGTTAACGAATGGTTAAATAACAGTCTGGATAGTTAAATATTTTAAGTTAATAAAACCTACTTTGAGCGTTTTACTTTGTTGCTACTTTTTACTTTTGATTTTAACACTTTATGTTAAAATGTAAAGCAAATTCGAATATAATACCGGTATATCGGTTTTCACGGACTTTGGATATAGACGAGCTATGTCCCTATCGGTGAAAGCGGCGAAGGGGCCCATCTGCGACCTCGTTAAGTAATCATAACTCTTCACTCATCACTCTAAACTTTGCACTTCTCCTCCCCTTTGGGGAGGCTGGGAGGGGCTCCTTTTGAGGCCGGATGGGTCTTTTTAATAATTTTTAACGGGGGTGAAACGTTGATGTTTATTTAAATTACCTTTGCAACCGATACTAACCGCGCCGTGTCGGCACCTGTCTGCCCGGCTCTTTTATATGAACAAACAAATTAAAAAGATAATGAAATGAGATTGAAGACATTACTTATTGCCGCCATGACGCTTATAGCCACGGCGATGACGGCACAAGAGAAGACGGCCTACGCCGTGTATTGCGGCGAAGGAGACACGCCGACATTGTATTTTCTGAACAGTGAAACGGCGTTTAGAGTCGGTGGTACTTACACCACAGGAGAGAAAATCACCGATGTTTGGAGTGGAGATCAAGTGACATCAAGTCCCACAAAAGGCAACGATCCGAAGTGGATATCTGTAGTTAAAGGCGCCCTTAAACGCGTTGCTTTTGAAAGCACTTTCGCGGAAGTAAGGCCTGTGAGTTGCTATAGTTGGTTTAAATATTGTACTCAACTGGCGGAAATAGAAGGCATCGAAAATCTGAAAACGGACAATGTGACGACCATGACACAGATGTTTTCCGATTGCAGCAACCTTACGCAGCTCGATGTCAGCGGCTTCAACACCGGCAATGTGACGACCATGTCTAACATGTTCTACCGTTGCAGCGGCCTTACGCAGCTCGATGTCAGCGGCTTCAACACAGAGAAAGTGACGGACATGAGCGCCATGTTCTCCTGTTGCAGCGGCCTTACGCAGCTCGATGTCCGCGGCATCAACACAGGGGAAGTGACGAACATGGGTCTCATGTTCTACCGTTGCAGCGGCCTTACGCAGCTCGATGTCAGCGGCTTCAACACAGAAAAAGTGACGCTTATGAACAGCATGTTCTACGGTTGCAGCGGCCTTACGCAGCTTGATCTCAGCAGCTTCAATACAGGAGAGGTAACGAGTGTGTATGATATATTTGCGGGTTGCAGCAATTTGAAAGTGCTGGATATGCGCAATGCGAGTTTGGGTTTTAATATTGTGGCGTGGTTTTCGGATTTTGCGAAGCGCGGAATGCTGCTCTATCTTCGCGATGTTAAGGACTTCTCAGAAGATAATTTCGCGGAGAATTATGTCGTATTGCCCTCCGCCGGCACGACATCGTTTGCCCGTACGTTCACAGAAAACAACATGTCGACAATCTGTCTTCCCTTTGCCGTGGACGTGACAACGGTAGACGGAACGTTCTATAAATACAGCACGATAGAGAACGACGAGGTGAAGTTTACGGCCGTTACCGGCAGCACGGAGGCAGGCACGCCGTATCTCTTCATGCCGAACACATCGGAAGTGACGGTGTTCACGGGCAATCCTATGCTCGACGGGCTGCCCACCGACGAGGGAAGAGCCGAAGTTACGGGCCTTAACGGCGTGTACGCCACAAAGGAATTCAGCGACAGCGAGGTGAGCTCGGGACTGTATTACGGATGGGCGAACGGCAGCTTCTGGCGTGCCGGCATGGGCTCTTCGGTGAAACAGAACCGTGCCTATCATTAAAATGAAAAAGATATATAATAAACCGGAAACAGAGATACTGGATATTGAAATGCAGCAAATGATATGCATGAGTGAAGTGTCATATTCATTGAACCCGACGGAAGATGATGCCGCCGACGGAGCGACAAACACCGACGACGGTTGGGAATGGCCCACATACGGCGGCGAGTTTGAGTAATACCGGCAACGCCGGCCCATAAAAACGGCGTGTAAAAACAAGGTTATTGCGCAATGTTTCTGCACACAGCTATTCGATATACAGATAATCGTAGTGTATTATCGGCTTCACGTCGTGCGCTCCGACGAGCGTTGCGGCCTCGGCCGACGAGTATGTGCTTCGCCCCACGGCGATGTTGCGGCCTTGGCTGTCGGCCACGGAGATGATGTCGCCCTCTTCAAACTCGCCTTCCACGGCAGTGACGCCCACCATGAGCAGACTCACGGCGCGGTTGCCGCGCAGTGCTTCGGCCGCCTTGTCGTTGACTTTGACGGCGCCTTTGGCGAAACTCGCGCTGTGGGCAATCCACTTCTTCACGTTCGACACGGCTCCGGTGTTGGGCACAAACTCGGTGTGGGGTGTGGTTTCCGGCGCGGTGGCGAGGTCGACGAGAATGTTGTCGCGCCTGCCGTTGGCGATGATTACTTTTATTCCCTCGTCGGCAACCTTGCGCGCCACGCTGCATTTGGTGGTCATTCCGCCCCGTCCGAAACCGCTTTTCTCCTGCCTGATGTATTCACTCAGGTCGCGTCCCGGACTTACGGTCCTTATGATATGTGCGTCGGGGTCGCTCGGCGAGCCATCGTAGATGCCGTCGATATTGCTGAGTATTATAAGAATGTCGGCATCCATCATCGACGCTATCAGTCCCGACAGCTCGTCGTTGTCGGTGAACATCAGTTCGGTGACGCTCACCGTGTCGTTCTCGTTGACCACGGGTATCACGCCGTTGTCGAGCATCACGGTCATGCAGGCCCGCTGATTGAGATATTCGCGGCGTGTGGCGAAGCTCTCTTTCATTGTCAACACCTGTCCCACGTGTATGTTGTATTCGCGGAACAGGTCGTAGTATAGGTTGATGAGCTTTGCCTGTCCGAGTGCGGAGAAGAGTTGACGCTGCTCCACGCTGTCGAGCTTGTGGCTCACTTTGAGTTCGCTCCGTCCGCAGGCCACGGCTCCGCTCGACACCAATATCACCTCATGCCCGTTGTCGCGCAGGCATGCCACCTGATCTGTCAGTGCCGAAATGCGCGTGATGTCGAGTCGTCCGTTGTCGCGGGTTATCACGTTGCTGCCAATCTTTATAACTATTCTCATTTTGGAATTACGAATTTGGAATTACGAATTTGGAATACGTAATTAAACATTCTTGTCTTTTTCCCTTATTTCCACGCGGCGTATCTTGCCGCTGATGGTTTTGGGCAACTCGTCTACAAACTCGATGATGCGCGGATACTTGTATGGTGCCGTCTCGCGCTTGACATGGTTTTGAAGTTCCTTTATGAGCTCGTCGCCGGCACGGTCTTTCCACGACTCGTTGAGCACAACGGTGGCTTTTACCACCATGCCGCGGATATCGTCGGGCACGCCGGTGATGGCACATTCGATGACGGCGGGGTGGGTCATGAGTGCGCTTTCCACCTCGAACGGGCCTATACGGTAGCCGCTGCTCTTGATAACATCGTCGATGCGGCCCACGAACCAGTAGTATCCGTCTTCATCGCGCCACGCCACGTCGCCCGTGTGATAATATCCGTCGTGCCATACTTTGCGCGTGAGTTCCTCGTCGCGATAGTATTCCTTGAACAGGCCGATGGGCTTTTTGGATAATTCGTAATTCGTCTTTATGACAATCTCTCCTTTTTCTCCGTCTTCGCAGGGTGTGCCATCGGGTTTTATCAGTGCGATGTCGTATTGTGGGTTGGGCAGTCCCATGGAACCGGGTTTCGGCTTTGTCCACGGCATTGTGCCGAGCGTCATTGTAGTCTCCGTTTGTCCGAAGCCCTCCATGAGGTGTATGCCGGTGAGTTGCAGGAATTTGTCGTATACGGCGGGATTGAGTGCTTCGCCGGCCGTACAGCAGTAGCGCAGCGACGAGAGATTGTATTTGGAGAAATCTTCGTGTATCATGAAGCGATACACTGTCGGCGGAGCGCAGAATGATGTTATGCGGTATTTTTCTATCTGGCGAAGTATCTTGTCGGCCGTGAATTTCTCATGGTCGAACACAAACACTGCCGCTCCTGCAAACCATTGGCCGTAAAGCTTGCCCCAAACAGCCTTTCCCCAGCCTGTATCGGCCACGGTGAGGTGTATGCTGTCGGACGAAAGATTGTGCCAGAACACTCCGGTTGTGAGATGGCCGAGGGCATAAAGAAAGTCGTGAGCCACCATCTTGGGCTCGCCGCTTGTGCCGCTTGTGAAGTACATCAGCATGGTGTCGTCGTTGGTATTCACATGGTCGGGGCGCGTGAAAGCCGGCGCGGCCGGCCATTCGGTGTGCCAGTCATGGAAAGCACAGTCTTTTTCCGGGCCTACACTGACGAGAATGCTCACCGTGGGACTGTTGGCAAGTGCAGCTTTCACCTGCCGCATCACATAATCCTCACCCACGCAGACGATGGCTTTCACGCCGGCGCGGTTGTTTCGGTACACTATGTCGTGGGTGGTGAGCATGTGGGTGGCCGGAATGGCCACGGCACCGAGCTTGTGCAGGGCGAGCATCGAGAGCCAGAACTCATAGCGGCGTTTCAGGATGAGCATAACCATATCGCCGCGTCCGATGCCGAGTTGTGCGAAATATGCCGCCGTTCTGTCTGTCTGTTCCTTTATGTCTTTGAATGAGAATTTGATGCACTCGCCGTTGTCGTTTGTCCATATCAGTGCGATTTTGTCGGGAGCCTCTTCGGCCCATACATCCATCACATCGTATGCGAAGTTGAAGTTTTCCGGAATGATGAAGTGCAGGTTGCGTATAAAGTCGTCTTGCGATTTGAATTCCGTTTGCTTTAAAAATCTTTCTATCATGGCAATACCTCTTTCTACCTTTTATATTATAATCGCGAGAAACTTCACCGGTCGGCCTCCGAGCGCGCGCATGCAGTGCGGTTGGCTGGCATCGAAGTAAATACTGTCGCCCTCTGCCAGCTCCATCACTTTGTCGCCGATGGTTATTTCAAGACGCCCCTCGACCACATAGTCGAACTCTTGTCCGTCGTGCGAGTTTTTGTTATACTTCTCTCCTTCGGGCAACGGGTCTACTTGTGTCATGAACGGGTTTACCTGCCGGCCGCGGAAGCCGCTCGCAAGACTCTGATATTTATATTCTTTTCTGCGTTCCACGCTCAGGCCTTGGTCTTTGCGGGTGAGGAAATAGCTGCTCATGCGCGGCTCTTCGCCGAACAACAGCACGTCGAGCGATATGCCGTAACGCTTGGCAATCTTTGAAAGGCGGTATACCGATGGGTCGGCTTGCCCGTCTTCGATTTTCAAATAATGTTCGAGCGAGATGTCGCACAGTTGCGCAACCTCCTCGGCAGGGATGTCGAGCACCTCGCGCAGTCCGCGCAGTCGCTCGCCGATTTGTTTTATTTGTTCGTTCATGATAATTAATTATGTTTTCCGGAACATGACGTCCGGTTGTTGTTCTTGCTATTTCATGCCGGCTTTCAGCCCGCGGATTACGGCACTTGTAAACCCGGCGTGCTCCATCTCGTTGAGCCCTTTGATGGTTACTCCGCCGGGAGTGGTGACTTTGTCTATCTCGGCCTCGGGATGATTGCCGTTGGCAAAGAGCAGGTCTATGGCTCCTTTTACCGTTTGCAGCACAATGGCTTTGGCATCGTCGGCCTTAAATCCCAGTTCCACTCCGCCCTCGGAAGCCGCCCGTATATAGCGCATGGCGTAGGCAATGCCGCACGACGCGAGTGTGGTGCCGGCGGGGAGCAGTCGCTCTTCGGTGACGAAAGTGCTGCCCATGGTGTCGAATATTCCTTTGACCAGTGTCGTGTCGGCATCAGATGCTTTCACGGGTACGATGAATGTCATTGAACTCAGTTCCGATATCGCGATGTTGGGGATGGCGAGGAATATGGCGGGCAGGTCGTTGTCCTGCACGTTTCCGTCGCCGAGCCATTCCCTTATCTTGCCCGATGTCACGCCGGCAGCCACGATTACGAGCGTCTGACGGTCGTAATCCATGGAGTTTTTAATCTCTTTCAGCACCGTTTCCACGAGCCACGGCTTCACCACCACGAATATAATGTCGGCCGTTGAGGCTGCAGCGCGGTTGTCTGCGGTGACGTTCACGCCGTGTTCGGCAAATAGTTCCGTTGTCTTTTGCGACGGGTCGGCCACGGTGATGTCCGCGGCATCGTATGTCTTGCTGTTGAGTATGCCGCGAACGATAGCTCCGCCCATTGCTCCGGCTCCTATAACTGATATCTTCATTCGCTTATATTGTTTTCTTTCATTAACTCTACAAAACATTTTCCAGTCTTGTTATAAACTCATCGGCCATCTCTTGCGTGAAGCAGAGCGGCGGAAGCAGTCGCAGGGTGCTTGTCCCCGCGCATCCGGTAAACACGTGCTGCTCGTGAAGCAGAGCCTCGCGGATAGGTTTGTGAGGCGTGTCAAGCTCGATGCCTATCATCAATCCGCGGCCGCGCACCTCGGTGATATGCTTCTCGCGCTGTTGGAGTTCTTTCAATTTGGCGATGAGATAGTCGCCAGTTGTGCGGGCGTTGTCCACGAGATTTTCGCTTTCCATCACGTCGATGACGGCCAGTGCTGCTGCGCAAGCGAGATGATTGCCGCCGAAAGTGGTGCCGAGCTGCCCGTATTTAGGAGTAAATTCGGGCGAGATCAGCACCGCACCCATCGGGAAACCGTTGGCAATGCCTTTGGCCACGGTGATGATATCGGGGCGGATGTCGAGCCACTGATGTGCGAAAAAGCGGCCGCTGCGACCGTAGCCGCACTGTATCTCGTCGGCAATGAGCACGGTTCCGTGCTCGCGGCATGCCTCGGCCAGTCCTTGGGCAAACTCTTTCTCTATCATTCGTATGCCTCCCACACCTTGTATGCACTCGATGATACATGCGCACACATCACCTTTTGCCAGTTCGGCGCGCCATGCGTCGAGGTCGTTGAGCGGCAGATAGGTGACATGCCCGTTGGCGTTTACGGGTGCAATGATGTTGGGATTGGCCGTGGCCTCCACTGCAAGAGACGTGCGCCCGTGGAAAGCTTTTTCCGCGGACAGTATTCTTGTGCGTCCGTTTGTGAACGATGCCAGTTTCAAAGCGTTCTCGTTGGCTTCCGCTCCGCTGTTGATTAGAAACAGCTGATAGTCGTCGTAGCCCGATATTTTGCCCAATCGCTCCGCCAGTTCTGCTTGCAATGTGTTTATTACCGAGTTGCTGTAGAAGCCGAGCCGGCCGAGTTGTTGGCCTACCTTTTCTATATAATGCGGGTGGCAGTGGCCGATACTTATCACGGCATGGCCGCCGTAAAGGTCGAGATATTCCGTGCCTTTATCATCCCAGACACGGCATCCCTCGCCTTTGACGATGTTTACGTCGAATAATGGATATACGTCGAATAGTTTCATAATGGAAAAGAAATCCCCTCCGGCTTCCCCAAAGGGGAGGAGATGGGAGTTTGTCCTTTAAATGTTTATAATATTAATATCTTCTGCCATCCCTTCTCTCCCCCTCCTTGGGGGAGTCGGAGTGACTAAAATGCGCTTGGCTTAAGTCTCAGACCGGCTGTCTCTTCTATACCGAACATTATGTTCATGTTCTGAACGGCCTGTCCCACGGCACCTTTAAGCAGGTTGTCGATACATGATGTGACGAGCAGCTTGTCGCCGTATTTGTCGCAATGCACGAGACATTTGTTGGTGTTCACAACCTGTTTCAGGTCGATAGCTTTGTCGGCATAATGCGTGAATGCGGCATTGGCATAGAATTCTTTGTATCCTGCCACGATGCTTTCAATGTCGGCATCGGTGCGAACGACCGATGTGGCGAATATACCGCGGGCGAAGTCGCCGCGGTATGGGATGAAGTCGATGACGGCATCGAGCGTGCCCTGTACCTGCGTGAGGCTTTGGCATATCTCCGGCACATGCTGGTGTGTGAACGCCTTGTATATGCTCATGTTGCCCGTGCGCCACGAGAAGTGTGTAGTGGCGGCAGGCTTCTGTCCCGCGCCGGTGCTTCCTGTGATGGCGTTCACCATTACGTCTTTCGTTATCAGTCCCATCTTTGCGGCAGGCAGCAGGGCGAGCTGTATGCAGGTGGCGAAGCATCCGGGGTTGGCAATATGTTGCGCTTCCTTAATAATGTCGCGGTTTATTTCCGGCAGACCGTATATGTAGTCGTTGCCGGGAGCCGCAAGGCGGAAATCTTGTGCCAAATCTATTATCTTTACGCTTGCCGGTATGTCGTGTTCTTTCAAAAAAGCCTCGCTCTTGCCGTGTCCGAAGCAGAAGAACAGTACGTCGATATCGCCGAAAGGCATCTCTGCCGTGAACGTCATGTCGGTCTCTCCGATGAGTCCTTCGTGCACGTCGGCGACTTTATTGCCTGCGTTGCTTTCGCTGTTTGCAAACACAATTTCTGCCTGCGGATGGTTTATCAACAGGCGGATAAGTTCGCCACCTGTGTATCCGGCGGCACCGAGTATTCCTATCTTAATCATGTTTCAATCCTTATCTTACCGCTTTTCGTTCTTATGAATTCCGTAGTACGCGCGGAGCGCGGTGCTTGACACCTTGATAAAGCCCTTGGCCTCGTCTGCTGTCCAGCCGGTCTGCGTCTCGCCATATTCGCCGAGTTTCGACTTCGTCAGGTCGTCGGGAGAGTCTACGCCTACTGTTTCAAAGCCTAACGGGCGCAGGCGCAGGATGGCCGTGCCGTTGACGTTGCGCTGAGAAGATGTCAGCATGGCTTCTATGTCGGGCATTACAGGCTCGAGATACTGGCTCTCGTGGAGGAACATGCCGTACCAGTTGGCCACTTGGTCTTTCCAATATTGCTGCCATTTGCTCAATGTCGACTTCTCGAGCAGGCGGTGTGCCTCGATGATAAGTTTGGGAGCGGCGGCCTCAAAGCCCACGCGACCTTTTATTCCGATGATGGTATCGCCCACGTTGCAGTCGCGTCCGATGCCGTATGCGGCTCCTATCTCTTCTATTTTCTGTATCGCTGCCACCTTGTCGTCGAATGTTTCACCGTTCACGGCTGCTATCTCTCCTTTCTCGAAAGTTATTTTCAGAAGCTGTTCTTCTTGTTTTGTCACGTGTTTGAGATAAGCCTCTTCGGGCAGTCCCTGTGTCGGGTCGAGCAGTTCGCCTCCGCAGATGCTTGTACCCCAGATGCCCACGTTGTACGAGTATTTCAGCTTTGTGAAGTCGGCGGTAAATCCGTGCTCGTTCAGATAGTCCACTTCCTCTTTTCTGGTGAGAGCCTTGTCACGTGTGAGGGTAATAATCTCCACGCCGGGAGCCATCACGAGGAATGTCATGTCGAAGCGTATCTGGTCGTTGCCCGCTCCCGTCGAGCCGTGGGCGATGGCGTCGGCGCCTATCTCGTTGGCATATCGTGCGATGGCGATGGCTTGAAATATGCGTTCCGACGACACTGAGATGGGGTAGCAGTTGTTGCGCAGCACGTTTCCGAATATCATGTATTTCAATGATTTCTCATAGTATTCGTGTGTCACGTCGAGCGTAACGTATTTCACCGCGCCGAGCTTGTAGGCGTTCTCTTCGTTTGTTTTCAACTGTTCGGTACTGAAACCGCCCGTGTTGGCGCATGCGGCATATACGTCATACCCGTCGTGTGCCAGCTTCATTACTGTATACGATGTGTCTAATCCGCCTGAAAAGGCTACCACTACTTTCTTGTTTGCCATATGTTTTGAATTACGATTATATTAAATGAAAGTCCCACCCGGCCTCCACAAAGGGGAGGAGATGTGCAGAGTTATGATTACCAATAAGCCTTGAAAGCATTTGTCTTTAATTCCTTAGCGAGCTTAGCGAGCGATAACTCCCTTTAACTCCATTAACTCCCTGCACCTCATTCCTCTATCTCTTTTATCCTGTCGAGCACCTCTTGCGGCAGTTTTGCCGGCAGATGCTCTTCCGGGTCGTAGAGCATTGCGGTGCAGATGCAGTATTTGCGGCCTGTGCGTTTGAGCACGTCCACGTTCACGCAACCGTCGCATCCGCGCCAGAAAGCCTCGTCGTCTGTGAGGTCGGCGAATGTCACGGGCTGATAACCGAGCTTTGTGTTCATGGCCATTACGGCCGCTCCGCTCGTGAGACTGAATATCTTTGCGTGCGGCCAGCGGGTGCGGGCCAGTGTGAATGTCATGTCTTTTATCCTTTTTGCCACTCCCTTTTCCCTGAAATCGGGGTGCACTATCAGTCCCGATGTAGTGACATACTGTTTGTTGCCCCATGTCTCTATGTAGCTGAAGCCTGCGAATTTATCGCCTTGCAGGGCTATCACGGCCTTTGCCTCTTTCATTTTCGTGGCCAGATACTCATGTGTGCGCTTCGCTATTCCCGTGCCGCGAACAGCCGCGGCGGCGGCTATGGTGTCGAGGATGGTGTCTACATACTTCTCGTGTTCGGGGGCTGCCACCAATACATTGATTTCTTCCATTGGTATTTTACGAAACTCTTGTCTTGTCCTTGTTATATTGCTATTGCTCTGTATGTTGCCCGGTGTGTGCTTGTCATTCCATGTTGGGCACCACCTTGCTCAGTTCTTCGATTATTTCGTCTTCTCTCGTTCCTTGTTTGATGACGATGAATATCGTGTCGTCGCCGGCTATTGTGCCGAGGATTTGCGGTATTTTGCTGTTGTCTATGTTGTAGGCTATGCTGCCGGCATATCCCGGGCGGGTCCTTATCACGCCCATGTTGCCGGAGAATGTGATTGAGACAAAGCCCGGAACGCGCATCATTTCTTTCACCTGATGTGGCGTGCTCACGCGCTTATACATCGTCACGTTGGGCAGCACGTAGATGTAGTCGCCGTTCATCGTGGCGGCCTTGGCCACTTTCAGCTGTTTGAGGTCGCGGCTGAGCGTGGCCTGCGTGAGGCGGAATCCCTCGTTTTGCAGCGCGTCGAGCACTTCTTCCTGACTGCCAAGCTCCATGCTTGAGATTATCATTCTAAGCGTTTCAAGTCTGTTCTTCTTAACCTTCATTTCTGTATATTTATGCAGATACGGGGCAAAGTTATGTATATTTATGCAGATACACAAGGAAAAACTGCATAATTTTGCATTTCAGGCGCAAGATAATGATAATTGGGGCGAATTGTATTCTTATAAATCTTATAAATTCTATAAGTCTTATAAATATTATAATTGGCTCATAATTCATGATCAGTGACTTCATACAATAAAAAAAGCACGCCCGAAAAGGCGTGCTTTTTTTATTGTATGAAGTCTAATTATTATTTGATAACCACTTTCTTGCCACCGATGATGTAAAGACCCTTGGCCAGTCCGTTGAGTGACTCGCCGGCGTTGCGTACTTTCACACCATTGATAGAGTAAACGTCGTTGTTGGTGTTTTCTACGTTGTTGATGACACCGTTGATTGCAGTAATCTTCGTGTAGTCGGTGATACCGATTGTGTAGATGTGGCAACCGTTGGTGTTCTCAACCTTAACGTCTACTGTCTCTGCCTCAGAAGCTGGAACCTCAATTCTGAATGTCTCCACTGTTGTGGGAACAGCCTGACCGATTTCAACACCGCCTACGCTCAGTTTCACGCCGCGAGCATCGGTATTCTTGTGAGACTCGAGCTTGATTTCGATGGTAGAACCGGGCTTAACGGCCGGGATTGTGAACGAGTTGGTCTTGCCGCCGATCCAGAGATATGCCGGGCCTGCGTATGTGCCGAGGCTTGTAGATGGATAGTCAATGGCGATTGCAAGTGAACCTGCGGTCATCTTGTCGAAGAGCAGACCGTCAGTCTCGGCGATAGCTACGCCGTTGGCTGTGATTGTCTGTGCCTCTTCAATCGCTGTGCCATACCAGAATGCTGCGCCTCCGCGGTCGGGATCAGTATCTGTCGGGCCGCCTACTTTCTCGTAGCTGCGCCACGGGGTCACTGTCGGATAAGTGAATGTGCCGTCGCCATTGTCTACCGGCTCTATGGTAGCAGCATCAGCCTTGAGGTTGTTTACTGTCTCCTCGCTCCACTGTGTGAAGTCCCAGACAACAGGAATTTCATCCTGAGCAACCTTGGCTACGTATGCCATCGGGTAGAGAACGTTTGTGCCTTCCATGTTGGCAAAGACAACAGCGGTGAGGCTTTCAAATTCGGGCAGATCCTTGTATTCGCCTGTATTCTCGTCCATGAACTCATCGAGAACGCATGTTCCGGTCATCATGTTCATGAATACATCGTTGACACCAATCTGATCCTCGCCCTGTGTTGCCGTGAATGTGCGGAATTCTCCTGCTACGGCTTCGAGAGTGATGTTCTTCAGTTCAACAACCTTAAGCAGGTTTTCTGCTTTCTTGGCGTCGGCAACGGTTGCCTCTGTAGCTGTCACTTTGCCTTCCGATCCTGTGAAGCTGTCGATAGCCGCATTGCCGGTGTTCTCAGATGCTGCGATTGTCGGAATACCGTTCACAGTCATGAACATACCGGTAAGTTTACCGTTGAGTGTTGTTCCTTCTGCAAAGCCTTGTTCTGCAAAGAGACCCATTGCGATATCATTGCTTACGGAAATAGAGCCGCTTGCGTCTGTAAGAACAGCCACAAAGCCTGAGATGTTGCTTGCTATTCTTGATACAGTGAGCTGGGCATCGGTGAGTGTCAGAGTTGCCTCTGTCTCTTCTGCGAGAGCCTTGAATGCAGCGATGTTTTCAGCAACGGAGATTGCGGGAGTTGTTTCGCCCACGGTGATGGCGTTGATGCGGCATTGTTTTGTCAGTGTGAATACGACTGTCTCAGCTTCGCCTTCCCATGTTGTTTTGGTGAGAGTACCAGCATCGGGAGTTATGCCTTCCCATTTTGTTTCGTCAACATTGAACGTAATCTTATTGATTGTCTTGCCCTCTGCTGCTTTTACGGTGAGAGTACCGTTGTACATGCGGAGCTGAGGACCGTTGTCTGTACCCCAGAAGCGGTTTTCTGTGGTTCCGGATGCTTTCGGAGTTACTGTTACATTAAATTCGTTCTCGACAACAAATGTTGTGTCTTTCAGGATATCGCCTTCGGTAGAACCGTTTGCAGACACCTTAATATCCATTTTGTTGAAGTTGAGTTCGCCGGCAGCGGGAACCTTTGCTACAATAGGAGTGATGACTTCAAGGTTGAGGAAGCGCATGTCTTCTGTTCCTTTAAGAGTTACGTTGCCGTCTTTCAGCATTACGAATGTGCATATATGCTGATTTGTTGATGCTTCAAATCCTTCAATGACCTTAGTCGCTTCCGCGTCAAGAGCTGCGATAGTTGTAGCTTTTGAACCTGCAGCTTTTACGGTTGCACGAACGGTATCGCCGACAGCGAGGTCGGGAAGAATGAACGATGCGCCTTTCTGAACCTGCATGAACTTGTAGCTGCTTCCTTTTGCACCGAGCAACAGTTTGTTCTTATCGGCTGTGAAGAACAATCCTTTTGTGAGTTCAATCTCTGTTCCGTTTATTGCGATTACCTCATTGTTGAATGGAGTGTTGGCATTTGAATATCTGCCTTTGTTGTTTGTCCAAACACCGGCCTCTACCTGTGCTGCAAGCAGAGCGTTGTCAGCCTCATTCATGCTGGTGAAGTCCCATTTGCGCGGAGTGGAAACAAGCGCTACGTCGCCTGTCTTCTGGATGTATACGAAGTCGATACCGCGTCCGACGTTGTCTGTCGCGCCGAGTGTGATGGCTGTAGTCTTGTTCAGAGTGAACTCTTCGCTTGCGGCGTCAACGATATATCCTTTAGTGTCTATTGACAATATTGTTTCTGCGCCGGCCTTGAATACGAAAGAGGTTCCTTCGTTGCCCCAAGCAGATGAAAACAGCTTGTATTTGCCAGCGGGCAGAACAACGATTGTTGTGTCGCCTTGTCCGGCGTTATATGCGCAAAGACCGTTAGAGCAGCGGATATCGGCGTTTGCAGCCGTTGAAGTGGTAAGCGTCTTGATTGCTTCTGCCTCTGAAAGGAATACTATTCCTGTCTCGCCTGCGGTATATTCGATTGTTTCCTCGTGGTTGTTCTCGGTCAGAGTAAACTGCTTTCTGAAGTATCCTATATTCTTGTCGCCTGCCGGTGTTGTGTAGAGTGTACCGTCAGACAAGAGGTGACGCGGATAAGCGACTTTAAGAGTTTCGCCTTCCCAGTCGGAGCCTTCTACAAGTGTTGTGCCGAGGCTGCTCTTCAATGTATAAGCATATTTTTCAGCTTGGCGGAAAGTAACAGTGATAACAGTAGAACCGTCTTGTTTGATAGTCTGTGAAGCGGCATCATCGCTTACATAGATGTATTTCACATCGTTGAACATGCAGCTTGCCTTGTCCTCGTCGGTCACGGTGTAAGTTCCACCTATAGCGGCAACACCTGTTTTTGCCTCTTTTACTTCTGTTCCGTCACATACATATTTTACTGTATATTCGGCAGCTTCGCTGGCAGAGAGATATGTGATGGTTACAGTCGGATTCTTGACGTATCCGCCGGCAGCAGCTGTCTCATACATAAGTATGGTAACCACTTTGTCTTCATCACCTACAAGTGCTTTTGAAATGTCGAATGTGGCGGTCTCGAATGTAGAACCGGATTTTGTTGATGTACCATATGTGTCTCCTACAAGTGTAATACTTTTATCGGCCGTTTCATAAGTTAGACCAGCTGACCATGTAGAGGCGTTGTAGCCTACACCATAAGTACAGGTTCTTTTGCTATCGGAAGAGCCGGTAACTTCTGCTGTGAGAGTGGCACCTGTGATTGTTCCTTCTATGGCAGAGGCATCTACCTGAATGTATGTGATTTTGTTTTCTCCCCATCCGGTGTTGCCGAATCCGACTTCGCCACCTGAAATCTTGTTGAAACCACATCTTGCAGTCTCGCCTGCTGCTATTTCACCAATGGCTGTGGTGGGGGTGTCAAAATCAACATAGGTCATCTTTACCACGGCGTTACCTTCCGCAGCCCATACTCCTGTGACTCCGAAAACGAGTGCCAATGTCATGAGAATGGATTTTAGTAAATTCTTCTTCATTGTTGAATTGAGTCTTTTTTTTGTTTTGCGCCTGTCGTTCCGTTTGCGCATAGTAGTAAATGTTGTAAATGCCGTTCGCCGCTGCGGAACGTTCAACCCTCCCAGTCTCAGTGGTAAGGGCAACGGCGACAAATCTCTTTTGTTCAAAAGATTCTTCTGTAAAAGTGGGCTTGTCTCTTTTCTTTGTGCTTCCTTTTGTTAGGTTGCTGTAAATGGTTTTTAGTTTTTTATTAATTAGTAATGTATTATGTTTAATAGTTTTCTGCCGCTAAATTACACAATATAGATATATAACATATCCGTAAATCATTTTTATAGGGGAGTTTTATCAAAATTTACAGTATAAAGAGCCCGGTCCGACCGACCCAAAGGGGAAGAGGGGATGGCAAATTTCTCTTCACTTTTCTTCCCCATTGGGGAGGTCGGGTAGGGTTCCTCTTAACACTTTATTTTCTGTTTAACTAAAAATATGTGAAAAGAAAGTAAAAAGTCGCAACAAAGAAAAACGATCAAAGTAGGTTTTGTTAACTTAAAATATTTAACTGTTCAAACTATTGTTTAACTATTCATTAACAATTACTATCCGCTTTATTTACATTTTTGGCATTTTTGCGTTCCAATTAGGCCGTAATTGCATTCCAATTACGGCCTAACGAGCGTCCAATTACGGCCTAATTGCAATCCAATTACGGCCTAATTGGAAAACAAGACGGTTTTTGAGATATTAAAAAATGGCTAAAAACGTCGTAAATTCCTTATTTTCAAATAATTACGCAAAGTGCTTCATAATTCGCGTGTTTGCGCCAAAAAAATTTTTCTTGGAAAAGAATCGATTCTCAGCGACGTTAACATAAAATATTATGACACGTTGTTTATGAATGTTTAACGAAAAACGTGAAAGATGTTAAATAAGAGATGGTTCCACCCTGCCTGTCGCCCCGACTAATGCGAGTCGGTCTAAAAGTGATAATGTGCGTGTTTTTTTTATTCCCCTTTGTCGCAGGTATCTGTCTAATGTCTAAAACCAATAATCCCAATCCGCCGCGTACTCGTCGGGCTTTCCCAATCTGTTGATGAAGGTCTGAGTCGTAACGGAAAACCGTCAGTGACGATATATTTTATACATATTTGAAAAATATTCAATGTTTAATGGCTTGTTTTAACTATATTTGTATTATCTTTGCATAAGATAGGCATCGCCTCGGCAAATTGAAACAAGTTTCTTTGCACTCGGCTCGCACTATCTTTGCATAAGATAGGCATCGCCTCGGCAAATTGAAACAAGTTTCTTTGTACTCGGCTCGCACTATCTTTGCATAAGATAGAAATGTACATTAATTAAAAACTAACATAAGAAAGAATGAGATTTTATTTATTCAATGCTAAATGGATCGCGCCTATAATGGCTGCGGGGGTTATGGTCGTTTCCGGCTGTACGGACGACAAGTATGACCTCAACGAGGTCGATATGACCGTGGGTATAGGCGGTGGCGAGTTGACGCTGCCGGGCAGTTCGACGACCAACATCTTGTTGGACGACGTGCTCGACATCGATAATTCGGAGTGCGTGGTGATAGAAGAAGACGGAGACTACGTGTTCCGTCAGGTCGGTGCCGACGTGGAGCCGGTAAAAGTGCGCATCGAGCGCATCGTGATAACGGAAAACACGAGCAATTCGCTTGACGTAAGCTTCACCACTCCCGATTTGTCGGGTCTGCCGAATGCACAGGGAGAAATAACATTGCCTGCCGAAATTAAGGCAGATGGCGAGGTGCACGTGTTTGATTACAGCGACGACAGTGCTCCGGAGGAGCTCGTGGAGCTTCGCGGCGCCACGGTGTCGGAGCATTTTGACATGAAGGTGAAGTTCTCGGCCGACCTTAAGAAGTATGTTCCCACGCTGAAAGAGCTGAAATTGCGCATGCCGGCATACATGGTGCTGGAGAATGTCAACAGCTCTGCGTCGTTTACCCAAGACGGTGCGATGCTTACTTTCAAAAACGTGAGCACGGGAAACGACCTGACGATAACGGGTAATGTGACAAGGCTCGACTTCACCAATAGCGACAAGACTCTTGGCAAGCTCGAAATGAAAAAGGAAAACGGCAAGACGATAGTAAGTCTCGACGGTAAGGTGAATGTATCGGCATCGTTTGACAAGATGAAACTCGACGGCTCGTCGCTGAGCAATGCAAAACTGAGCATCGGCAGCGATGTGGTGATGAGCAAGTTTGAGGTGACTTCGGCAGAAGGACGCTTCGACCCGACAATCGATCTTAACGACCTCGGTGACGCGGATATCACGGGTGTTCCATCGTTCCTCGAAGACGACGGCGTGGTAATCGACCTGTACAATCCACAGATACTGCTGACGCTCGACGGAAATCTCGATGTGGCCGGGACGGTGACGGGCAGGCTGACATCGTATAAGGCCGGCCGCACGCTGAAAACTCTGGATATCCCCGAGATGAAAATCAATGCGGGCAGCAAGACGAGAATATGCATCTGCCGGGTGAACAGCACCGACGTGCAGGCCAAGAACTACGATCAGGTGGTGGTCGTTCCGGATCTTTCGGAATTGATAAAAACCATCCCCGACAAGGTCACTTTCAGCGCACAGGCCAAGGCCGACAAGAATAAGGTGGTGAATTTCATGCTCGGTCACGACTATACCATCACGCCGTCTTATGCCATCGAGGCACCGCTGGCGTTTGCCGACGATGCATGCATCGTGTATACCGACAGTATCGACGACCTGAGCAGCGACCTCGAAGATATCGACCTTGGTAATGACGCGCAACTCGTGATCACAGCCGATGTGGAAAATCACGTGCCGGCATATATCGAGGTGAGCGCGACGGCACTCGACATCAACGGCAACGAACTGGCTCCGACGGAGGTTAAGGTAGACGTGGAGGGTGTTGTCGCCGCTTACAACGGAGACCAAACAGCATCGTCACCGCTCAAGATAACAGCGAGACAGCAGACGAAAGGCGCATTGAAGAAGCTCGACAAAATCAAGTTTACAATCGAGGCCAAGGCCAAGGCCGACGGCTGCCCGGCAGTGACGGGACAGACCCTCAACGCCAAGAAACACTATATCAAGGCGGATAACATATCGGTGAAACTGGTAGGAAAGGTTACGGCCGACCTGAACTAATTACACATTATTATATATATAATAGCGAAAGACATGAAATCATCATATAAAAAACTTTTGGCCGCGGCATTGATTGCAGTAAGCACCACGGCAACGGCACAGACTTTGAACTCGGCTTATTTCACCGATGAGTATACTTTCAGGCATACCATGAACCCTGCTTTCGGCAATGAGGATAGTTATGTGTCTATACCCGCACTCGGAAACGTGAACGTGAAAATGCAGGGTAATTACGGATTGGGCGACGTGCTATTCGACAATCCCACACCGGGAGGCAAGCGGCTGACAACGTTCATGCACCCGGATATATCGGTGGCCGATGCTCTAAGCGGATTCAGTACGGGCAACAACCGACTGCTTACCGACCTGAACATTACTATCCTTTCGGCCGGATTTAAGGCGTTTGGCGGATATAACACAGTGGAACTTAACGCGAGAACGAATGTTGGCACATCGCTGCCTTACGAACTTTTCGAGTTTGCCAAGAATATAGGAAACAATACCTACGACATCGGCGATGTCAATGTAAACGCACAAGCGTTCGCAGAACTCGCGTTCGGACACTCGCGACAGATAAACGAGAAACTCAGAGTGGGAGCGAAGTTAAAGTTCCTCTTCGGTGTGGCGCGGGCCGACCTGCAAATGAAAAACCTGAAAGCAGAGCTCGCCTCCAACGAAAAATGGATAGTATCAGGTACGGCCGAGGCCAACGTGTCGATGAAAGGCTTTACATATCTTTCGGAAATGAAAGACTACGAGAGCGAGGGCGCGGGACAGTATGAAGCCATCGATGATGTCGATGTGGACGGCGCGGGACTCGGAGGTTTCGGTATGGCTGTGGATCTCGGCGGTGTCTATAAGATAAACGACGACTGGACGGTGAGTGCTTCGGTGCTCGACCTTGGCTTTATCAGCTGGAGCAACAACAGACGTGCGGTGAACGCTGCCGACAGATTTGAGTTTGACGGCTTCCATGACGTGGCTGTGACATCATCGGCCGGCGACAAACTCGGTGATATATCCGACAGCTATGCCGACCAGATAACCGATTTCATCAATCTGCAAGATGCAGGAGACGAGGGCGGACGCACCACGGGAATAGGCGCGACACTCAACTTCGGAGCTGAATACACGCTGCCGGTATACAGAAAAGTGAAGTTTGGCGCATTGAGCACAACCCGCATACGTGGCGCTTACTCATGGACGGAAGGACGCCTGAGCGCAAACTATGCTCCGCTGAAATGGCTCGACGGAGGCGTGAACTTTGCTGTGAACAGCTTTGCGGCAAGCATGGGATGGGTGCTTAACATCCATCCGAAAGGATATAACTTCTTCATCGGCATGGACCATATACTCGGAAAAACCAGCAAAGAGTTTATTCCGCTTAGCTCAAATGCCAATGTGGCATTGGGCATGAACATAACATGGTAATAACATAAACTGATAATAATATGAAAGGAGAGGGTGTATCAAAATTAAGATTTTTGATGCACCCTCCTTTTTATTCTCTGATTACCTCATTCCCCATTCCTCCCATCATCTCTCATCATCTCCTTTCATCTCTCATCATCTCCTTTCATCTCTCATTTCTCCCATAATCTCCCATAATTCCCCGTTTTCTCCCCGTTATTTGTAAACAAACCCGAAAACTTTTCGTTTTTTTGCATTTTCTTAAAAAAACATTTGGTGTGTATTGGAAAAGTTGTTACCTTTGCATCCGCTTTCAGGTTTTAAGTCCTGACAGTGCTAAAAGAAAGAGATCTTTGAGATACTGAATAACAGAGAAAGTAGTAGTACAAGAAGTCGCGACAGTGATTGCTTTTTATT
>JAGAPR010000078.1 GCA_017623155.1 Prevotella sp. | reverse complement strand
TAGTCACTGAAAGATACGTTCTATCAGGTGGTTATTGCGGCGGGGTTCCACCTCTTCCCATTCCGAACAGAGAAGTTAAGCCCGCTTGCGCCGATGGTACTGCGATGCAATGCGGGAGAGTAGGAGGCCGCCTCTTTTTTTGAGTTCCCCGGACGACAGGTTTGTTGTCCGGGGAACTTTTTTTGTTTGTGCTTTTGTGGGGAAATTGAGAAAGCGGTGAAGATGGGGATGGGAGGAAGACAATCTCTGATGACCGATTAGGGAAAACAAAAGAGGCTGCACTTCAAAAAACGAAGTGTAACCATTTAGAGCTGAATCCTGTAAATGGAAACAGCCCTAATTTATATACCGAGCAAAAAAGTTTATCGGACAGCAATAAAAGTTTTTTGCTTTTTTCTTTCAGGCCGTGCCGGCTCGTCGCCCTATGGGCTCCTTGACGGCACGGCCTGAAAGGAGCGTCTCTTGCAAGGCCTGCCTTGGTGTTCTCATCCCCAATGCCTGATGCGGTCTGTCGTTGTTGTACACCCTGACGGCTTTGTGAATGAGACATTCCACTTCCTCGAAGCTCTTTCCCTCGCAATCAAACAGCCATCCGTTCTTTATGGTGTTGTTTAGCCTCTCCGCCATGGCGTTGTGCAGCGGGTCTCCTGTCTGTGTCATACTGATTTGCACCTTTTCACTGAGAAGCACGTCCACGTAGGCGTTCGAACAGTATTGTATTCCACGGTCTGAGTGGTGGATGAGACTTCGTATGTCTACACCGTGCTTCTGATAGAAACAGATGGCATCCCCGAGTGCGGCCAACGGGCCGGCGGTCTCAAGCGTGGAATACAGCTTGTAGCCGACTATCATACGCGAAGCATCCATCAGCAACGAGCGATAGGCCCACCCGGTGGATGTGGCCACGTAGGTTATGTCGGCCACGGCCAACTCGCCGAACCGTTGCGCCACAAGCTTTGGGGGAAGACTTAAATCTCTTCTTTTGCCGTGGGTTTTAAGTCGGTTGGGAGAATGAGAACGAAACGCGCTCCGTTGGTGTATGTGGTGTCGAGGTAAATCTCGCCCGACAGTTTTTCCGCTATCATGCGACAGATATTCAGCCCCAAGCCGGCGCCTTGCTTGAAGTTGTCGAGTTTCTTAAATCTGTCGAATACGGTCTCGGCTTCTTCCGGTGGTATTCCGATACCGGTGTCGGTTACGGAGAAAGTCAGTTTGCCCGGGTTCTCGGTTGTGGAGCAATGGAGCACAATCTCGCCCTGTTCTGTATATTTCTCGGCGTTAGTGAGCATGTTGATGAACACTTGGTCGAGCCGTTTCGCGTCTGTGACGAATTCATAGTTGTCGTCTACTTCCGATGTGAAATACAGTTTCACATTTTCCGATTTGCGGTGTATCACCGTGTTTACGGCCATTGCCATCATCTCATTGCATTTGTGCTTGGATAGCGTGAGTTGGTAATTGTTGTTTTCCAACTCCGATATTTTGAGTATATCGTTAATGAGCATCATCAGCAACTCTGTATTGTTGTTTATTATCACGCCGAAATTCGCTTTCTCGTTGTCAGACAGTTCCATGTCTTGTTGCAGTAGAAGTTGTGAAAAACCCACGATGCTGTTTAGCGGTGTGCGTATCTCGTGGCTCATGTTCTGCAAGAATTTGGTCTTCATGTTATTTGCCGCTTCGGCTTCGTTGCGTGCTATGACAAGCTCGTTGTTTTTCGCTTGCAGGGCTTTCAGTGCTTTTTCGCGCAGTCGTCTGCGGTTTAACAGATAGATGATGCACATTATCAGTATCATCATGGCCACGCCGGATAGAAGCACTTTCGTTCTTGTCCGGTTCTTGTCGGCCTCTAATTTCATTATCTGTTGTTCGTTGAATATTCGGTGTATGGCCTTTTCGTTTTCGTGCAGACTGATGTTTGCTTTCATTCTTTGCGTTTCGATGTCCGCGCTTTCGAGCAGTCTTTTTTGTTGTTCGGCACGTCTTTTTTCAGTGGTAATCTCTTGTTTGAGTTGCCGGTTTTCGGTTATTGCATTTTGCAAATCCGCTTTTATCTTCTCGTATTGCGCCGCGCTGTATACCCGTGTTTCGGTTGTCGCCGGCTTGTTGCCTGCCGTGAGTTCGTTTACATCGTGCGTATTGATTTCGGTTTTGTCATGGATTTCGTGCAACCTGTCGTATATCTCATACCGGTTGCCTCGCGAGTTTACCGCCACCGAAGCGGTAAGCACAAAAATAAAGACTGTGAAAAATCTTTTCATTCCTAATTAAGATTAGGTGACAAAGATAATTATTTTTATAAAAAAACAGCTTTAAGTGTGTAAAAAACTTCTTGTTTTTGTATTATATTTACAGTCTTTGCTTTTTATTTGTTTTCTTTTACAGTTGATATCCGGGATTGTGTTTTTTGGCGGTGGCGGATATTTATATACATTTGCCTACAACGGCTTTGCGCATCTTTTTCAGCAGGTCGCTCGCGAAGATGAAGTCGGTGAGCTTTTGGTTGTCTGAGTTCATGATGTCTTTGCTTTGCCCCTGCCATTCCTTATGTCCCTCATATATGTATATGATGTTGTCGCCGATGCCCATCACCGAGTTCATGTCGTGTGTGTTTATGATTGTCGTGATGTTGAATTCCTGTGTTATTCCTCTCAGCAGATCGTCTATCACGAGCGATGTTTTCGGATCTAATCCCGAGTTAGGCTCGTCGCAGAACAAATATTGTGGGTTTAACGCGATGGCTCGTGCTATCGCCACACGCTTCTGCATGCCTCCCGAAATCTCTCCCGGATACTTCTTCTCGGTGTCGGTGAGGTTGACCCTGTCAAGACATGTGCGGGCTCGATGTATGCGTTCGCGCAGGTTCATGTTTGAAAACATGTCGAGCGGGAACATCACATTTTCCAAAACGGTAAGCGAGTCGAACAGGGCAGCGCTTTGAAATATCATCCCCATCTCGCGGCGCAACATTATTTTTTCTTTCTTCGACATGGCCACGAAGTCTCGTCCGTCATACAATATGTCTCCACTCGTCGGGTCCAGCAATCCGACGAGGTTTTTCATCAGCACGGTTTTTCCGCTTCCGCTCTGTCCGATGATGAGGTTTGTCTTACCGTTTTCAAACACTGCGCTGATGTCTTTCAGCACTTGCCTGTCCTCAAACTGTTTGCATAGGTTTTTTATCTCAATCATAAGTTTATTGCTTCTTTGTTGAAAAAATCCGGCGCGGCCGTATGATAATTGATGTGTTTGAGCCGATTACGACAGCAATTGGGTGAGAAACACGTCTGAACACAGTATCAGCACACTGCTGCTCACCACGGCATCCGTGCTGGCTTTGCCCACATTCACCGAACCGCCCTCTACCGTATAGCCGAAAAACGACGGGACGCTCGATATTATAAAGGCGAAAAAGATGCTCTTGATGATACTCATCCACACAAACCACGGGTTGAAAGAATGTTGCAGACCAAGCGTCAGGTCTTCCGGACTGAGCACGTGCCCCACGTATGCCGTGGCGTATGCGCCGAGGATGCCGGTGGCCGAACTGAATATCACAAGAAACGGCATTATCGTTATCAGACCGAGTATTTTCGGCAGAATAAGGTAGCAGGCCGAGTTGACACCCATTATATCGAGAGCGTCTATCTGTTGCGTGACACGCATGGTGCCTATCTCCGACGCAATGTTTGAGCCAACCTTGCCCGCAAGAATGAGGCACATGATAGACGATGAGAACTCAAGCAGCATGATTTCGCGCGTGGTATAGCCCGTCACCCAGCGCGGCATCCAAGGACTTTGGATGTTGAGTTTCATCTGAATGCAAATCACCGCACCGATGAAAAACGAGATGAGCAGAACAATACCGATTGAGTTTACTCCCAATTGCGACATCTCTTTCACATATTCTTTGAAGAACATGCGCATGCGTTCGGGCCGTTGAAAGGTGCGTCCCATGAGTATGAGATAACGCCCCAGTGTGTTTAGATATTTGAACAGTAGCATTTGCCGATTTGTTTTTATGTATGCAAAAATACGGAAAATACTCTGAAAACCTTACGCTTGATAAAAGTTTTTTGGATTTGACAACGGATATTAATGATAAATATTCAGTATCTCACTTTTTTGATGTATTTTTGCAAGTAGTAAAAATACAATAGTGAATTATGGACGACAGCAAGAATATGGAAACCGTTGATATTACTGAAGGCAGTATGACTCTGCGCACCGAGGGACTTGTCAAGCGTTACGGCAAGCGTACCGTGGTCAACGACGTGTCTATAAATGTGCGACAGGGAGAAATCGTTGGTCTGCTCGGGCCTAATGGTGCAGGAAAAACAACCTCATTCTATATGACGACAGGACTCATAGTGCCAAACGGCGGTCACATATATCTCGATGATACTGAAATAACAGACTATCCCGTATACAAGCGGGCACGGGCCGGCATCGGATATCTGGCGCAGGAAGCCAGCGTGTTTCGCAAGATGACGGTAGAAGACAACATACTGTCGGTGCTTGAAATGACAGGCAAACCGAGAGACTATCAGATGGCGAAATTGGAAAGTCTGATAAAGGAATTCCGCTTGCAGAAAGTGCGCAAAAACACCGGCGACCGCCTATCGGGAGGCGAGCGGAGACGCACGGAGATAGCACGGTGTCTGGCCATAGACCCGAAGTTCATCATGCTCGATGAGCCCTTTGCCGGCGTCGACCCTATTGCCGTCGAGGATATACAGCACATCGTGTGGCAGCTGAAATACAGAAACATCGGAATTCTTATCACAGACCATAATGTGCAAGAGACTCTTAACATAACCGACAGAGCATATCTGTTGTTTGAAGGCCGCATACTCTTTCAGGGCAGTCCAGAGGAGTTGGCGGAAAACCGCATCGTGAGAGAGAAGTATCTCGGCCGTAATTTCGTGCTCCAGAGAAAAGACTTTCAGGAAATTGACGAGGAACGCCGCGCCAAAGAGGCGGCCGAAGATGGAACTTATTAGATAACATAACAATATTTGCCTACAGTAAACTTACTAACCCCGCCTTGACGCTTTCAGACATATGAATACATTATGTATGTGGCATACGAAATCTCGTTTCCTTTCATTTGTTGTTCTGTCTGTTCGTTTTTGACGGAACAACATTAAACCATCAGAATTATGAGAAAGATTTTTATCATGCTGACAATGATCCTCTTAGGGGCTCATTGCGCTTTTGCACAGAGTGACAACGGGCAGGAGCCGCAGGCCGTGGCATGGAACTTCATTTCCGTGCCAGAAACAGATGCCGCGGCGATTGCTGCCGATGCCAATTGGATGAAAGACGGCAAGAGCAGACTTTGCTACACGGGAGCACTCGACAACCAAATCGTCACAGCCTCCGGGGAGGAACTTACAATCACAGCCGGATTACGCTTCACCGTATCGGCCAATCCGGAGGGAAACTTGCGCATGGGAGGCTCTACTTCATCACTGTGGCTCGGCGACCAATGCAAGATTATCATTCCCGACTGCAAAAAAGGCGATTGGCTGAAGATTGAATATATGACATCTAAAAGCACCGCCACGCGCACGCCGACCGCCACGAACCTTACGGAGACGCTCCCGGCTACAACGGGAAAGACACACGTTACGGCTCTTGCCGAAATCGCGGCCGACGGAAACGTGGAGATAACGGTGCCGGGAGGATTGTATTTTTACAACCTCGCTGTGGGAGACAAGCTTGCTCTTGACAATACGGGCGGTTCATCCACATCGCCCGAAAACCCGGACAACCCGAAAGATGTGACGCATGCTTTCGACATAACACAGGATTTTTCACAACTTCACTTCACTATATTTGGTAACGGACCGAAGATATATGTCGCTCCCGATGGCGACGACGCAGCCGACGGCGCCACGCCAGAGACGGCATTGAAGAGCATACAACTCGCCGTGGATAAGGCCGTTGAGCCCGGCACAACCATCATTCTCGCACCGGGAGAGTATCGCCCCACGGCACGGATTAACATCGACAACCGCAACGGCACTCACGACAACTACAACTCTATGGTGTGTCTTGACGGGCGCGCCGTGATAAACTGCGACCATCCCACGCACGGACACAGCGACAATCCGTATCAAGGCGTGCGCCTGACATCATCTTATTGGTACTTTTATCACATCGACATCACCAATGCCAGCGACAACGGCATGCTGATAGAGCGTAATAAACCGACCGGAGGCTCGTCGGCCGATATCGTCAAAGCCACTGATCAGGGACACGACAACATCATCGAGGCATGTAACTTTTATCGCAACGGCGACACGGGATTGCAGATGAAGAACATGGCGGAGTACAACTATGTCATAAACTGCGACTCATATCTTAACTGTGATGAGGGCGAAGGCGATGCCGACGGGTTCGCACCGAAAATATCCGTGGGCACGGGAAACTATTTCTTCGGATGCCGGGCATACCTTAACAGTGACGATGGATGGGATGTTTTTTACAAGAAAGACGGAGCATTCGGCGACAATCAGACGATAATTCTCGATAACTGTATCACTTACAAGAACGGATTTCTCGACGAGAACACCGTGGCACCGAAAGGCAACGGAAACGGATTTAAGTGCGGGTCCGACCAAGGCGCGATGAATGTCTACATGAACCGTTGTCTCGCCGTATGCAACAAGGCAAAGGGATTTGACCAAAATCATAACTCGGGCGACATCATCATGAACAACTGCACCGGCATGACACTTACGTCAATAAGCGATAAAGCCTACTCATATCGTATCTACGAGGCCATAAATACAGCCGAAGGACATAAGGTGGAACTTACAAACTGTATCGCTATCAACGACAACGACCTCAAAGACAAGCGCGACAAAACAGGTGCTACAAAGCCGACTGAGCATGGAAAGAACGGAAACTACGGACGTTTTCAGGTTGACGAGACGCTTGAGGGACTTTCGGTGAACAACTGTGAGTTTCATAAAGCCGCTCCGGAATTATTCGAGAGTATAGACCATACACAGCTCATAGCTCCGCGCGATGCCGACGGCAACCTTCCGGAAACAGCCTTCGCACATATTAAAAAAGGTAGTACAGTACCCGGATATAACAACACACAGCTCGTTGCAGACGCTCTTATCGACACGGGAAAAGCTGTCGATACAACCGAATATCAGGGACTTGCCGTTCCCGCAATAAAATATCTTGGTTCGGCACCTGACCTCGGCGCATACGAGACAACGCCCGGTACAGACTCTGTGATAGGGAATACCGTTGTTGAGAAAGTTCCTACCGGCCGTGCGAGAGCCATTATTACCGCTTCGGGAAAGATTGTAATCAAGGTCGATGGCGGAGCGGTATATAACACCGCAGGGCAACTAATAAAGTGAAAAGATAAATCGGAAAACAAAAATCCGCAATCATCATCGAGATGGTTGCGGATTTTTTTGTGGGCGCTGAGGGATTCGAACCCCCGACCCTCTGCTTGTAAGGCAGATGCTCTAAACCAGCTGAGCTAAGCGCCCTTACTTGTCGTAAGCGGATGCAAAGGTAGCGTGTTTTTCCGAAACCACCAAATATTTTTACCGTTATTTTTGTTTTTGTGCATTTTTTGTGCAAAATGAATTTGTGTTTTGACAAAATATATGCGAAATTATATCATAATTGTTTTCACAACAGTATGTGATTTTGCTGATAATAATTGTAAAACGATGCATTTATCGGTTAATAAAAGAGTCATATCTTTCTCTGATGGGGAGCTGATATGACTCTTTTATGTAAGAATACTTTTAGAAATGCATCTTGTTTTTGCCGTATTCTCTGAAATTAGAGAATTATAACTTTTGCTTTTGCATTATCCATGCCGGGCATTGTGGCTCCTATTGGCGCACCGATATACGTAGGGTCGCACACAACGTATCGTTTACCGTTGAGCATGATATAATCACCGGTAACATTGTCTGTAAAATGTACGGCCGTTGCAAGATGTCCGGGATAGAAAATCAACACGACATCAAGGCCGAGCAAATCACGTACCAATCGTGAAAAAAGTATGGACCTGTCTTCGCAGTCGCAATATGGATAAAACAATGTTTCTTCTGCGAAGAAAGCTCGGTCGCATCCCCATACTTTATCGTCATATTCGTAAGTGAAAGCTGTTTGAACAAAGTTGAGCAATCTGTTTGCGGCCTCGGATTGTGTCAGGTTTGATATTGCTGATGTCCGCAAGGTCGGATATAGCATGGCTTTGGTTGCACTTCCTAACGGAGTGTTTGCATACATGGCCCAGCGTGTGCCGAAGTCATTGTTAATCATTGACGTGGGATAGGAATTGAAAAACTCTATCAAATTCTCGTTAATGCTCACATTCGCTTTTATTTCCGGATACCGTTTTGATTGCAGCGTGCGTGGCTTTGACGGCCTGTAAGCTGCCAACTGTTCAGTGCTGACAAGCAGTGACAAGGGCTTTTCTTGCGGGAAAGCGGCTTGGCATATATAAATTTGTGTCTGGTCGCAATCGAGCGGATAAAACATTTCACCGTCTATATTCCAATAGCTTTTATTGTATATCTCGTGCTTGCTGGCAAATAGCAGGAATAATCTGTCCTTATCGGTGCCCAGACGCATCTTATAGCCCGACTGACAATACAGAAAAGCCGTTAGAAGCGTTGCCTCTCTGCTGTTTCCGTTAAAGAACGATTGGGAAAGTTTGTTAAGCATTTGCAGATATGCCCAGTCGCACAATCGATATTTCTGTCTTAGATTTAGACAGTCGTTGATGACATTGTTGTACTTATCTCCCGATAGAGTTTTCCATCCTTCCGCTATATTCCGTTCGTTACATCCGTTCAAATGGAAACGATGATTGTTGTCAAGACGCACTTTCATTTCCGTACCTAAGTATGCGAACGTGTGATAAACCGGTGCCGGGGTGGGCGCTTCCTTTATTGGTACCACGGGGTCGGGCTGTGGCTCGGGCTTTACTTCCGGTATAACTTCGTCGATTACAACCGGTTTGTCCTTTATTGGCTTGTTCTTGTCATCGTCGGGATAAACTTTCGGGGGCACCGGCTTGTCTTCTTTCGGCGTTGGTATGCCTTTGAGTGCGTAAAACTCTTTCCATGCCTTACTTACAAATGCTGTATATTCATTGTTGGCTTTGTTTCTGAAATCCTCAAATTCTTTTTCTTTAGCAGCTTTGTATGAAGAAAAATTTTCGGTCATTCTCTTCTTGAAATCATCGAATGATTCCTGTGACCATGCCATACAGGGAATGATTGCAACAAGTGTAACGGCAATAATTCTTGTCACCGCATGACAGTCGCTGATATTCGGATTGTTAGTCATACTTCATGTTTTATGTTATGTCCTATTTTTCAATCATTACCGCTTATCACGTATGATATACCGAATGTATATTTGTTCTGTACTGTCTTATAGTCTCCGAGGTCGCTGTAAGACTTGTGGTCGTTGATGCCTTTTGAGTATTGGAAATTAAGTTGCACAGGACCTAAACGCAGTCCGGCGCCAATCTCGGCGGCCATGTTGAAACGCTTGGGCCATCCGGCTTCACCATAGAAGTCATCATAATTTTCTAATCCGTTATCATTGCCGGTATATACACCGTATACGCTGTAATTAAGTCCGAGACCGCCATGTACAGACAGTGCTATCTTCTTGCTTAACGGTATACGGAAGAACCCGTGTATAGGCATATAGAGACTATGCTCTTGAAAACTATCATAATCATAATCATCGTTTGATGAAAGATATATCTCATAGAAAAGGCCGGTATACAAACCCAAACCGAAAGAGAAACATGGTTGTAGATGAAGACCAACCTGCATGCCGTGCAGTGATTTGTCTTTACCGTCGGGCCAAACGCCGTTTTCTTTCAGCTTCTCGCCCTCACCGGTTGTTACCATCTGCTTTGTCACATAGCTGAGTGAAACACCGACGGGACATGCGTCATATTCGCGTTGCCACGGCCATACAAACTTGTTCTTGGCGGATATATTGAATTCCTGTTCCTCAGACATGTTTGGAGTAATTTTTATTTTGCGTTTCTTGCTGTTGCCATAGTATATCATGTTCATGTCGTAGGTTTTGCCTATTGGCAATTCCAATGTATACGACGGCTGGTGTGTTCCGCTGCTTTTGCCGTCAATGTACAGGTCGGCGTCAACTTTCGAGCCGTCGTATATGGCATATACCTCAAATTTCTTCTTTTTCACAGGTTCCATTTTTATGACATCGGCCGACTCGCTGTTCACCGTTATGGACTTGGCGTCGGTCTCTCCCGGACCCAACATGGCTTTTATACTGTATGAATCGAACGGAAGAGTAAGTTCGCACGGGGTTGTGCCGCATTCTTTGTCGTTCACGTATAGCGTGGCTCCTTTCGGGTCACTCTCAAATCGTATGCGTTTTGTTTCCCTGAGGTCGTATTCAAATTTCACGTTGTCTTCCGTCACGTTTATATTTTCCGTCTTCAATGTGTGGCCGTCGCGACTTATCGTCAGTGTATGGTTACCCAGTGGGACGTCTGTTATGGTCGCGTTGGTTGTAACCCGCTGTCCTGTTTCGAGTGTTGCCGTTGCTCCCTGCGGAGTGGTGATGATGTTTATAGATATTGTTTTGTCGTTTTTCAGCACAACATCGTATACATGTTTGGGCTCTAAACGCAAGTCAGGCAGGCGGTTGCTTGCGCCATATTTGTCTGTTTTCGCTTCCATGAAAGCACTGCCGGACGGAGTGACGAACAGCCACAGTTCGTGCTCCGGGGCGTCTATATGGTCCTGTGTCGTTTTCAGTGGGGCACTGTTACCGAAGTTAAAACTCACGTTGCGAGCTTCCGCGGCCGGCATGTTCTCAAACGTGACACGTACCAATGCACAATAATCGTTGCCGTCGTTGTCTTTCGGCCATTTGTCTTGATTGAACAATGCTGACAGATTTGGCAGTCCGCTTGCCGATACTGATTCTTTGAAAGAATGGAGTGTGAGTTGTCTGTGGTTCTCGTTTGTCTGGCTGTAACCGCCAAGCGAAACGATTATCGCACAAATGATAAGAATAGTTTGTTTCATGATTGTCTTATGTTTTTTTTCTAAAATTCAAATTTATTGATAAATTCTTCTATTGTCATCATCTCTTTCTTGTCCGGCATCCACATGCGCACATGAATTATCGGTAATTCTTTTGAGGCGTCGAGAATAAGTGTGAGATAACCTTTGTCCGAATAGACCGGTGAATTGTAAATCTGGTTTATTTGTATCGCGAACGCTGTTCCGGGTTGTATCCGGGGAGCGTTTATCACTTTTGTGATATTGTCTTCAAAAGTGAGATGGATGTATTCGCGGTCATTGAAATGACGACGGAGATTGGTCATGTACTGTTGCTTGTTCTGTCTTGTGAAATGAATGTCTTTGCGACCCAAGTCAAGTGTCATGCCTTCTTTATTGGCACGTGGAGCTGTTTTCAGCACGGTGCCCGTAATGATAATCGCATCATCGGAGAAAATCTTTTCAATATAGTCCTCCCGTTTCAAGGCGTAGGCCGTCTGGTAATCCTCCATGAATTGAAGTATGGTGAAGCGCGATATGTCTGTCCACGATGAGGCCGCATTGAATATGTCGTCCTCGGCCTTTTGGGTAAGCGCAAATGCCACCGACAGAATTTTCTTATCCGACTCATTGAAGCGGAAAACAAGCTTTTCCATAAACGACTTTCCGTCTTTAAACTTGATTTTCACTTTGCAGAAACGGCCGAGAACCTGCTCGTTTGCCTTTACAAACTCATATTTCTGACTTCCTCCGACGAGAGACACTGTACCGGTTTTTCGTAACAGTGTTTCAAACATTTTGTATCCGTCAGGTGTGAAATGCTTGAATACCGTTTCGGGCGTATTTTGGCGTATTGCCTCTTCTATTTCACCCATCACGGCAAGATATTGGGTGTTGTCTCCGACAATATCAAGTTGCTTGCGCTCACGTTTGGTTGCCGTCTCGGGTTTTATCGCGTCGGCTGTTGTCTTGTTTGTGCCGGCAGAAGATGTTTTCTTGTTGTCCATGGTCATGACATTCTTCTTTTGGTTTATTTTCACAGGAATGTCGACCATGGCATTGTCTATCGGTACGGTTTTGGTCTCACTGAAAACAGAACGCAGTTCCGCGTCGAGGTTTTCGGCCTCGTTGCGGAAACTGTATTCATAGCGTATTTTGAGCTTGTTGTCAACCGGTAGCTTCACGAGTTCCAACTCTCCGTAACCATCGCGAGCGGTGAGCGGACCGATAAACGACTGACCATCGAAATATCTTAGTTGCACGCTTGCTATCTCACGGCCGTTGTATGTAAACTTCACTCCGGCTTTATATCTGTTGTCGCTGTTTGTACACTCTTTCAGCGTGGCTTTGATATTTGATATGACAGATTTTATCTTTTGAGGCAAAAAGGTAAGGCAGTTGACGCTTTTGCCGTTGAAATCACAATATACTGCATCGCGGTGGACTTTGGATAGCATTAGTGCCCAGTAATAGTTGCGCAGCGCATCGTCTATTTGCAGACGTTGCTCGGCAATGCGGCCCGTTTCAATGAAGTCGAGTATCTTGGCTTTCCGTTCCTCGAACATTTTGTCAACTTCACTTTTTGCTACCCAGCGGAATACTACGGCGTTTGGCTCGGGCTTGACAATGAGCATCTCTACATTTTTCAGAGAAGCAAACGACGATGAATTTATAGTACCTTTTCGTGTATAATTAGAGTATTCCGCACCATTTTTTGTACGGCTTTCATCCTCTTCTTGAGTATTAGCCGATACGCTTACCGATATTTGTCTGATAATCTGTGCCAATGCGTCATGGTCGGCTTCGTCTATCGTTGTTCCTTGTCCTTCCGCACACCAATATTTTGGGTCAGATTTAATCCTGTTTATGTCGGTTTGGGCATGAGATGAAGAAACAAAAAATATCAGACAAAAGATGAAATTCAATTGTCTCATACTATTTTATCTTTCTTTGTTTTTCTTTTCTAATTCTTCTTTTATTTTCTCCTCAAATTTATTAAACTGATATTCCATTTTCAGACGGTCTTCATCCGGAACCTTTTGTTTTACTTTTTTGACAATATTATTTGTCATATTGCTCATGTCGCCCTGATATTCTACACATACAAAAACATGATACTGCCTGTTAGGTTGCATATATGTATCGGTTTTTATTACGACTGTATTTGAAACAATTTCTTCTGCTATTTGAAGATACAGTCCATCGGCTTTACTGCCTTCATCGGTTACAGACGAGCCTTCGGTTTCGGAACCGGCATATTTATTCCATTGTAAATCGGATTCTTGCGTGGCCGTCTTGATAATACCGCTTATCGCCCTTGCAAGGGCGGCTCTTGCCTGTCCTTCTGCATAAGATTTTGCAAATGATAGACGATGGTTAACAGCTTCGCCCCAACTGCGTGTGGCCGGACTTTTTTCTGCTTCTTTCTGACTGTCACTTTCTTCCTTTTTTGTTCCCCATGAAGATTGTTGGGTCCCCTTTGTCGTTCCGCCGGGAGTTACTGTTTTTTGAGAACTTCCGCATGCACAGAACATTGCGGTTGTGACTACGCAGAGTGCCATGACTCTGAAAATGCTTTTGCTTTTCATCGTTTTTATGTTTTAAGCAAGCCTATGACATCCCAAGATTCGGCTTATTTTTATAAATATGGAAAAAAGAAAAGACGTGGGAGTCTCTACTTCCTGCTTATCCCACGTTCAGGCTCTCGCATTGCCTCTCCCAAGGATAAGCAACGCAGTTAGCCCACGTCGTACAATATTATATTAATGTAATCTGCATAAAGCAGATGAGCATCATACAATACGCCCAACGTGAACGCCCCGGTTGCGCATCTTCTTGGGTTGACAAATTTGCGAGATTTGAACGTAGAAGATAACGTCCGTAAACGTCCTTTACCAAAATGTAGTGCCCCTTGCCCTTGCGGGCTAACCGGTGCGTTGCAAAGGTAACGATTTTTTTTGTTATATATAAATTTTTATAAAAAAATCATTTGAAAAGTTTTATTTTATGTTTTTTGTCGTTGTGGGATGTATCGTAATTATCACGATAATTCATGATTTCGGAAATGAATATTTATGCAAAATCGGATGTGCGGTGGCTTGCATTATGTAATGAAACAAGAAAATATACTTTGGTTTTTGATACGTTTTTGCTTGTCGTGAGGTCGTTGTCCGGTTGTTTTGCAACGAGATATTAACTCCGCGGTAACGGGATATTAACTGCAAGGTAATTAAATATTAACTGCGAGACAATTAAGTATTAACTGCCGTGGAGTTAATACCTCGTTGCTGTGGAGTTAATATCCCGTTACGGGGTAATTAATACCTCGTTGCAGGGTGAAATCATGCGCATAAAAAAGCGGCGAGGCTCCCGACAACGTGTGTCGGGAGCCTC
>JAGAPR010000077.1 GCA_017623155.1 Prevotella sp. | reverse complement strand
CGCCCCTGCAAAGGTGCAGCGCAAAGTGCCCGCGAAGACGCGCGCCAAAGCTGCCGACGCAAAGCCCGCCGAAGTCGCCGCGCCTGTTGTCGCTATCGAAGCTGCCCAGGAGCCCGCGCCCGAAGCGCAGCCGGAGCAGCCCGCCCGCGATCCGAAGCAGACGCGCGGCCCCGTTCCTGAAAAGGCGTTTGTCGGCACGACGCTCAAGGGCAAGGGCTGGAAAATCCTGTTTGACGGCGATCACGACCGCACCCGCGTCATCTTCACCCGCAAGCCCAGCAAAGCCGCCCGCGAAGCCGTAGAAAAGGCCGGTTTCTATTGGTCGCCCGTTATGGAGAGCTGGAACAAAAAGTTGACGCACAAGGCTTTCCGCGCTGCGCAGGCTCTTGCGCTTGAGCTTCGCGCCGTGTGTGGCTGATACGGGGAGGATGCGCAATGCAAACCGCAAGAAAGATTTTGACTTTGACAATCACGCTGTATTTGCTGGTGTCCCTGGTGCTGTCGTGCTGCGTTTCCGCTGGTGTCGCGCGCTGGGAAATTATCCTGCATCGCGCCCCCTTTGTGCTGGTTGATGTGAGATATTCGACGGTTGAATCTGTCCGGGCTGATGGCGTGCCGGATGGCAAGGATCAGCACGGGGAGTATATCGCATTTGACAGGGACGCGCTGCCGGGTAGCCGCGTGTTGAGCTTGTTTGTCTGGAACCCGTTCACAAATTGGTGCGACGACATGATAGCGCGCTTTGATATTGACGTGTGAAACGGCGTCCGAATCCCTCCGCCCGATGAGAGCCGGACGGCAACCGGCCGAAACGATCCCCGCGCGGGATCGTCGCGGAAAGCTATACGCTCGCAAACCATTTCACCGACCGAAGGAGGATCACCCCATGACCCATGCCGAGATTTATACCCGCCTGCATACGCTCAAAGAACGTTCTGACCTGGACGCAGATACCCGCGTCGAGCTGGACATGCTGACCCTTGCCATTTACGACGATCTGCGCCGGGTTCCCAATGCCAGCAACCGCGCCGCTGCTGCCTGTATCGGGCACATGCTCAAGGGTGCAAACGCCCGCGCAAACAAGGCGCTTGCATACACCTGGACGGACAAGAACGGCTTGCAATGTGCATGTGATGGCTACCGCGCCTATCGTCTGCGCAAGGCTTTGCCGTTGCCTGTTCTCCCGGACGATCTGAAATCGCTTGACCTGGAACGTGTTTTCGATCCGGTCATCAAGCGCCGGAGCATCCGCCTTGCGTATGTGGATCGCGGAGAGCTCAACGCATATATCGAGCTTCAGCGCGCCGAGCATGGCCGCAAGCATGCGCCCGTGTGGGAATTTGGCGACGGCCTGCCGACTGTGAATGCCGTGTATCTGTTTGAGCTGCTCACCGTGCTGCCGGACGCGGTTTTGATGGTCGATCCCGAAAACCCACTTTCGCCGGTATACGCAGCCAGCGACCTGGGCGACGCCGTTTTGCTCCCGATCCGCCCCGCGAAAAAGCAGGCTTTGGCCCCTGCGGCCTATCGAATCATCGCGGACGCAAAGAGGCGAAACCCCGAAGCGCCGGAGATCACCCTTGACCAGCTCGCCATTATCGCCGCAGAAACAGCGGCGTAAACGCCCCGAAACCGTTTCGCATAACAATGCCCGCCCGTGGGCCTTATACGCGGGCAGGAGGGAAATATGTCTCAAATGATCGTCGTGTTTTCAATCCCTGTAGCAATCATCGTGATTTGTCTATGGCGTCTGCGCGTATTGTGCAGACGCGAACGCGAAGCCAAACAGGCCAAAGCAAGAGCCAGCGAAGAACAGCGCGCCGAAGCTATCGAAAAGGCTAAAGCCAAAGCCGAAACGCAGAAGATCAATGCGGCAGCGCGTGCACAGCTTGCAGAGGCCAAACACCGGGAACGCCTCCGCCGCATGGACGAAGTACACCAAAAGCGCATGCAGCAAAAGCAGGAGCTTGCCGCCCTGGATACGCCGAAGGAAAAAGCGCCGGCAGAAAAAAGCGCCACCATACGCCCCGAAAATGATTCATCCCCCAAAGGGCGGACGTTTGCCGGGGAAACGGTCGCCTTTACCGGCAAGCTCCCAGGCATGACCCGCGCTGAAGCTATCAAAGCCGTTCAGGAAAACGGCGGCAGAGCGTTTGAGGATATGAGTATCACGACCACGATCCTTGTTGTGGGCGAGCGCCCCGGTATGACAAAGCTGGATAAAGCGGATCGCTGGATCGGACAGGTACGCAAGATCACCGCCGCACAATTCCTGAAAATGCTTGAGCAGCCAGCCGAGGAACCGAAAGCTGCGGATGATCTTTCCGCGCTGCTTGCAAGCCTGCCGCCTGCATATACGCCCGATGAATTTGCAGCCAAATACGCCGCGTAACCATTCGCACGAAAGGAGCTTACACTATGAGAAACGATAGCTTGAGAACCAAAGAGGGCCGCTTGCAGGCCCGCGCCGCCGTGCTGGAAAACCTTCGCAAAGATGGCGCGAAGGTGGTCGAACATAAAGACGCGGATTGCATCACCGTATGGCATGAGAAAGACGGTCGCATTACGATCCGTCTTTACTCCGGCACAGCATATCAGCCGGACATTTACGAAGCGTACCATGTCCGCTCCCGTGAATATGCGCAGGAGAAGTTGACCAAGGCAGTGCAGAACCGCGAGCAGCGGCGCAAATCCGCCCTTGACCAGCGCGGGAAGCGCACGCCCTCCCCGCAGGCGCAGACCGCCGCCGCGATCCGCACACGCCTTGCAACCATTTTCCCCGGTGTGAAATTCTCCGTCACTTCTTCCTCCGCCTCGATGTGCAATTCGGTTGACATTGAATGGACGGACGGCCCCGTTGATGATCTGGTGGACTTCTACACGCGCCAATACCAGTACGACACCTACGACGCATACCAGGACTACCACGGCGTGCGTGAAATTGATCCCGCGCTCAATGCTCCGGGTGCCAAATTCGTTTTCTGCCATCGCCGCATGAGCGATGAGCGCCGCGCACAGATCGAGGCATACGCCCTGGAAACGTTCGGTCATCTGCCTGCGGATGCATACGGTGAGTTCAACCCGCGCCGCTTTGAATTGCAGCACCGCGAGTTGTGGCCGGATGAATACCGCGCCGAGTATGACCGTCAGGCCGGAGAGCGCGAGCGCATCCGGCAGGAAGCCCAAAAGAGGGACGAAGAAGCCCGCGAAAAGGAACGCCGCCAACGTGAGGAGGGCAGGAAAGACAACCTCCGCCGTGTGCATCATCTGGCCCGTGTGACTGCCCTTGCGGAGCTGGAAACCGATCCCGAAACGGTTGACCTCCTCAACGCCAAAATGGAGGAAGCATTCCGCGAGGTACACGGCGAAGTGCTGCGCGATCTTGCCGCCCGCCTTACGGTGGTGTATATCGCCGCGCTTGGGAATCCTCGCCACTTCACCGAGGACGAAATCGGCGGGATTCTTGCCTTGCCCTTGCCGGATGAGAACGAGGACGCGGACGCCGTTTCGCTTGATGACTTCGCATCCACCTACGCCAAGGAGCCGCCGCGCCTGGTAAGCGGTAACGTCATCAGTATGGAAGCCTACAAGGCCCGGAAGCTGCATTGATACGCCCCCAAAACGTTTCATCCACCACCAGCGCCCGCCCGTGGGCCTTATACGCGGGCAGAAAGGAATATCGCGATGGCATATAAACGCGCCTATATTTGGGCTTATCTCGACGGAAAGAAGCTGGTTGAAGTGATCCAAGCGGCTCTCGATAATAACATGATGGTTGATGACCTTAAAAGAAAGCTCGTTGCAGAGAATCCCGGCCACGAAGTGACTTTCAAAACGGTGAAAAAGTAAGGAGGCGCAGTGATGGAAACCACATCCGCCCGCACCAACGCGGGATATACGATCATTGAAGTTGTGCGAATCGACGAGCATTTGGAAATTGTGCTTGGCCGCATGGAAACCAGTCTGGGAACAATGTATGTAACGTGGCAATGTTCCGATGGCGACAATTATTTTTGGGGGCATTATTTCGACAAGGACGCCTCCGCCGCGCGCCGCGATCTGTTTGCCCGTGCGCTTGAGCAACTGCCCAAATAAACGCCCTGAAACCATTTCAGAAGCCGCGCTGCCCGGGCGACGGGTGGCAGAAGGAGGACACAATGAAAACTATCTGTGAAACCAGGATCATCACCAGCCCCGACCCCGGCGCGGAATACCGCTACAATGTCCAGTTGTGGCACAGCTACGACGGCGGTAAAACCTTCGTGTATGCCGGATGCGGGAAGTTCTTCAAAGACATACCCGCAGCGGGCGCATACGTCGCCGAGAATAGGACGCCGCTGCCCGTGTTCCCGGTTGTCACCAGCGAACGTCAGCAGGCATACGAGCAAGCCGCCGCGACAGGCGATTATATCCCGATGATTTGCGGCATTCATGGCCGGGCCTGCCGCCAGATGAATGACCCGGAAGGTGCAAACCGCGCCCTGTGTAATGGCTGCAAGCTCCGCGAGTTCTGCGCCGCTGCCGATCGCATGGAATACGCTATAACGTAACGCCCCGGAAACATTTGCTTCAGAACATCGCCCGCCTGCGGGCATCATACGCAGGCAGAAAGGATTGATACTATGACGATCTTCAAGCGATTGGAAGCGCACTCCGATGAAGAGCTGATTCAGGTTTTCCAAAACGCCCCCAACCTGTTTTATCGGCTGTCACTCCAACACACCTTGCGCGGTACGGAGCATTACAAAGCGTGCGCGCTTGCTGCTTTACGAGGTTTGGCCGAAAAAGCCGGTCATCATTTCCCTTCAAAATCCAATGGCAATCTTGGTTGGGATGCGCATCACGTTACGAAGCGCATCTTCGAGGAGCAATCCGTATTCGATCCATACGCGGACAAAGCATTTCAGGATGAGGCTGTGAAGCTCTGCTGCTACTACGTTCTGCGCTATGTTGCGCCGGATCAGCTTCCCAAGGATACGGATTATAGCCTCGATCAGTTTGCCTCCTGCTTTTCCTCAAAAGGCGTGCTGTACTTGAGAAAACGCGGCTGTGACTTCTATCCTGATGACCCGGAAAGCAAGCAATCCGACCTTGGCAATCACCGCCTGTTCCTTGAGTATTCCAACAAAAATGGTCAATACATCGTGGGTGACGTGAGTTGCGCCAACCGGCTTATCACGAGCAAATCCGGGAAAATCGTTCCTGGTGACTCCATCGGATTGTTTACTGATCTGCAGCAGGAACTTGACAGCGGCACATACGCCTATTTCATTCCGGGGTATTCAGAGGGCGGGTATAACTTCACGAAAGCCGATCTCCTCCGCCTCATCAACAGCGATTCCCTTGTGCAATACGACCGTGTAGAGATCATGGAATAACGCCCCGAAACCATTTCATCCAGCGCCCGCCCGTGGGCCTTGTACGCGGGCAGAAAGGAGTAGACGATGACGGAACAAAGCATTGTTCGCGTGACCTTTGGTGAACGTGAGTACGGCATCACTTTCTTTGAAGATCGTTTCGGAGTATGCAAAAATGGGTGCGGGCGCATCAAGTATATGCCCGTCGTATGGAAATACAGCGTGCATTGCTTCCCGGAGCTGCACAAAACCCGTCTATCCTTGGCTGGCACAGCCGAAACGCTGCATGACAATGTTTCAACCTGTGCGCGCATCAAAGCCTCCACGGCAGATTGTATCCAGCTTTGTGAACACGTTCTGAAATACGGACATATGCCAAGATAACAGAAAGAGAGGGATCCCTTGTGAGCAAAAGAACCATCGAAGAATTGACCGGCTGGGCCGCAACCATCGGCCTGGGTATTGTAATCGTGCTGACGAATGTAATTGTTGTCCATATTTGAGAAAGGATGATACCATGCGCACAAGCTGTAAGATGTACCGTTTCTGCTTTTACTTCTCCAAGTCCATTCCAGAGGTTGCAGAGGATGGGACGCATAAGATTCGCGTGAGCTGCCGATCTATAGCGGGAGCCGAAAAATACGCCCGGAGGTATGCGCAGATATTTGCAAAAAGCCTCCATGTGCCCACGAAATGTGTGATCGAATACAATACAACTACGGGCCGCAAATCCCGCGAGATTACCTTTCCTGAAGGAGAAAAAGACAATGAAAACGTGTGATTTGATGTTCTGTTGTCTTGGCAACGGACTGACGGTTTGTGATCGCAACCGCACAGAGGGCAACGACTACAAAAATGTTGCTCATATCGCTAATTTCGGCGGCGTTAAGCTGTATGACAAGACTTTGCCTGCCGAAGCAAGGGAGGCGATTGCAAACGCCGCAAAACGCGAAATAGAGCGTTTCCGGGAGTGGTTCTTCCAGCAGGATTATGACACGCAGCTTTTCCGCCTCTACTATGAATCGCTGAACATGTCGCAATACCTTGAGGCGTCCAAGGCTGGCACGCGCGACCGTTCCCCAGAATGGCTCTATCAGGAATACATCCGTGTCAACTGCCTGAATCATAGTTATACCATGCCTGCATAATACGCCCGTAAATCATTTTGCCCCCGCAAGGGGGCTTTTTTGTTTTGCAATCAAAAACGGCCCTTTTTGATCTTAAGGAACACACGCAGCGTCTATAACGTGCGTTTTTGAAACAAAAGCGCGCGTTATTTTCAACATTGCATGCAAATATTGCAACTACGTTTATAAATTGCAATAAAAAAGACCGACAGGGATAAGCCCTGCCAGTCCTTGTAAATCAACGGTTTCAGACGTGTTCAATTTCACGTGCGCGGTCGAGGGCGCGCCGTCAATGTTCAATCCGAATAGGATTGTTTGGTTTTTGCTTTGTGTTCTTCCTTCCGTCGCCGTAGGCGTCTTTCTTGAATTGGATCGACGAACGGAAACCTGTACCCATCTTCGTCCGGCTCCTCAAAAACCTCGTAGAGTTTCCTCAGTATGCCCACCTTGACGTGTAAGGTCGAAACACAAGCACGTATTCCTGCGACATTTCGAGGTTTCTTTTGATTCGCTTCTGCCAGTATGTCCAGTTCAACCCTGGCGGAGTATTCCATTGCCGCGCGCAGCAACGGTTTTTCATGCCAATCGAGGCACAATGCGTAGGATTCTTCTTTTTCTTTGGATTGCATCGTCGTTCTCCCTAAAAAAGAAAATTCCCCGGAGGGTGATCCTCCGGGAAGAAATACATGGGCGCGGATTATTCCGCGCCATCCGTGGGCGGATTGCCAGTCTCACGCATCAGGTACGCATCGGGATCGGTGTACTTCGGCGTTTCGGGGTCTTTCAAGCCTTCCTCCGCCGCAGGAACGGTAACGCCCCAATTCTCGATTGCATCCATGTAATCCTGTCTGGTGGTGCAACCGGCGCAGGGGACGCCATTCGAGGCGCAGAAGGAGCGCAGCATGGGGAGGCTCCAATTTTCGATGTTCAAATCCTCGTCATCCAGATATGCGGTGCCAGTCTGTACAGTCTCGGTAACGAAATTGCCGTTGCTCCATTCGTTGATCTTCGTCCACAGATCATGTACGAACGACGGGCCACGGCCCAGCGCAATACCCGTCAGTGCATAGAAGATGTACTCCACCCACACGGGCGCATCCAGCGCCACAAAGGGAGCGAGCATGTTGATCTTGCAGGTGACGGCCACCAGCATACCGATCAGGATAGATACGATCTCGGCAGCGGTAAGATGCTTGCCATCCGCTTTCCAGAGGGGTTTGACGGTTTCCACAACCGCCTCGATCATCAGGGCAACGAGCAGGATGCTCAACAGTTCCATAAGGGTTCCTCCTTTGTGTTTGATATATTGTCAAAAACGCAAACGTGTGCGTTTTCAACTCTGTTGTGTGTGCGGTTTACTGTCAAGCCGCATGATTTCTTCCTCGTAGTGTTCGGACAGGTGATTGCGATTCTTGGCTCGGTAGCTTTTGTGCATTTGGCAAAGCATTTCCTTTTTCGATCCAGGACACCAGCCTTGATCGGTGTAGTATTCGTGGGCTTGGGAAAGTCGCTCGTATTGGAGATCGCCGATGTCATCCGTCAAAAGAGACAGTGTTTCGTTGATTTTGCCCAGGGCTTCCCGCATCTCTTTGCGAAATGCGGCATCTTCCTCTTGCGCCTTGCGACGCTCCTCACGTTTTTTCTTAACGTGGTTCTTGATGGGGTTGAACAGGAGCAGCGCAAGCAGGCCGAGAATCGCCGAAAGCGACCCGGCAACCTTGCCAAATTCATTGATCTGTTCCATTGGTAACACCCCCTTCCTGCGTATCATTTTGACGCTCCTCGCGTAGCTTGGAGTAATCCTTGATGCCGAGAGGGGATGAGCGCAGGCCACAACGGTCATCCTTGACGCCTTCGGTGCTTCCAAAGGCGGCACAATGGCCCTCAGAATCGATGTAGTCGCAGCCTTTGCAGCATTCCGGCAGTAAGTCCCAACCGACTACGCGACCGCGTACCATGCAGGAATGACAATGGGGCTGTTCTCCTTTGATGATGCAGTTGATACACACTTGCTGCACACCCGCCCCTCCTCAACCATTCCAGGTGCATTCGCCGTTCCCGTGGCATTTGGGGCAGTTCCTGATGCCAAAGAAACGGCGTCCTTCGTAGCCACAGGAGCACATCCAGCGGCCAAACAGGTTGCCGATGGTGATGTCAAACAGCCAGCAAAGCCATTTCATGCGATCACCCCTTTTTGACCTTGATAATCTGGCCGTATTCCTGCATCACATAGCGGCTCTTGCCGTTATAGCGAATTTTGTAGAAACCGTTCTTTTCGCCCTGATACAAGCACAGCTCGCCGTGCGGGGCGCTGTACTTGTAGACAGCGTTGCGTTTCGGCTGCTCACGAATCTTCACGGGGTTTTCATCGGGAGAAATGATGCGCACATACTTGGTATAAGGGGATACCTGGACGGGAACGGCAGCTTCGGCCGCTTCCAGCGTGTCGTAGATCGGGATGCCGTCATCCTCAATTACTTCCAGATCGCCCGCGTCACCCTCCACGTCAAGGCCGTATTCCACCCAGGGGAACAGCCCGATCATGTTCCAACCGCCGTTGGGAATGGTTTCGCCCTCGAATTTGCTCCGCGCTACGCACTCGCGGGTGCTGCTCGCGTGGATCGCGCATCCGTCGAGCACCACGCCCATGTGTTCGGCGTCCTTCAGGCCGTCGTAACGGTATTTTTCCGGGGTGCTCTCGCTAACTTCCTTAACGATGAACACCGCAGCGCCTACCGGCACTTCGCCAAACTGCTCCGCGCATTCTTCCGGCGTGCCGCGCCATGAGCAAGCGCGCCAGTGGGCGTTGCTGCCACTCAGGTCACAGTCGGAGGAAGGTACGCCCGCAAGCATCAACAGATATTCCGCCAGCGTATGGCAGTCCATGCCACCCTCAAGGGTGGTTCCGCCCGTCTTATAGGGAATGTGCAATCCACCACTTTCAATCCGCGAAAGCAGCGCTTCGCCTGCACGGGCAACCACTTCGTTTTCAACCATGCTCAATGTGAACCCCTCCTATCAAATGGTGTTTTCGATGTCCTCCAACAGCGCCGTGCGCTGTGCTTCCAGATTGCCGGTATCCGTGTGAATGCCATGCTGCAATAACAAAGCCTCCTGCTCACGAATGATGCAGGAGGCTTGTTCAAGCATTTTGCTCATACGGTCGATGATTTCAAGGTTACTCATTCGGTGACTTCCTCCCAATCCTGGGCGTATTCGTCCGGGGAGAAGTTGGTTTCGCGTTTGGCGCGCAAGATGCGGCCATCCGTCCAGATCATGCATTCACCGGCCTTGTAGGTATCGGTGGTGCCGTTTTCAGGCTTTACCCACGGGCGGGCGGTCTGAGCGGATTTGCCGTGCAGCGGACGCCAGAAGGTGGGCCATGCGCTGCTTCCGGGCGTGATGTCGGGATAAACAGCGTTGTCGTGAGCCTGGTGGCACTCCCACGTCTGGCCGTTGGCATTTCGCACATCGCCCACGGCATAGGAACCGGCTTTCCAGTTCTTGTAGATTCCTGAAGCCTGCAGGCGCTGATCATCGTCCGTAATAAGCACGCCAGCAACCTCCATAGCGCTTACGACGCGCTGTGCTATCCTGCTGTACTTTCCCTCAATGTTCTCACTCATCTGCGTATTCCTCCAAAATATCAAGGGCATTCTGCATGTCGGCCAGTTCTTCGGCAGCAACAGCCAACGTGGCGGCAGAAGGTTCCATGCTGCGGGCAGACGCCAACCATTGATCGACGTTCTTCGCAACATCCATCGTCAGGTTGTCGTACCACGGCACGATAACGATGTACTCATCATATGTTACGGTGTTTTCATCCACCGTAACCACGTTCTCACGCAGGGTTACAATGGCTTTGTCCGGCTGCTGGGGATGCCTCTGCACGGCATACGACAGAACGGGCGCGCTGTTGGCGTTTACTTTCACCCTTAATCACTCCTTTGAGAATTTTGATGTCAATGGGATCGACGTATTTCACACGCAGGCCATGCGATCTGCAATGCTTGAGCTGCGCGGAACGAGAGATAAAGCCGCTGGCAGTCTTGTAGTTGATGGGTTTCCCTTCGATGAGGGCCTTTTGAATTTTTCTGCTTTGGCGCATGAGCGCCAGCGCGTTTTGCTTGCGAAGCACCGTATATCCGATGCAAAAGCGCATGCCTACGAAGTCCACGGGGCGGTTATTGCTTTTGGGGTTCTCTCCAGCGCGTCGCACCTTGAAAACGCAGGCGTTGTCATGCAGCGAAAGGAACAGATGCTTTTCTGTAAACTCCCGGATCAGTTTTTCGGCTTTGGTCAATTTCCGCTTGTTGCTGTCCAACAGAACGAAATCATCCGCGTAGCGCACATAATGCGCAGGCTTGATCTGCTCCGTGATGAAGCGGTCAAGCGGTGTAAGGTAGAGGTTGCAGAACCAGGGACTTGAATAATTGCCGATAGGAAGTGTTTCGTTCGACTTTACGATTCGTTCCAGAACAGCCAAGGCGCGCTTATCCTTGATGAATTGGTGCAATATGGCTATCAAAGGCTCGTTGCGTATGTTCTCATAGCAATGCTTGATGTCCATTTGCAGGCAATACTTTGCATGCTTCGGATCACGCATGGTAGCGCGTTCAATCCCACGCTGTGCATGCTTTACGCCGCGACCTTTGATGCTTCCGCAGCTCCAATAGTACATCCGTTTGATCAGATGAGGCACCAGAGGATCGATGACCGCATGCTGTACGCACTGATCCGGCCAAAATTTCGGCACAAGGATGTGCCGCTGCTTGCGTTTCAGGCCATCCGCTCTGGTGATCTTGCGGTATGGCGATGGAACGTAGTTGTCGATGAGTGCAGGGAGCGCCTTTGCGCGCTGTGTCAAATCGTCCAGGACTTCTTTGACTTCAATCCTGCTTCTTTTGTGTTCCGATGCTTTGTGGATCGCCCTTTCACAGTTCGACACACTTTGCATCGTGGGATATACATTGCCGATTCTTTTCATATCCAGCAACCCTTCTTGTGACCCTCGCAAGCGTTCGCTTTTTGGCTACCAGCCTGCGTCCCTGGGATCAATTTCTCGGCCTTTGATGGCCGTGGGATGACCGCGCCATGTATTCAGTTTTCACAAGAGTGCGCGAGCCGTGGTTGGCGTTGGCATTCGACGAGTCATTGTTCCAATTCCACGCCGCCGGGCCGCAATCGAGGGCGTTGTTCCAGTTGCCCCCGGCATTAGCGACACGCCAGCCACAGCGCGGCCATCCCGTTATGCGCTACGCGCGTGAGGCGCGCGTGCGCGTTGCGTTTCGTAAAAGGGTTTCCGCCTCCTGAATTACGCCGTTAAGAAGCGTGCAAGGGGGAGTGCGCTCCCCCTTGCATCCCCCTTAGGGGATGAAAAGAAGGCGCGAGCCGTGGGCGGCGCTGGCATTCGACGAGGCATCGTCCCAATTCCACGCCGCCGGGCCGCAAGCGAGGGCGTTGTCCCAGTAGCCCCCGGCATTAGCGACACGCCAGCCAGTACCCGACCAGCAAGCGTCGCAGAGATAGCTTCCGCTGCTGCCGCCGCTGTGTGCACTGGGAAGAAGCGACCAAGGAGCCGCAGGATCGTAGCCGAGGCGCGTGCCGTAGGAAGTGGAAAGGCCCGTGCCGACAGAGTAGGACAGCTTCGTATAGTTGCTGGCCGTGTCATCGGCGAACTGTGCCTGGTTCAAGCAGTAGTAGAACGCGCCGCCGTTGATATTCAGACCGTCAATCCACTCCCAGACATTGCCCCACCAATCTTCGATGTAGCGCCAGCGGAAATTGACCTTATCGGCGGTTCCGCTACATCTGCCGGTATGACCGGCAATATCATCCGTGCCGCCCGTATTGACGGCAGCGGTGTTGTTGGAATTAGATACGCCCGGAGCAATCGCCGTCTGAAGATCGAGCGTGCCGAACTCGATGTACATGAGCAGGGAAATAGCCTGACGGGTGGCGAGGTCAACCATCGACCAGCCTCCGCCGCGCGTTCCTGCGATGCCGCTGCGCGTAGCGCCGCGCGTCTGATTGGTCAGCGGCGCAATTCCCGCCTTACTGGTGTAGCCCGCGCCGGTCTTGTAGCTGCCGACGTAGATGTACTGTTGCTCGGCGTTGTTGTGCTTGAATGCAGGATGCAGCTCGTAGCCCTCATGCTTGTTGTTGCAAACGCTCACAGCGAGCTTGCTTGCGTCGGAATTGTTCACGACCTTGTAATAGAATGCGGGAATCCGCGTCATCACCTGGCCGTTGCTGCCGTCCGTCTTAAACTTCTCATCGCCCTCGATGGCGTTGATCGTGCCATCGTCGGCCAGATTCACGCGAACGATGTCCCGATAGATCGGCAGCTTGTCAAAACCGCTGGAACCAGCCAGAACACCGACACCAGCGCTGGCCTCAAGGCCAACCGCCGCGCCCGTGCGCGTCAGGAGCGGACTTGCCTGGGCGTAATTCCATTCATAACCCACTTCGATAAATTCCCAGGAGAATTGCACCCATTCGCTCCAAAGCGAGTAATAGGCGCTGACCGGCACCCAATCGGTTCCATTGGATCGCCAAGCCTGTCCCAGCTTGAACATCAATCCGCCGCCATTGGAAATGGTGTTGCGCTCGCCGTACTGCTCGATCTGTACCCAGCAGCGGCCTGTCGCGTGGTCAGGTGCTTTGGTTTGCATCAGAATTTCCGTGACGTTCTCGCTGGTCACGATGCACACCGTTCGCAAGGCTACTTCCGGCAGTACTGCCGCCGAAATCAGATCAAGGGACGATCCTTCGTTGAATGCTGTGTTGCTGCCGTAAATCATGTTCCCGCCTCCCCGGTCGTAATGAGTAAGATGCCAAAGGACATGGCTTCAGATGGCTTTTTCGCCGCGCTGAACGTAAGAATGCCGTCGCCCTGCTTCACCGGCGCAGCCTTTGCCTTTTGAACAGCTTTCAGGCTTTCGCCAGGCACGGTATAAACAACGGAGGATTTGAAGGTATCCGCTGTCAAGCCCTCCAAGGCGACGTTTTGTGTGTAGGGCGTCTTTTCGGTGTAAACAGTGCTGGAAATGGTGGCGGTGGCGGCGTATGCACCAGCAGCGTCCGCCAGTTTGACCACGACGGTTTTGCCGACCGTCAGCGTCGGAGAGGTCACAAAAGCCCAGCTTCCTTCCCCGATCTTGACGGAAACAACCTTTGCGGATGCATTTGTTGCCGCTTGCGCAACATCAAATGCGACCTCGCAACCCGTTGCATACGTCCATCCTTCTTCCATGGTGAGGGTATAGGTTACGGTCGTATCGGTTTCCGCAAACACGGCGGCGGTCGCTTTGGGTACATTCACGGTCGGTTTCCAGTTTTCCAGCGGCAGCGAAAGCACAAGCTGTTTCATGCCTGCTCTGGTTTCAGCCAGATACTTGCCCATGCGGGCATCAAGCGCAAACCCTTCCTCCGCCGTAAGAAGGTTGTTGGCAACGTTCTGCTGCTTCAAGAACAGTTTGTTCAGCAACGCCGACAGGTGGAAAAGGCTGATGTGACCTACATATCCTTCGGGAAGCCCTTCTTCTTCGGTTCCGTTAAGGATTACGGCCACTTCTTCCTCGGTCAGATAGTTGGCTTTCGGCATCGCTTTGGCAATGCCGGTTTCCATGTTGTTGAGGTTGGATGCGGTGATCGGCGTGCCTTGCTGCTCGGTAGTTCCGGGCGCAGGGTACAAGGTGATGGTGCCATCCTCGTTCTGGATGGAAGTGTACGTCCTCGGACGTTCAACAACATGATCTTTCCAGTTGGTAGGGGTGTATGTTTCTTTGCTCATAATTCCCTCCTCGCGTGATGCGCGTAGCGATTACGAAAATACTTCCTCGACGGTGAAGTAGAAGCGATACATAATACCTTCATTGGCATCCGCGCGGGCAATCCGCTCATCTCTGCTCACCAACAAGGCGTTGTTTTCGTCATACAAACTGACGTGGGTTACTTCTTCGCCGCCTGTAAGCGTCGGATCAATGATAAAGCTGACGGAAACGCGCCCATCCGCGATAACGTCGGCGCTCTCGATGCGTGCTTTGTGTTCCGCGCCGCCAGCCGTGTACGTGGCATAGCTGATGCTTTCCATCATGTGCTGGCGCATGCTGTTCAAAAGGGTGCTGGTAAACAAGCTGATACCTCCTATTCGGCCATTTCGGGCCATGTTCCGCATGTGCAGTCGCCACATAAAGGGAATGCAATTCTGGCAATTTCCTTGCCGGTGCCATGCACGGCGATTTTGCCATGACTTCCTGTGGCGAACTCATCAAGGACGCTGCGGACGTTTTTGACCAGATTGACGGCTTTGCGCAGCCATTCTTCCTTTTCGGCGGTCAGCTCGCCGCTGACCATCACGCGGAAATGAAAAGGATCGGCATAATACTCCGATCCTTCTTCCACTTCTACGCTTTCAAAGGCACCAATCAGATACTTGATAATGGCCGCTTTCGTTCCGTGGATGGCATATGCAGGCGCAGATTCCTTGATCCAGCGCCGTTTCTGCTCGATGCTGCCCTTGTAGTCATAGGGGCAGTTGAACTCCCAAGCCAGTTCATCAAGCCTCCACTCCGGCATGGAATCATAATCCACGATCAGGTTTACACCGTCGCGGACGATCTTGCACATGCAGCGCATGGCGGCTTCGATGGCCTTTGCCATCGCATAGCCGTTTTTATCCATCAGCAGAAAACGTGGGAATAGCTGTTCCAATTCAAATTCGACCATGCTTTCACCGCCTCACTCTGCGAGTATGCCGATGGAGATTGTGCCTTTGCAGCGTTCATTGGTGCCGATGGGCGTATAGACCGCATCACCGCCGTTAAAGGCGCTTCCTTCAACGTAGGTAACGCGGGAGGCCCCCGCCTGATAAAGCGCCGCTACGAGCCTGTCAGGGTTGAAAGCGCGGCCAATCGTGTTGTCCTGCCAATCCTGGTACTCCTCAAGGGCAATGGAAACAGCTTCGGTGATGTTGCTTTTTTCTTCAACTGCGTACTGAACATTCAGCGTGTAAGGAATGTCCGTTGCTTTCATCACAGAAACCGTATCGGTGAGCGGTCGAACCTCGTCGGCAGAAAGGGCGTCGCCGACAGCAGCAAGCAGGCCGCTTTCGCCGACATCATTTTTCAGGATTACATAAACGCCGACGTGTCCGGCTCCGATATTCAGCGCGCGCGCATCCAGAATTTCGCTGCTGACGCTCATAGCGACGTTTTCATACTGTGTAGCAGGGCCGGTTGTAACGCTTGTTTGGCCGTGGAGCCTGATACGATCCCTGTATGTATCGTCATCTTCGCGCTCCTGGCCTCCTGTGGCGTCTGCCAAAACGAAGATGCTTTCGACAGCCGGGTTGCTGACCATGAACTGCATTTGCATTCCCGCCAGCAAACCATTTCCTTCAGCTCCTTCATTCCTGCACACCACATCAACCTCCTCCACCTGTGCAAAGCCGGTTTGTGTGAAGGATTCCGTGGTCACATAGATGTGCTCGCCGTCTGCCGTCATGGCCGTTCCTGCAGCAATGGTTTTGCTCTGGCCGCTTGCACCGAACGTAATTGCGACGCGGGAGTGTGCAGCCTGTGCTTCAATGCGCGGGCAGTTGCGGGCATCGCCCAACAGATCAAGGTACTCGCCGATGGCGTATCGAAGCGTTTGCATGCGAAGTGCATTGTCAACGCCCGCGAAAACCTGTGTCACAATGGCCTGAACGCCGCGCAAAAGCAACTCTTTTTCATCGCCGGGATAAAGAATATCTCCGCCTGCTTCAATGTAGGCAGAGACCATTTCAAGCCATATTTCAGACGGATCATAGGTAACATAGTGGAGTTCGTTTTTGTCCATCGTCATCACTCCTATACTTCAACATCAATCACGCACTCGATGAGAAGTCCGCCGCTTGCGCTATACCGGCAATTTGCCATTACAGCGTGTGCGCGCGGTTCCCATGCCAACGCAATGTCCACATCCTTCAATATGCGCTCTTGTGCCTCGGCGATGGGAAGCGCCTCAAGCTCGGCATTGAGGCCACGCATGCGATCATAGGGTACTTCGCCGCGCCGTGTCATCAGGAGATTTTTACAGTTTTGCACCACGCGCTTTTCCGGCTCGGATGCAAGTTCCTCGAATGCGATAGGTTCTAAAACATTATTGATTGTGTACAGCACACCCCATCACCTCATTTTTTGACAGTTACTTTTGTGGAACTGGTTTTGCTTGTAACGCTTTTAATAACGGAACTCACTTTAGAAATGGTGGCTGCTGCGGAAGATGTTTTTGAACTGCTTGAGCTGCTGGAAGATTTGCTGCCGGAAGAAGATTTCGAACTCGTTGCAGCTTTTGTGAGAGCACTGAGGGTGCTGGCAGGATTGGTGGGTTTGTAAGCGCTGCTGATTAATTGAGCCTTTGCGGCGTCTTTCGCTGCTTGGCTATTTGCGTATTCAATAGCGCCTTGCTTTGCCTTTTCCTCGGCTGCAGGCGCAAAAACGCTGGAAGTACCTATGAGACTTTGCCACGGTGTACCGTATTGTGTTTTACTGCTGCCTCCGCCGCCGCTTTTGCTGCTTGATCCTCCGCCTCCACTCGAGCCTCCACCGCTACTGCTGCTGGCAACAGTACCGTCTGCCTTGGTTGATTGCTTGAAGGTAAGCGCGACCTGGGCGTGTGTCCACTTGCCACCAGGCGCTATGTCGATCTTCGTTGCTTTGGCGCTCGTCAGCATCATCTTGCAGCCCATCAGCTTTCCGCCGTTGGCATAAATGAAACTGCTTGTTCCCTTCTGCGCCTCGTCTACGAAAGTCATAACTTCATTTTGCACATCACAACCAAGATAAGCGTTGAGAATGGCCGTCAGGGTTATTTCCGCAGGCTTACGGTTTTTCAGGCTGACGTATTTTTCCTTGCTGGATTCCTTATCCTCCGTTTCGCATGTTCCGCTGACACTTAAATCGTCAAATACGCGGATCGAATCGGAAGCCACCTCGAATTTATGTGTGTACCACTCGATCAGTGTTGCCATTACATTATGCCTCCCTTCGCCACGGCGCTATGTCAGAGCCGGGTTCTTCCGATGTAGAAGGGGAATCCACAACGGGCAATCGAAGCGTTTCGCCTCCCGCAAACGCCAGCTTCCCACAGTATTCAGGATTGGCATTCATCAGATCGGCGGCATAGCGCTCATCGCCGTACACATAACGCGCGGCAGTATCAAAGGTTTCGCCAGCACTGCAATGATATTCCAAATCGCTTATCTGCATCAGTACGCCTCCATTTCTTCGCGGAACACACGGTCGCGCCACCAGCGGTCAAGACGCTCCTTATCCTCGAGCAGTTTCGCTTCCACGTCCGTTGCGTCGTTGGCGTAGATCGTAGGAGAATACACAAGTTGTGTCGGTGTATGGTTGGGATTGGCATTCAAGCCACCCGTGCGGGCAATCAACTCACCCCAACCGAAACCGCTTGCCTCGCGCGCGGCGTTAAGCAGCGCGGCAGTACGCGAGGTATGTTCTTCGGGAATGGCCCATTCGGGACCTGCTTCACCGAAAATCGAGGCTTCCGTGGCGCGTCCGCCCTCTGCGAATTTCTTTGTTCCCGCGCTGGCGGTCGACTTTCCGGTTGCGCCGCCGCCAAGGCTGACGCCTCCGATGGTGACAATTCTAACGTACTGCGTGGCAGTTTTAAGACTGCCTTGAAAGGCGCTTGTATAACTCGAACCATCCGACGATCCGCTGGGAAAGTTTACAAGTTGTTCTGCTGGCGTTGCGTTGACAGAGGCTTGAAATCCAGTGGAATACTCTACGCCGTCCGCCGCTCCATCTGGCACCTCAATCGGGAGCGCCATGGAGAACTGTCCGGCAAATTCCCCATACGGATCTACGCCGAACTGTTGGTAGTTCATCTCTCTGCCTTTGAATTGGCTGAAAGATTCACTTATGACATTGTAGGCGTAATCCTGTATAGCTGCGGCCATGTTGCCGAACTCGCCGCCATTTCCCCGGCTGTATTCAAGAATATCACTAAGACTGCCGAAGCTCAGTTGACGCGCGGCATCAAGAAGTCCTTCCTGCTCCTCACGGCTCATCTGCGCCCAGGGAATAGCGCTCGGATTGTTGAAAGCAGCAGCCATGCCATCATCTGTGAAGAACCCTTGATCGTAAAGACTTTTTATGGTATCCCATTGACCTGCGTAAGTGCCTCCCGACATCAGAGCATCAACGATGGAGCGTTCGTGCTCGTCATAACCAGCAAGCATCGCAGCGCGACGCTCCTCGAATTGTTGAATTGCTGCTTCTTTATCGGCCTCGCTGATTTCGATGCCGTATTTTGCCGCATCCCATTCCAAGCCATTCATCATAGCTCGGTAATCCGCTTCGAGTTGAGCGATTGTTTCATTGCGTTCTTCTGCGTTTTTTTGCAGGAGAGCAATGCCGTCATCTGCGCTCATGCTCGCAGCTCGATGAAGCTCCTCTTGACGCTCGATATACTGTTGCCTATCTTGTGCATCGCGTTCTGCCTGAACCATTGCCTCGTTCAAAGCGTCCATGTGCGCTCGAATTTGATCGTATTCGTCTTGACTGACAGTTCCGTCGCCAGCAAGCGCGTCAATGATCGCTTGACGAAGGTTTGCTCCAAGCTGTGTTGCTTCTGCTATGCTGGCATCATAGATGGCTCTTTCGGCCTCCATAATGCCTTGTAACGCCGGATCGCTTGTATCGGAGTAGCTTTCGCCCCACAACATTTCCCAATAGCTCATGTTGGCAGCAGTAGACTGACGTATACCTTCCAGCACATGATTTGACATCTGTTCGCCAAGGGACATCATCCCGTCAATTTCGGGCTGCGTGAACGTTTTTTGTGTTATGAGGCCGGACAGGAGTTTCCCCGCCAAATCAGTAGAGGCCGCTTCGTAGGCAGTAACGGCTTCGGTTAGGGCTTGCTTGAAACTGTCGATCTCTGCGCGTTCTGTCGCGTAAGCATCGCCTATGCTTTGGATGTCGGTAATAATCGCAGTTGTATCAAATTCAAGCGTTCCGAAGGTATTCTGAAGCTGTGCTTCGTTATAGGCTTCTGCGGCTAAGCGAATACCGTTGATTGCACCCGCAACAGCAATAGCACCTGTTGCAATCGCTGCCCCCTTGTTGCCGAATATCAGTCCCAGCGTTCGTACAAAACCGCCCGCCGCCAACAGTCCGGGGCCTGCAACGGCTATTACCTCAAGCATGCCTGTCATGCCAGCGATTGCCGTTGTGTCCATATTGGCCATATCTACAGAAATGCCGTGCAGAAGTTCGGCAACAAACTGAACATCGCCAGATGCTTGCTCACCGAACGTGTTTTGCAGCAGTGTACTCGCAGCTTCCAACTCGCGCAGAGCGCCACCGAGGCCTCCCTGCATGGTTTCCACCATGCGCTCTGCAGCTCCATCGCTATTGTCAATCGCCGTATACATATCGCCAAACGAACCAACTACCGCCATGAGGTTGCTGGCGGTGGTGAAGCCGCGTTTGCCGAAAATCTGCCTAAGAATCGGATTTCTTACCTCATCAGACATAGACGATAATGCGGTGTTTAATTGAGGGATGATTTCAAGCATGCTGCGCGCATTGCCGTAATCATCGTATAGCGACAAACCAAGTTCTTCAATGGCCGCTGCTGCGGCGGTTGATACAATCCCCTCTTCCTCAAGATAGGCGTTGTATTCATCCGTGGTCATGCCAAGCGTTTCAAGCATGGCAATAACCTCTTTGGTTTTACCAGTAGGCGCAAACAAAGAGAGGGCAAAGTTGCGAAGGGCTGTACCAGCTTCAGCGCCGCGCATATCTTCGCCGAAGTCACTAATGAGCGTGAGCAGCGTGAGAATTTCCCTGCTTCCGCCTTTGAACATCTTCGCGCCGCTGCCGAGGCGTTCCAGACTTTCGCCCAGAGTATCCACGTCTGCTGCGCCCTTTGCAGCTGCAACAGCCATTTGATCGGTCAATTCGTCTGCGTAGGACAGCGGCGCGTCTGTGGATTTCAGCGCGGCATACAAATAACCAACGGAATCTGCAAGGGAGATATTTCCCGCCATTGCCAGATTCAGTGAGGGAATAAGCATGTCCTGAATCTGAGTGGTGGTAAGGCCCAGCTGGCCGAGCAGAACTTCCGCTTCGGCAATCTGGTTAGGCGTATATGTAGTGGTTTGCGCAAGTGTCCTGTTGATGGTATCCAGATGCTCCATCTGCGCCGTGGTGAACTCACCAACTGCCTGCGTTTCGCGCATCAAGTCATCGTAATCTCTATAACTCAATACGCTTTCTTTGCCAAAATTAAAGGCTTTGGAACTGACAGAATCGAGCATGCTCCCCAGGTTGAGTAGCGCACTGCCCAGCTTTCCAAAACTGCCATCTACGTTACCGCCAATGGTAATGACAGTGTTAAGCGATCTTTGTCCCATATGTAATGACCTCCGTTACATAGCCCCGATGATTCCTCCATCGCCATCATCGAACACAAAAAAATAAACGGCGGTATTCACATCGTAAACACTGCCGTTTAGAGCTTTAAGAATAGGAGTTGTGATTCCGGGTCGATCTGTGCTCGCGATGGTATAACCATCGTCAGCAACGCAGAGAATGATTCCGCGCTCAATGAGCGCTCTGCCATCTGGCTGCATATGCTCCCTCCTCAACGAATGGTATCAATGCAGCGGCGTAATATAAGGCTCGTTTTCTCGTTTTTGAGATCATGCTCGACTTCTTCTGCAAGCCATTTGCCGCCAAGGTTTTTATCGGCCTGTATATCAACGCGTACCAGTGCGCATAATGATTCATCGAACGTCATAGCGATTTGCAAGGTCTCCGCCTTGCGATTGTTGGTGAGCAGCATGCCTCTTGCCCACCTTCCAGCAGTAAAGGCATCCCTTGCGGGCAAATCAGCAAGCGTCCTGTGCTGCATGCCATTCACAGCAGTATCGACGGCGGACGCCGTTGCGTGAGGTGTTTTAATCGTAACGCCTGCCCAGCGCATTTTGTCTTGCAGACAGTACATAACGCCTTGTTGATCTGCACGCAAGGCTATACTTCTGCTTGTGCGCAGCTTTTGCGCATATTCAATGGCAATCGCCGCCAGTCTGCCGTTTACACACTTTAGCGTTGCACCCTCCCACTCAAGGAGCCTTGTAATAAAAGCGGTGCAGGTTTCGTTTTTGCGAAGCAAATAGGGGTAAACAGCATTTTCGTCTAAACCGTAGATTTCGGCGTTCATACCAAGCTCTGCCGAGCACGAATCCATGATCTGCTTGAGCGTCGCGTTTTCATAGCTGGCCCATCTTTTCAGTGCTGCGGCGCTCGGTGCGCTCGTAGCAAAGAGGCGGAATTTGCTGTTTTCAGGAATGATTGATTGCAAATACATCCTGCCCGTGGTAAGACTGTCGAGAGATACGTTTATATGATCGTCGCGCTGCGGTTTCCACCGATACCAGCGCTCCGCGTTTTCTAACTCTATATCAAGGCTGTCAAGGCGACCTCCGCCTGCTTCGTGATATACGCACTTACGAATATGCACTTCGCTGGTGATGTCAACACCTTCGTATACAAGTTTCACGCCCGACGCCTCCGTTTCAAGTGATAAAACCGGCGAAAGGCTCCCTCTCGCCGGTTTGTGGTTTCATTTTTCTGGCCGCAGCCTGCGTAGCGCGGCAACGACCGCTTCTTCCAGGATTTCAACATGTGCCAGTTCGACGCTCATCATGTCCGTGACGGGTGTTTTGCTGACGAGTGCAAGCATCGAAATCAGTTCGAGGAATGATTCTTCGCCGTCCTGGAAGCGAGAACGAAAAAAAGCGATGCGACCTGAACGGCCTTTACAGCATCGGCGGCACCCATGTCGCGCATGATGTCGATAGCGGCAACCTTCTTGCTCATGTTCTGTTTTTCAGCGCTGATGCAGAAAAGGTTGAACGCTTGCAACGCATTGATCTTGTAGATGTCGGTATTTCCGGCGTCAGACATGGCGCGGGCATATTCAAGGCCGGTAAGGCGGGTAAAGTCGTAGTCCAGTTCCGTGACATCTTCGCCACCGGCGCGGATGGGTTTGTCCAACACCAGCGTACCGCGTGCCATCCTGTCGCGCGTTTCCTTCATCTTCTGCTGGATTTCTTCGGGAGTGGGTTTCTTGGGCTGCTGCGCCTGCTTATCGGGCTGCTGCTGCGCCTGCTTATCGGGCTGCTGCTGCGCCTGCCCATCGGGCTGCTGCTGTGCCTGCTCGTCGGGCTGCTGCGACGTTTCCTGCGTGGCAGCGCTATTTACCATCAGTTCTTCGCTCATAGCAATTCCTTTCTAAAAAGAGCAGGGAAAAACGCAAACGTGTGCGTTTTTCCCTGTTGGGGTTAGTTCAGCAGACTTTCAATGTCGCTGGTATAGTCCTTGCCGTTGACCTTGAGGATACCGGCAGTTACGTCAATCAGAATGACGATTTCGCCGTTGACCTCCTTTTCATAACGCAGGACGCTGTACGTTTCCGTAGTACCGAGCGGGTTTTTCTGCTCGACCGAACCACCCTTAGACGACTTGAGCACGCCGGTCATACGGTGCTTGATGCTCTCAAGCTCCATTTCGCCTTTGGCGCTGTTGAACGCCTGGCGCGCAATGCGAAGCTCGGTAAAATGCTTGCCGGGAGAGGAAAGAAGGTTGCAGTTCAAGCCATTGTTGTGCTCGATGCTGTATTCCATAGCATCAATATGGGTCATGCTGGGAACGTCAATGGCGGCGACCATGCCGCTGGAATCGACCTCCGTAGTCGTAAAGGCGATTTCGGGCAGTTCCATGCTCTGCACGTCCTCAATCACGTTCTCGTTGTCGAGGACGCGAATACCCTCCACGTTACAGGCAATCTTCTTGGGCATCGTGGGTTCCTCCTTGTTTTAGAATAACCCTCCCCGTTAAGCCGGGGAGGGGATGGGCTGTGAATCAGGCGAAATAGGTCGCAAAACCTTCGTTCGTCCACGCGACGATAGCCGTCATGCTCTTGGCAAGCGGCGTGGTGGTCACGCGGAAAGCAAAGGTGTAATCGCCCTTGACGAGATCGCTGATGCCGTTGGCATCGGCATCAAGCTCCACAACACCGTAGGTAAGAGCGCCGATCTTGACAAGGGCGTCAAGCCGCGCCTGTTCCTGAGAGACGATGGAAGCGATGTCGTTCTTCGTCATGGGCTTGTCAACGCTGCGCATACGGCGATGCTGGAAATCGTTGCTCAGGTAGAACAGCATCATGCGGTTGGTTTCCGCAATGTTGACTTCGGAGGCTTCGGTCTGGTTGTAATCAGCGCTGTGACAACCCCAGATCGCCCAGCGACCGCCGACATAGGCCGCGCTGGCAATGCCGTTCTTGTTGAGCTTTTCATTTACCATGTCATCGCCCCAGATGCGGCCAAGATTGCTTTCGCCCATGTAGAGATTCTGGATGATCTCGCATTCGGTGTTGCTGGCCGTCTTGTAGGGAATGCCGTCCTGCGACACCAGCAGCTTTTGGAAGTTGGCCGCAGCAAGAACGGACAGGTGATACTTCTTGCCATCAGTACCGACAGCCATCGGGAAGTAAACCGTTTCATTCTCCTGGGTGTAACCGTTGGTCTGCTTCCAGGTGGCAGCATTACCCATGGTAAGCTCGTTTTCGTCCTCATCAACAAGGGGAAGATCGGTCATCATGTACACATCCCAATGATGGTTGATCTTCTTGGAGGCCGTAATCATGGCGGCGTGCACGGCGGGGATGCTGCTGAAACCGGGGGCCAGAAGATAGCTGGGGATGAAGCCGGTCGCCTGATAGACATTGCGAATGGCATACAGGCCGACATTGGAACCCTCGTCATCCGTCAGGCCGATCACATCCTCGGCGGTGACGCTGGCAGGATCGACCGTATCGTAGGTAACGGTCAGTTCCTCGGTGCCAAGGGAACCGGGGGCAGCTTCGGCGATGGTGAGGATGGCGCGGTCAGGACTGTAATTCATAGAATAATCCGTTCCTTTGGTTTTCCCATTGACAGAAACAGAATCCATGATGATATTCCCAGCCGCAGCAATGGTAATGCGACCGTTGGCGGGCGTGAGGGAAGTGGTCGTTGCCTGGGAAGCCTTGTGCTTCGTGGGATCAAGCACGTTGATAAGCACCAGGGGGCCGACGCCGTTCAGGTCAAAGAAAACGTGCATGGCTTCGCAGAGCGTGAAATCCGCCCACTGATCGCTGTAGCCAAAATACTTTTTGGCCTCGGTCATATTCTGAACGGCAATGGGCTTGTTCACGTTTTGCGTGCCGCCCGCAACAGTGTTCACGGGAGCAGTACCCACGATCACGATGGCGTTCTGGCTCTGCGCGGCGATTTTTGCACCGGCAAGCTCAGTAAGACCATACGCGCCGTGGAGGTAGTCGGGAAGCGTGTACATCGGTTATACCTCCATTCGTTATTTCAAAAGTTCCTCTAATGCGGGATTGGGCCCTTCGGTCGCATGGCAGAGGAAATTGACAAAGATTACGCCGTAGTACATCGGTCGTTTGTCCACGATATAGCTCTGATCCGTATAAGGCGAATATTCAAGGGAATCATCGTCAAGGTACAGGTCAGTTCCGGGGATGGTTCTGACGGCCAACAGCTTTTCCTTCGCGTCATCCAGCCAGTCATAAAGCGTCATAAGCCCTTCTTCGGTAGCGTCGGCAATCTTTGTATGATCCACCGTGCCGTCGTCTTTCTTCCAACCAGGGAGGAATATTCCCGGTTCATAAAGCTCAAAGAGCATTTGAACGCTCAACGTTTGGCTGAACTCCTTCGGTCTGCGGACGTTGCTGTAGCGGTCAAACCGTTTTTCTTCAACGTGTTTCGCTTTGGATGGAGCAGGCATAATCAATATGCCGGGACATACGTTGGACGGGTCGATGCCAAACGTCTCTGCGGCGTTTGGCATTGCCGGTGTCCAGCCCAGGAAGCAGCTCGGCTCCTGATAGGTGATTCCTTTGAGGTTTCCATCGTTCGCGGGCGCTTTGTATGAACGACCTTTGCAAAGATTCTCAATCGTCCATTCCTTCAATCCCTGCAGGCGCTGGCGTGTTCTCATAACGCCACCGCCTTGGGTTCGTTGCTGACGAGCAGGATCGTGTACATGCCCTCGTCAATCTGACGCTGCAATATCTTCATCGGCTTATTGTCGAAGATGATATGCTCGTTGGGAATGACGCGACCAGGGAAGCCCTCGACCTTGGCGTACACAACGGTCTCGGTCGTGTTGTTATCCCAGCTCAGGTCAACAACATTATTGTTTTTGCGTTTGAGCGCTACTTCTTCGTCACACACGCAATCGAGCTCACATCCGTTCCAGATGTGCTTGCTGGCGTAGTGGTCGAAGTTGATGAAAACCCTGTCGATATCGGCCTTGATGCGGTCTTTGAGGCTCATTCGTCCTTGGACTTAGCTGCCTTTTCGGCGCTGGTGCGCTTGGGTTCGGCAGACTTTTCAGACTTAGGCGCGGGTTTGGCCGTTTCGTGGACAAGAACAGCCTGCCCGCTTTCGATCAGGCGAGCGCCATATGCAGCGTTGACCGTTTTGGTGTCGCCGGTCGCAATGTGCTTTACCTTCACTTGGCATTCCTCCTCGCGCTCTTTTTGGCCTTGGGCTTTTCTTCGTCCGCTTCAGGTTCGGCAATAATGCCATCCGAAACGTCGATCACCGGCGCATCCTCCATTTCGGTTTCCTCGTCGGCTTCTTCCGTTGCGGTCTCCTCGGCGGATTCCGGCTGCTTTTCAGGTTCGGGAAGAACGAGCGAATCATCCGGGACGGGAATACAAGGGTCGGAAAAGGACGCGCCCGTTTTGCGGATCGCGCCCTTTTCCAGGAGCCTCTTTTCCTTATCCTCGGGGATGTCGGCGTTGATGACCTCGCCCGGAGTATACAGCGCTCCGTCAACGCGGACGTAGTGAATAGCGACATATCCAGCAGACATAGAAAGCTCCTTTCCGTGCCTTACAGCACATGCGCCACAACCCACGCATCCACGTTGAAAGGCATGATGGTGGGGCAGGAAGTCAGGCGGTTCTTCACAGCGTTGTCGTTCACGCTGGCGTAGCGCAGGGGGACTTCCTTCTTGATGTAGGTCTTGTGCTTGGCGGTCATGCCGGGTTCCTCAACCTGGGTGACAGGGCCGTGGAGGCACTTGAGCATGCCGGTGCCACCAGCGATCAGCGTGCCGCTGGGCAGGATGGGCTTGGTGGTGCCGTCATCATCCTCGAACTTGCCGGAGAGGGAATACATTTCCACGCCATCGCTGTTCCAGCCGATGAAGCGAACGCCCTGTCCGCGATACTTGGTATTGATCGCGCCCATATCGATATTGCGGCCATCGAACAGCTTGATATAGTCGCTGTTGGTCATCATAGCTTCCGCAACATCAGGAGCCATGACGATCTTATCCACGATGCCCAGGCCCTCATAGACCATATCATAGATGGTCTGCATATCGTAGTTGATCTTCGCGCCGACGCCGCCCCACGGAGTATCGGGGGTGAAATTCTGCGTGAAGCTGTAATCGGCCACCAAAGTGGTTTCCTTGTCGCGGCCCTCGTTGGTGTAGCGGAATACGCTCAGCTTGCCTTCAAGAAGTACCTGGCGAGCCATCCAGCAGCGGCGGCGCTGAATGGCGGCGCGCATATCCATAAGGTCTTGCGCCATCATCTTTTTGGCGCGCTGCTCGGGCGTCATTGCGCCGAACACCTGCTCGCCGAAGGAACGGGTTTCGATGTCAGGCTTGGTAACAATGCGCTCGGGAGCGATGGTACAGAAGCCGATCTCGCGGGTCTCGTAGCTGGGTCGGGCCATCACAACACCGCCAGTGCCGGGATGGACGATGGGGGCCATTCTGCGATGACCCTTGCGGAAATCGTAGATCGCTTTTTCTTCTTCGCTCACGCCAGCATCAGCGCAGAAGGTGTCGAACAGAAAAGAATACTCACGGGGCATCAGTTCGATGGCCGCGAGCTGGGCGCGGGTGCTGTAAATATCCATAGGCATAGGTTTCACTCCTTCCTTAGTGTTAGCCACCGACAACGTTATTGAACGTCTCGGCGGTGTCCATCTGATCCATGACGATGCCCTGTTGACGCAGAACGAGAATTACGGCGTCCGTCAGGGCCGCATCGTCCTTGAGCGTCACCTTATCGCGCAGCAGGCGACCGGCGCGATAAGCGGCGGCATCCTCGGCAACGGTCTCGTTGGCGTCGGTGTCCACAGTCTGATCGAGCACGACAAGGCTGTTGGTGCTAATGGCCTCGGCAGCAGACGCGGGAGCATACATGCCGTTGGCGGTACGATACATGACCGTACCACGTTTCACGGTTCCGTTGCCAGGAACGCAGGGGATGGCGATTTTATCCGCACCCTGCGGATCGGCCAGAAGGTAGCTGGGATTGTTGGTGCCAATCACTTCATAAAGGCTCATGTGCTTTTCCTCCTTTGCTGATTAGTACATGCCGCCGTAGGACTTGCGGGCCTCGGCAGCATAGCCAGCCATTTCCTTGGCAAAGGCGTCGTAGTCATCCTTGGAGCTGCCATTGCTTTCCTCGGCAGCACCGCCAGTCACGGACGCAGCGGGAGCGGTTTCGCTTTTGCGTGCAGCGGCAAACTGCTGACCGCGTTCCTTCTGGACCTTGATGATCTGCTTGTGGAAGTCCATAGCGCTCATGCCAGAAGCCTTGGCTTGCGCGGCCATGTCTTCGTATCCGGGCATAGTGAGATCGTCAATCTCCTGGATACGCGCGCGTTCCTGTTCTGCGCCCGCGCTCATAATGGCGCTGTGCAGATCGGGATTCTCGCTCTGGAGCTGTTCACGGGTAATGTCCTTGATGTCCGGCATTTGGGGTTCCTCCTTGCTTTGTTTATTTTCAGACGGCTCCGTGAGCGAGGCTCCGGGCGCGTTGCTGACAATGGGTTGTTCCTCTTGCTGCTTGTAGCGATCAGGAACGGTGTTGTAAAGAGAGCGCATAACGCTCGCGGCGCGGGGCGAGACACAAGCAACCAGCGGTTCGGCGTTGTCTCCGATTTCCTCATCGACAACCTCATCGCAAAAGCCATATTTTACGGCTTCCTCTGCGCTGAACCACGTTTCGGCGTCCATCCAGTCCTTCAGCTGTTCATCGCTTTGTCCGCACTTGGCGGCATAAAGGGCGCGCATCGCGGATTCCTGCGTGCGGAGATACCGCACAACGGCTTCAATCTCATTCGCGTTTCCTCTGGCGCGAGTCCACGGATTGTGAAGCATGTAGTCACTTCCGGGAGTAATACTGACACGCGCGCCGGGAAGCGTTGCCGGAATGGTAGCAGCACTTGCGCAGATTCCCTCAATGCGAATGCGAATTTTTTCAAAGCCTGCGTTGACCAAGATGGAGCGCATCGCAACGGCCTCACTTACAATGCCGCCAGGGGAGTTGATGCGCAGCAAGAGTCTGGTAGCGCCCTCTTTTTGCAGGGCTTTCACGGCCTTGTCGAAATCGGCCGCGCTTTTGTCCTCTTTCGACCATTTCCACGCTTCGGGCATGTCTTGGATGATCTCGCCGTACAAGAGTATTTCGCCCTCGCTGCTTCCGGGGCGGAGCTGCATGGCGTACATGAGTCTAAAAAACTCTCTATTCGGCATTTTCCTTCTCCTCCTTCGATTTGGGTTCTTTGGTTTGCGTTTGAGCAGGCCTTGCTTCCGCAAACATGGCGATTTCCTTCTTGCGCTGGCGCACATTCGCATTCCAGTCGTTGCCGTTGTACTCGCTGGCCTCTTGCTCCTGAGTGCTGATGTTGTTGGCGATGCGCTTTTCGGCAGCGTTGACCTCCTTGAGGGGATCGACGTGACCCATGCTCGCGCCCATCCACATACATCCGCACCAAGCCTTACGGATTGCCGGATCGTCGAAGAAGCCAGGGGCATCAATGCGGCCGATAGCAACCGCTTCCGAAAGCCATTGTTCGTAGATTGGCTGGTTGAAATCGTTATTGAAGTTCGTGCGGTGGACGCGAACCAAACGCCAGAAGTCAAGCAGAGCACCGCGCGCTGCGGTATAGTTGCTGTCATACTTCTTGATCAGCACTTCTTTGGGGATCTCAAAACTGCTGCCGATGATGGTTTCCAGCGTGGTGATAAAAGAATCGAATGCGCTGTTATTTCGGAGGGGATTAACCTCCTTGACATGCTTTCCGGGCGGAAGATCATAGATTGCTCCGGGAGCGAGTTCGATTTTCAGCTCATCGTCCGTGACCTTCTCATCCTCGTTAATAGCATCCTCCATGCCAGATTTGCCGTCATCATCGTCACTTTCCAAAAAGGCAGTCAACATGGAAGAAACCACGTTGGCCGCAAGCTCGCTGGTGATATAGCGGTCGAGCTGCTTAATCTGCTCGATCTGCGCAGCTACAAAAGGAATGCCTCGACGTTGCTCCGGCCTTTCCATCGTCATTACATGCAGAATGTTGGGATAACCCGTGTCCTTGCCAAAAGCATCAATCGCCGTCCATTCGAGACTTTGGCTGTTGCTCTCTGCCAGCGGATGCCGGTTGGTAATGTGATAGCGGATAACCGCGCCTTCCGCGTCGATCTCGATACCGTCAATGATCCTTCCGCCGCCGTTGACTTCCACGCTCGTACTTTCGCCTCCGCTATCAGGAGTAGAAATACGATCCGCTTCCAGCAAACGGATAGTCGTTTGGTACGGGGTTCGCTTGTTCTCCTTCATGCCGAAGATCACAAACACATCGCCGCTCACAAGTTCACTGCGAAATGCGAGCTGCTGCAGGGTGTAGAAATTCTTTTTCCGTTCCCAGTCGCACATGGCGTTGTCAGCCCAAAGGTTAAATTCACGAAGGGTTTTACGCTCCCATTCGTCGCATTCTTCGTCGGTCATGCCCAGCAGTTCTCCGTCGATTTTCGGCTTCGGCTTTATACCCCAGGCAACAACGTTTGTGGTCAGGGTAGCGGGGCCGCTGCGGCCCAGTCCACCACCAGCGTATAGATCGCGCGAGCGTTGGCGCAGCAATGCGCCGTGAAGGTCGCTGTCATCCTCTGCGCTGCCGCCACCTACAATCCAGCCAAGCAAACTGTTGATGGTTTGGCTCGCACCGTGATTGCCGTAGCCAGAAGCAGCCATTCGGACGGCTTCTCGCCTTTCTTCCCGAAGCTCTGCCCGTTCCCGGCGCACACGCTCCATATAAGCACGATTCCCTTTTTCGGGGTTAACCAAAAAAAGCGCTCGTTCGCGCAGATTCGGTTGATCCTGTTTTTTCATGTGCTGTACCTCATTTTCTTAAAAGCGAAAACGTTGACGCTTTTGGATTACAGATCGCGCGGCACAACGCGAACTACGCGAGCCTTGCGAGCTGTTCCATTGGTCAGAGCATCAACCACATTGCTGAAATAGGTGATTCGCTTGGCAATCTCCGGCAGATCGACGGAAGTAAATTCGCGCGATCCGATTCGGTAATGCTTTGCTTGACCACTTGCAAGCTGCATTTCGCAGTCCTTCCAACGCGCCAGCATTTCCTTTGCCTCGGTCAATGTGTATGCGTATTGAACAGACATTTGGCGCCCTCCTATACCTTAATGCCGCTGGAAACAACGGTTTTCCGTCGCTTCTTTTCGGCCTGTGCCTTTGTGACGGTTTTCTGCTTTGTGCTTCCGCTGAGCATTTCTTCGTATTTGTTGAAGTCCCAGTTGAAATACTTGTAGGCAGCGCGGTTGTAGTTGCGCAAGTCCAAAGGCTCGTTGCGTTCGTAAATCTTTTCCCAGGTGATGACGTTTTGACCAGCACGGCGATGGATCACCATTTTTTCCGATACAAGGCCGCGAAAATATTCGATGTCATAACCGCTGCGTGGATCGGTCGGATAGTGCATATATCTCGGCCCGGGTTTATCAACGGTGGTGGCGTACATAATCGCTTCCTTGCCGCTGTCAACGCCGATCATAAAACCAGTAAGCCCTTTCTTGTTTGTCTTTTTCATCAGGCGCACATAGGGCTTTCCCTCGCCGCCCTCGCCCTTGATGGGCCAGATACGGCGATTGGCGCGCTTCATGCACTCGTTGTAGACATCCTCTGTAAAGTGACCGCCAGAGTCAATGAAGGTGGCAAGGATGCGCATTGCCATCCCGTTTTTCATCTTCCATTGCCGATCAAGAAGATTATCTACTTCCTCCCAAACCCCCGGCGCATCTGCGCGTCCTGGAATAACGCCTTTAGAGATGCCCCAGCTTTCCTCATCGCGGCCCCAGCCTACAACCTCGTATTCCAATCGGTTATCCTGTGTGTCGATTGCCATCGTCAGCAATAGGACGCCAGTCGGAACCTCTGCGTTATAGTGTTCACGTCGCATGTGAAGGGTTTCAGCCGTGCCGCTTCGGTCGCGCACCTCCCACGTTTCGCCGAGAAACGTGTTATAGAACACCTTCAAGGCTTCAGGATCATCCTTGGCATTGAGAAATTTCAATACAAGGTCTTTCCAATCAGACCAAGGGGACATAAAAGCATTCAGACGAAAGCTGCGAACGCCGTTGTGTATGGCGTCCGGGTTTTTAGAAACCCATTTTGCCGGACAACGTTTTGCTTCGTGTTCGCCTGTTTCGCCATGGCATGAAGGGCAGCGCCAATGAACACTCAGAACGCGGTAGTTCTTTTCGCCGTTATCATCGAAGAACTCTTCCTTCTCAAAACGGATGTCCTCGAAGCGCAAATAGCTGTATTCTCCGCAATGCGGACATTCAACATGCCATTCTTCTTGCGTGCCTCGTTGATATGCTTTCTCGATTTTGCTCACCCCCTTGATGGTCGGGGTCGATGTTTTCACCATCTTTCGGTTATGCCTGAACGTCTCGGTGCGGCGCTCGGCAAGCTCAATGGGATCACCCTCTGTTCCGGCACTGACCGGGAATCGGTCTGTTTCGTCGAAAAAAATATACCGAACTGGCTTCGAGGCCAATCCGGCAGGGCTGTTTGCTCCGATGATGGCAAGACTGCCACCGGCGAAGGTTTTCATGGTAATGGTATTGGCTGCATCGCGTCCTTTAGCTTTATGAACTTTCTCGCGCAATGACGGACAGGCAGAAAGCATAGGGGCTATGCGTCGTTTGGAATAGTCCTCGGCTACATCGTCAGTCGGCTGCACATAGAGGATCGGGCCAGGATCGTTGTCGATGGCGTATCCCATCATGTTCAGCTCGATTTCCGATTTGCCGACCTGTGCGCTTGCCATGATGACAATTTCACTGATTCCGGGTTGAGTAAAGGCGTCCATAATCTCGCGTTGATAAGGCGCGCGGTCAGTGCGCCAGCGTCCCGGCTCTGCGGAACTCTCAGAAACGAGGACGCGGTTTTCGTCCGCCCATTCAGAAACGGTCTGCTTCTTCGGGGGGCGGAACATAGAATAGGTGTATCGGGCGAGATCGGCGAGCATGCCCAATATTTACACCTCCCCGTCATCCTCCTCGCTCTCGTTGGTATCATCGCACGCAGCGTAATCAGGCACGGGAGCATCAGCAATCAGATTCAGGGCTTTGTTGATTTCGGTTGCAATGATATTCCCGATGATTTCCGTGTTATCCATCATCGTTACCATCGGTGCAACGGTACTCGGCAGATGAATAAGACTTTGCCGCACAGTGTTGGCAATGTCGCCCCACAAACGGCGAACATCCTGTATGTCCACCATCGAACCGCGCATGCGGGCCACTTCGAGTTGTGTTTTTTCGGTTTTGACCTGTTCGTGAATGGCCTTAACCTCATCCAGCGACATTTCTGCGCTGGTGGCCTGATCGGTTTTATAGCGCACCCAGCGCTGCACAAAAATGGCGAGATCATATTTTTTATTCTCGCCCTCAACAAACAGTTTACCATCATCCGGCAGCGACATGTTGATGTCGTGCAGCCTGCGGTATGTGTAGCCGACAACGGTTGCCAGTTCTTTTTTTGTGAGATAAATACCCATTATCCAAACCTTCCAAGCAGTTGTTGGCATTCGTGAAGCATGCGCTCTTCCATGTAGTCGTGGATAGCATCCTGCACGGCAGGCTCACTTCTGTTAAGCGGCATCTGCGGGAGTGCGAGACCGACAACACGCGCAATAGGGTAGCGCGCTTTTGTAGTGCGTGTGTATACGCCTCCGCCGCCAAAAAGCATAAAAGGCGGTTGCCCTCCCTGGTGAGCCATCGTTGGGGGAAGTGTGCTTGCTCCGCTTTTTACGATGTTGGCTGTGATAGTTACTTTGCGCTGCCTGCGTTTGCCCTTCCCGGTCTTTTGTCCCTTGCGTCCCTCCCAATTAGAACGGACGCCTTTTCCGCCAGAAGACCCACTTGCGGAAAAAACATCGCCAAGCGGGCCGCGTGCACCATCCAAGGGAATGACGCACGAAACCGTACTGCCGCCTGAGAATTTCGCAGGCCCTACGGCTTTTCTGATCCATCCAGGTTTAGCGTAGTATTCGGCTGGGAGCGTGTTGACGAGAATCGTTTTAATCTTGCTCCCAACGCGCCCAGGACTGAGGACGCGAACAAGCACCTTGCGCGCTTCGGCTTCTGTCAAAACGCTACGCATTTCATCCAGCAAATTATCCAGATCAGAGGTATCGACACGCAAATAGACTGATGGCATATATCGTACCTCCTTATGCACAGCAAAAAAGCGGCGTTTCCGCCGCTCAACTTGTTTTTCAAACTTTTCCTGATACCATACTATCACACTTGACAAGCAGAATCAACAGGTAATTTTCTGAAACAGGGGAATCATGATGGAGTTTTCCACATAACACTTGCCATGCTCTCTGCCTGCTCAATAGAGGTTTTGGCATCTGCGAACTGCCATCGGGACATATTAAGCTCACTTTTGATTCGTTTTGGCGGCAGTTTTTCCACATAGAGCATCAACACGAAAGATTGCATATCTGCATGCGGGATTGAGCGGATGATGGTTTCGGCGCGTAGGAGAGCTTCCTTGTATTCCATGATGCGAGCCTGATGCTCTGCTTGCAGCTCGTCTAATGCCGTAAGCGCTTCATCAAAACCAGAAGGAGTGCCGCCATGGGGCATGCCACTCAAATTTTGCGTCAACTTCGTCATACGTTCGCGTTCCCACACGCTACGTTCTTCGAGAGCGCGGACGGCTTGCATGATGGGCAGCACGCTCGTAAGCAACTTGACATCGCGGTTTCGGATGTCAAGCGCTTTGTTTGCTGGCTCTTTGATCCAGGATAGCCAGCGATCAGCCTCGGACAAAAAGAGAATTTGGGCGTATTCCTCCTGCTTCGACTTTGGAAGAACGAGAAAAAGCCTTTTAAGCTCTTTGACCAATGTCTTGGATGTTTTGGGTTCTCCGCTTTTATCCGTCATATATACGTGCATGGCTGATAACACGTCAACAACTTCGTTTGGTCTTTCTTGGGCAGCGGATACCAACGCATCCTCGAAGGTGGTTTTGCTGGTTCCCACGGCAATCTCCTCCTCTCTGAAAAACGCACACGTTTGCGTTTTTGTTATCTCAAAAACTGATATAACCGACTTTCATCAACGCCAGTGGAGATTGATGTTTTTGTCAATTCAATGACAACGGACGGTTGAAATCCCCTCAATGCGCAGCTATAAGCCGTGTGCATCGTTGCGTGTATAAGATCAATCGACCAGGATGTATTGTTTTGATTTTGCCCTTTGATTAAGTCAAGCAAAGCGTGGAAATGCTGCTCATAATCAGGATTTATAGAAACGAGCTTCGTTTTGTATTCGTCCAAGAGTCGATCGACGGATGCGCTCATTTGCTACCTCCTTTAGACAACCAATCTGAAGGACGATCGCAGCATTCAAACTCGATAACCCAAACCCATGGATTTCCGCGCCAGCCGTATTTTTCGATTTCGGAAGGATCAACGGTGCCATCCCACAATTCAGAAAATGCTATGCGCTGCATATTCTCCCAGCGCATACCCATCGTAGGATTGCTTTCGCCATTATCAACGCCCTCTGCAAGAACGTCCTTCCCGCTGATTTCTTGCAGACGCTGAATCCTCACGTTCGTAACACGAAGAAAAATCCTCGCTGCCTCTTTGGGCATATGGATGGAGGGTTTCCAAGGATTTCTGCCAGGACGCTTTGCGCGCCGGTCGCCATCCGCTTTGTAGTAGAATGGGCCGCGCGATGGCCTGTCCCATGTTTCCCGCACCCAAAGAATATCTCCCGGATCATAGGGCGGACGGACTAACTTACCATCTATCTTTACCTGCCGCTCGATGTCCTTCCAGTAAAGCAAACCAGAAAGTGGAGCGATGAAAAATGCAAAATGCTCTGGTGCAAGTCCATCAGTTCGGGATTCGAGACCGTTTAACACCTTTGCGATCCTTCGCGTCTGCGTCTTTTGGCCTTTCAGAATAGCCCTGACCATCTGTGTGTTGAACAGAATAGGCTTATACATCGTGTTTCCCTCCGCAGTAAAATCGTTCATACTCACGGTGAATTGCATCAAATGCCTTTTCCCACTCAGCCCCGTGACCATCATCAATGTGCAGAACGGCCACATGAGCCAGTTCGTGTGCCAGTATTTCCACAGCATCGCTCACTTTTAGGCACGGGTTTATATGAACTTCGGGCATGAGCGCTCCATCAGAAAAAACTGTTACGCCATATACGGTTTCGCCGTCATCATCTTCGATGTTGCTGTTCCAAAAGCATGCGCAGTCCTTTTCAGGCCAAAGGGTCTTAAAGACTGTGTAGACCGCACGGAACGGATCGTTTGCAAAAGGGTGCTTATACATCGTCTTTCCTTTCTGCGGGAGTTTTGTGCAGCCAGTTCCACAGGGTTTTGGCACAATTTTCGCAAAGATCAAATTCATCACGGATTTCATCGTTGGTTCCATTATGATTGAATAATGAAAAATGGACAAAGTGGAATTTCGTTACAAGGTTTTTATGCCGGTGAGGTCGCTTTATCGCATTCCCGCACCTGTCACATACCGTTTGTACCATGTGCGCCCTCCTTCATCAGTTCGGGATTGTCGTGGATGTTGCCGACGACCACCAGCCCGTAGAACGCAATGTTATCTTCACACAAAGTATCTTCCAGGCAGTATGTGTGCTTTCTTTTTTTCTTCGGTTCGGTGGAGAACCAAAAGGCTCCATCCTGCCAACTGACCAGCCATCGTTTCCAGTCCTCCGGGTTTTCGCTGGCGCGGCTCTCAACAACATCCCCTTCATAAATATGCTTTGCATTCGTATCCGTTAAGCCGGTGTATTCACCGACAGTCTCGGCTTTTACGACAAAGGGGAGAAATTTTATTGGTTCGGAAATCGGACGAGCATTTGCATCACTGTACAGCTGCGTGATGAGGCAGTAGCCTTTTTTCTCAAAATCAGGATCAAGCAGACTGCCGTAATACCATTGTTTGTGCAACAAGCTTTTACCCCTAAAAATGATTTCACGCATGGCCGTCGTTCCAATCCTGCGGCTCCCGAAGAGAGTTGATCTTTGTAACGGCTTCCTGAAGCTGTTTTGCTTGCTGGGCAATAGCAGCGTCCTTCTGCTCCAACTGCTTTTGGAGTTGAATAATGCCATCAGGTGTAAAACCCGTGTCCTCATATGCTTTAAGCCGGTTGCGAATATGACCGAGGCCGTAAAGAGCGGCATACACCGTAGCCACAGGGCAGGCTTCGAACACGCAATCGCAAAGCATTTCGTCCTTTGCTTCCGCAGTCATGTTGTCGTAGTCTGGCATTTCGCAATTTCGATCCTTGCAGAGCATGAGACAAAAATCGGTCGCGGGCATTCCTTCGCCGTGGCGAATGTACTGCCAGCCATCTTTCCCATATATCATGTTCATCGCGGTGCTGAAGTTATTTTGCGGATTATCCGTTATGAGTTTATCCATTGTGTTCCTCCTTACATGGATGTCCCAAACAACGTCCCGTTGAATCATAGTTGTCGCAGTTGACATCAGGGATCCATTCCATCCCTTCGTCCAGCATTTCTTGAAGGGCTGCGCGTACTTGTTTCGCCGTTTTGAGCGGTTTACCGTCCGCATAGAAATTCGGCGCGATTTCTTGCAGATGATAGTCGCTTTGGGCCATAAGCCCACGAACGCTTGTAGCTATGTGGATTCTTCTCATGGGTCTTTTTCCTCCGCAAATCGAAAGCCGTGCATTTTTACGCCGCAATGGCAGTATGGGTATTTCTTTATGCAAATCCGCATGTCATCAAGTGGACTGCATTCAAATACTTTTCTGCCGCAAACGGAGCATTCCAGATGCATTTGTTCGTCTGTTTCTTCGATATTCCGCACATGCTCGATGTGCACGATCCAGTCACCACACTTTACGGGTTCAAGCTCCGTACCTTCGTCAAAACACCTTGCAGCCCGAAGAAGCGCGGTCGCCTTTTCGTCCGAACAGGTAAATTCAAGATGTGTCATGCTGATTTTGCCTCCTCGCAAAGCTCTGGCAAATTCGCCCTTACCAGGGCTGCAGGAATAGGCGGGCATACGGCGTTGCCGCAGCGCGCCACCTGTTCGCTTTTGGGATAGGGTTTGCCGTCTGCGTCCACGTCGATGATGTAGTCAGAAGGGAAGCCCTGTGCGTCGAAAAGCTCGCGCGGTGTCAGCATACGTAGGCCAATATCTACGATCTGGTAATCCTGCCCGTGAACCGTTACCAGCGCCATGCGGTCTTTTGCTGTGATTGTGGGCATAGGTTGCTCGCAGGACACGGCATTTTCGCCGTTGCCGTAGTATTTGGTCAGGAAAGCGCAGACCTCGCCAAAATGGTTGCTGTGCGCGGTCATGGTGTTCAGCGGTGCGTCCACGCTCTGCCCATCACAGTTGTTGTTGAACTGTGTCACATAGGCAGCGCACACGGCGTTATGGTCAATGGCCGTAACCGTTGGAAGCGGCTCATCTGCACCGCTGGCCGGATTGGTGCATCCTCCGCCGTAATACTTGCTGATAAAGGTGGAAACCATGCCATAACGGTTGCTGGCGTCCGGCGTCATGATGGGTTCGTCCACCGCCTGCCCACGCACCTCTCCTGATTTTTCGGCATGATACTGGATCATGCTGGGTGCAATCATCATGTGGTGTCCGCCCGTCGTAATGGTGCCAAGCGGTTCATCCGCTGCTGTTCCGACTGCGTTTTCGTTATTGCGCATCATAACCGGCATAACTACGCCTGTTCCGTGCTTTGCGGTAATGGTGTCCAGCGGATCGCTTATATCCTGCCCCCGGAATCCATCGCCGCCATGGTTTACCTGTACGATAAATGGTTTCGGATTGTTGATGACGAATTTCATCACGCCGCGCGCGATCCGGCGCATGGTTTTCTCAGACAGCGGGCGTACAGCATTGATGCCATATTGTTCCTTGATTTCCTCGCTCGTTGCAAAGATGGAAGGACAGGGAAGGTCAAAATTCAGTACATCGGCAACCGGCACCCACGGCTTTTTAAGACCGGCAACCACTTCGAGCGTGTCCGGCTCGGCGTGTGTCGGCTCCGGCCAGACGATTGGCAGTCCGTCGCACCTGGCGACAACAAATAAACGCTTGCGGATCGTCGCTGCGCCGTAGTTACAGGCGCGCAGAAGCCTCCATTCCACCTTGTAACCCAGCTGCTCAAGCTGCCGCACAAAGCGCCGGAAGGTTTCACCCTTGTAGCGCGGATCGGGCCTCATATTCCCATCCAGACGGCCCCAATCCTGAAATTCTTCTACGTTTTCCAGCATGATTACGCGAGGATGCACCTTCTTTGCCCAGCGGACGGCGACCCACGCGAGGCCGCGAATCTTCTTGCTTACGGGTTTCCCGCCCTTGGCCTTGCTGTGGTGCTTGCAATCAGGAGAGAACCAGGCCAGCGCAACCGGCCTGCCCTTGCAAGCCTCCACGGGATCAACATGCCATACATCCTCGCAATAATGCTCGCTCATGGGATGGTTGGCGCGGTGCATGGCAATGGCGGCAGGATCGTGGTTGATGGCAATATCCACGCTGCGACCAATCGCCATTTCAATGCCGGTGGAAGCGCCGCCGCCACCGGCAAAGTTGTCTACAACAATTTCTCGCATGATTCTCCCTTTCGTTCACGGTTGCGTGTATTGTATTCTGCAAATGTGCGCACACTATTGAATATTGCTTTGTGATTAACCCATCGAGCGAACGCCTTGGTTTCTGGTGTCGGTTCAAGGTTGTTCTCAAAATCCCGATAGGGTTGTGCAAAGACTTCGACGCCCATATCTCTGAGTGCCGTTGCCCTAAACTCAGCGGATTGCACATCTTGCACAAGAAGATAGATGAATATACGGTATGGTTTGATACCAAAGCGTTCAAGAAGATGGATCGCGGTCGTGACGGTGAAAAGCATTTGGTTTGTGTCGCAGCTCATGCGGATGAATCGAATCCATTTGAGCTGCGACAGCAATTCCGCAACCTCCGGCGTTATCAAACGTGCATCAAGTCCTTGGTTGAAGTCGATACGCACTTTTTGGCCAACCATGCTTTGCATCTGTTCAATGCCGTGGGGACAGGCCAGCACGTTATTGTCCATGAAAACAATATCCCTGCTGTCCGGGCGTTTGATCTCCTGCCATGTGCGGTATGGTCGTATGGCTCCTTCTTTTTTAGGGACAACGCACCACGGGCAGTTTCTGATGCATCCGCGTGTCAGAAACCCTATCGCATAATTGCAATCGGGATAAATGGTGTAATCAGGCTGCATGGTGTCTATTTCGTTCGGCAACTCATTATACAAGCCGTATCCTGTCCCACCTTTGATGGTGTTGGGAGGCAGAAAGGCGCACTCCGGCGTAAAGGTGAACACCTTGCTGGAATACACCTTGTCATACGGAAACATTGGTTTCCACCACTCCACGTCGTCTCCGTGCGCTTTATGCCATGCTGATATTTTCATCAGCGCGAGGTTGGGAAAACGTGTATCGTCTGCATCGTGTATGCCTATACGCATGTGTGCACCTTCTCAAATTATTTGCGGCATGCGCAGCTGTTCATATGGCGGGGTATAATTCATCCAAATGGTTTCCAGGGCCATTTCGGTGGATGTGGTTTGGCTCATGGTCGAATCAGTTTTCCAGCCTTTCAGATACCGATCATACAGTTCGTTTTGATAGCCAGAAAGGATGATCTTCGCTCGGCTCTTGGTGATGATCTCAAGCAGCTGCACATGCTGCCTATCATCCATTTCAAACCGATACAAAGCACCGCTTTTACGGCTGCTTCGCACATATGGTGGATCAATGTAAATCAGCACATCCGGCGTGTTGTAGCGTTCGATCAGGCGCAGAGCATCCATGTGCTCGATCTGCACAAGGTTGGTGGTGGAGCCTTTCAGCCTCGCAGCTGCTTCATCGATGGTTTCTGTGATGCCATTCCATTTACAGGCCGTTCCGCCAATCTTCATCTGCTTGTGGTTGCGCCAACCGCATTTGCTGTTGAGTTTTGCACCAATGGCCTGTGTGGTCTTTACCATATAGCGACGAGCTTTTTCCAGAGGATCCTCCGTAGGTTCAAAAGCAAGGTCGTATTCTTCGCGGCTGTATGGGGTAAGCTCCAAAGCACGTTTTAGTTCGTCTGGTCGATCTCGCAGTACTCGGAACAGATTCACAATATCACTATCCAGATCGTTGACCGTTTCTACAGCTCCGGGATTCTTGTTGAAGAATACTGCGCCGCTTCCGGCGAAAGGCTCAAGATAGACCATCTTTTCGTACTCAAGCGGGAAGTGTGCTACGATCCATCCCGCAATGCTCCACTTGCTTCCCGGATACCTAAATACCGCCCTCATCGCGTCTCCTTTTTTTCTCGCTTACAAAACATAAACTTCTTTCTGGGCGCTTTGCACGGGCGTGCTTCCGGGCAACCACTATTCCAGCAACCGGGGCCAGCTTTTGCAAATAGCATCGGCGCAACATTCCGAGCCTGCCTGTACATTTCATCGGCCATCCTGCGGATTTCCCATTGCGCGCGGCTGCACATCCGCAGGGCAAAGAAGTGGTGAAGCTCACGGGCGTTCATGGTCAGCATGATTTTGGTTTCACAGGCGTTCGGGAGAACAAAACGGGCGTCCTCCTTGTGCGCGTCGCCCAAATCATCGCACCAGCCGCAGTACCACTTGTGCATCTGCTCCATCTGCGCCTCATATTGCGCAACCTTTTCTTCGCCAAGCGCTTCGATGGATGGCGGGATCACATAACCAAATCCATCCCGATAGCTGACGTAACGTTGGCTGCGGACGCTGAAGCTGGCAATGCGATGCCTGGTGAGCTGTGCCAGCAGCACGCGGCTAACACCGCTTACGATGAATGTAAAGGCGCAGTGCTCCATTACACTGTCGTGGTGTGAAGAAAGCGCCGTAGTGAGCGCCTTTTCTTCATTGTCAAAATCGGTGCAGATGCACGCGGCTTCTCCCGCCAGAAAATCAGGTTCAAGCGTCCATCTGTGGAGTATGACTTGCATTTCGTATTTCATTTTGCTCCTCCTTCACTCAGAATCCGCATATCGTACCCGGATTCTATGAATCGTATGGTCTTTGGACGGTTTACGCCATTTCCAAGGTAGGTGTAAATCTCATCCATATCTTTGTGTGTGAAGCTGGTTCCAAGATAACTATTGATTCCTGAACGCATGAAGTCCCAAAGCCTTTGATTTGCCTTATCCGTGCGGAACGGTGCGGTCTTATACGCGCCACGGGAGAGATATTCCAGCACCTTGCATTTCACTTCCAGCTCGTCCTTACATGTGGAAAGGTTGAAAAACTCATTTGCTCCTCGGTGCGCTATGAACTCGCCGTTATGAACAATGAAGCTGCCCGGAAAGGCATCCATCAGGCGTTTTGCGATGATCCAATCTACATTCATGACTATTTCTCCTGCTTTTTGATCTTTCGTGTATCAAGCACAATATCGCACCACCCGCCGCCAATGAGGTTGGAAAAGCGGATGCGATACGTGGAGTGGATGAATGGCTTCATCTGTCCAAGCTGATAGACGAAATACAAAGCGCCAATTTCAAGCAGAGCAGCAGGCTTGCCGGGATTTTGCTCGCCTACGGCGGTGACAATCTCTATTGATGAGTACATGGGTTGTCCTCCTTTGAACTGCTTAAACCAACTCTGGCAGCACGTTTATTCCAATCTGCACCAGCCTTAGAGGGCGTGGAATACCAATTTCCGCATTCAAGAGCGATTGAGACTGTTACGTCGCTGTGTGGGCCGCAAACGAACTTGTATTCATAACCACTTTCATCATAGCTGCCTGTTTTCAAATAACGTGGGGCCTTTCCACACACCGGGCATTTTGTAAGGCGTTCGGCAAAATATTGCTCATGTCGGGTGATTGCAGGATGGACTTTCATTCTGCTGTTAGCAGCTTCGCGGCTCTTTCTCTTCTCTACATCCTCACGCGTCAATTCAAGCCTGCGAATGGTTTGCGTCACCACATGTTCAACAATGCGCCCCATATTCATCCCTCCAAGAAAACGGGCTGGCTGGCAAGGGCGCCGGTCGGCTTATCAGCGAAAGCGTGGTATTGCCGATCATCCCATGGGAACTCCTGCCGGAAGCCATCACCCATCAGATCGCGTAGAGATTCCTTCATGAACACAGGGATTCCATGTTCATCACATACGCGGACAATCTCATCAATCCATTCGCGCTGCGGCGTCACCTTGTTTTTGCGGTTTCCCGTTTCGGCTCCAATGATGATCCAGTTGACCGGCTGTTTGCGGAAGGAACCAGAGTAACCGCCTTCGCGCCCGCAGGAATGGCAATGAAGCGAATAACTGTCTGCATAATGGCCGCAGTAGGAGCACTGCCAGTTGCTTGTTGCAGTAGGCAAATAACGGTCAAGGTCTATGCGTTCCAAGATCGGCTCGATGGATAGAAACGTATGTGCATTGATGCATGCGAGGTCTCGTATGCGTTTCAATTCATGCTGCTGGGTGACGGTCGTTCCAAACCACATGTAATCCTTGGCAAATCCACCGTTATACCGATGATCCCAGCCGTCAATGTAGCCATAGCGATCAGGATTTTTGGTCAGGAAAAGATAGCGATGTCTTGGCGCTTCTGCGCAGGCTTCAAAGACGGCCTTAATCCACTCATCCGGCACCCATTTACCGAACAGGTCTGCCATGCTGCACACAAAGATTGTGCGCGGTTCTGACCATCTTTTCGGCTGATCGAGGCGGTAACGGTGAAAAGTGGGGAGGAAGAACCAGGGATATGGAGCTTTGTGCAGGCCGTTTTTGCGCATGATGTACTTCGGCTTTTCCAAATCCTGAACACCAATCGCGGAATACGCGCCGGTGGGGCGCTTATTCTCGTCGTGGTCGTGACCGCCGTACCGTTCGGCAAGACGTTTTGCATAGCAGTATTTGCAATCGTGCTGGCAACCAGTAACAGGGTTCCAGCTCGAATCGCACCAATCGATTTTGGTGTTATAGCCCATAGTTATCTCCTTCATGCTGGTGTCCAGTCGTTTTTGCTCTCCTGCAATGCCTGTACCGTTGCGAGGCCGCGTTCTTCCCAGTCGAATAGTAGCGTAAGCATATACTGAACCGGGTTGTCGAGAGGGTAACGGCTGTTCCTGATTTCGGTTTTGTCAATGGCGTGGCACACCATTTCCGGGGGGAAGCGGCTGCTATCAACAATCCGCCTCACAGTATCCTCGCGCCCAGCAAATAGCTTTCTGGTGTGCGGGTTGATTGTGAGAGAGGCGCGTGCTGCCGACAAGTAGCGTCTGTCTCTCGGTTCGAGTTCCCATTCGTTTTCCCGTTTCGGAAACAGAGCGTCAAATCTTTGCGAGTCCGTGGGAAGGGGGTCGCGCGCACGCGCATTGATGCTTGATTTATCAATCTTTTCTGCTGTTGTCGGTATATCTTCGTCTCCTGAAACATATGCACTAAACCATGTTTCGTCTGTATAGCTTGATCCCGTATTGTTTATATATGTTCCCTGCTCATAATCCGGCGCTATTCCATGTTCATAACCCCGTTTTATTCCCTGCTCATAACCCGGTTTTTTAGAGTTATAAGCTGGGTTATTGCTGAAATACTGGATCATATACAGAGGCGTGAGCTTCTTTTGCCCTTTGTATTGGATCAATCCAGCCTGGATAAGCTGGTTTCGGGCTTTTATCAGGCTGTCCTCAGAGCAACCGACCATTGACATCAACAGACCGTTGGAAACATTCATCCGCTCCGGGAACCGCTCTTTATTCGCCAGATATTGCAGCTTGCGCATCAGCTTATAAGCGGTTGCAGGGAGGGGATGCGTCAGCTCCCAATCATCAAGCCCGATGATCTCAAGCATATAGTTGACGCTCATATGAGGTTCCTTTCTGTTGGTCAGGTGGTTTGTTGATATTCTGGCCTGTGCATGCTTCTTTCGGGATCAAAACCATCAGGATAGCGCGCAAGCAGCTTTTCGATGTTCTGCTCCATTACATGCGTAATAGGCATATCGAGCGTTTTGCACAGATGGTTAATCAGGGCCATAAGGCGAGAGACAGACCAGAGGGTTAAATACAGATCGTCGCGGTCGTAGAAGTGCTGGTATGCCTCTACCGCATAAGAAAGCATGCTGATGGCCGTCCTCTTGAGACAGAGCCGGGAAACCCTGGCCATAAATCTTTCGCGCAGCGCCATGCATGAGCTATAATTTTCTTCGTAGCTGGCGACCTCGGAAAGCTTCATGCCCATGCCTGTCGCAAATTCAGCACAGTACCAAAGTACGTCCCCGGTCTCTTTTTCCAGCTTATCGACCGGCAGATCAGCATCTATACTGCTTTGAAAGATGTGCTTCTTGAGGAGGTCAACAATCTCTCCGCATTCGCCCATAAGGCCCATAAGACCATTTTCAATGCGATCATGACCTTCTCCGCTGGTGCGCATGGCTTTGGCCTGATATTCATTCAGATTCACGGGAACGTACCTCCTTTACAACATCGCGCATGCAAAGCATGTCGTTCCACATATTCACCTGGTTCATGACCACCGAATACTCATGCTTCGGTATTTCGTGCAAGGCTGCAACTCCATAACGGGAAAGGATGCTCTTGCGGATGGCGTTGGAAATCTTCTGGATGGCCTTCGCGTCCTCAATTTCCTTTTTCATCAGCAGTTCGCGTGCTCTTGCACGGATGGCGTTGTTGATATACTGCACCTGTTTGGTTGTAACCAGGGTATTGAGGCGAATTTGCTTTTCCAGCGCCTCCATGCGGTCAGCCTGTGCCTGCTGCGTGGCAGCGATCTGCTCAAGCGCCTGCGCGTTTTGGGCGAACATCCGCGCCATGTTCTCCATGATTGGGCCAAGTACCTGTTGGATCACAGCGGGCAGGGCTTCAGCCTGCGCCGGTGTGAGGTTGGACAGGGCGTTGTTGGAATCAGTCATAAATCAATGCCTCCTCTGCGGAATAGGTATCTATCGCTTTACGGGATGCAGTCGCCCAGCTTTCGACAGTCTGCAAAAGCTCGTCAAAGATGGTTTTCTCGCTCTGCGGCATGATCGCAAAAGAGTGCGACATATGGGGCATACGGGCGCAGATGCCAATGAATTGACGAACAGCCGAAGCGAATGTATCAGCCGTCAAGGTATCGGTGGGGATCCTCTCGGCATCACCTTTTGCAACGCTGCTTTGGAGGTTGAGATAATCACCCTGCAGGCGATTGTATTCCTGCTGCGCATCTTGCAAAAGCTCGGCCTGATCCTCATTTTCCCGCCTCAAACCGTCGTTTTCTTTCCTCAAGCGACTGGCTTCTTCGATGGTCAAACGTCCGGTTTCGGCAAGTCGTTCAAGCTCTGCCTGCTGGCGCGCAATGGTTTCCTGTTTCTCGGACAGATCAGCGGCAACTTCTGCGGGCAGCTCCGGGGGTCGGTTCTCTGCTTCCAGTGCCCGTTGTTCGGCTTCTTGGCGTAAACGCCGTTCATTTTCCAGCTCTACGCGCGCTTCTTCGCGTACCTTTTTAACGGCGGCATCCACCTCGCGCGCGGTCATTTCAGACACGTTGTTTTCCTCAAGGAAACGTTCCTCAGTTCCTTCCGGCAGAGCGAGCATCTTAAAGAGCTTGCTTTTGTCGATGCCATCATAGACGGGGTTCCCGCCAAAGCGTTCAAAGGACGCCATCAGGTTTTGCGCCTGCCTTACAGACATACCGGCGTTATCATGCACCCACGTCTGCCATTCGCCATGTTTGACCAGCGTTTTGGCTTCCAAAAACACGCGCCCCAAGCGCAGCATGTTATTTGCAAGGCTCTCCGCACAAATGCGGGCCTCTGCGGACAGGTAATCCAGGCGGGCAAGTTCGCTGCCGCCAGTAGTAATCATTCCGTTCATATTTCTCTCCCTTTGATACGGTCAAAACGGCCTGCCACTTGCATTTCCTTGCGTTTTGTGGTAGAATACAAGTGAGGATTTTTGTGACCGCAAAACAAATTTCCATTGACCGTAGTTGTTCGCAGCAGCTACGGTTTTTCATTTGGATAGCACTCAGAACGAATGTCAACGCCGCGTTCTGCATACATGGTGATGAAGGTTTCCTTCATTTCCTCGGTACAATGCGACATTGCGTCTGCCCATGTAGGCCATCGCTCATGTTCCTGATAAAATTTGTACTGGTAATACAGGCTGTTCTTGTTGTGGGGAAACTCCGGCGCGTGTTCGTGCGCGCAGATCGGGCATTTTCCAGGGCCGGGGGGAAGGATCGCAAAATCCTTCATGGTCATCACTTTCACATTCGGATGCTCGCTCATCTTTCGTCCCTCTTTTCTTGCGTGGTTCGCTCGATAACAAATCTGGCAGGGCGTGAAGGTGTCGATCCTTCTCATCTGCGGGTCAAAGCCGCATGCGTTCCCGTTTCGCCAACGCCCCAAGTGGCGACGCGCCGAGTTGCGTCGCCGGTATTCGTGCTCGCGGAAGTCTCTGGCTGCACAATGGAGGTAAGAGCACGAAATGGTGGGCGTGGCGGGACTTGAACCCGAAACCAAGGATTTATGAGACCCCCGCTCTGCCGTTGAGCTACACGCCCGTTTGTGGGACGGCGCTCTGTGAAACCGCCGTCCCAATGGTGCCCTACTACTACTGTTTGATAACCATGCAGGCGCGGCGGCTGTGATGTCACGCCTGCGCTTTTCCACATTGATCCTTATGGTGGCTATATCTAACCGCCCGTCGCTGCTGTATGGAACCGAACAACGCACGGGGCATGGATTGTTGGCACATCCACCGTCCAAGGAATTTTGACGTTTGTTTTTCCTTTTGCAGCTGTGGCAATTTGCCAGTGAGCGTGCAGCTGCATTCCGTAAAGGAACACAAGCCCCAGGAATGCGTCATAATATCCAAAGCCTGAAAACATTGGCTTACCTCCTTCCTTGGTATTTCGTCTTTCCGAGTGTCAGGCAGAGACAACGACCTCTTGATTGACTGCCACAACCGCAATTACAGCGTGCCGCTTGAGGGGTATCGTTCAGGACTTCCTAACCCATCCGACTATTCCGCTTGCGCGGTGTCCACGGAGAATTGGAGAGGATGGCCGGAATCGAACCGACGTTCAGCGGGAGAGGCAAACAGCCCGCAGACTGTCCATCATGTCAACATCCCCATCAATGCCCGTCTCTCCGGGCTGTCACGAATCCACTTCACATCCCTATTACTCGGGGCTGTTTCTCGTCGTTCGAGCACTCCATTCGAGCCGCTTGCCGTACCGTTTATCATGGGGTCGTTAGCCAAGCAGTAATGTATCAACACATCCCGTTTGTGCGGATGGGAAGAATCTCACTTCCTGCTGGCTTCCATCCAGCACGCCTTTACATCCGCATGTTTGGAGGTCTGTCCCTCCCGTCATGTGTAGCTCACTTCCACATCGCCACTGCGCGCCGTTGCCGGGGCCGCAGCTCCGCGCCGCCTGTTTCTGGCCTCACCGCCTTTATTCCGTTTCCGGGGTCGTATTAAGGCGTCTTTTACGTTTTCCCCTGGTGCAGCTCGCCGGGATCGAACCGACTCCTCGCCTGCGAGGCCATCAATCGCAGCGCGCGTCCGCCGTAGACGAAAGCTGCAAATTCTTATTGCACCACTCAAGTGCCGCGTTGTATTTCAAAACAGCAATCTCGACAGCGGGCGTATCATCCGTGCCGTAACGCAGAACACCGGCATAGCGTCCGCGCCTATCGGCAGAGAAAGAAACCACGATCTTGCCATCCCAGGGCGATGTGCCATCACCTTTGCGCCGCGTGGAACTCCAAACCGTTGCCAGATTGGTTACTTTGCCGGATTTGCACAGTGGAGACAGTTCCCGGAGCTGTTCCGGGGTTTCGATGCGAAAATTTTTGCTGCTCATTCCGATTCTTCCGCCTCCTGCTCCTTTGCTTCTTCCTGATAGCAGCACTGAATGGCGAGACTGTTGAGGAAATGAGTAAAGCGAATCAGATCCATTTCTTTTGCAGCATCAGGAAAAATATGCTGATAGAACAAAAAGAACGCGCCGAGAATCGCGGTGAAATCCTCCGTAAAATCTCCATCAGCTGGAAGATCGAGGGGGCAAGGAAGTTGTTGTTCTTCTTCATCGCGATAAGCATTGGTCAGCATCGTGAGAAAAACGAGTATCTTTTGATTGAAGGAGTCCATGCTATACCTCCTGTATTTCAATGCCGAGGCATTCTTTCATTAGCCTTTTTTTGAGGCGATAGGTCTTGTCTTTTCGCGTGGCATCGCTTTTCGCGTCCAGCACATCAAAGGTGCGATCTCGCTTGTGAATTACAAAGTCGGCAATATACTTCACGCCGCCCGGTAGCATAAACACAACCTGTCGGGCAAGGCCCACAAATTCGCCGGCGCGAAGTTTGACTTTCAAAAGTTCATAGGCAGCAGCTTCGTGCTTGCTGTCAAAAAACTCGCCATCAACCTCCACACGCTGATTGCCATACTTCGCGCGCCGCGCCGCCTGCGGAGCTGCGCCCTTGCTCCTGTCGCTTTGGCGCAGCTCCGCAGGCAGTTGCTTGCCGGTGCGTGCGCAATAGTCCCGAATCCATTGCTCATCGTAGTTGACGCTCACTTGGCCGTTCTCCCCGCAATCTGCCTGCGCTTGAAAATGATACTCATGATCTTTGCTTCATCCCATCCAAGACGCCTGCAATACCAGTTGCCCAAACGTCGAGCAAGAAGCAGTAATTCATAGGGCCTTGTGGAGAAATCAAACTTCTCCGTTGAATGGTTGAACGGGCTTAGATAGCCGTCCATGAACTCCCAAACCAACGGTTTGTATGCCAATGCTGCCTCTTTGTCTCTGGCTGCTTTGAGAGAAGTGAATGCGAATGCCTCTTTCCCTTCTGAATCAGCCAGCAGATACAGGTGCACCTTCCGATCTACATATCCGGGAGATATAGCCATTTTGTGACCGCCTTTCATTTACAGCGCTACCCGCTTCTTTTTTCCGCGTGCCTTGAGGCTTTCGTAGAAACGGCGCTGCGCAACATTGGCATCGTATTCATTTCGCTGGTTGCTGTCGAATCGGCCAGTCTCACCGCGCTTCAATTCGTGGTAGATCGTAGCCAGATGCACGCCAATATGGGAAGCGATCTCTTTCGGATCAGAGCCTTTTGCCCACATTGATTGAATCGTCTGCCTGTCTGCATAGTTCAAATACTTGTACATGCCGATCATCTGCCACCTCAAATTTATGCAAAAAAATGTATGCGAGAGAGCTTTTGTCTCTTCGCATACGATGTTAGCATTCAGATTGGTGAATGTCAATAGGTAATGCGAAAAAAGACGAAAAAAATTTATGCACCAAGCGCGAAAACATATTCATCAAAGAGGTTATCGGCTGTTCTATAACCAAATATTGCCCTCGGATAGCGATTGATCCAGCTTTCCACATGTTGAATATACTTGTGTGTAATCTTGTCAAAGCTACACCCTTTAGGGAAGAAACGGCGTATAAGAATGTTCTGATTCTCATTACTTCCACGCTCATAGGCGCTGTATGGATGGCAGTAGTATAGTTTCGTCCTTTGACGTTTGCCGTATACCGACTTTTCAAGACCTTCGCAGTCTGCAAACTCACTTCCGTTATCAACGGTGATGCTCTTGAACACAGAGGAGAATTTCCGTCCGTATCGCCGTTCGAGCTTATCCAGCGCCTTTACCGTGCTATCGGCTGTTTTGTTGGGCAGACGAATGATAACTTCCTTCCTGGTCAATCTCTCCGTGAGAACCAGGAGGGCTTTTTTAGAGTTGCGTCCGCCCACGACTGTATCCATTTCCCAATGGCCGAACGTCCGGCGCTCGTTAATTTCCTCCGGGCGCTTCTCAATGCTCTCACCGCGCGGCGCTCTTGAAGGTTCGACGCGATGATAGCTGCGTTTCCTCTTTCCATGTCGAGGCAAATCGCTCACGGTTAGACGCAAAAACACCCCTTTTCTTATATAGCTATATAGGGTTGCCCTGCAAATCGATGTGTTAAACTGGATCCCGCTGTGTTTGGCTGCGCCCAGCGCCGCATCTGGCGAATAAGATTCGTCGAGCATCAAATGTTCAAGATAGTTGGCAAGCTCATGATCTTTGCCAATTTTGAGATCAGGCCCCATAGAACTGTATGTTTCTTCTATCTTTGACTGGGCGACATCGGGACTGTAACGAATTTCGGTTGTATAGTCCGAATTGAGGTGTTCGTATTTTCCACGATCCAGCTCCCTATATATGGTGGATATGTGCACACGGAGGGTGTCGGCAATTTCCCTCTTGCTTTTCTTTTCCTTGAGCATGGCTTCAATTCTGAGACGGTCGGTAAAGGTCAATCGCTTGAACATCCGCATGAGAATCCTCCTTAAAAGATGGAATTAAAATAATCCCTCCCGTGCCACCATGGCGCGAGAGGGATTATTTAGTGTGTTCCTTTTTATGCTGTGTCCTTGGCATACCAATAGCCCAGAACAAGTCAGAATGCAATGGGTTTCGACCTGCCATCTGCCTCACCTCACAAACAACATAGCATCTTTGAAGATAAAAAGCAATTACAGTAAGATGAAACTTAATTTAATGGAAATGATACAGAAATGTTACAAAAATGTAACGGGGGGGGGGTACAATAGTTGGATGTATATAAACGAAAAACTGGCGTTTCGGCTTTTAGGGAGGAATGATTGTGAAAAAACGCATCGCAGTTCTGGTTTGCATTTTGATCTTTGCTTTGCTGTCTTGTGCAAGAGCAGAAAAGGAGGCTATCAACTATAACATAGGAGCCACGCAAACAACGGACAAAGTGATTAGCTTTTCCGGCTTTCCTTGGAGCGCTACGCCGGAAACTGTGAAAGACTTTTTTGAACAGCAGAAATACAAACGTCAATTCATGGACAACTACGGCCCGGATACATCACGCTATTTCTCCTCGTATGCGTATGGTGATGGAAAAATCATTTCATCGGTGAGTAGCAAATATGTTTCCACCGCATCGCACCACTATTCTCCGGAGTCCTATCGTTCAAGTGTCAAAGTAGGAGGCCATGAAGTGCTTTCATTTGATGTAAAATTTATCCGTTCAAGTCAATACTATAATAGAATGTATGAAGTCTGGTTGCTTTTTTCGGATTCAGACTACTTTACCGAGGAAGAACAATTTAATGATTTAACAATCAAACTTACCGCTCTGTATGGCAATCCGCACACCTACACATATGAAGACGAGATTTACTCGGGTTCTATCTATAATACCGAGAAATACAGATACATCTGCAATGTGTGGTTAGGAGCAGAAGGAACTGCGACATATCTCGAAAGATCCATTCCATTAGAAGATGATGATTATGATGGAAGCGTTTCTTTGCACTACGGATTAACAGATTCAAGTAGATGGTTTGTAGAAATAGAAACGGAATATCTTGCAAGGGAAGAAGCAAAAAAACAGGAGGAAATAAAAAAGATAACCGAGGATTTTTCAGGTTTATAAATATCAAGCTCGGGTGAAATATAATAACTAAAGCATTTCATTTTCTTACCGTCCTCACGATGAAACGAGGACGGCGTTTTTTATTTGGATTCCTACATTATATGCTTGCGAGAAAACGCGGGCTTTTTTGTTTCCCTATATCACCCGTGGTAGGTGAATGAAATCAATAAAAATTTGCAAAAAACTAAGCCGATTTTGGGTCGCGGACAACCGCACGGGGGACGCGGGGCGCTCACAGTACCTATTAAAACGTTCGCGCGAAACGCAACGCGCGCATTTCATTCGGGCGCATGAGGCACCCCGAAGGGGTGCCCCTGATGCTCGCACACACATACGCAACAAAGCGCGTTGCGCAATAAGAGCAATCCCGAAGGGATTGCATCATGGATGTGCCTGCGTCATGTGCGGTTCCCGCCCGCTGGTGCTTGCTCCTGCATTGCCTGGGTGCTGCGTGTGGCGCGGGTGCTGGCTCGCCTGCTGGCGTGGGCTGCGCTGCCGGGGTGCGCCGCGTGGCGTGGGTGCTGGCCTGCCCGCTGGCGCTGGCTGCTGCGCTGCCTGGGCGCTGCG
>JAGAPR010000076.1 GCA_017623155.1 Prevotella sp. | reverse complement strand
AGTAACGTAGCGGCGTCAGGATTTGGCTTCGGCAGGGATTGTAATGGCTTCACGGATTATCGCCACTTCAACCAAAACCCTTGTAACTCAATTCTATCACTATATCTTTCCGCATTTCACTTTTTTGTAGTAACTTTGCATTAGAAAATTACCAAAAAGCACATTACATGTGTCCCAATCGTTTTATTCCACTTGACAGACAATTAAAAGTTTTAATTCATCAAAGAAAACAAAAACAAGCAATTGCTAAGGCCGAGGAAATAATAAATAAGAGAATAAAAATCCCTTCATTGCAAATTGATAATATAAAAGAGAAAGCACAACAATATATTAATAAAAAGAAATACAATTCTTCGTTTCACGAATAATCAAATAAAACTTCATTAAAACTTCATTATAATTAAAGTAGTAATTATTTTTTTTGTTAAAATATTTGGAGTGTAATAAAAAATCAGTATTTTTGTAACCTGTAATAAAAAAAGAAGACCATGAAAAAAAACTTATTAATTTTTTTATGTGCTAATTTGTTGTTTGTTGGTTTAAATAGAGCGGACAACAAGTCGTATCAAATAAAAGCAGATAAAAGAATATCAGCTAAAAATGATATTGGACAAGAAGTAATTTCTCATTATGTTGCATTAGGCGATTCAGAGAAAATAAATGCCGCAAAGTTTCTTGTTAAGAATATGAAATATCATTATTCTTATGAAAGTCCAATACTTAATGAGTACTATTTAAAAGTAAAAAAAGTAGGTAAAGAATATAATTATCCTAAAAGTATTACTCATTATCAGTGTATATATCATGAAATGGGAAATCTTGATGTTGGTAAAGAAAAAGTTTATGATAAGGATATTATTACTGCTAAAACTTTAATATCTAATATAGAAATGGCTTTTACCAATTGGCGTAAAGGAAAATGGGCACAACATTTATCTTTTGAAGAATTCTGTGAATATCTTTTACCTTATCGCGTCGGGAATGAGCATTATGAAGAATGGCGCAATGAACTGAGAAATTTATTTTATAAATACGCAATAAAAGAAAACGGTTGTGATGAAAGACGTTATTCTGCTTTTTGGGCTGCTTATCGTATATGTGATGGTATAAAAAAATTCGGATTTCATGTTGATGATAAAGCTTTACCAAAAATAGACTTAGAATTGCCCATATCTTCTTTATTGAGTATGCATATGGGAGAATGCAGTAGTTATGCAAAACTTAATACTTATATAATGCGCGCTTGCGGAATTCCAGTAAGTTATGATTTTACTCCACAATGGCCGAATAAGGCTCGTAATCATAGTTGGAATGTTATACGAGACAATACAGGACAAAACATTCCTTTTTTTAGGCAGTGACAGTTATCCCGGTAGATATGATAGGTATGGAGAAAAAATGGCAAAAGTATATAGATTGACATTTGCTTATCAGCCGGAAAGTGCTGCCGCACTTAATGAAAAATGGAATGAGCCACTTCCGCAAACTCTTGCTAACCCATTTATAAAAGATGTGTCTAATGAATATTTTAAGGGTACAACTTTGACTATAAAGTTATCAAAAACTTTACAAAACAGGCATTTAGTCTATTTGTCTGTGTTCAATAATGAAAATTGGATAGCAATAGATCATGCTATTGTTAGCCCAAACCTTGAAGCTACATTTAAACATTTAGGACGTGATATTTTATATATGCCTGTTTATTGGGGCCGGAATGGTGCAATACCATGTGGAAATCCGTTTTTGATAGAAAGAAATGGTAGAATAAAGTATTTTGAATCAAATAAAGAAAAAAAGATAACAATAACAATTGATAGGAAGTATCCCATATTTGGTAGAATATATGATTTTGCTGGTTCTACTGTTGGAGGATTAATTGAAGCGTCTGATTCTATTGTATTTAATAATGCTGTGAAATTTGCGAGTATTGACAGTATACCGTCATTATGGTATAATTCTATTAAAATAAATGACAATAACCGTAAATATAGATATTGGAGATATAAAGCACCTAATGGAAGCAAAGGCAATATTGCGGAAATAAGTTTTTTCAAAAATGGTAAAGAATTAGTATTTAAAGAGCCTTTATGTGATGATATGCGTTACAACAAAAGGAAAGTGAACAATGCATTTGATAAAAAGAATATAACATATTATGAAAGTATACATTCCCGTGGTGCATGGATTGGTGTTGATATGGGGCAATCGGTAAGTGTTGATGAAATCCGGTTAATGCCACGTAATGATGATAACCATGTTGAAAAGGGGCATTTATACAGATTGGAATATTTTGATAAAGGGTATCAAGTTCCAATAGAAACGAAGATTGCCAATGACAATGTTATAACATTTGATAATGTTTGTTCCGGAGCATTATATATTTTACATGATTTAACCGCCGGTACTGAGGAACGAATATTTTCCATTGATGATGGGAATATACAATGGTACTAGTGTAATCGGTATAATCACAATTTTATAAACACTTTAATAAAAACAATTATGAGTAAAAAAATCTTTAAACAACTGAGAATTACAGTTATGATGTTATCAGTAGGTTTCGTATTTGGATGTTCAAGTGACTTAGAAACTGACAATAATAATGAACGGTTAGAAACAGTAAAGCAGCAAATATTTTCTTTGGCTGAAGAATATGGCATGAATATAGAACTAAATGATGCGGCACTTGTAAATAATCTTAATGAAATAGATATGAATGAAATTGAACTCTTTTTAAAATCAGCTGCAAAAATCAAAGGGCGATATCCTTTATGCTCATTGGTAAAAAATGGTAAAAGGATTTTATCGCAAGGAGAAAAGCGAAACATGACAAGGAGTGAAAAAAGAGAATATTCATTTGATGAGCATACAGAAGGAGCTTATATAACTTGTTATTGTGATATTGAATATTATGAAGATGACAATGGAAAATTTCATGATGTATCAGTTGCTTCATCTGTGTATGATGCTAATGATATTTTAGTAACAAGTGTAGATAATACAAGTGGATATGTCGGTTGGGATAATATAATACGTGTAAGTGGATATGTTTATCTTTGTTATAGTTCTGGCAGACCTAATGCAAATGAGCCGTCTATAAAAGCAACATATACCGTTGATGGTAGTTACGATGGCTCAGATGGTTCTATAACATGGAGATGAGAATCTTGTTATCTTTTTTTCTGCTGCTTTTCTTCACCGGCTCGGCAAATGCCGCCATGGAAGACTCTTTACGGAAATTCGTTCGTGATATAGATGCGTTCAACCAAGCATTCCCGCAAGAGAAAGTTTATCTGCATTTCGACAACACGGGATATTTCCAAGGAGAGACGATGTGGTTTAAGGCTTACGTGATGAAATCGGGATTTACAGAAGATAACGTACAGAGCCGGGTGCTGTATGTGGAGTTGATAAATCCGTCGGGAGACGTTATTGCCACAGACAAGCTGTGCATCGAAAACGGAAGAGCGGCAGGAGCGATTAGACTTGACGGACTGCTCACAAGTGGATTTTACGAGGTGATAGCATACACGAGGTATATGCTCAATCAAGGTGCGGCCGGTGTGTTCTCGCGGGTATTTCCTGTCTTTAACGCTCCGAGACGGGATGGCGACTACTCACGGCCGGTGATAGACGAATTCAAGCCAGCAAACAGACTGCCGGACAACCGTGTCGCGACAGAGGGGGATGCGGCCGGCCGGTTTAATGTTCGCTTCTTTCCGGAGGGAGGCCATCTTGTAAAAGGAGTAAATAATCGTGTGGCTTTCGACATCACGACGCGTGACGGGCAGAGCGTTGAGGCCGCCGGCGAACTGATAATGCCTGACGGTAACAGGATTGACGTAAGTACGATGCGCGAGGGTCGGGGATGCTTTGACTGTATTCCGGGCGAAGAGGCCGCGACACTGACGCTTATAGACGGTAAAGGGCGTGAAATAAAGAGCCGGATGCCTGTTGCCGAAAATCGCGGATGTGCGTTGCGTGTATATCAGGAGGATGATAGCGTATATGTCTGTGTCAGCCGTTCGAAAGATTTTGACATGCCGTTGGGAATGCTGCTTGTTAAGGACGGCAGGGTGGATGCCTTTGAAGTGTTGCCCGGCAATGAGCGGCTCACGACTCTCGGCATAGTGCTCAAAGACATGACGGCGGGCGTGAATCAAATAGCACTGATAGACGAGCAGTGCAACATTGTGGCCGAGCGTTCGATATTTGTATATCCGCACAAAGTTCCGGACAGGATAAATATCTCGGAGAGAGACAGCATATTTGCTCCATGCGACAAAATAACGCTGGCGCTTTCAAGTGAAGCCGAGGCTGACATATCCGTCGCCATACGCGACGCCGATACCGATATTAACGGCTTGCAAGGGAATATCGCGACGTGGATGTTGTTGTCGTCAGACCTGCACGGATTTATCAGAAATCCGGAGTACTATCTCGAAAGCGACGACGAGGAGCACCGCCGTGCGGCAGACTTGCTGATGATGGTGCAAGGTTGGAGGCGATACGATATACCGGTGATGGCGGGAAAGACGGTTTGGAAACAGGTATATCCCATGGAAGACGGCCTGTATGTGGACGGACGGTTAAGGAAGACGAAACAGAAAACACGGGTTGACAGTGTAGACATTGACGTGACGCTGTATAATCGTGACGGGGCTTCTTTTGTCGGTAGGTGCGTGAGCGACTCATCTGGATTCTATGCTTTCAAGATTCCGGATTGTGAAGGTGAATGGACTATGTTGCTAAATACCTCGCGTAGCGGAAAACCGATGAAATGCGGAATTATGATTGATCGTAACTTCTCACCCGTGGCAAGACGCCTCTCATATTACGAGACGGTAAGGCAGCCGTTGTCGGACAATGGTATATTGCTGTCGGCAAATAAAACCACGGAAGACCTACACATTCCAATTGACAAGCGAAATCATCTTATAAAAGAGGTAAAGGTGAAAGGGCACCGGCTTCTCGAACTTGCACGGGAAGGATGGGAAAACGAACAGCGCGGAGCATATTACGCTTCCGTGAGATACGATTGTGACAAAGCACTGGACGAAATGCACGACAAAGGCGAAGACGTGCCAAAACTCCTTGATTGGTTGAAAAACATAAATGGCTTTTTCACAGGTTCCACCGGCAGTTTTGACCACTATCCGTTAGTAAGATATGACTTGGAAACAGGTATAAGGGATTTTGTTCCTAACATCGAGCTGATGCGACAGGATTTCATCCACAATGATGGCATGTTTTATAAAAACCGTCCCATCGTCTGGGTACTCGATAACGTTTTTTATACGATAAGCCAATGTCCGCTCAGTGTAGAGACATACATAGACAACTCGTTAGTCAAAACCATAACAGATTTAAATCTGGATAAAGATAAATTGAAAGAATTCAACGAGCAAAAAGCAAAACGGGAAGAGATAGGAATGTTTTTTGAAGATTTGGAAGATTACAAATCCGTATACATATCGGAAGATCCCATAATATGGAGAAGATACATAGACGTGAAAAATCTTGAGGATTTTGATCCCGTGACAGTATTCCTTTATAGCCACCACTCGATGCGGGTGAAGAACAAAGGACAACGTAAAACACACTTCAATGCTTATAATAAGCCGGAGACTTTCGAGATGCCTGATTACAGCGTATTGCCGCCGATGGAGGATTACAGACGGACACTTTATTGGAATCCGAACGTGAAAACGGACAAGAAAGGCCGCGCCACAATAGAGCTATACAATAACTCTACATGCAAGCGACTGGCAATCTCTGCCGAGGGAATGACTAACGATGGCATGCCGCTTACTTTTCATTGACAGACTTCTTTTTTAGAAGGCGTATCAAAATGCACCCCTTTGCATTTTGATACGCCCTCTTGTTTAAATCAGTGCTGATTTATTTGACGTTCTATTTCAGACTGTTCAATTCGCTTTCGTATTGCCTGATCATGTTAAGGCATTCGTTTACGGTGTTCTCTTTCGATTCCACAACCCTTTTGGCCTCGTGGGTCGGGTTTTTGTTATAGTTGTCCAATGCCTGACTGCGTGAAGCCTCGGCTTTCTTCAACTTGTTTTTCCAGTCGATTATCTGATTTTTCAAGAATATTTTGCGGTTTGTGTTGTCTTCTTTGTTCGTTGCTGTGGCGCCTTGTGCTTTTGGAGAGTTGCGATACGAGCCTGCGTTACTTACCGATGTACGTGCGGCACTGCCGCTACCCGATGAAAGCGATTGTTGCAGAGCGTTCGATACGGCTCCCAATATGGCTCCCCACATTGCGGCCTTTTGTTGGCGCTCGGCTTCCAACGCTGCTTTTCGCGCGGCGTTGTGTTGGTCGTATTTGTTTATGGCAGCCCGGAAAGAACTTCTGTTTTTCTCCATTTTTTCTTTATGCTCGCCGGCTTCTTTTAGAATTCTCTTTGCTGTTTTTATGTAGATACTGTCGTCTCCTGCCTCAGTGTATGCTTGTAATATTGTGGCGGCCTGTTCGAACATGCCTATGTTTTGCTCATAGGGAATGTTTGCGCAGTCTTTATACCATTTGTTTGTGAAGAAGCCATAATCATTCTTTTCGATATTGCTTTGGAACGAGGTTTTATATATCAGGCCCTCATGATAGGCCTTTTGAAAGAGTGCCATTCCCGTGAAAAACAGAGCCCACGGCTTGTCTAATCCTTTTGTGGAGTAGAAGTCGATAACCTCCTGCCATTTTTCTTGGTTGTAGTATTTCTCGCCGTCGTCACGGAACTCTGTGGCGTAAAGGGCTTTCGGGTTGTATTCCGTCAGCGGGTCTATGCTGCTTTTTTTTACCAACCACTTGTTTTTGGAGTGGATTATTTGTGCGAACATGCACGGGATATTAAATGAGGGGTCGTCGAGTTTTATTACTCCGCTGGTGTTTACTCCGTCTTTATTGCGTGTGTAAATGCAATATTGGTCTTCCGATATCGAGTAGCCTATGATGGAGTCGGCTATTGTCTTGCCATCGATGGTGTATATTCCTCCGTAATTAAATTTTGAAGCTGTTTCAAATATTCCCAATTCGGTGGCTACATTGTTTCGGGTCCAATGTGTTTTTGTTCTCAAATTCGAGTTCTTATTGTCTATTCCCGTTAGTGTCCCGTTGACGTAGGCGTCTATTACGAGCTTTTTTGTTTTCTTGTCATAGCAGCTGATTTCTTCGCCAAATCCGGTTACGATATAGCCGGGATATGTACGATGTGAAAGGAATGCGTAATTTTTGTCTTCATTTTTTAAAGCGTCGATGCTGCGTATCTTTTCTCCGTCAGGAGTGTAAATAGATAGACCGTAGTTGCCGAACGTCACGACCACGGCCTTGTGGGCACGATGATACAACTTGAAAGAACCGTTTTCAAAAAAAGTCTGTGTTGTACTGTTGAAACCCCTTTGTGGAACATCCGAAAATCCGTTGTCCGCGGCCGGGTAGTAACGCACGTCATGGAAGTAATTGTTACCTTCTTCGAAAGGGGTTATCTGTTTGCCCTCCGAGTTGAACATGGCCAGACTGTATGAGTTGTCGGCGACAAACCATATAGTCCCGTCGTTTGCTTTGCGTAGGTCGATGGTTTTGACTTTGTTTTCTTTCTTTATTCTTTTGATTACTTCGGCATACTGTTTCTTTAATTCTTTTTGCTCGGGTGTCTCGCTCCAACCGCTTAACGGCAGGCATGAGAGGATGAAAATGACGATTAGAGTCAATGAGGCTGATTTCTTTTTCTTCATGATTGTAATGTTTAATGTGTTGTTGAAATGGATTGTTAATTCTATTTTGTGCTTTTTATGAGACAAAGATAATACTTTTTTTGTAAAGAATGAAGAAAAGCTTTAAATATCAAACGGTAAAAATGAATAAAATGTCGTGCGGATAGTTTTATTGTCGGTTTTATTTGAAAAGACAAAAAATAATACTATCTTTGTACTTTCACCAACGGATATGCTTGTGTGGGAATAATATTTATTTTTTGTGAGATTGAAGCGTAAGAAGAATGATAAAAATAACAAATCCTGCCGATTGTTGCGGATGTACGGCGTGTGCCGATATATGTGCGCACGAAGCCATAACGATGGAGCCGGACGCTTTGGGCTTTTTGTATCCAAGGGTGGATGAGACAAAGTGTGTTGATTGCGGCTTGTGTGAAAAGGTTTGTGCGTTTAACGATCAGTATGACAAGTCGTTGGCTTTGCCAATCCCCGACGCGTATGCCGCACGTCACAGGGACGTGAATGAAATAATGAAGAGCCGTAGCGGTGCGGTGTTTGTCGCCATATCCGACTATGTTCTCGAAAACGGCGGAGTCGTTTATGGCGCAGGATATAAAGACCATTTCCGTGTGGTTCACAAGCGTGCCGCGACCAAGGAAGAGCGGGATGAGTTCAGAGGCAGCAAATATGTGCAGAGCGATCTTACCGGAGTGTTCAGTCGGGTAAGGCAGGATTTGAAAAACGGCTTGACGGTGCTTTTTTCAGGCACTCCATGTCAGACGGCAGCACTCAACAGTTATGTGGGAAAGAAGCTGCGGGAAAATCTTTTGCTGATAGACATTGTGTGTCATGGAGTTCCCGGTCCGTTTGTCTGGCGCGACTATATTGAATACATAGAGAAAAAGCAGGGGGCACGGGTAAGCGTTGTCAACTTCAGAGACAAGAAGTATGGCTGGCGTACCCATTACGAGACGTTTGAATTTTAATAAATGGCGAGCAATGAGTTTTTCGGATTTATATTATAAGCATATCATGTTGCGCAAAAGTTGCGGCTCATGTCATTTTACCAACTTGCAGCGGCCAAGCGACATAACGCTTGCCGACTTCTGGGGCTGGCAGAAAACCGACAGAAAAATCAACAAAGACGGCAAGGGCGTGTCTCTCGTATTGGTAAACACAGAGAAAGGCCGGGAAATATTTGATGCGATAAGAGACAGGCTTGTGGTGATACCGGCCGAAGTGGCTGACTGCATGCAACCCCAATTACAGCATCCTGCCGAGTTAAACCCTTTGAGTGATGAATTTGAAAAAGACTACGTGGAAACAGGGTTTGAAGCCGCCTATCGCAAATATACGGCAGACGTGAAAGATAAATCAAAACGAGGCGGGCTTAAAAAAATCCGGAAGGGAATAAAAAAAATATTTGTCTTATTACATCTATGCAAAGGAGAATGAAGAAAATAGGTATTGTAACTTATCATAAAGCATGGAACAACGGTGCTTTCCTTCAAGCGTTGGCAATGCAGATGTTTTTGGAAACTCATGGTTTTGAGGCATATATCGTAAATACAGGCATACGATATAAATCCGTGGTGATGGCAGACACTGCCGCCAATGAATGGTGGAGAGAGTATGAGAAAGTGTTGGCAGATTGTCATCGCTTGCTGCATGAGTCGTCAGAAAAAAAGTATGATGCCATTATATATGGAAGTGATGAGATATGGAATCTCAGAAGTTACGGGGCAAATCCCATATTCTGGGGATATAGACTTAATTCTCCCAGAAAGATAGCATACGCGCCGTGCTCAGGTGAACTTGGCATGAAGATTTGTTTTAAATCCCCGTGTAAGGCACTGATGGCCGCATGGGCTCTGAACAATAATTATCAAGCCATTTCCGCAAGAGATGACAGGACAAAGAAATTCATAAAGATATTTTCCTCTCGTGAGGTTACGGAATGTCTCGACCCGACATTCCTTGCCGATTTCACTCCTTATAAATCAGGGAATACCCGCGGAAATTATATTGTCGTTTATTCATACGGCTTGAATGCAGAGACGATAAAGGGAATAAGAGAATTTGCGGCCGCTCATGATTGTAAGATTGTATATACGGGTTCGTATAGCGACTGGGCCGATGAAAATCCGGTGCTTGACCCTATGGAATGGTTAAACGTGATGTTTCATGCGAGATATGTTTTTACGAGTACGTTTCATGGATGTGTTTTCTCGGTTATTTGTCGCAGAAGTTTTTTTGTCGTTGAAACGAATTCGTCCAAGGTTAATGATTTGTTAATGCGTTTGCAGCTTACTGACAGGAAAGTAAGGGATTTTAATTCCTTGCCGCCGGAAGTAGACTATACTGTTGTTCAACAGCATTTGGGCAAGCAGAGACAGGTAAGCGAAGATTATATACTTTCGAACATTTGATTGTCGCTTTCTGTATGCGATATTTTGTTGTGGACATTTTTCTTTGTCCCCTTTGTTTCCATTGTTTCCGGCAAACAAAAGGGGGAATAACACATGAAGAACAATTTGTTATTATTTACCGGACAGCAATATTGCGGAATAAAGCGTTTTTGTTCGTGAGTAAGCGACAAAAACATTTTATTTGTAAGTAACGATAAATACCGTGGAATGAAAATAATAAAGGGTGACGAGAAAATCTCATCACCCTTTTTCCTATCTTTTGAAGATATTGTTCTTATTATTTCAGTGTGACAGTAGCACGACGGTTGTAAGATACCGGAGACAGTACGTTTACGCCACCTGCGCCTACAACTTCGATGTTGTCGCGGTTTACACCCATCTTCACGAGCTCGTTGGCTACGGTGTTAGCACGCTTCTCGCTCAACTTCTGGTTGAATGCTGCGCTACCGGTCTTGCTGTCTGCATAACCTGTAACAACCAGCTTAGAGTTGTTTGCCTTGGCAACCTCAACGAGTGCCTTAACGTTCTGGAGGTCTTTTCTTGAAGCGATGTTAGACTTACCGATGTTGAAGAATACAGAAACCGGAGCTGCAACAACTTCCTTGACGGTCTGACCCTGCTGTGTGGCAGCAGCTTTCTTGTTTGCTTCGTTGAGCATGTTCTTCAACTTGGCATTTTCGTCCTGAGAATCAGCGAGCTGTGCGTTGAGAGCGTCAATCTGGCCCTGTGAGAGAGCGTGGATAGCGTCTACGTCGGGAGTCTTGTTCCACTTAGCCTTGCCAAGGTTGTATGTCAAACCTACTTCGACTGTGAACTGATGATCCTTGTTCTTCAGTTTGTTGATACCGCCTCTTGTAGAACCGCCTTCTGCGATGCCGCTGAAGTCAGGCTCGTAGATGCCGTAACCAACTTCGAGGTTGGCTGCCAACTTGTCTGTCAAACGGAATGTGTTGAGGATACCTGCACCCAGACCCATTGCGTATGTGTCGGCGCTCATGTTGCGGGCAACACCACCACCGATATACGGAATGAAGTTCCAAACGCGTGTCTCACTGTAACCGCAAAGCATATTGCTCAAGTTGAAGAGCACCTGCTCGTTCAATGTCCAATACTTGTTTGCGTTCTCTTTCTTGTCTTCACCTACCACGGTACGACCCCATACACCGTTGAACTTTGTACGGAGACCGAGGCCGGGAGTAAACCATTTACCAACGGCTACTGAGAAACCGAGGTTGTTGCGGAAACCTTTGAAAGGACTCTTGCTCAGATTTAAGCCTACTTCCTCATTGCAATAGAATGCAGAACCGGCTACGTTAGCCTGAACAAACCAATTACTCCAGAATGAATTTGTAGCGACACTGTATTTCTCTGTCGGTACAGTTTCATTCTCCTGAGCCATAGAGGCTGTGGAAATGCCGGCAAATGCCAGCGCGATTAATAACTTTTTCATACCTATATTTAATTACTTAATAATTATGCGCTTTGATGAATTGTAGTGCAAAAGTATATAATAAATTTTTAACAGACAACAAAATCGTAAGAAAAATTACGTTTTTCTATCTTTTTTATGCCTTTGAATGTAATTTTTTCAAAATGTGGGCGTTATATGTGCTTATATTAATGTTAATTAAGCAATTTTTCTATCTCCGTTTGGCGTAATATGCCTATTATCGTTTTGCCGTCGGGAGTATAGTTTACGTTCGAACAGGAGAAGAGTCCGTTGACGATATTTTCCATCTCGTTGTTGTCTAAAATCTGGCCTTGCGGTATGGCTGTGCTGCGTGCCATGCTTAGGGCGAGCGACTTGTTAATCTCATCGGTGGAGTCGTTGCTTTTTTCCGTGGCATCGTTGACTATGCTTGTCAGCAGGGTGACGAAGTTTAGGCCGTCTATATCGGATGGAACACCGTTGACGGCATAGCAGTCATGTCCCATGTCGGCAAGGTCGAAGCCCATGTCGGTGAGTTCGGGCATGATTTTGCGCAGCATGATGCCTTCCGAGGGTGAGAACTTGACAATTTCGGGGAATAGTACCCGTTGTGTGCCGGCGGATGTGCGTGAGCGTATCGACGACAGATATTTCTCATAGCGAATGCGCATGTCGGCGCGATGCTGGTCGATGACCATGAGCCCTGATTTTACGGCAGTCATGATATATTTGCCTTTGTATTGATAGTGTGCGGGCGATTTGTCTTCTATCAGGAGCTTGCCGGCAGCGGTGTTTTCGTCGATGGTGTCGGGCATGTCGAACATGGGCAGTTGCTCATGACGGCTTGCCACTATCGTGTCTTCAAACCGGGCGGAAGGCTCATCGTAGAGTCGTTGCCATCCGGCGGGTGCGGAAGACTGGTGCGATGTCGATTTGAACGGATTGTATGATGGATTGAAAGACGTTGTGGGGATGGTCACGTCTTGTGCCGGGTCGAATATTGGAATGTCGGGTTTCCCTTCGGTGTCGAAGTCGATTGAAGGCACTTCGCAGAATTTCCCGATGGCATCTTTCACGGCAGCCGTGAGTATTTGCCAGATGGCTTGCTCGTTCTCGAATTTTATTTCTGTCTTGGTGGGATGTATGTTGACGTCTATGTCGGCCGGATTGATGTCGAAATAGATGAAATATGGAACGTGCATCCCCATAGGGATGAGTCTGTCGAATGCGCTTACGACCGCTTTGTGAAAGTAGGGGTGTTTCATGTATCTGCCGTTTACGAAGAAGTATTCGTGTGCTCCTTTGCGTCTTGCGGCATCGGGCTTGCCCACAAATCCGCTTATGTTGCATATTGCGGTGTCTACTTTCAGTGGCAGTATGTCTTGATTGAAGCGTTTACCGAAAACGTCGGATATGCGTTGGTGCAGGCTTCCGGCGCGTAAGTTCAGCAGTTCCGTGCCGTTGCTGTATATGATGAAATTTATATCCGGATATACGAGCACTATCCGCTCGAAAGCGGTCATGATGTTATTAAGTTCTGTGGCGTTTGTTTTGAGGAATTTTCGGCGTGCCGGAACGTTATAAAACAAATTCTCGATGGTGAAGTTACAGCCCACCGGGCATGATACCGGCTCTTGGTTTGTCACTTTGCTCCCTGCTATCGATATGCTTGTGCCAATCTCGTTGCCTTCAAGGCGTGTTTTAAGTTCCACCTTGGCCACGGCGGCGATGGAGGCAAGGGCTTCGCCGCGAAATCCCATTGTGCGTAGCGCGAAGAGATCGTCGGCATTTCGTATCTTGGATGTGGCATGGCGTTCGAATGCCAATCGGGCATCCGTGTCTGTCATGCCGTGTCCGTCATCGATTACCTGTATCGATGTTCTGCCGGCATCCGTGACGAGAACCTTGATGCAGTGTGCTCCGGCATCGACGGCGTTTTCCACGAGTTCCTTTATTACCGATGCCGGACGTTGGATTACTTCTCCGGCTGCAATCTGGTTGGCTACCGAGTCGGGTAGCAGTTGTATTACATCGCTCATGATAGGAGGGGGATAGGGTTATATTAATCGGCCTGTCAACAGCCAATATACAATTAGAAGCAGTGCGGCGATGACAGTGAAGCCAGTGAATGGTCGCATGGCCGGGACGGCATTGCCCGCTTTCTCTTTTTTGTCGTGCAGATGCTTGACCGACTTGGAAAATGCACCTCGGAGATGCTCGTGTGCATGCGGCTCGTGTATATCGCGTTTTGCCTGCTCTTCCATCTTTTTCAGTCGTGTCTGTCGCTCGTCGGAATATATCAGCCTGTGATTGAAACGGCGTGGGCGTCGTGTGTAAAACAATGTCATTGCGCTGTCTCGTTGTTGCCGTTTGTGGCATTATTCTGTTCGGGGAGTTTGGGTATGGGAGCCGTGCGGCGTTTCACCTTTTTCAGTTCCGTGCCCGCTTTCTTGCCTCGCCAGTTGAAAATGTCATTTTTGTCGAGCGGCCGTATATAGTCGAACCATGCGTAGTTTGGCAGATATTTTTTCTCGGGTGGAATTTGTGTCATCGGATAAAACACTCCGTTGGCTTTCGGTGCCCATATCCTTTTCAGTCTTCTGTTTTCGAGAAACATTCTGATACGGGTCGTTTCCATATAGTTCATGGCTATCAGTGAACTGTCGCTGTCGTCTATGGGATGATAGATGGCCAGAACGTTGTCTATCGCTTCGGCCTCGTATATCTCGCCTTTGTTGAAATATGCGAACATTTCGGTGGATGCCAGTTGGTTGAAGTGAACGGAGTCGTGCATCAATTCCACGGATAAGGCCTGATTGATGACGTGCGCACGGTTGATAGTGGAGTCTTTCATGTATACTTCAATCTTCTCACCGAGTAACTGTTGGTTGCCGTTCCACACGATTGGATCGCGATACATGGTCATGCAAGAGTCCTTACTGTTGTATACAAGCGAGTCGCATACGGCTTGAACGTCTGTCCTGTAAGCGCGCACTTTATTGTATGCATGTGCCACTCGGTATACGGAGTCGGTATTGATGTCGTAAGTATAGATTTTGAAAGTGTCGGCATGAACGTAGAGCGTGTCCTTTTGCGAGAAGTCCATCGCCACCGCTTTCTTCGTTGCCATGCCGTATCCTGTTTGCTCGTCATAGAAACAGTAGTCGCAGGTGAGCTTGTTTTTGTTTACGGTATCGGTGTAAACGACGTTCATGAAAGCCTCGCTCGTACCGCTATTACTGTTGTAGTATACACTGTCGCCGATGATAATCTTGCCGTTGTTGCTGACAACAGACCGCCCGAACAGTTGCGATTTCTCCCGTTTTGTGTCGTAATAGCCGTCTTCCGTGTATATCTTGCTGTTTCCGGAGGTGATGTTCGACGGGCCTACGGCATGTGCCATTGATGTGCTTGTGTTATAGTATAATGTGTCTGAGGTTAGAATGAAATTGTTTCCGCGCAGTTTCACATTATAGTTGAATATAGCTTCTTTGTTGTCTGTATGGTATTCACCCCAGTCGGATGTCAGTGTGTTGTTCTGGTCCACAAGTTTTCCTCCGTCGAAAAAGTATCCGATGTTGTACAGGCGGTCGTAGTTCAGACTGTCGGTGTAAAGTGTCGATTTTCTGTTTCTCAGTATCACGTTATACCTTGCCTCGGCCATTTGCTCGTTACCGTCGTAATAGGCGTAGTCGCTGAACAGTGAAAGAGTGTCTCCCTGAAACATCTTCACGTGGCCGAATGCCTTGAACGAGTTTGACATTTCATAGAAGTACGCGCTGTCGCAGTACATCGTGGCTCCGTTGTGGCGGAAAGCCACGTTGCCGGTGAGTATCTGTGCCTCGGCGTTTTTATATATGTCATATCGCAATTCGTCGGCGTGAACGAGATATACACGGTTCTTTTCTGCTTCGGCTTGCCGCTTGCCTGCGCTTGCCTGCGTCTTGCGCACCGGTTGTTTGGGACCGAGCATCGCTCCGGCGGCACATAGTCCAAACAGGCATAGAGCCACGATAAAAGTGAGTCTATGCCCGTTTGTCTGTATGTATGCGTTTCTTTTGATTGTCATTTAATCCAACCTTGATATTCAAAATCGCAGTTCTTGTATTTATCGTTAACCCTCACGTAAGTGTTTTTGATTTTGTCTACCACCCAATCGTGTATTTTCTGTTCTCTGCGTTTGGCGAGAACGAGATTTTTCAACACTTGGAAATCTTCCGTGACGGTTGCCTTGTGGCCGTCTATTCTGTTCTTCAGCTTCACTATCGCGCATACTGTTTTTCCGCGGTTGTTTGTCATCTTGAACGGTTGGGAGATTGCTCCCACCTGCATCGTGTCGATTATCCGGCCAATCTCAGGAGGCAAATCCTGCATTTGAAACTTGGATGTGTGCAATCCTCTTTCTATTGTTTTGGCCATGAGCCCGTGGTTGCTTCGTGTGTCTTTGTCGTCGGATATTACAGATGCGGCCTGTTCGAAAGTGAATTTGTTGTCGTTGATATCCGTGCGAATGGAGTCGAGACGGTTTAAAGCCACGGTCACCGTGCTGTCCGACACTATCGGCTTTTTTAGAATGTGACGTACTTTTATCTTGTCGCCGCGCTTGTCTATGAGTTGTATGATGTGGTATCCGAACTCCGATTCCACTATTTTCGATATTTTCTTCGGGTCGGTCAGGTTGAATGCCACGGCTGCGAAAGCCGGGTCGAAAGTGCCACGACCGGCATAATCGAGTTCTCCGCCGTAGCGTGCGCTGCCCGGATCTTCGGAGTATAGACGTGCGAGTGTGGAGAACGAAGATTCGCCTTTGGTTATGCGCTCGGTGTAATCGCGCAGTTCGTTCTTTACTCTGTTGATCTCTTCTTGCTCTATTTCGGGGGTGTGGGTTATGATTTGCACTTCCACTTCTACCGGGATGTATGGCAGGCTGTCGGCCGGCATGTCTTTGAAATACCGGCGCACTTCGGCCGGAGACACTTTTATGTCTTTCACCAAAGTCTCCCTCATGCGCTCGATGATGAGCCTGTCGCGGCAGGGGTCGTGCATCTCGGCTCTCAACTGGGTGATACTTGCTTTCTTGTATTCCTCCAATTTCTCGCGTGAGCCGATTTCGCTGATCCAATAATCGATATATCTGTCTATTGAGGATGATATTTCAGACTCTGTGACTTCAATACTGTCTATTGCCGCTTGATGGAGAAAGAGTTTTTGTACGGCAAGTTGTTCCGGCACCATACAGTCCGGGTCTCTTGTCCAACGCACGCCTTCTTCCTGCATTTGTTGTCTCATCGTCTCAACGTCCGACCTCAGAATGGCTTCGTCGCCGACAACCCAGACAACCTCGTCTATCACACCTTTCCTGTCTGTTTGTCCGGTGTTGTCTTCGTTTGTTTGCGCCATGGCCGGCATTGCGGCCATAAACGGCAGCGCAAGTGCCATGCGGCAGATGTTTGCTATTCTCCTCATCAAAATCCGATTAATGGTTATTTACGGTCTTCAACACTTCCTTGTCTACGGTCACGCTATACTTCTTGCGCAGCTCTTCCACCCATTCCTTTTCAAGTTTGTCTTGATAGTCGGCGGTGACGAGCCCGCGCACGTCGGTATATTCTTCCGGACCGTTCTTCAATATCTTGCCGAAAGTGGCGTCAAAGGGATAGTCTTTCATCGGGGCCACGTTCACTTTCTGTTTGAACACCTCCCGGTCTACCAGTGTGTTGTCGCCTTTTTTGAAGATACCTTTCTCTACGCGGATGCGTATCGTGGAGTCGTTGTTGAATGTCTTGCGCAGTGTTTCCGCCCAATCGGTGAACGGAACTTTCTTGACGCTGTTCTTTACCGCTTTCACGTCGCTCTTCGTTTTCACGTGATATGCCATGCCCTTAAATCTCGGGGCGTCCCAAGCGTATTTGCTTTTGTTCTTTTCAAAAAACGCTTTCAGTCCCTCTTCGTCCTTTGCGGCCTTGTCCCACACGTGGCGATTGCTTATCTCGTAAAGCAGCAGGCCGTCGTGATATTCCTTTATAAGGTTGTCCATCTCCGGATCGGCAGCTCTCAGTGAGTCGGCCCTGCGGGTCATATAGTCTTCTTTCGACATGTTTGCCGCCAAGGCGAGGGTGTCGAGTTTGCGGTTGATTATACCCTCGCGCAGTTTGCGCTGCTCGATGAATGTCATTATGTTGGAGCGCAGCGAGTCGTAGGGCTCAAGCTGTTTGCGCTCTTTCATCAGCACTATATGATAGCCTGCGGGTGAAAGAAACGGCGCGCTCATCTCGCCGGGGCTCAACTTGAAAGCCACGTCTTCAAACTCTTTGAGAGTCTGGTTGCGGCTTATCCACGGCAGCTCTCCGTCGTTGCGTGCCGAGCCGGGGTCTTGCGACAGGCGGCGTGCGAGGTCGGCGAAGTCGGCACCGGCTTTCAATGCGCCGTATATCGAGTCGATGCGCACCTTTGCCTTGTCGATATCTTCTTGCGGAGCTTTCTGGCCCACCATTAGGAAAATGTGAGCCGGAAGTATCAATCCGTCTTCTCCGATATTCGCCTTTGTCGTGTCGTAAATCTTTTTTGCCTCGCGTTCCACGTCATCATTTGTAATCAGTGTGGGGCGAACTTGCTGGTCACGATACTGGGCAAACTCTTTCTTGAACGAGGTCAGCGTGTCGAGTCGCGCGTCGAGCGCGGCCGCCACCTTGAGCTTGTAGTTGATGAACAGGTCGACATATTCATCTACCGTTTTCTTGTCTATCACGCCGCCGGTGTTATTCTTGTTGTAAGAATATTCAAATTCCGACCGCGACACAGGCTGTCCGTTTATCGTCATCACCGTGGGGTCGCTCTGTGCGAAAGCGGAACTTTGTGCGATGAGAGCCGCGGCAATCAGCAGTTTAATCTTTTTCATATTTTATATTAGTCATTTGGACGCGAGTAGTTGGGAGCCTCGCTTGTTATTGCAATGTCGTGCGGATGGCTTTCCATTACTCCCGCGTTTGTTATTCGTGTGAATTTGGCGTTGTGCAGTTTCTCGATGGTCTCCGCTCCGCAGTATCCCATGCCCGAACGCAGGCCGCCTACCATCTGGTAAATAACCTCCTGCACGGTGCCTTTGTAGGGCACGCGTCCGGCAATACCCTCGGGAACGAGCTTCTTGGCCTCTTTGGTGTCGCCTTGGAAGTAGCGGTCTTTCGAACCGTTTTTCTGTTCCATGGCTTCGAGGGAGCCCATTCCGCGATAGCTCTTGAACTTACGGCCGTTGAAGATAATCGTCTCTCCGGGACTTTCTTCCGTTCCGGCCACGAGCGAACCTATCATCACAGAGCTGCCGCCGGCAGCCAATGCCTTGACCACATCGCCCGAGTATCGCAGTCCGCCATCGGCGATGAGGGGCACGCCGGTGCCTTTCAGTGCGTTGTAAACATCGTATACGGCACTCAGCTGTGGTACTCCCACACCGGCAACGACACGTGTGGTGCAGATGGAACCGGGACCGATGCCCACCTTCACGGCGTCGGCTCCGTTGTCTACAAGCAGACGGGCGGCCTCACCTGTGGCCACGTTACCCACTACAATATCCACTTGCGGAAATGCTTTTTTCGCTTCCACGAGCTTTTCTATCACATATTTCGAGTGTCCGTGAGCCGTGTCGATGACGATGGCATCGGCTCCCGCGTCGACGAGAGCCTGCATGCGCTCGAGCGTGTCGGCGGTTACTCCCACACCCGCGGCCACGCGCAGACGGCCTTTGCTGTCTTTGCAGGCCATCGGCTTGTCTTTTGCTTTGGTTATGTCCTTATATGTGATCAGGCCCACCAAGTGATTGTTCTTGTCCACTACCGGCAGTTTCTCAATCTTGTTTTCTTGCAGTATCTGGGCTGCGGCGGTCAAATCGGTCTGCTGGGTCGTGGTGACAAGGTTCTCGCAGGTCATTACTTCGTCGATTTTCCTGTCGAGATGACGCTCGAAGCGCAGGTCGCGGTTGGTCACGATGCCCACCAGCTTGTTGTCTTCGTCGACCACAGGTATGCCTCCGATGTGAAATTCGGCCATCATGTCAAGTGCATCTTTCACCGTCTTGCCGCGGCGTATTGTCACAGGGTCGTATATCATGCCGTTCTCGGCGCGTTTCACTATCGCCACGTGGCGTGCCTGATCTTCGATGGTCATATTTTTGTGAATGACTCCGATACCTCCCTCGCGGGCAATGGCAATGGCCATCTGCGACTCGGTCACCGTGTCCATCGCCGCCGTTACGAAAGGTATGTTCAACTCGATGTTACGAGAAAAACGTGTTCGCAACTCTACTGTCTTGGGCAGTACTTCTGAATAAGCGGGGATTAACAGGACGTCATCGTATGTCAAGCCGTCCATTACGATTTTATCTGCAATAAAAGATGACATATATTTATTTATGCTTTAAAAATTATTGCGTGCAAATTTAGCACAATTTTTCCACATAATTTACTTCTTTCCCGCTTTTTCTTCATTTATTAACAACAATTATAAGCCGTAGCCGTGACAACTGTTCGTTGTTGTGGCGGTTTTAGAAAATATGTGGGTATAAAGTTTGTTCCATGATGTTTATTGTTTCTTTAGCGTGACAAATGGAGCCTAAAAATCCTTTCCCACCAAATGTTTTTGCTGCATTTTGCCTGTTTCCACCAAATGTTTTTGCTGTATTTTGCCCATTTCCACCAAATGTTTGTGTGATTTTGGGGTGAAAATTCAATAAAGCTATGATATAAATTATCCCGGGCTTACGCTGTATATCTACGTGAGCCCGGGATAATTGGAGTGGGAATAATATGTTTTTTATTTATACCAGTTGCCGTTGTTCTTGCCGTTCGACTTTCTCCAGAGGAGGAATTTGGGATAGGCATTGCCGATTGGTTGTTTCTCGGCAGCCGGTTTGAAGCCTACTATTGGGATGTTGATGGCGAAAGGATAGGAGCCATCTTCGTTGACGAACTGTGTGGCGTAGTATGAGTTTGCCACCATCGTGTTGGCCAGCGATGTGGGCTTGCCTCCGATGAGATGAACCTCTGTGCGTCCCAAATCGCTGTTATGACTATATTGCGAGATAACGAAAGGATAGTAATCTTTATTTCCCGTAAGCGTTGTGACGTTCGATACGAGGAAGTTTTCAGCGGGCGTGTAGGTGCGGGTGATGGTAGCCGGCTTATTGCGCGATGCCATAGTGTTTGAGAATACAATGTAAGCATTGGTGCCAGACTCCTGTGTTATGCCTGAGGAGAGCTGTGTCGTGTACTTGACCTGTGCATTGTTCCCAGTGGGATAGCGTACTGCGAAAGCGTTGACGTTTGTGGCAGACCCGGCCGGTTGCACAGGTGTGAACTCGTCGACGATAGATTTGACCCAGTTGAAACCGTTGTAAGTGATGGTGCGCTTGTGCTCGATGATGACATCGTTCAAGTCGTAGTCACCTCCCGTGGGCCAGACATCCTCGAAGAGGAATGTCTCCGACGAAGTGGAAGCGTAGTCGAGTTCCGTTACGTCGATGTATTCCTCGTCAATGTTGCGCACCTTTTCGTCTTTGATGGCGCAGTTTGGCGATGCCGATATCATGAAAGCGAAGTCGCCGAAGTTGAAGTCTACACCATCCTCGATGCCGTAGTACATGTTGCCTTCGGCATCCTGAAAGCGCACGAAAGCAGAATTGCCGTTGGTCTTGACTCCCGCATTGCTGTTCCATTCAGAGTTGGAGTAGCGCCAGTATGAGTTGCTTACCGTATAGTTACCCTTGTTCAGGTTCTTTGTCTGAATGGTAGAGATGCTTGGCTGCTGTGTATAGTCGATGCAGTTGTATTGGCCATTTACCTGTGATGTCCAGCTGCCACTTATCTTCCATGATGGATTGTAAGCATCGGGCATGAGGAAGAAACCGATGGTGATGCCCGGAGGAAACTGTGTGGTAAAGGTGCCGTCGGCCTGCTCGTAGAGTAGTTTAACGGTAGTACCAAGCTCCACGGGCGCTTCGTCTGACGACAGATAGTGCTTGCGGTTATCGTCTCTCGCACCGAAAGGTTTCTGGTTTTTCTGAGAGGCATTGGGCAAGAGTATGTATTTGCGCAGCGATGAGGGGTCGTCAGGCACTTGATCTGTTGGGTAGTAATAGTATCCGATACAGTTGAAATAGCTGGCAGCTTCGCGGATGAATGTAAGGCTCACCTCGGCATCCGTCACGGTCTTGGTCACGGTGGTGCCGTTTTCTTCTACCTCTACTTCGGGCAGGATGGTCACGTTCACATTCTTTGTGGGAGCCAAGTATTTGCGGTTGTCGCTCTTGTTGTCTGTACCTAAAATTGTACTCAGTCGCTTTACAGTGGTGGCATTAAGGCTGATAGTGCTTACGATGCTGTTGTCATCGTCGAAAGATCCGAAACGATGAGCTTCGTTAGACGGGTCCCAATGCACCACGCTGTAAAGATTATCGTCTACATTGATGGGCCATATTTGCAGTTTGTCGGCCGTTTTGCGCCATGCTTTGGCCGTCGATTTGCTCTTTGGATGGTTCGTGAAAGAAGCTCTGCCGTTGTTTACGACAGTCATCTGTAAGTCCGGAGTGAGCCAGTCCGGACTGAACAGCCATACGGTATCGGGAGTGGAAGCGATGTCGATTGCACCTGAGAACTGTCCTCTATCGTCGAGGCACACGCTGAACAGCGCGTTCTGCCCTGCCGCCGGCTTGTTCTCGTCATCAAGAATTACTTCGGTGTCAAAGAGCTGAATTTGTGCCCTTGCGCCCTCTGTGCCGTAGTCTACGGAGAGATTGAGCGTGCTTGACAGATTGAAATCGAAGTAAGGCTTCTCCTCCATGGGGTTTTGACTCTCGGGCAAATACTTGTCTTTGTCTATGCACGATGTTAATAAGGCAAGGATCGCAATATAGCTGATTCTTCGTTCGAAAAATGTACGTTTATTCATATACTTTTGATATTTAGTCCTTTATATGGGCAAAGATATAAATTATTTAGTATATGAAATAATAAAATATGATTTTTTTATCATTAAATATAAAAAAAATTACACGGGTTTGGACTACGAAATAAATCTTTTTCGATTTATGTGATATGGTGCTTCATTTTTTGTTCTGAACTTGCGCGTGGCTAAAACAAACTGAGGCGCAGAGATTGTGCTCTGCGCCTCAGTTTGAAAATTATCCCTTGCATTCGTTTCCTTCCCTTTGAGGAGTGTGGCAAGGCTTTTCTTTCCTTTATTCTTCATCGTCGCTTCCCCAGATGTCGAATGTGTTGTGAGTTTTCGACATGTCGGGGCTTGTTGAAATCTCGTCGTATATTGTCGTGGGATCCGACTCGGCCAGCAAATGGCCTTCCATGCTTATCTCTATTACGGTAGCTTCCGGTTTAATATATTTCTTGTTCATTGCTTTTATTCTTTGTTGTTATATTAGTAATATGAAGTCGTTGCTTCTTATTTTGCGATAAACTTCTTGCCGTTCTTGATGTAGATGCCTTTCGTGGCTTTGGTAACTCTCTGTCCGGCGATGTTGTATATGGCTTCGTCGTTAGCTTTGTCCGTGCGGATGTCGCTGATGCCAGTGGTCTCGTCGCCCGGCCAGTTCACTTTCACAGCCTTGGCATTGCTGCCCGTATTCTCTACAACGAGATAAGCACGGTTGCAGCCTGTAAGGCCGAACACTCCGCCGTTCTCCGCGCCCCAGTAGAAGCCAAGCGTATTGCCATCGCTGTTGTATGATAGTTTGTAGTAGAGATAATTGTCTTTTTCGTTTTCGGGACGGATATTTCCTGCTTTAACTTGTCCTTTCAGTAAGTTGTTTTCGTATGTTGTTCCTTCTGATTCTGTCTCGGTGTATTCGTATTCACCTTCTGTTCCGTTAATGAGAATAGGTGTATATGCCGGAACTATGGCACCTGCCTCGTATTTCGATTGTAAGTCTATGGCATTAGCTTCTGTGCTTTCTGCTGCTATATATCCTTTCAAGCCTACGGGCATTGTGAACGCATTATGATTGTAGAATGTTGTCCAACCAGACTTGCCAATATTTATTTTGGGAGTGTTTCCACTACCGGCAACCGTTAATTCTATATTGTCAAAGCATAATTGACCGGCACCGGATTCGGTACCATAATCTGATTGTGCTCCAACAGTTAATGTTATGTCGTTGCTATTTCCTGTCCATGTTACGGTTTCATCACCTTTTGTTTGTGTTGCTATTGTACCATCGTTTGATGTAATAGGTGCAAGTCTTTTCTTGCCTTGTGTGGAAAGGTTAAATACAATTTTTGTTATATTAGACATGCATTTTATTCGGAGGGTACTGTTTGCGTAAATACGTATATCTCCATTGTTGCTGTTATATGTGGGAGCTGTATTGCCCTTAGTGGCTGTCAAGGCAAACAAACCGCTTTGTAATTCCTTTTCTTGGCCATTGGATATGTCTGTCCAGTCACTTGCGTTTATTGTATAGTTGCCTCCTTTTGCCGGTGCGGGGTCATATACATTAATAGTGTATACTGCTGTTGCGTCGCTGTATTGCTCGTTGCCGGCAAATTTAGCTGTTATTTTTGTTGTGCCAGTGGCTTTGGCTATAATTTTGTTGTCTGCAATCTCTGCTATATCGGTATTTTCGCTTGTATATGTGACTGTTCCGTCAATTGCAGCTCCTGTCTCGTTTGTGAGTATTGCCGGATATAAGTTGAACGGCTCACCGATGGCAACAGCGTATTCTGCATCATTACCATTACCACCAAAAGTAAGTTTGGAAGGAGGTAAATCTGAGTCGTTATATGTAACTACTATAGAGGAAAAATAAGAGGCACCGCTGACTGCAAGTTTAAAATAGGTATCATTAGTACTTTTTGCATCTATAGTGGATGATGCTGAACCTGTACCGGCTTGTGTCGTGGGCTGAGGTGAAGTACCGGTATAAATAGTATAGGTCTTATTGCCACTTGCTACATTTACGGTAATTGATATTAATCCTTTAATTGGAGTCGTATTATACAAAGTTCCGGAACCTTTGCTGCTGTTCATTTGAATATTGGTTGAGTTATTCAAAAATCCTTGATCTACAATAAAAGTAACATTGTTAACCGTAGCTTCTTTTTTAGCGTAGGAACCGGTAAGCCCGAAATCGCTGGCAGTAAGAGTTATTGTTTTCGTTTCCGCACTTGCCGAAACGCTACAAATGAACATTAGGGCTAATAAAATCACCCCCCCCGAAAGGTTAATTTTGTGTAAATACTTTAACATGATGATAAATTTTGGTTAATTAAATATATTAGTACATTTGTATTGGCAAATTTACATAATAAATATTAAAGTACTATGAATGCTGTGTTAAATAAGTTTTAAATATCATTTATTATATTCTTTTTATACGGATTGGTAGATATTATTCCGCTTTTGGGAGCCTCTCCCGGCTTTCTAAAAGGAAGCCCCACCCAACCTCCCCCAATGGGAGGAGCCTGAATGAGGGCAATGGGGAAAATAAAAAGGGAACAATGAGATTGGGATTATTTGGTTCCCATAATTCTCATTGCTCCCATCTCTCTTATCCATTCTCCTACCCTTGGGGAGGTTGGGTGGGGCTTTAAGGCCGGTTGAGGCTCCTATTTCACATTGATGTATCCCCGTCTGACAGCAGTTACAATCAGTTCGGCGATGTTTCGCGCTTCGAGTTTTGTGAAAAGGCTTTTGCGATGCGCCTCAACGGTGTTCTCGGAGATAAACAACTTGTCGGCGATTTCCTTTGATGTTAGTCCGTTTCCGATAGCTTGCAACACTTCCATTTCACGCTGTGACGGGTGCTCGATATTTTTATTCATCAGTTTCAGCGCGGCTTCTGCCTCGGCGCAGTAGTATCGTTGCCCGTCGAGCAGCGATCGTATTGCCGTCATCATCTGCGATGAGTCGGGCGATTTATATACTATCGCGTCTACATTTCGCTCCGCGAGTTTGCGCAACGTCCATAGCTCGTCGTGCATAGTGCTTACGATAATCTTTGCATTCGGGTATGTTTTGCGGATGGTATCTGTGAGTGAAATGCCGTCCATGCCGGGCATTTCCACATCTATTATATATATATCGTAGTGTTTTGAGGAAAAGACATTCAGCAAATCGCTTGCATTTGAGTAAATGTCAACATTGGAGATACCGTTGTTTATGAGTACACTGCGAAATCCTTCGAGTATAAGTCCGTGGTCGTCTGTTATGCAGACACTTAATTCCGACAAATTTGTATCTGTATTACCAGAAATCATTTCAGCGGTTGTATTTGTATTGCCTTGGTTCCGTTTTCGTACCATAAATAGTCAGATTGTTTTATGGCGCAAATTTACGGAATAAAGAAAGACTGTACAATTACGGTTTTCCGTAGTTTTTTGTAAGTTTTACGGTCGTTCCCTTTTCGTTTGTCTCCACAGCTATCGTTCCGCCGATGGCTGCGGCCCGCTGTCTCATTGTGCGCATGCCGATGCCTCCCTGTGTGCTTGCAGCCGTGCTTCCGTCGTCGCGCACGGTCAGTTCCATACCGTTGTCGGTGCGTGTCAGTTCCACCGATACGCGATTTGCCGAGGCGTGTTTTACAGCATTTCCCACAGCTTCCTGCACGATGCGGTATATCTCGAGCGACACGTCGTCGTGTATCGTGCTCCAGTCGGTGTCTGCCGGAACGGAGTCGTAGGTGATGTTTCTGCCTGTCGTGCTTGCGAGCCTGTCGATATAGAATTGCAATACCTCGTCGATGGTGGCATGTTTGAATTCCGGCGGCATCAGTTCGTGTGATATTCTGCGCACCTGTTCGCGGCAGTTTTCTATCAGCTCGATTGCCGATTGCTGCGATTTGTCGTCCGTGATGTGCATTCTTATGGCGGCAAGGTCGTTGCATACGCCGTCGTGCAGCTCGCGTGCCATGCGTCCGCGCTCGTTTTCAAGACCTTCGATATATCGTGCGGTGAGTTTATGCTCGGTGTCGCTGCGCAACTTGTTGAATTCCATTTCCCGCTCATGACGTATTTTCCTCTGGCGATATGCGTATATGATAAATATCAATATGGCAATGAGCAGCACCGTCATCACCACGGCGAGCCATGCCCGTGTGTTTGCCCGTTCGGCCTCGCTGCGAGCCAATGCGAGTTCTTTCTCTTTGGCGTCGTATTTCACCGTGAGGTCGCGCAGGCTTTCGGCTTTCTGTTTCTCGTACAGTGTGTCGCGCACCTCGTTGCCTTTCAGCAGTGCTTCGTAAGCGTTGCGGTAATCTCCCAAGTCGGAGTATGCGGTGTGTATGTTGTTGTAGCAGTCGTATACCACGAACGGGAAATTGGCTATTCCGTCGAGGGCGAGTATGCTGTCGAACCATGTTATGGCCTTGCGTGTTTGTTTTTGTGACAGGGCAATGGAGCACTCGGCTTGAAAATATAGCAGCCGCGACATCATCGACGGCACGCGCGGAAGAAGCTCTGTGCATCTGTCGCGCCATTTGCCGATATCCTTTTTGCGGCCGAGCTTGTTCATTGTCATCATCATATATGCGGCAGCTCGCATGGAGAGGTCGTCGTTTCCTGCTTTCACCGCGTTGTCGTAGCTTTCTTCCTGATATTTGACGGCTTTCTCCGGGTGTCCCGTTCCGGCCATTATAGAGCCTGCGACACCGTATAATTGCGATTTAAACTCGTTGTCCTTGCATCGTGAGGCCGTCTCGGCGCTGCGCTCGGCGTATACCGCGGCTTCTTTTTTGTGCGCCATGTCGAGATGCAGGGTGCCCATGTTGACGTATAGGGATGCCAACTCCTGCAATGCGTCTTCATCGGCATTGTCACGGAAATTCTTGTCGGCCGACAGGCGCAACGCCTCGTTGTAGTGTTTCAACGCCCCGTCGATATTTCCCGATGAGCGCATGAACACGCCGAGTGCCGAGTGTAATCCCACGAGCGTGGCGGTGTTGCCGCTCTGCTTCCCGGTTATTTCGAGAGCACTGTTTATCACTGTTATGGCGGAGTCTGTCCGTCCGATGGCGTGAAGACTGTCTGCCACCGCGCGCATTTCGGTAACTTTGTCGCCGGCGATTGCCGACATGGATAGTAGCGCGAATAGTGCTGTTACAAGCAAAAAACGAGGCTTATACATTTTCTTATTATACGGTTTTCGTTAAAAAGGTAAAGTGTCGGGATTGTAGATTTTTGTATGTAGAGCACCTGTCCGGTACGCTTTGTCGAGTGTCGGGGTCAGTTGGCCATTTCGGATATGAATTTGATGCGCACCAGTCGCACCTCGTCTTCCGAATAGTCGCTGCCCAGTTCTTTCATCGCCGTCTCCAAATCGTCGGTCTCCGACTCGCGGAAATATTCGTATATCTCGTCGATGTTGTCGTCGTCTATCACCTCTTCGAGGAAATAGTCGATGTCGAGTTTCGTTCCGGAGTATACTATCGCTTCCACTTCCGTGAGCAAATCCTCGAACTCAATGCCTTTGGCGGCGGCAATGTCGTCAAGTGCTATCTGCCTGTCGATGCTTTGGATAATGTTCACTTTCAGCATCGATTTCTTCGGAACCGTGCGCACACGCAGGTCGGCTTGTCTCACGATGTCGTTCTCTTTGCAGTAACGTTTGATGAGTTTTACGAAATCTGCCGCGTAGGGTTGTTTCACTTTCCCCTCTCCCACGCCCTGTATGTTTCGCAGTTCTTCGAGAGTCACGGGGTAGTCGGTGGCCATCTGTTCGATTGAAACGTCTTGGAAAATGACGTATGGCGGTCGTTTCATCTTTTTGGACACTTTCTTTCTCAGGTCGCGAAGCATGGCATCCAGAGTGGGGTCGAGGGCACTTGTGCCTCCGTCATGGTCGGAAGCGAAGTCTCCCTCGTCGTTGAATTCGGTGTCTTTTACTATCGTGAACGGTACGGGCGACTTGATAAACTTCTTTCCTGCTGCCGTTACTTTGAGCAGACCGTAGTTCTCTACATCTTTCTTTAAGTATCCGGCAATTTGTGCCTGACTGAGCAACGGAGCCCAAATCTTCGGGTCGTCGTCTTCGCCCGAGCCGAATTCCTCGAGTTCGTGGTGCTTGTGTGCTGTTATTTCGTCTGTTTCCCGTCCGGTGATAAAGTCGATAATGTAGTCCGGTCGAAAGTTTTCCTTTATGGCGAGGATGGCTTTCAAGGCCATTACCAGTTGGTCCTCGACCTGTATTTTCTTCTTCGGGTGCAGACAGTTGTCGCAGTTGTCGCAGTTGTCTTTGTCGTAAACCTCTCCGAAATAGTGCAGCAACATCTTTCTGCGACATACCGAGGTCTCGGCATATCCGGCCGTCTCTTGCAGCAGCTGTCGGCCTATGTCCTGCTCGGCCACCGGTTTCCCCTCCATGAACTTATCGAGTTTTTGCAGGTCTTTGTTCGAGTAGAACGCTATGCAGAGTCCTTCACCGCCGTCGCGGCCGGCCCGTCCTGTCTCCTGATAGTATCCTTCGAGGCTCTTGGGGATGTCGTAGTGCAGCACAAATCTCACGTCGGGTTTGTCTATTCCCATTCCGAACGCGATTGTAGCCACTATCACATCGATTTTCTCCATGAGGAAGTCGTCTTGCGTTTGTGAGCGTTTCGACGAGTCGAGGCCGGCGTGATATGGCGCGGCCTTTATGTCGTTGGTGCACAATATGGCTGCCAGCTCTTCCACTTTCTTGCGCGACAGGCAGTATATGATGCCGCTTTTGCCGTGGTGTTGCTTTATAAACTTGATGATATCCTTGTCGACTTCCTTGGTTTTCGGCCTTACCTCGTAGTACAGGTTGGGGCGGTTGAACGAGCTTTTAAACTCTTTCGCCTCCGTGATGCCGAGACTTTTCTTTATGTCGGTGCGCACTTTGTCGGTAGCTGTGGCCGTGAGCGCGATGACAGGAGCCGTTCCTATCTCGGTGATGATGGGTCTTATGCGCCTGTATTCCGGTCGGAAGTCATGTCCCCATTCCGATATGCAGTGTGCTTCATCTATGGCATAAAACGATATTTTGACTGTTCTCAGAAAGTCAACATACTCTTCTTTCGTCAGTGACTCCGGCGCGACATACAGCAGTTTGGTGCGTCCCGATTTCAAGTCTTCTTTGACTTTGTCTATCGCTGCCTTGTTCAGCGACGAGTTCAGGTAGTGTGCGATGCCGTTCGATGCGCTGATGTTGGATATTACATCCACTTGATTTTTCATTAGGGCTATCAGTGGCGATATCACTATCGCCGTGCCTTCCATGAGCAGGGAGGGCAATTGGTAGCACAGCGACTTGCCGCCACCTGTGGGCATGAGCACGAATGTGTCGTTACCGGCGAGCACGTTGCGTATGATTGCTTCCTGATCGCCTTTGAACTTATCGAAGCCGAAATACTTTTTTAGGGCTTTCGTGAGGTTCGTTTTGTCTGTCATAGATTACGGTTAGTGTTCTGATTTGTTATTCACCTTTGCTAAGATGCGATTTCTCTATTTGCGACTGCGCGTATTCGAGCGACACGTTGAATGTCTTCGCGCGTTTTGACGGCGTCTCGAACATGGCGTCTGTCATGATGCTTTCCACTATCGACCGCAGTCCGCGGGCACCGAGTTTGTACTCGACGGCCTTGTCTACGATGAAAGTCAGTGCCTCTTCGCTGAAAGTCAGTGCGATGCCGTCCATCTCGAAGAGTTTGATATATTGTTTTATTATCGAGTTCTTTGGTTCCGAAAGGATTTTTTTCAGCGCGTCCTTGTCGAGCGGATTGAGATATGTGAGCACCGGCAGGCGTCCTATAATTTCGGGTATCAGTCCGAACGATTTGAGGTCTTGCGGCAGGATATATCTCATAAGGTCTTCCTTGTCGATGTTCCGCACGTTCTGCACCGAGTTGTATCCCACCACGTGGGTGTTCATTCTCTGTGCTATTTTGCGCTCTATGCCGTCGAAGGCTCCGCCGCAGATGAAGAGGATGTTTTTCGTGTCCACGTGTATGTAGTCTTGGTCGGGGTGCTTGCGCCCGCCTTTTGGCGGCACGTTCACCATCGTTCCCTCGAGCAGTTTGAGCAGTCCCTGCTGCACACCCTCGCCGCTCACGTCTCTTGTTATAGACGGGTTGTCGCTCTTGCGTGCTATCTTGTCTATCTCGTCTATGAATACAATGCCACGCTCGGCGGCAGCCACGTTGTAGTCGGCAACCTGCAAGAGGCGCGAGAGTATGCTTTCCACATCTTCGCCCACGTATCCCGCCTCGGTGAATACCGTGGCATCCACTATTGTGAACGGCACGTCGAGCAGTTTGGCTATGGTGCGTGCCAGCAGTGTCTTGCCCGTGCCGGTGCTTCCCACCATTATTATATTGCTCTTTTCTATTTCCACTCCGCCGTCGTTCTCGGGCTGTTTCAGTCGCTTGTAGTGGTTGTACACGGCTACGGCGAGTGTCCGTTTTGCCTCGTCTTGTCCTATTATGTACTCATCGAGATATTGTTTTATCTCTTTCGGCTTTGGTACTTTTTTTATTTTAAACTTCTCGTCTTTATTCTTCGGCTCATCCGTCATGCCGGCAGACTCCACGATACGGTATGCCTGCACGGCGCAATCTTCACAGATATGCCCGTTCAGTCCGGTGATAAGCAGTCTTACATCTTTCTCGCTTCTGCCACAGAAGCTGCATTCTTTTTTCATCGGTGGATATTACTTCTTCCTTGTCAATACATTATCTATCATGCCGTATTCTTTCGCTTCGTCGGCCGTCATCCAGTAGTTGCGGTCGGAGTCGTTCCACACTTTCTCGTAGGGAGTGTGCGAGTGGTCGGCAATGATGGTGTATAGTTCTTTCTTGAACTTCATTATTTCCTTTGCTTCGATTTCTATGTCGGAAGCCTGTCCCTGCACTCCGCCGAGCGGCTGGTGTATCATCACGCGGCTGTGGGTGAGTGCCGAGCGCTTGCCTTCCGTGCCCGACACGAGCAATACGGCAGCCATTGATGCTGCCATGCCGGTGCATATTGTGGCCACGTCGCTCGATATGAACTGCATGGTGTCGTAGATGCCGAGGCCGGCCGTGACGCTTCCGCCGGGAGAGTTGATGTATATGGATATGTCTTTCGACGGGTCCACGGAGTCGAGATACAGCAGCTGTGCCTGTAAGGTGTTGGCCGTGTAGTCGTCAATCTGTGTTCCGAGGAAGATGATGCGGTCCATCATCAGTCGTGAGAACACATCCATCTGCGTGACGTTGAGCTGTCTTTCTTCGAGAATGTACGGGTTGAGGTATTGTGCCTGTGAGCTTACAACCTCGTCGAGCACCAGTCCGTTGATGCCCAAATGTTTCGTCGCGTATTTTCTAAAATCGTTCATAATATAATTGTTCTTTGCCTTGTTTTTGATATAAAACAAAGGAGGTCATCGACCTTTTTTCTTTATTCGTTGGAACAAAGATAATAAAAAAAGTCGATAACCTCCTTAAAAATATGGGATTATTTAAAAAAAGATTTTTATTTTTCTTCCATAATCTTGTTAAACTCGTCGAGCGACACTGATTTTTTGTTCAGTTTCACTACGTTTTTGAGCGCGTCGATGAGTTTGATGTCGATGGCGCGGTCAACGAGTCCGTCGGTGTTCTTGCGGTCTTTGAGCATCTCGGCGGCGTAGTTGTCGAGATATTCGTCGGGAACGTTTGACATGCCGTATTGTGCGAACTGCATGCGTGCTGTTTCCTTGGCCACGTTCTTGATGTCTTTCTCTTCGATTTTGATGCTGTTGGCCTCTACGAGCTGTTCCTTGATGAGGTGCCATTTGAGCTCTTTGATGCTTGCCTCGTAGTTGTCTTCCACAAACTTCTCGCCCTTGTCTTTATTGTTGTTGAGCATTACTCGTTTGAGCAGCGCGTCGGGGAATTGCAGCTCGCCCACTTTGTTTTCTATATAAGCGCGCGTGTCGAGCAGGAATTTGTAGTCGGTGTCTGTGGCGAGTTGTGCCTTGATGCCTTCGGCAATCTTGCCGCGGAACTCGGCCTCGTCTTTTACGGCGTCTTTACCGTATACCGAGTCGAACAGTTCCTGATTGATTTCGCCCTTTACGAAGCGCGATACTTCGGTAATCTGATAGGTGAAGTCGGCCGTGGCGTCTGCGACGGCGTCTTTTTCTATTTTGAGTAGTGAAGCCAGTTCGGTGTCGTTTTCGTAGGCCTTGCGCGGGTTAAAGGTGATGATGCTGCCGAGTGCCGCCTCGTTGAAGAGGGCTTTCTGCTCGTCTACCTTTATGTACTGTGGCATGATGACAGCTCCCTCTACGGTGATGCCGCCTTCTTTCGTGTTGCCGTCGGCATCAAGCTCGCGAAGGTCTCCTTTGAGCATGTCGTTCTGTGCGGCATCGTACTTCTCCACCTTGTCATAGTGTCCGGTGCGCGACTGGAACATCTCTACCTGACGGTTTACCAACTCGTCGTCCACGTTGATGTCGTAGTAGTCGATGCTGTCCTTGCTTGTAAGCTCGGCCTTGAACTCGGGAGCCACGGCGATGTCGAAAGCAAACTCAAATGTTTCGCCTTTTTCGAAGTCGAGCTCTTTCTGCTTGTCGCTCGGCATCGGCTCTCCCAGCATTTGTATTTTGTTTTCGCGAACATACTCGTAGAGTTTCTCTCCGAGCATCTTGTTTATCACGTCAACTTTCACGGATGTGCCGAACTGGCGCTTTATCAGTCCCATCGGAACCTGCCCCGGGCGAAATCCCGGTATGTTAGCCTTCTTGCGATAGTCTTTCAGTGTTTTTTCTACCTCTGTCTGATAGTCTTCCTTCTCGAAAGTCAAGGTCATCAGACCGTTGATTTTGTCGGGGTTTTCAAATGAAATATTCATCTTCTTGTTTCTATTTATATATTAATATGTGCAATTTTGAGGTGCAAAATTATAGATAAAAGGTGTAAAAGTCGAACGATTACACAAATTTAACAATTGAGGGATGTACTTTTTGCTCTCTTAAAAGTGGATAGTGGAAGTTGGGAACCGGCCTGCATTATTCATAACAGGCTTTGCCGGACAATGCTTTTGTTTTTAAGATATTTAAACTCTCGTTAAAAAATCAAGGGGTCTAAGTGCTCTGAGAATGGATTATTTTCAAAAATATTTTTCCTCGGCCGAAAAAACGCATTTTTAGAGCGTTTTGCGTAAAATATTGTCTGTCAGTCTCTTATCTGTAAAATTCGCTTTCTCTACGCCTCCTACAATCCCTCCTCATTTCCAATTAGGCCGTAATTGCATTCCAATTAGGCCGTAATTGGAACGCAATAAGGCCGTAAATGCAATGCAATTACGGCCTTATTGCAGGGCAAAAATACCCGAAAAGCATGCCGGACCCCGAATAATTGCACTCCAAACATCAAATAATGACACAAAAATGTCAATTTAAATTATAGTCTAATTCTAAATGGTGACTTCAAGTCGTACCTTTTGCTTTTAACAATTGCCCTGCGATTTTCACATTTTTTTATATTTAAACGCAAAGACGCAAAGATTTTTGGGGCACGGAGAGATAGAGTTTTTAAGGTCAACATCTTGCCCGTTTATATCAATGGTATATGATACATTGTTTGTCGGCGATGACAATTTATATGTGCAATAAAAGGTAAAAATGCACTTTTTTTGTCCTCCGACTCAAAATAATCGGGAAAATATTTGGCGGTTTCAGAAAAACACGCTACCTTTGCATCCGCTTACGACAAGTAAGGGCGCTTAGCTCAGCTGGTTTAGAGCATCTGCCTTACAAGCAGAGGGTCGGGGGTTCGAATCCCTCAGCGCCCACATCGGTAATCCCGCGGAACGGTTTTGTTTCGCGGGATGTTTTTTATATATATGATATATGTAAATTTGGCTTATAGTTTTGCGGTTAAGTCGAATTTAATGATTACCTTTGCGGCCTAAATAGTATTATAGTAAGTATTAAGTATATGGACTTAAATTTGTTGACAGCCGTGTCGCCCATCGACGGGCGTTACAGAGGCAAGACGGAGCCATTGGCAGAATATTTTTCGGAGTACGCACTCATCCGCTATCGCGTAAGGGTGGAGATAGAGTATTTCATAACACTGTGCGAGTTGCCGTTGCCGCAGCTTGCGAATTTCGACCACGCTCTGTTCGAGCGTCTGCGCGACATATACCGTAATTTCACCGTGGCCGACGCGGAGCGCGTGAAAGACATAGAGAAAGTGACAAACCACGATGTGAAAGCCGTTGAATATTTCATAAAGGAGCAACTCGATGCCATCGGCGGTTTCGAGAAGTACAAGGAGTTCATACATTTCGGACTCACATCGCAAGACATCAACAACACCAGTGTGCCCCTGTCGATAAAAGAGGCACTCGCCGATGTATACTGCCCGGTGATAGAAGAGCTCATCGGCCTGTTGCGCGACTATGCCGAAGAGTGGAAAGACGTGGCCATGCTGGCAAAGACCCACGGGCAGCCCGCGTCGCCCACACGTCTCGGCAAAGAGATAATGGTGTTCGTATATCGTCTCGAAGAGCAGCTCAAACAGTTGAAATCGCTGCCGGTGACAGCCAAGTTCGGCGGAGCCACAGGCAACTACAACGCCCATCGTGTGGCCTATCCGCAGTATGACTGGCGCACGTTCGGCAACAAGTTTGTGAGCGAGAAACTCGGATTGGAGCGCGAGCAGTATACCACCCAGATAAGCAATTACGACTATATGGGCGCACTGTTCGATGCCATGCGCCGCATCAATACAATCATAATAGACCTCGACAGGGATATATGGATGTATATATCGATGGAATATTTCAAACAGAAGATAAAGGCGGGCGAGGTAGGCTCGAGCGCCATGCCGCACAAGGTGAACCCGATAGACTTCGAGAACAGCGAGGGAAATCTCGGCATTGCCAACGCCATTCTGCAATTCCTTGCGGCCAAGTTGCCCGTCAGCCGGTTGCAGAGAGACCTCACAGACTCCACCGTGCTGCGCAACGTAGGTGTGCCGATGGGGCACGGATTGATAGCGATGCAAAGCACACTGAAAGGACTTCGCAAGCTGATACTCAACGAAGAGAAAATCAGTGCCGACCTCGACAATACGTGGGCAGTGGTGGCCGAGGCCATACAGACGGTGCTGCGCCGTGAGGCTTACCCGCATCCCTACGAGGCATTGAAAGCACTTACGCGCACAAACGAGAAAATGACAGAGGAGACAATACACCGGTTTATCGGCGAACTCAATGTAAGCGACAGCGTGAAAGCCGAACTGATGGCCATCACGCCACACACATATACAGGAATATAAAGCAACAAATAAAAACGACCGGGGTCGTGAGACCCTATTTAAAATCAAGTAAACAATGGATTTAGAAAACGAAAAAAGACAAGAAGAGATGTCCGCAGAGCAAAAAGCAGGTGGCCGGGAAGGTTACCGTGCATCAGAGGCTTCGGACGGTTATCAAAGCAATCGAAGCGTAGGACGCTCACCGCGCCCGCGCATTAATCAGGCCCGCGTTTACAATCAGGATAGGCGGGGCGGCTATTCAAGGTATAACAACGACAACGACGAGGGCGGTTTCCGGCCGGAAGGATTCGGAGCCGGACTGCAAAGCGCATCGCAACAGCGGCCATATCGCCCGCGTTTCAACAATAACGATGGCGATTATCGTCAGCCGCACAACAACTACGGCGGCAATCGCGGCGGATACAATCAGGAGCGTCCCGCATACCGTCCGCGCTTCAACAACGGCGGCGAGGGCGAACAGGGCGGATACCGTCCGCGCTTCAACAACGGCGGCAATCGCGGCGGATACAATCAGGAACGTCCCGCATACCGTCCGCGCTTCAACAATGGCGGCGAGGGCGAACAGGGCGGATACCAGCCGCGTAACAACTATGGCGGCAATCGCGGCGGATACAATCAGGAACGCCCCGCATACCGTCCGCGCTTCAACAACGGCGGCGAGGGCGAACAGGGCGGATACCAGCCGCGCAATAACTACGGCGGCAATCGCGGCGGATATAACAACCGTGGCGGATACGGCCAACAGCGCGGCGGATATCGCCAGCGCACCGCCGATTACGACCCGCACGCCAAGTACAGCATGAAGAAGCGCATCGAATATAAAGAGGAGCACTACGATCCCAACGAACCGATACGTCTCAACAAGTTTTTGGCAAACGCCGGAGTGTGCAGCCGTCGTGAGGCCGACGAGTTCATACAGGCCGGAGTGGTGACGGTAAACGGTGAAGTAATCACCGAGCTCGGCTCGAAAGTGATGCGCACGGACACTGTAATGTTCCACGACCAACCGGTGTCTCCGGAGAAGAAAGTGTACGTGCTTCTCAACAAACCGAAAGACCATGTGACCACAAGCGACGACCCGCAGCAACGCAAAACGGTGATGGATCTCGTGAAAGACGCATGCACCGAGCGCATATATCCTGTGGGACGACTCGACAGAAACACCACCGGCGTGCTGCTGTTGACAAACGACGGCGACCTTGCCAGCAAGCTGACGCATCCCAAATTCTTGAAGAAGAAAGTATACCACGTGTATCTCGACAAGAACGTCACGGCTCATGATCTGCAGCAAATACGCGACGGTATAATGCTCGACGACGGCGAAATAAAGGCCGATGCGGTGGAATATGCCGACCCAGTGGACAAAAAACAGGTGGGAATAGAGATACACAGCGGCAAGAACCGTATCGTGCGCCGCATATTCGAGCATCTCGGCTATAAGGTGACAAAGCTCGACCGTGTGCTATTTGCCGGACTGACGAAGAAAAATCTGCGCCGCGGCGACTGGCGATACCTCACGGAAGAAGAGGTGAACCGTCTGCGCATGGGCGCTTACGAATAAACGTAAAAAGACAAGGAATATGGAAAGAACAAAAGTTGTTGACGTATTGAAGCGCACCGATTTCGGCGCTACTGTCAACGTGAAAGGGTGGGTGCGCACTCATCGCAGCAGCAAAGCAGTGGACTTTATCGCGCTCAACGACGGCTCGACGATAAAAAACGTGCAGGTCGTTGTAGACCCGGCAAAGTTTGACGAGAATACTTTGAAACAGATAACGACCGGCTCTTGCATCAGTGCCACCGGCACATTGGTGGAGAGTATGGGCGCGGGACAGACCGTGGAGCTGCAATGCACGGAACTGGAAGTGTACGGACTATGCGGAAGCGACTACCCGATGCAGAAAAAAGGGCAGAGCTTCGAGTATATGCGGCAGCATGCTCACATGCGCTTGCGTACAAACACGTTCGGCGCGGTGATGCGTATACGCCACAATATGGCCATTGCCATTCATAAATACTTCCATGACCACGGCTTCTTCTACTTCCACACGCCGCTCATTACGGCCAGTGACTGTGAGGGAGCAGGCCAGATGTTTCAGGTGACTACAAAGAATTTGTACGACCTTAAAAAAGATGAAGATGGGAAGATTGTATATGACGACGACTTCTTCGGCAAGCAGACCTCGCTGACGGTAAGCGGACAGCTCGAAGGTGAATTGGGCGCGACGGCCCTTGGAGCCATATATACCTTCGGACCGACATTCCGCGCGGAGAACAGTAACACGCCGCGTCACCTCGCAGAGTTCTGGATGATCGAGCCGGAAGTGGCGTTCATAGACCTCAACGGACTGATGGATCTCGAAGAGGACTTCATCAAATACTGCGTGCAATGGGCTTTGGACAATTGTGCCGACGACCTCGAATTCCTAAATAAGATGGTGGACAAGACGCTGATAGAGCGATTGAAGTCTGTCGTTTCCGGCTCGTTCGTGCGTCTGCCGTATACCGAGGGCATTAAAATCCTTGAAGAAGCGGTGGCCAAAGGACGCAAGTTCGAATTCCCGATAAGCTGGGGTATGGACCTCGCAAGCGAGCATGAGCGCTATCTTGTGGAGGAATATTTCAAGAAACCGGTGATAATGACCGACTATCCCAAGGCGATAAAGGCGTTCTACATGAAGATAAACGAAGACGGACGCACCGTTCAAGGTACCGACGTTCTGTTCCCGCAGATTGGCGAAATCATCGGCGGAAGCGTGCGTGAGGAGAACTACGACAAACTGATGGGTGAGATAGAGGAGCGCAAGATACCGATGAAAGACATGTGGTGGTATATCGATACCCGCAAATACGGAACCTGTCCGCACGGCGGTTTCGGCCTCGGTTTCGAGCGACTGATACTCTTTGTCACCGGAATGCAGAACATCCGCGATGTCATTCCGTTCCCGAGAACACCGAAGTCGGCCGATTTTTAAAGGATATTTCTCCTGTTCCCGATGATAGACGGAACGGGAATAACATAAAATCCCCGCACCGATGGCAATGCCACGGTGCGGGGATTTTTGTTCGTTCTTATTAAAAGTTCGAAATATCCTTATTGAAATTTCGAAATATCCTTATTGAAATTTCGATATACTTTTATTGAAATTTCGAGATAACACGGTGCTTAATCACACCAATCTTATCTCGTTTTCATCGAGAGTGATGAGTCTCTGGCGGTATAAATCGCCTACGGCTTTCTTGTAAGTCTTCTTGCTTACCTTGAAAACCATCGCTATCTCGGCGGCGTCGCTCTTGTCTGTCAGATGGCAACGCCCGTCATGCTCTTTGATGTATTGCAGCAGAACGGTGCTGAAATCGAGCGTCTGCTGCCTGCCGGTGCGCTGTATCGTCACGTCGATTTTGCCGTCCATGCGTATATGGTCGATATATCCCGTCATGCGGTCGCCTGTGCTCAGCGTTCTGAATATCTGGTCGTTGTATATCAATCCCGTATATTTGTTGTCCACGATGACCTTAAACCCGAGGTCGGTTTTCTGCCATACGAGTATATTCACAGCGTCGCCGTGCTTGTATGGCGGTCTTTCGGCAGACAGATACTTGTCTACCTTTGCCGTGGCCATGATGCGATAACTGTCTTCGTCCACCTTTATATATACTATATATCGGTTTCCTTTCACCATTCTCATCTTCTGTTCGCGGAACGGGCAGAACAAATCTTTCATCAATCCCCAGTCGAGGAAAGCCCCGTATTCGTTGACCCATGCCACTTCGAGACAGGCGAAGTCGCCCACTTGTGCTTTCGGTGTCTCGGTGGTGGCCACGAGTCGCTCCTCCTGATCGAGATAAAGAAACACGTCCAGCTCGTCTCCTATGCGGCATCCCGACGGTACATATCTTGCGGGCAAGAGTATTTCGCCGGCTTGTCCGCCATCGAGATACATGCCGAAATCAACCTTTTTCACCACTTTCAGGTGGTTTGTCTTTCCGAGTTCAATCATTGTTTTAAAGCGTTATGTTATCGTCTGTCGGCTCGTTTGTGGCGGTTGTGTCGTCGCCGGCCGTCTCTATCATACCGTCTTTCATGTGTATGGTGCGGTCGGTGATGGCCGCCAGTCCCTCGTCGTGCGTCACGATGACGAACGTCTGGCCGAATTTGTCGCGCAGTTCGAAGAAAAGCCTGTGCAGCTCGGCCTTGTTTTTAGAGTCAAGGCTGCCCGAAGGCTCGTCGGCAAGTATCACCGCAGGGTTGTTGACGAGTGCCCGTGCCACGGCCACCCTCTGTTTTTCGCCTCCCGAGAGCTGTCCCGGCTTGTGGTCGGCGCGGTCGGCCAGTCCCATGAAGTCGAGCAATTCTTTTGCCCGTTGTTTTGCCTCTTTCGACGATTTTCCCGCTATGTATGCCGGGATCATAATATTTTCGAGAGCCGTGAATTCCGGCAACAGTTGATGGAATTGGAATACGAACCCTATATTGAGATTTCTGAATTCGGCCATTTTGCCTGCGTTGAGGCTGCCCACATCCACTCCGTCTATTGTCACCGAGCCGCTGTCGGCCTTGTCGAGCGTGCCCATTATCTGCAACAGTGTGGTCTTTCCCGCTCCGCTCGGCCCCACGATGCTCACCACCTCGCCCTTGTTTATTTCGAGGTCGATGCCTTTCAACACTTCGAGCGAGCCGAAACTTTTTCTTATTCCCTTTATCGTTATCATATCAGTATATTCGTTTGCTTCCTTGTTGTTTTCTTCCTATTTCCTTTTTTGAAACAGTTTCATGATTGTGGTGTAGGCACTTTCCTGTTCCTGTCGTTGCGGGGCGGTGAATGTCATTGCGTCTTGCGGCTGTCCGTTCTGGTCGGGATATATAATCATCAGGCTGCAATCGTGGAAACTTTTGGTCAGTTCCTCGGGCAGTCGCTCGAACGACGATTTGTAAGATACGGTGCCCGGACGTGCCGTTATCACCGCGAGCAGATGGTCGGAGGCCACCACCCGTGCCAGTTCTGTAAATTCTTTCCAGTGCTGCATCAGTTCGTATTCGGCCCGCACCTCGGGATGCCGGTTGCGGATATACTCGCCGATGAGTGCCGTCGTGGTCTCTCTTCCGTGAAATATTATGCGGCAGCCGAGTCCGGCGGCCAGTCGCGCGAGCCGTTCCGTCCACCGGTAGAAGCCCGGTTCAAACTCCACTTTCGACGGCACGGCCACATGTATGCGCCTCAGAGTGTTTATCGGACATGTCAACCGGCAAATCATTATCTGATTGTTTATATCGCTGATAAGGCCCGGAGTATACGCGCCCCAGAAGCTGTCGCCCTGATGTGCGGGCTTGTGCAGTCCCATTATTATTTCCGACGCATCGTTTTCCTTGAATGCGTGTTTTATTCCGTTTGCAATGTTGATGGCCAGCCGGCTCTGTGTCTGCATCCTCACGTCGGCCGCTATGGCGGTGGTTTCGGCCATTTCCAGTATTTTCCGCCCGGCGTTTCGGTTTCGGCTGCTGTAAATGTCGTCGTAAACGACGTTCAGCCCCACCAGTCCGCGGTTCAGTTTCTTGTTGCGCATGATGATGGCCAGTGTCACCAGTCCATGTGCGTCTTCCTCGTGTTGCAGCGGCAGCAGAATTTTCTCGTCGTCGCCCTGTTCGCGGTTGCTGTCCGGTTGCATCTTTTCTTTCAGCAGTATGTCGCGTGCCGAGTTTTCCACCACCACCGAACTGATGATGCACGTGAAGAGAATCATCATCACCACACCGTTCAGCATGCCCGTATCCACGAGATAAGTGCCGTCGGGCATCTTCATGTTCATTCCCACCATCGTCATGGCGATACTTCCGGCGGCATGCGCTTCGGTCAGTCCGAACATCATGTGCCCCGAAAGCATCGGCAGTTTAAAGCCGAGACACGACACATACGCGGCGGCAGCCTTGCCCACCGTGCCCACAGCCACTATCCAGAACACCACCCACAGTGTGCCCGGATGACGGAAAAGCACGCTTATGTCGATGAGCATTCCCACGCCGATGAGGAAGTAGGGGATGAACAGCGCGTTGCCGATAAACTCGATCCTGTTCATCAGCGGCGACACGCCGGGGATAAAACGGTTGAGCATCAGTCCGGCGAGAAAGGCTCCGAAGATGCCTTCGAGACCGCAAAACTCAGACATGGCCGCACTGAAAAACAATACCAGCAGCACGTAGATATACAGCATCACCGAGTCGGCACAGCGACGGAAGAACCATCGCGTCACCCTCGGGATTATGAGAGTCATGCCCACACAGAACACCAGCACCTTGACAATAAATCCAATCCAGAACGTGATGCCTGCATCGCCCTCGTTGGCCCCCACAATGGCCGCGAGCAGAAGCAGCGACAGCGACAGCGCAATCATCGACGAGCCAACGCTCAACGCCACGGCGGGATGCTTCTGAAGACCGTATTTCAGCACTATCGGATAGGCGATAAGCGTGTTCGACGCCAATATGCACGACAGCAACAGCGAGGCCATCGGCGTGTAGCCGAGCAGCGTGATGCCCGTGAAATAGCCTAAGACGAAAGGCACGAGAAACGTCAGCAGGCCGAAAACCACAAAGCGCACTTTCTTCTGCATGATGTCTTTCAGGTTCATCTCGAGACCGGCCAAGAACATTATATACAACAGACCCACCTTGCCGAACAGCTCGAACGAAGAGTCGCGCTCGAGAATGTTAAGCCCATACTGCCCCACGAGCGTGCCGGCAAGCACCATGCCGATGATGTGCGGTATGCGCAGGCGGGCCATGATGAACGGGGCAAAGAGTATTATCGACAGCACGACGAGGAATATCAGCGTCGGGTCTGTTATGGGGAAATAACCGTATATATTTGGCATTGTTATTCACTGATTTGCAATTCGAATGCAAAGTTGCAAAAAAAATATCAAATATAGGCTTTAATTACCCCAAAAGTTGTAATTTTGCATCGGTAATCAATGATTATTTTTACATTTTAATATAAAACGACCAATGAGAGTAGCAATAGTTGGAGCGAGCGGAGCTGTGGGACAGGAGTTCCTGCGTGTGCTCGCAGAGAGAGAATTTCCCATGGACGACCTCGTCTTGTTCGGATCCGAGCGTAGCGCCGGCACAAAATATACATTCCGCGGAAAGGAGTATGAAGTGAAACTCTTGAAGCATGGCGACGACTTCAAAGACGTCGACATCGCGTTCACCTCGGCCGGAGCGGGCACGTCGAAAGAGTTTGCAGACGACATAACAAAATACGGAGCGGTGATGATAGACAATTCGAGCGCATTCAGAATGGACGACGATGTGCCACTCGTGGTGCCCGAGTGCAACGCCGAAGATGCCCTCAACCGCCCCCGCGGCATCATCGCAAACCCCAACTGCACAACAATTATGATGGTAGTGGTGTTGCAGCCGATAGAGCAGCTCAGCCACATACGGCGCATACACGTGGCCAGCTACCAGAGCGCAAGCGGCGCGGGAGCCGCAGCCATGGCGGAACTGCAGCAGCAATATGGCGAGATAATCGCCGGAAAGCCCGTCACTGTGAGCAAATTCCCGCATCAGTTGGCATACAACGTAATCCCGCAAATCGACGTGTTCCAACCCAACGGATACACGAAGGAAGAGATGAAGATGTACAACGAGACACGAAAGATAATGCACAGCGACGTGCGTTGCTCGGCCACATGCGTGCGAGTGTCGTCGCTGCGCGCGCACTCAGAGTCGGTGTGGATAGAGACCGAGAAGCCTCTCGACATTGAGCAGGTGCGCAAGGCACTCGCCGCAGCACCCGGAGTGACGCTGCAAGACGACCCCGCAAACCTCGTATATCCCATGCCGCTCGACACGGCGGGCAAAGACGATATCTTCGTGGGACGCATACGTCAGGATATTGCCGACGATTGCGGACTGACACTGTGGCTCAGCGGCGACCAGATACGCAAGGGCGCGGCACTCAACGCCGTGCAAATAGCCGAATATCTTTTAAAGGTAAAAAGGTAAAAAGGTAAAAAGGTAAAAAACCATGCGGCGTTTACTTTTATGTCACACGGTTTTTTACCTTTTTACTCTTTTACTTTCTTACCTTTTTACCAATATTGTCCTAAATAAAATTCAGGCATGATGGACGAGGCAGAGTAACAATACTCTGCAAAAAGCAGACGGATTTCAACCCCCTTATGTCAAAGGGGCATAATCCGGCGGTGGCGTAAAAGGCTCATTCAACCATTTT
>JAGAPR010000075.1 GCA_017623155.1 Prevotella sp. | reverse complement strand
GTCGTGGAACGGGCAGAGTCCCGTGAGGTTCACGCCCGCCTTGCGGAGTGTCACGTCGCAGTCGCTCACCACGTCCTCAATCTTGGCCGCGTCCTGTACGCGCCGTACGATGTCGTCGGGTATCTTTGGCATAGGCTGAAAAGTCGGTTACTATAAAGGGTGCTGACCTTTTTACTATAAAGGGTGCTGACCTTTTTACTATAAAGGGTCGTTTTTTAATTCAAGCGGTTGAATTTGAAGATTCAACAGGTTGAGTTGGGAAAGTCAATCGGTTGAATTTCTGATGTCGATTATCTGTAAAACCATAACGTGCGCGTGCGCAAGGCCTCCCGTGGCACATCAGCCCCATTTCCGTGACCGCCATCTGGCGAGCGGTCACTTGGGGCGTGCCAGCCTTGCGCGTTACGCCTGTGTGCCCCGCAAAATATTATATTATTATTAATAATAATATTATCGTGCGTGATTATTACAGGTAATAATATTCACACGCAATTATTGATAATAACGCATGAGCTTAGATGCCGCATTTCTTTGCCAAAGCTATCAGCATCGCCCGTATCTCGTAGTTGAGAGCATAACGTAATTTACTGCCTTGCTCCCACATTCTACTGGCCTGTTCTGTACCAACCTTTAACGTGTCCCATGATTCCGTAGTAATGATTGATGCACGTGCCTTGATGGTTCCGTCTGCCTCAATACTATCAAGCATCAATATGTCACGGGCTGTTATCTCACTATTCTCGTAGCGCACGTAAGTCACGATGTCGTTCTTCTTGAACGGCATGTTTTCAGGCAGATGTTCGGCTGTCCTTACAAAATTGTTCTTTTTCATAATGGTAATATCAATTCTTCGTTAATCTTCAATCTTGGCACTTTCTGCCCTGGCTTCATTTCGTCTTTGGATTGTTCCAGGAAGAATCGGCTGTTGATACAGACTTTCATGGCTTCCTTTTGGTCGCCTTCGTCAGTCACACCTTCGGGCTTAAAGATGCTGCTGTAGATGTCCGTGCGAGTGGCTGGCCATTCGACATCATACTGCCGCTTGGTTATCCATTCTTTCAATACTCGCGGGTCAAACTTTGTCGCCGGTTTTTCGTTGTTGACTCCCATCTCCACAGGTACGCCCCAGCCCATCGCACGGTCTTCTACGGTGAAGTACCAATCTTCTTGGTCTTTTCCACGGGCCTTGGTCTGCTTAATCTCGAAGAACACCGAGGGAAAGTCCTTGAAGCGTTTGTCCTGATGGGGTGCCTTGTGCTTACGGATGACGAATACCTCAGTCACCTTTCGCTCAGCGATAGAACCGAGCGAACCAACCAGCTTGTCGGTCATCGGATTTTCATGCAGTACACACCACATAGACATATTCAGTGCCGTGGAGTAAGCCATGAGGTCACGGATAATGTCCGAGCACTCCGTCTGGTTGTTGTAGTCGTTTACGATGTCAAGCAGCCCATCTATGAACACCACATCGGGCTTTATCTCCCACATCAACTGGAGAATCATCTTGTATCGCTCTTCCACTTGCACCGTGTCACGCAGTCTTGCCACCTTGAAGCGTGGCTGAGGTACGCTGTACGGTATGCCCGCCAATGTGCAGACGCGGTTCTTAATGGCTATCGTGTCATCTTCTGACTGCTCCGTGTCGATATAGAGCACCGTCGGCTCTCCCTCAATCTGGCACGTCATGTTGCCGAACCGTCCGCAAAGGATAGCCGCCATGATCTGTGACATGAATGCCGTCTTGCCGTGTCCTGATTTGCCGCCAACAATATGTAGGTCGCCTCGCTTGGCAAAGTTGATGCCGTTGTGCTTCAGCGTCCACTTTGGCGGGGTGTATGGCTTGGCAAAGTCGAGCAAGCAGCCCGTTGTGTCCGTACCGAACCATTTACGGTATTTCAGCAGGTCGGGTTCCTTTTCCGGCTCTCCCGGCAGTGGTATTTTGTTATCTTGTTCGCTCATAGTTCCTTGTTCTGTATATCATCATGGGCACCTTCGTCTGTCTCGTATGCTTTGACCGTCAGCCCATATTTGGCGCAGGTTTCTTCAAACCGCTTACTGCGTTGCGTGTCGCTGTCGTAGTATATGCAATAGCGTTCGGGGTCGTT
>JAGAPR010000074.1 GCA_017623155.1 Prevotella sp. | reverse complement strand
TGTTGGGGGCTGACAGCCTCCGACCGGGTTCTTAGGGCAGAGCCATAAGTGGGACGGGGCAAAGCCCAGCCCCTCGGGAGAGCCCACAACTACGGAAGCGAAGCGTGTAGTTATAGTGGGCTATATCTGGGCAAGCCCAGTATTTATCCATGCCGCAAATCCTCTCCAGCAAACACCACCAACCGGGTAGTTGCCTTCAATCTGGAAAGGGTGCGTTCTCCGTATTTTTCTGCCAGTTGTTCTTTGGTGCAGTTGGTATTTGCAATTAGAAATTTGCCTCTACGTTCACAATCATCCACGAAGTCAGGAAACACGTTGAAACGGTTGCCGTATTCTTGATATGGTTCCTCACGTCCTACATCGTCAATGACAAGTAAACGGTTCTGCATCACTTCGGTGTAGTGCCGATTCATCTCACGCGCCAAACACATTGCCATAATTTTGTGAAGATAGTGTTGCATGATGCATGGAAGTATCTGCAAACAAATGGTGGTCTTTCCCCTACCGCAGTTGCCCATGCAGAACAGCCCAAGTCCTTTATTATCGGTCAACCAGTCTGCTACCTTATCATATTCTGGTTGCCATTTATAATCACCGCCTAAGAAATGTTGCAGCCCTGCATTCATCACCTCTTTTGCATTGGGTAGATGAATCTGCAGCCGTTGTGGTTGCAGGCAGATCTTCCGTTCTGCGAAATTGCGCACTGATGCACTGAAGTCTATCATGTCATTTGAATTTGTGTTTACCATTCTGATATGTTTTTGAATTTGTTCGGATTATCTTCTGTCAATTTAACTCCTACTTGCTGAGGCGGCAATGGTTTCTGCTTGTTCCCCCTGCTACATTCTCTTTTCATCAGCCAATTCACAAAATGCTTTTGCGTATCGGTAATTGATTTAAGTTTTGTACCGCCAGTTTGCAGGTAGAGGAAAAAGTTTTCAAGTTTCTTCCCTACGTTTGTTTCATCCAGTTCAAATCCCTGTTTGCCGAGATATTCTTTTATACGCATCATCCATTCCCTATCATCCACCAAAATAGTTTGCAGCCTGTCCAAAGGAAAAAGTTCTTCCATAGAGATAGTAGATTCATTGTCTGCAGTCTTAAGTGTCTTTATAATAGTTCCGTCTGCTGTCTCACATGGTGTCACATTCACAGTTCCATTCTGTGTTCCATCTGTGGTCACATTCTGCATTGTCGAATCTTTCGACTTTATCAGTAATCCATAGCAGGGTACTATAGAATTGTTCTTTCCCTCTTCGTAAGTAATAAGTCCACGGTCTTGCAGTTTTTTCCTCAACCGGCAGAGCGTTTGACGACTGATGCCGAGATTATTGGTTATTCGCTGCGTGCTGCATCCAAAAGGATTGCGCCAATACAGGCGATTGGACTCAGACAAGAAAAAGAAATACAGTTGAGTTTCTTTTGCTGAAAACATTTGTACTTCATTCTCTCGCCAGAACTGCTTCATGTAATCAAAAGGACTCACTTCCATGTCGTTTGCGATTAAGTAGGGCTGCATCCACCTCCAACTTACTAAAATAGAGATGCTTGGCATTGAGATGACAGGGCAACTGTTTACGCTGGCAACGCTTACGCACTGCATCAACCGACAAACCTAAATATTCCGCCACCTGCTTCACGTTCATCACCACATCGGTATGCCTTTCCATACGTTGAACCACATCCTTCACTACTTTGATATAATTTTCCTGTTTCATGTCTTTTTTTTAAGAGTTAAATCGCTTCCGATTGTGGTACCTTCAATCAGGAAGTGACACAAAGGTACAGAGCTGGTCACGAGCAAAACAAATTTCAAAATGATTAAAGCCGGAAACTTAACGCTAATTAGTATATGAAGGCGATTTCATACTCACTTTCATACTCAAATGCTATGTTTCAGGTAGTTACACAAGATATTAAAAGAGGGAGCAATTGATGGTGAGAAAGATAATCATAGCCGAAAAAGGGAGCAAAAGAAAAATAGCCACATAAAATGGGCGCAGTTTCAAAAGGAAACATTACCTTTGCAAAGAAGACGAACAAAGAGAGTCTGTCATGTGAGTTTATAAATATGTGTTACCACATTGTGTTACTCACTCAAATAGAACGCTACAACTGAATATCGGAAGACTCTGATAATGAAAAGATAACGCTTGATATTCCGCCAATAAAAAAGGCTCAATTCGGATACCAAGCGGATCACCAAAGAAGGTCTTCAGCAATGAAGACCTTTTCTTCTTTCTACTCTCGTTTTACCGGAAATAATAATTATAATACACATTATTTCACCATCTGTAACAAAACTGAAACTAACAGATTGTAATAATAATGAAAAGCCATACGCATACAGAACATTTATAACTATATTTGCGACAGTTATCAACTAAAAATTACATTATCATGAAAAAGGGAAGTATATATTTGTTTGCGGCGGCATTATCGCTTGCTAACGCCACACCGGCAACGGCATGCACCGGCATAACACTGAAAACAGCCGATGACAATACTGTGGTGGCACGAACGATAGAATGGAACGGCAACGACCTGAACAGCAGACTCGTTGTTGTGCCGAGAAATTACAGGCAGAACGCCATATCACCGTCGGGAGAGAAAGACGGCATGGCTATGACTGCCAAATACGGTTATGTGGGCATGGCCGTAGAGATGGAAGAGTTTGTGGTAGAGGGTATAAACGAGGCGGGCTTGTCGGCCGGACTTTTCTATTTCCCGAAATACGGTAAGTATGAACAATACGACCCCAAACACAAATCGACTTCCATCGGCGATCTGCAACTCGTGCCGTGGATACTCGGCAACTTCAAGAACATTGATGAAATGAAAGCGGCGACAGCCAAGATACACATCGTGACAATAGACAGCCGGGCTTCGACTGCTCACTGGCGCATAACAGACAACAGCGGGCGGCAAGTGGTTTTGGAGATAACAGACGGCAAACCGACCTTTCACGAGAACACATTGGGAGTATTGACAAACGCGCCCGACTTCAAATGGCATATCACAAACCTGAATAACTATATAAATCTGTTCCCCGGAACGGTGAAGACAAGGTATCTCGGCAATGCCGAACTGCACTCTACCGGAGCGGGAAGCGGACTGCTCGGACTGCCCGGCGACTACACACCGCCCTCGCGATTTGTGCGGGCCGCATATTTTCAGGCAACGGCACCACGACAGGCAACAGCCGAAAAAACTGTAACGCAATGCTTTCACATACTGAACAACTTTGATATCCCCATCGGAACGGAAAACGAGCACGATGTGACTCCGCCCGACATTCCGAGCGCCACGCAATGGACTGCCGCCACAGACATCAGCGGCCGCAAGATTTACTACCGCACGATGTATAACAGCACAATACGTTGCATCGACCTCAACAAAATAGATTTCACCAAAACGAAATACCGCTCGGAGCCTCTTGACAAGTCGAAGACACAACCGATAGTGACAATCGACATAAGGTAAAGCCTCTGATACACATAAAAAGACGTCTCATTTACGCCTTGTTTGCGTAAATGAGACGTCATAAATAAATCAAAGCATTCACTATTTCATTCGCCATTCGGCCGGGGATGTCTCCAACATCGGAACCACAATCTCCTCGTGCAGGCTGTCGGCAAAAGTCAAAAGCAGAAAAACATTGACATAACCGGAAGTGGAATCGGCCTTAGCCCTTATCACCTCCACCCCGGCGATGCCTCCATGCTCTTCTTTCTGCCGGGCCATGAACTGCCGGGCGTTGGTTATCAACTGTTCGCGATAGCCCGCCGGAAGGCTGTCTACACCGTTTATTCCGGCCAGATAAGCATCATATTCTCCGGCGATGAGATGCCCGTAATATCCTTTCGCGCTCATGGCGGCCATGTCTTCTGGCGCTATTTTCTCTTCACACGCCCATGCCAATACGGCAAAAAGCAATGCCAACGACACAAAAGCCACCGCCCTTACTCTCTTGAAAAACATTCTGTTCATGTTCACGGAGCGATAAACGGCACTACTTCTGACGTATGAAGATATTTATCGGAGTACCGGTAAGCGTCCAGTTTTCGCGTATCTTGTTCTCGAGAAAACGTCTGTAAGGCTCTTTCACATACTGCGGCAGGTTGGCATAGAACACGAAAGACGGTATCTGCGTGTTGGGCAACTGCGTGCAATACTTTATTTTTATGTACTTACCCTTTATCGATGGTGGCGGATATGCCTCTATAAGCGGGAGCATTATCTCGTTGAGTTTCGAGGTTCCTATCTTCGCCTTACGGTTCAGATATACGTCTTTTGCCGTTTCAAGCACCTTGAATATACGCTGCTTTGTCAATGCCGAGGCGAATACTATCGGGAAATCTACGAACGGAGCCATGCGGTTTCGTATGGCATTCTCGAACGTATCTATCACTTTTTGTGTCTTGTCTTCCACCAAGTCCCACTTATTCACCACCACGACGAGGCTCTTGTTGTTCTTCTGTATCAACTGGAATATATTCATGTCCTGCGCCTCTATGCCTCGGGTGGCATCTATCATCAGCACACAAACATCGCTGTTCTCGATGGCTCGGATGGAGCGCATCACACTGTAAAACTCGAGATCTTCCGTTACTTTGTTCTTTCGCCGTATACCGGCCGTGTCGACAAGATAGAAGTCGAAGCCGAACTTGTCGTAACGGGTATATATGCTGTCGCGTGTCGTGCCTGCAATCTCTGTCACGATATTGCGGTCTTCACCGATGAAAGCGTTGATGATGCTGCTCTTTCCGGCATTAGGGCGTCCCACAATGGCAAAACGTGGAATTCCCTCTTCGAGCAATTCCCCGTTATCCGACTTCAACTTGCCCACCACCATGTCGAGCAAATCGCCCGTTCCGCTGCCCGTCGCGGCACTGATACAGAACGGTTCGCCGAGTCCGAGCGAGTAAAACTCGGCCGCATAATACTGCATATTGTTTGTATCGGCCTTGTTTGCCACAAGGATAACGGGCAGTTTCGTGCGCCGCAAGATATTCGCCACGTCCTCATCCCAGTCTGTAACACCGTTGGTCACATCCACGAGAAAGAGAACAAGGTCGGCCTCTTCCGTCGCTATTATCACCTGTTTGCGTATCTCTTCTTCAAATATGTCGTCCGAATTGACCACCCATCCGCCGGTATCCACAACGGAAAATTCGCGTCCGTTCCACTCACACTTGCCGTACTGGCGGTCACGTGTGGTGCCGGCCTCATCGCTGACAATTGCCTGTCTCGACTTTGTCAGACGATTGAAAAGTGTCGACTTTCCCACATTGGGGCGTCCTACTATTGCTACTAAATTTGCCATTTTATCACTTTTTTTGCCCTATATGCTTTTCTTTACTTCGTTTATGTAACTCTTCGCGCTGCCTGTTTCGAGATTATTCGGGATTATATCCGAAGTTGTCAAGCTCGCGTTTCGAGCTGCGCCAGTCTTTATCCACTTTCACAAACACTTCGAGAAAGATGCTTTTGCCGAAAAAACGTTCAAGCGCTTTGCGGCTCTCGCTGCTCACTTTCTTCAATGCCACACCCTGATGACCGATGATTATGCCTTTCTGCGAGTCGCGTTCCACATATATCACCACACTTATGTGTATCCGATTGTCTTCTTCCTTGAATTGCTCTACACTCACTTCCACCGAGTACGGTATCTCCTTGTCATAGTAGAGCAATATCTTCTCGCGGATAATCTCGCTCACAAAGAAACGTGCGGGCTTGTCTGTAAGCTGGTCTTTACCGAAATACGGCGGACTGTCGGGTAGCAGTTCCTTAATGCGGCGCAACAACATGTCCACGCCAAACTTATTCAGTGCCGATATAGGCAGTATCTCCGCATTGGGCAACAGGCCGTGCCATCGCTCCACGATGTCGCCGAGCGTCTTCTGGTCGCTCTGGTCTATCTTGTTGATAAGCAGCAGCACCGGCACTTTAATGCGCGACACCTTGTCGAGAAAATCTTTGTTTTTCTCCGGATTTTCCACCACATCGGTCACGTACAGCAACACATCGGCGTCTTGCAGCGCCGACTCCGAGAAAGCGAGCATAGACTCCTGCAACTTATAATTGGGCTTCAACACGCCCGGAGTGTCGGAAAACACAATCTGCATATCGTCTGTGTTGACGATACCCATTATGCGGTGACGCGTGGTTTGCGCCTTGAACGTGGCTATCGATATTCGCTCGCCCACGAGCTGGTTCATCAATGTCGACTTGCCCACGTTCGGATTTCCCACAATATTAACAAATCCTGCCTTGTGCATATATACTAATGTTATGATGAGAGAGAAAAAAAACGCATCTTAATCACAGTTAGGATGCGTTTTCTTTATGATGTATTGTTGTTTTATCACTTCGCTCCGGCCACCGACGCACCGTCGTAAGCCCATTTATAATAGGATGCTCCATGCACGAAACCGGCTCCGAAAGCCGTGAAGATGAGATTGTCTCCTTTCTTCAACTTGCTCTCGTTGTCCCACAATGCCAACGGTATCGTGGCCGCACTGGTATTACCGTAGTGCTCGATATTCACCATCACCTGCTCCATAGACAGGTCGAGACGCTTGGCCACGGCCTCAATGATGCGCATGTTTGCCTGATGAGGCACCACGTATGCGATGTTGTCCTTGTTCAGATTGTTGCGCTCGGCAATAAGAGCACAGTCATCGCTCATGCTCGTCACGGCATAACGGAACACCGTGCGACCCTCCTGATAGAGATAGTGCAGACGATGGTCTACCGTGAAATGCGACGGCGGACAAACCGAGCCGCCCGCTTTCAGATGAAGGAAAGGCAACCCTTTTCCGTCTGTGCGGAAGTGAGAGTCCATCACTCCGATGTTCTCTTCCGTGGTGCCCTCCACGAGCACGGCGGCAGCACCGTCTCCGAACAGCGCGCAAGTGCTACGGTCTTTATAGTCTACCACCGACGACATCTTGTCGGCTCCAATCACTATTATCTTCTTGTAGCGTCCGCTCTGAATCATCGAAGCAGCCGTATCAAGAGTATAAAGGAAGCCACAACACGCAGCCCACATGTCGAATGCGAACGCGTTTTTCAGTCCCAGCTTGCCCAATACTATCGAGGCGGTCGACGGAAACTTGTAGTCCGCGGTCGATGTTGTCACAATGAGAGCATCGATGGTGTCGGGATCCACGCCCGTCTTCCTCAGAAGATCCTTGGCTGCCTTGCGCGCCATGTATGACGTTCCGAGGCCTTCCTCGGTGAGGATGCGCCGCTCCTTGATGCCGACACGCGTCATAATCCACTCGTCATTGGTGTCTACCATCCTCGAAAGCTCCTCGTTGTTGAGGATATAATCGGGTACGTAGCCGCCTATACCGGTGATTATCGCGTTTATCTTTTCCATTATTCAGCCACTTCGTCCTTAACGATAGCCACCTTGCCTCTGTAATAACCGCAAGTGGGGCATACAGTATGATATACATAGTAAGCGCCGCAGTTGGGGCATACTGCCAATGTGGGGGCTACTGCCTTGTCATGGGTTCTTCTTTTAAGTGTACGAGTCTTTGACTGTCTTCTTTTAGGATGTGCCATAATTCTTTAATTTTTTAATCTTTTGGTTCTTTAATCTTCAATAATCCACTCCATCGCGGATCCATAGTCTTTTCCGCCGCCCCATCACTACTTCGGGTAGCTGAGTGCTCTGCGAGCGTTTCAATCATCGCACGGTTACATTTTCCAGGTGCATGCACGTGCTTGATGGGTATGCTTAAAGCTATAAATTCGTAGATAAACCACGCCGTGTCGAGAACACCGTCGTCTTCCGGCACCGTGACGAGGTCATCTTCTTCCGAGTATTCGTCACCGAACTTCACAGCCAAGCGGCTGTCTGTAACTATTTCCTGAGGCATGTCGTCAAGGCACCGGTCGCACTGCACCGTCACCTCGCCATCCACATGGAAGCTCAAATCGAAATAACGGTCGGTTGTCCGCCTGATAATCAGGTCGACAGAAACATTGCCTTTCCTCACCTCGGGGGCGTCTATCGCCTCGAAGTAGCTGTCGTCAAGGGCAAACGAGACATGCGTCTCATCTTCTTTCAGCCCTTTCAAATCAATCTTAAAAGGTTGTAAACAGCACATTTACAATAGATACAATATTGTTTCGGGCGGCAAAGTTACAAATATTTTTTCATTCGGGCAACAACAACGACGCTTTTTTAAGACTGTCTCGTACTTTTTTCGTTTTCATAAACATATTTTTCGGCACATTCCACAACCAAAAATTAACCTACATTATTTATACTGTTTCAATTAGTTCTTGCAGTAGGAACGAGTATGAATAATGCAGGTTAAATAGCATCTGACATTTAACATCTTTCGCGTTTTTAGTTAAAAACACACAAATTAAATGTAACGATTTATTACGTTAACACCGCTGAGAATCGATTCATTTCCAAGAAATTTTTTTTGGGCGCAAATACGCGAATTATGAAGCACTTTACGTAAATAACTGTACATCAAAAGAATACAAATATTTACACCGCTTTCGAATGCCTCAAAAACCGTCTTGTTTTCCAATAAGGCCGTAATTGCATTCCAATTACGGCCTTATTGGACGCTCGTTAGACCGTAAACGCAATGCAATTACGGCCTTATTGCAAGGCAAAAAAAGGCAAAAAGGGGTGAAAGTCGGTGTGTAATTGTTCATAAACGTTAAACAACCACCATTTAAGTTAAATATTTTAAGTTAACAAAACCTACTTCGCGAAAATATTTTGTATCGACTTTTTACTTTTCGTTTACATATTTTTAGTTAAATACAAAGTTAATATGTTAACCACCATTATCCGCGGATTTCTGTCACGAAAGATAAGTAACCTGTTGATAAAAGTTGCGCTCACTGCTGCGGATATCCATGATGCGCTGAAGCAACTCCCGGAAATATCGGTTGCCGCCCTGCTTAAAACCGCTCGTCATCCATCGCAAATCCCTTTTGGATATATTCATGAAACCGTTGCGTCGCCCAACAACGGAAACGTGTTGCCACCTGCGATTGGACACGGATCCCAAAGCGATAACCATATCGGGGTTGTAATGGTCCATACCTCTTTTTACCTGCCGGTTACCCTCTTGGCGAACTAACAAGAATTTCTTGTGAGTTGCTTCTGCATTCAATCCGCCATCCTTATAAATATTATCGATATGTTGACTTATGTTTTGCTGCGTAGTAAATATATATCTACCAACTGATTCTGTGTCAGCCACAAATCCTCATCGGCAAAGCGTACTGACACACGGGTTATCTCATCATCGTCCTGATAGAGTATCTTGTTTGCTTCGTTCATAACTTCTCTTATATTCTTTGCCGTATAGCCAAGTATTATATATTGGCTCTATTTTTGAAGTTTATCTTGTAACGACACTTTGAGTGCTTTATATGTTTGGTTTTATACTTTCTCCGGATATACCTTATCTACATTCTCTATAAGTTTACCAACAAACGTATTTGCTTCCTTTATCAAATCTGTTATATCCTCCAATGTTATATTTACTAATTCCATTCTGTCAATATTTGAAAAAGAAAATCTATGTACAATATTGTTTCGCTTATCAAGAAATTCTTTGAGTTTCTTATAATCAGGAATTTCTATATTAATTATAGTCGCAAAAATTTTTCCTACTTTATAAAATCGATGATATACAATACCTTTAAAGAAAAATTTGTGCACTAGCATTTCTATATCAGCAACTTCCTTTTGGGGCTTTTCCGAGGTTTTATAATAAGTAACCGCTTTTTCATAAACCGTTTCATTTGAATATATCATACAGAGGAGGAAATCCGAAAGGAACAATTCCAATATGCTGAAAACATCAGTATACAAACCGTTATAAAATGTTTGTTTAATTTCGTTAGGAACATCACACTTCAATAAATCCAATATTTTAGCAATATTTTCTTTATAATATTCCCATGCTGCACCATATCCAGGATAACAAGATATATCTCCTGTACCATTTGCGGCTATTCCTTTTTCTGTAAAATATAAAGCGTAAGGAACAGCTCTTCTATTTTCATTTAAAACTAAATCACTATTTACAGTTTGAGTTTTTTCATCATAAGAATAATTGTCATTTGTAACAGGTGAACTCATATCACAACAAGCCCAATTTTGCGCATAATGCACCTTTGCATTGGCAACAATTTCCCCTTTAACTTCTATTATATAGTTTTTCATATAAACATTATCATACTAAACCATCTAAATTTCAAAATCTATACTGATTTTATCATCGATTCTATAAATACAATTTCATCATCAGTTAAACCATATTTCTTATACAATTCTGCATCAGTCCATGGCTTGGAGAAATCCTGCATTGGCACAAATGAATATGCTTTCTGCATCGCATTCTGTGTTATTTTAACGATAGAGACTAATAGATGGAACAATTTTGTCTGCATATAAGAAACAATATTTTCCGCTACTTTTTTATTTTCATATGGGCCTATAACTAAATAAGTCTCTGTACAACAAGACCCTGGCTCTACAATAAATGGCGTTATCCAATCAGTCTTAGAATCTCCTACGCCCCAAGCTTTTGGTATTAATACTTTATAATAATCTATCCATTCAACATTCTTTCTTACTGTTTCACGCTTAATATAACCAACTCCATTCTTACGCCATCCATTATAATAAAACTCTATACTACCATCAAATGGAGCAAGGCTGAAATCTGGCTTCACTCGTTTATAGCTATTATTCTCCCTAATATCATAACCAAATGGATCATTGGCACTGATTATATCAGAAAAACTTTGTTCGTTGAGTTTCTGTACTTTTCGTAAAATATCAATAATCCTACTATCTCTTATAAATACCTCTGCATTCTGTTCACGCATCGGACGCTCTACCATATTGATATTATTACCTTTATGAGTTACAACCGTACATAAACCGTCCTCAAAACAATTCCTTAAAAAATAGCTGACCCCACCTTTTATTTCAACACCAGGGAAACAATCAGAAGCATCAGGATAGTCATGCAGAATTCTTACATGGTTATCATTCAACATATTATCCCTGAATTCATCCAAGCCACGACCTCCTGTAAACCAACGAGAAGGGGTAATAATACAAATATATTGAGTAGATAAATTACGTGCTGCATCAACAAAATAGTTATAAATAGCAGGTGCACTTGAGCCCATTCCCCCTCCGTCATTTCTTTGATATGGAGGATTTCCGAGAATTGTATCAAACTTCATATCTTTTAATTGTTTTATTATCTTTTCGTTATTTTCTCCGATTAAATCATACGAGTTAAAATCGGAGAATATATTTTCAATAGACATCCCGAGCAGGGTGTAAATCTTGCGAGTAAATTCGTATGCCAATGTAGATGTCGGGATTGCATATAATCTTGCTTTTACTTTCTCGCCAAACTTCTTATACAATGCTATGGAGTATTCACCCTGCTTCGATGCTATATCGAGAAACTTTGCATCTTCCTTGTTATCTAACTCCTCAAAAGGCAGGATTGCCACCATCTCATCTGCCACCTTTGCTGGTGTGACAATCTCCGAGTCCGACAAGCGTCCGAACTTACGCATGGCAACCTCTACACGTTCAATGGGTTGAAGAGCTGCATCACGTATTAAATCGTTTGTATTCTCTATTTTGTAATCGAGCTTCTGCAATATAAACGGATTACTCTTTTCCTGAATTATATTCAGAATATTAATATCAAGACCAAGATTCTTTGCAATACGCCGGTTGTCTTCCGTTGCCTTAATTGCAGAGATAACCTCTTCCAACGACTTTACAGTAGATTCCGTCAAAAAGGCAAAGAAGAGAACACGAGCATAATAGGCGGCTAACCGTTTTCCCAATTTATCATCCTCAACTTCTTGCGGCTGTTCGGGCTGCGGATTATTGTCGTTCTCCTGTTTCGCATCATCTTTTTGTTGCCCAGCCGGCTCATCAGGATTATTATAATCATCTCCCTCACCCTCTGACGGCTTTATCTGCAAACCGTTTTTAGCATCAATCGGGGCAATGCCTTGAATAACTTTAAGTATCTCCGCATCATTCAGAAGAAGATTGTCTGCCGGTATATCCGACGCTTCATCCTTTATGCTACGGTTACGGGAATATTCACGAACGGCATCTGTGATATTATTCGGAGTTACCTCTTGTAATCTGTTTTTATTCAAGATAATAATAGGAGATACCGACAATTCTTTTGCAATGCGTTCTTTCAACTGCACATTTCCCTGAACTTCCGTATTGACATTGTATAGCTGAGACTTCAACTCCTGCAAACGAAACATGCGGTTCGGGTCAAAGTCTACCAACAATGTCTGCGGCTTCATATTATATTTGAATGTTTTTCCGTTTTCATCTTTATAAATCTTCACATATTGATTTTGCAATCGGAATATTGCCTGATCGTATTCTTGCGGAGATGCTGTACCTTTGAGATAAATCATCGTATCCCATTGCGGAACGGTCGTACCTGTCAGCATGCGGTTAACAGTCAGAGTCAATGTCTTGCAATTCTTTTCTTCACAAGCCTTGATTATCCGCTTCACATCATCTGTTTGTTTATACTTCTTTATATCATCAAAGCCTGCTATATTAATAATCTCATATTCGTTCAGATTCTTGAAACGCTTTTTCTCTCGGCAAATCAATGCGGCCATCGCATCACAAGAAGAGCGGTAAGGTAATACCATGACGATATGCCGGCACATTTTTCCTGCTTTGATTTTATCGTAATCAAGAAATCCGAGCAAGTTCTCATCCTCTTTCGAACCGTCTATTACTTCCAGTAAATCCAATATCTCTGCCTCGTGTATGAATTGACGATGACTACCGCCAGCATTGGAAATCATCGAATATGGACGGAACAACTCGGAAAATGCGTAAGTGATACCGCTTTTACGCAATTCTTCCATCTTTTTTATTGATGAAGCATTCGGATTGAATGCGAAGCGTATCATTTGCGGGAAGCCATAATATGGATTATCCCATTCGTCATATTCATCTTCTTTCAGATGCTCTTCATCCCATTGCTTTTGTGCGTCAATAATATCAGTGAACTGCACAAAGGCAATGATATCCTCTTTCCGGAATTCATCGCTCATCAAAATACGGTATGGCGTACCGGAAAGATGTATCTTGATTTTCGCTTTAAATACTTTTACGGCATCTTCAACCTTATCAAGCGTTTCAAAGCCATCGAGACTCTTCAATTCGCTGTCTATTTCCGTCTTTTTGATTTTTTGCTCCTGCAACACTTTCCCGTATGAATCGGCACGGGCACCAAAATGTGTCTCGTCTATAATGAGCAAATCAATCTGCCGCTCGAAAACCTCTTTGTGTTTCGCCTTGATTTTCTCGCCTTGCAAATCCTGTAACGTTAAGAACAATACCACTTTTTCCTCTGTCGCAAATGTATCCGCAATGATTGTTTCACTTCTTCTCAACGAGTTACCGTTCAAAAACTTGTAACCGGCAAAATAAACATGGCTTTCAACCGTCTTTTTCCACTCCTCTTCTACATCGGCTTTTGCGGAAACAATAACAACGACCTTAGCGTCCATCTCTTTGGCACAGCACATTGCCGTGAATGATTTGCCAAACCGCATGACCGCATACAGCAACAAATTCGTGCGGCCGGCAGCCACCGCAGCTTTAAAGTTATCGATAACCTGTTGCTGATTATCCCTCGGTGCGAATGTTTCCTTTCGTTCATAAGTATATATTTGCGGTGACCGGTCGGGAGAGTAAAACCGATATTTGCCATCTTTATTTATAAAGCTTTGATGAATATCAGATATAGCCTCATCCAAATCAGCCGTCGTAGCTTCTTTAAAAAACTCATTTGAATAATAATGCAAATCATTAATAGTATCCGGCAGTAGCCGTTCCCTGCCTTTCTCTTTCTCCAAAAAGCCATGTACCGAATAATCCCGAAAGATTGTCTCTTCGTCTATCTGTGCCGAATGTTCATACCGTTTTACCAAATTCGGGAATGTCTTTCTCCATTCATCCAAACGCACCCGCACTCCTCGTGATGTGTCACCAACTTTCAGATAGTTAGGAACTCTTTCTGTTGTAAACGCATAAATATACGGTTCTACTCGCCCTACAATCAGACCGTCAAGAAGAGTTCTATCTATCTTTATATTTAAATCTTTCATATTTATTTCTTTTCTTTCAATAATGATACAAAAGTCAGCGTTTCGTTTTTGCGCCAGTCCTTAATTAGACAATAGACGCCGTTGTGTCGGTGCATATTACCCGTCCTGCAACCTTCGCAAGGCAGCATTTTCGGCTCATCAAACAATGACTGTTCGACGGATGGCTTCATACCGCAGCTATCGGGAATGACGCATTTCAGGCCATCCATCTGCCATAAATTCCATGATATTATATAGGCAATATATAATAATGATTTCAACTGTGGAACTTTGTTGAATTTTGCTTGATAATAGTCTATGAATGTCATCAACAGATTCTCACGGGCTATCAGTAGGTTGTCGCCTTGCCATTCATATCCGTATGTGTTTTGGAATGCCACTTGTGCCCATTTCAGCCAATCGCCGGATGTTTCAGTATTCTCACCAACGACACGAAGCTTGCGGTCAAGGAGCCCTATGCGGTGTTCCAATGCAATGGATTGCCCCGTTGTCGTGTCATACCGGCTGACGAGATACGGTGCTTCGCCGCATGTGATTTCAAGCTGTGTACTACGGACATAGTCACGCCAGCTCTTGCCGTCAGGGAAAACTATTTTGTCTGTATTTGTCACCCAAGTATGGTCTGTATTCTCATGATTGAACACATCCTCACGCCCGAACCATGCGTTATCCACCAAATTATTTTGGGCATTACATATCCATGACGGAGTGAATACCTCCGCTTTCTCGCGGCTGCGGCCACGTTGCAGCTCACGCCGTTTCAGCACGCGCGGCATGATGACGTGACCGTTCTTTCCCGTAATGAGTTCCGGCATTATAGGAGACTTATATTCATATCCCTTACCCAAATGCTCATAATCAGACGTTGCCCAGAATATATTGCATTGGCCATCATCCCTGCTCATCGTATGGTCCTTGAGCAAGGTGTTGAATAATTCGGGTGATATATCCTGTATGTAGTCTTCCAATATGTCCGTTTCGCTGTATGTCATGATATCTGTTTCGTTTCGCTTCATATTCAAATAGCACAGACTTGCCGCCAATTTACAGCCAAGTCACATCTGACGCAAAGTTAGTAATTTTATTTGGAATAGCACTTATCCGTGAAAAACAATTGACATGGCATGAGGAAATATCGCGGACAGCATAGCACAAAAAGGGGCTGCGCCTATTTTGACACAGCCCCGTAACAACAATAACTTTTTATCTATTTCTCGAGTGCGTCGGCCGCCCTCAAAAGAAGGTCTCTCTCCACTTTCGCATCCAGCGAAGTCAGCATCTCGGCCACCGCCCGCAACTCGCCGGCACATGACTTGCGCATCTCAACATCTTTCAACGGACATTGATGGCATTTCTGATATATCACTGTCGGGTATACCATAAGCTCTCCTTTATTGATCCTCGGCAGATATTTCTTCATGTTTTTGAGATACATATTGAATTCGTAAATCCACTCGGCATCCCATTTCGGGTTGCCGACAAACGTGACAGTCGGCACTTTCTTAGTCTCCGGCTTGATGCCATAGTCGGCAATCAAAGACATTTCGGCTCCCCCTTTGCCGTCTTCTTTCCACTCCATGGCATACACATAGCGGCGATTGCGGGTCGTATCCTTAACATCCGGGAATACCATCACCATATAACTGGATTTAGGGTCATTGCTCCCGACATTTATCTTCAAGTCGCCCGATCCGACGGAAATAACGGAATGCGGTGATTTGAGAAAGCCGGCACCTGAGCTGGAGTACATCTTGACGGCCGACTCACGGTCTTTGGCGAACTCTCTCTTTACAACATCTATCAGATGGACATCTTCCTTACCGAGCGAGAAAACGTATACATCCGTGGTGCTGTTCACCTCGCCCGTCGTTTTGTCTATGTCCTTAACGTGGTTTTCGCCCGTTATCAGGTCAACTCGTTTTCCTAATCTTTCAAATGTCTTGGCTATATTCTCCTGAGAGAACACCGGCATGGCAAATGCTACGGCCATGCACAAGACTGCAATTTTTCCGGTTTTCATAATTCTTTGCTTTATAAGTGGTTATTATTTAAATATTTGTCACAACACAATAACGGTGTTCCGGTCGACGATTTTATAGTTGTCGTCTTCATCGGTCACGAGTATATAGTCTGATTTTTCCTGCATCATAGCTTCATACGCCTGCAACATCATCTCATTGTTGTTTGCCCGCCGGACGGCCTCCATTGCGGCAAGGCACTCCGCTTTCTCACGGGCATAAATCATTCCGGGAGTCATCTCCATCGGCTTCTCCGAAGATGCGGCCGGCGTGCGGCCCGATATCGGTTTTTCAGATACGGTCCGATGCGTGCGACCGGTTTTCTTTTTATCCGGATGGGAGTTGCCGAAGGATTTTTCAGCGGCAGGCTTCTCCGTGTCTGCTGCGGCAAGACGATTGTATGAATCCGCCGCATCGGATTTCATTCCGGCAGCCGGAGCGCGGGCGGAACGAGCCGCCGGCACATCCGCATTGCACGAAAGGCGCGGCTGCTCTTCGCCGGAAAGAATATTCCACCCAGTAACGGCGACACCGAGAAGCACCAGCACCACAGCGGCAGCTGTCAACAGGGAACGCACCGGCCACGCGATGCGCAGAAGTGGGCGTCTATCACACATGCCGGCATCAAAATATGAAAACATGTCTTTATATGCCTTCCATTCCTCCGGTAGGTCACGGGCTGTCCGGAAATAATCTCCCAGCACCTGCTCTTCATCCACGGTGGTGTCTCCGGCCATAAACCTGTCTATCAGTATGGCAATGGTCTCTTTTGAATGTTTTGTCTTCATCATATTACCTCCTTTCCTTCATTTTCTCAAGCAATATCTTTCTGGCTCTGGCGAGCAAGGTCCGCACCGATGTCTCCTTTATCCCGAGCCGTGCGGCAATCTCCGAGCTGCTGCATTTCTCTACCTGCCTCATATATAATATGGTATGCCACGTCTCAGGAAGCCGGCCCATGCGGGCGGCGAGCCACTCCTCATTATCTTTGTCTTCGATATCCTCTAACGGGCCGTATTCTGTGCTTGCAACGTTTGCCGGCACGGCATCCATTGATTCCGGGTGTTTGCGCCTGAAAGTGTTGAGCACAAGGCGGCGGGCGATTGTCATGGCCAAAGCCTCCGGCGAGCGGAAGCGGTCAAGGGCGTCACGCATCTGCCACATGCGCAGCATTACATCCTGCGCGATATCTTCGGCATCCGCAATGTCGAGCCCGAACCGCCGTGCCTGCATGACGGCCTTGTCGCGCAGGCGTCCGGCTATATGCTCAAATGATTTTTCGTCCATATCTTCAAAGCTGTTTACATTATAAAGACACACAAAAACATAAAATGCAAACAGTCTTTAACATATATTAATCAATATGCCGGATATCGGACTGAAAGAAGCTACATAACATACAACGCTCTACTTCTGAAGTTCTATCCTGAACGTTGTTCCTTTGCCCACTTCCGAGTTTTTCACGTATATCCGGCCGCTGTGATATTCCTCGACAATACGTTTGGCGAGCGAGAGTCCCAGTCCCCAGCCTCGCTTTTTTGTGGTAAACCCGGGTGTGAACACGTTTTTCATGTCCTTGCGGCGTATGCCCTTTCCGTTGTCGGCCACCTCGACTATCACCCTGTCGTGCTCGTCGAGCATGGTGAGAACAATCCGTCCGCGGCCCTCCATGGCGTCGACGGCGTTCTTGCACAGGTTTTCTATGACCCACTCGAAGAGCGATGCGTTCATCTTCACCGTCACCTCATGGTCGGGGAAGCACCTGACGAAATCCACGCGCGACGAAGTTCGCTTGTCCATGTAGTCTATGACACGGTCGAGCACCTCGTTCAGGCTCGCGTCGACAGGCTCGGGGAGAGAGCCTATTTTGGAGAAACGCTCTGCTATGCGCTCCAGACGGCACACGTCTTTGTTCATCTCGGGTATCAGTTCGTCGTCGGGATAGTTCTCGCGCAGTATCTCCACCCACGCCATGAGACTCGAAATCGGGGTTCCGAGCTGGTGCGCCGTTTCCTTGGACAGGCCCACCCACACCTTGTTTTGCTCGGCGCGTTTCGACGACAGCAGGGCGAAAATGGCCACGACGACGAATATAAGTACGATGCCGAGCTGCACGTACGGATAGGAATAAAGCCGCTTGAGCATTGTCGACTCGTCGTAACAAACGAGCTGGTAGTCTTTCTTTTCCGTACCGAAGTCGATACGTATATAACGCCCGCTGTTGTACATGCGCCGGCCGAGCTCCGAAACGTAAGCCGCGGAGTCGGCGGCATTGCCTGCCTTGATGTCGATGTTGCGATAGTCGGTGACCCGTCCGCCCGGATCCATGACAATCACGGGAATGGTGTTATTGCCTTGTATGACGTTGAGTACGAGCGAGACATCGGTATTCTCGTCGGCATTGTTCAGCGCGTTCAAAGCCTGCGCCCATATCTCCATCTTCGTGCGCTCTTCGTCGGACAGGTCTCTGACGAGAAAATGAGACACGGCGAGCGATGCGACGGCTATCAACACGGCGGCGATAACCAGCACAATCTTAACCTGTCTGATACGGTCTGTCCACTGCATAACAATTCGGATAATTGTATTTCAAACGGCAAACTCCCGTTTATATTGTGTAAATTTAAATAAAGCGTTTATATAAGTTAATCGAAAGTCTTTAATAGTTAAAGAATTTAAGTCAACAAAACCTACTTTGAAGAAAAATAATGCACTGATTTTTTTATCGATTTTAACTTAAAAGCAGAAGAGTATAAAATATTTTTTAAAGATAAAAAGACTCTACTTTCTATACAAATTATTTGATTTTAATTTTAATTAACTCCAATCGGGGGGGGTAAAAACATTTTTTCTTACCTTTGCGAGGTATAAATAAAAAATTAATCATGAAAAAAAGAATTATTTCCTTAACACTTCTTTTGGCGTTGCTATCATCCTGCGACTTTGTATCAAAAGTTACCGATGCCGCCAAAGGTTCACAAATGGATGGCGAATCAACCTACACCAAAGCCGCCGAACTACTTGGCGATGTTGACTCGGCTTGGAAAGTTTATTCGTTCAACATCGACAGCGAAGGCATGCCCGATGAGTGCAAAAACGAATTTGGATACATGAGGGCAGGTATGATGAACGCAGATGGTGAGGTCTACGCACAAAACCTCTATCCATTCAAATCAGACCCTGACATCGATAATTTCGCACCAAAAGGCGCGACATACGATGAAATTCCCACTATCGATTTCAACGCGGAAAAAGCAATGAAGAACGTCAACGACTGCAAAGCGAAAATACCGGAGGGATACAGTTTCTTAAATCTGCGCACATATCAGATGAAGTATGACGTCAAGTCAAAGACCTTCATCACAAAGATAGATATCAACGTACAGGAAATAGGCAAAGAAAGTGTCAACGTGAACGGCAAACAATCGAGTGTATACTATCAGTTAGCTTTCACAATAACCCCCGACGGAAAAATAGAAATGGAAGAAGAATAGTATACATACTATATCATGACACAAAAAGAGGCTACACTTCGTTTTTTGAAGTGCAGCCTCTTTTGTTTTCCCTAATCGGTCATCAGAGATTGTCTTCCTCCCATCCCCATCTTCACCGCTTTCTCAATTTCCCACA
>JAGAPR010000073.1 GCA_017623155.1 Prevotella sp. | reverse complement strand
GTTGTAGCGAACGATCAGCAGCAGAACAATCAGTATCGTTACAACGAGTCTATGATCAACTGGGACCAGTTGAAGAACTTCGGACTCTCGCGTGAGTATCTTCAGGAGCGAGGACTCCTTGACTCGATGCTCAAAGGCTACAAGACCAACCAGCTTGTACCTATCAACCTTAACTTCGGCTCTGCCGTACTGCGCACCGATGCACGCCTGTCGTTGCAGCAATCCAACACCGGTGAGGTAGTACTCGCCATCCACGGTATCCGCAAGCAGCCCGAGTTGGAGCGTCCTTACTTCGGACACATCTTCTCGGAAGAGGACAAGAAGAACCTCCTCGAAACAGGCAATATGGGCCGAGTGGTGGAACTCAAAGGTCGCAACGGAGAGTATATCCCATCGTTCATCAGCCTTGACAAGATGACCAACGAGGTGGTGGCCATGCGTGCCGAGAATGTCTATATCCCTAACGAGATTAAGGGCGTTCAGCTCACCGACCAGGAGAAGAACGACCTGCGTGAGGGCAAGAAGGTCTATATCGAGGGTATGACCGCCAAGTCGGGCAACGAGTTCAACGCCCATATTCAGGTGAGTGCCGAGCGTAGAGGTATCGACTTCATCTTCGAGAACGACCGCATCTTCAACCGCACCGCCCTCGGTGGTGTGGAGCTTACCAAGCAGCAGATTGAAGACCTCAATGCAGGCAAGGCAATCTTCGTGGAGGATATGCAGCGTAAGGATGGCGAACTCTTCTCATCGTATGTGAAACTCGATGAGGCGACAGGACGACCCAACTACACACGCTACAATCCCGACTCGCCCGAGGGTGCAAGAGAAATCTATATCCCGAAGGAAATCGGTGGCGTGAAACTGACAGCCGAGGAGCAGAAAGACCTTCGTGAGGGACGAGCCATCTTCCTCAATGATATGGTGAACAACCGTGGCGAGGAGTTCTCCTCATTCATCAAGGCCGACCTTGAAACGGGAAGACTGATGTACTCGACCAAGCCTGATGACTTTGCACAGCGTGCCAAGTTCGATATTCCGAAGGAGATCTTCGGTGCGAAACTCTCCGGTCAGCAGCGTGCCGACCTGCAAAGCGGTAAGGCGGTGCTCGTAGAGGGTATGAAGGGCTATGACGGCAAGACCATCTCGCAGTATGTCAAAATGAACGCCAACCAGAGCAAGCTCGACTTCTACAACGAGAACCCCGACCGTAACCGCAACGCCTCACAGCGTAATGTCGTGGCCGAGAAGCAGGAGAAGCGTCAGTCAAAGGGACAGAGCATCTAACCCGAAATCGGATAAGTCAAATCAATGTATAACACTAAAATGAATTTCAAGATGAACGATAAGAACAAAGCACCTTTCAAGGTGGAAGATGTAAACTGGGACGAACTTTCAGGAATCGGTATTCTCAAGGATGAGCTTGAGCAGGCAGGAGAACTTGACACATTGCTCCAAGGCGAGAAGACTGGTGTCGTATCGCTGAGCCTCGTACTTCTGGGTGTGGATGTGGTGATGGATGCCACGCTGCAACTTGTACGCAAGAACGACTCTCCGCTGTTGGAAATCATCGGTATCAACCCCACGCAGTAAAACGATTCTATTACTAACCTGACAGCCGTTTCCCGCTACCTCCAACGGGTACGGGAGACGGCTTCTTTAATTCCAAGAATATTATGATAGCAATTATAGCAGAAAAGCCGAGCGTAGGTCAGGACATCGCCCGCGTCATCGGTGCAACAGAGAAGAAGGACGGTTATATGGCAGGTAACGGTTATCTCGTTACATGGGCTTTGGGACACCTCGTTTCCCTCGCCATGCCACAGGCATACGGATACGGTAAGGCTTCACCCGAAGATCTGCCGATGCTCCCCGAACCATTCCAGCTTGTAGTACGACAAATCAAGACCGACAGAGGTATGGTAACGGACATCGGTGCCGCCAAGCAACTCAAAATCATTGACGATGTATTCAGCCGTTGCGACAGCATCATCGTGGCTACGGATGCAGGTCGTGAGGGTGAGCTTATCTTCCGTTGGATTTATACCTACCTCGGATATACCAAGCCTTTCAAGCGTCTGTGGATATCCTCACTCACTGACGAGGCAATCCGTGCAGGAATGAACAACCTCAAGGATGGAGAGGCTTATGATGCTCTCTACCACGCTGCAGATTGCCGTGCCAAGGCGGACTGGCTCGTGGGTATGAACGCCAGCCGTGCCCTTGCCATCGCATCGGGTATGCCGAACAACTCCCTCGGACGAGTGCAGACTCCAACACTGGCGATGATATGCAGCCGTTACAAGGAGAACCGTGACTTCGTTTCCAGTCCTTATTGGCAACTGCACATCACCCTTGAGCGTCTGGGCGAGTTCCGTCAGTTCTCCCACATCGAGGACTTCAAGAGCAAGGAGCAGGCAGAGGCGGCACACGCACGCTTCTCTCCCGACTCGATGGCTCTCATCACGAAGGTGGAGCGTAAGCGTACCTACCAACAGGCACCGCTATTGTACGACCTTACCACCTTGCAGAAGGATTGCAATACGCACCACGATATGACAGCCGAGAAGACTCTATCGGTGGCTCAGTCGCTCTATGAGAAGAAGTATATCTCATATCCGAGAACGGGCAGCAGGTATATCTCGCACGATATGATGGAACAGGTTTACGACTCCCTTTGGAAGGTTGCCACAATGCCCGAGTTCAAGGAGTATGGCAAGCGTTTCGACTTCGAGCATCTGAATATGCGTAGTGTGGATGATGACAAGGTAACGGATCACCACGCACTCATCATCACAGGTGTAGAGCCAGAGGAGTTGAACGCCCACGAGCAGACTGTCTATACGATGATTGCAGGCCGTATGCTTGAAGCGTTCTCTCCAAGATGCGAGAAGGAGTCGTTGGTTATGGAGGCTACTGCCGAGGATATGAAGTTCCGTTCACGCTCAACGGCCATTGTCAATCCGGGCTGGCGAGGTGTCTTTGCCCGTAAGGAGGATGCCGAGAAGGACGAGACGGAAGCCAACAAGGGTACGGCACGCTTTGCCGAGGGTGAGCAGATTCCCGTTACGGGCTATGGCACAGCACAGCGTAAGACTATACCGAAACCTCTCTACACCGAAGCTACACTCCTTGCCGCTATGGAGACCTGTGGAAAGAACATTACCGATGAGAAGGCAAAGGAAGCCATCAAGGATTTCGGTATCGGTACTCCCGCCACACGAGCCGCCATCATCACCACACTCTTCAAGCGTGACTACATCGAGCGTTCGGGCAAGGCTCTTGTGCCTACCGAGAGGGGGCTATACATCTACGAGGCAGTCAAGGATATGCAGGTGGCCAATGTGGAGCTGACAGGCAGTTGGGAGAAGACGCTCTTGCAGATTGAGCAGCACACGCTTGAGACAAGCTCCTTTATGCACTCCATCGAGAGCTTCACCTCACAGGTGACACGCGAGGTACTCGGACTGAAGTTCCCTGCACCCAAACAGCGTTCCCTTCCTTGCCCTAAATGCGGTACAGGCAAAGTGATGATACGCCCGAAGGTCGCCAAGTGCGACAATCCGGATTGCGGTCTGCTTGTATTTCGCAAGGTACTGAACAAGGTGCTTAACGAGCAACATCTGGAACAGTTGCTCTCATCAGGAGCGACCAAGCTGATCAAGGGATTCAAAGGCAAGAAAGGCAACTCCTTCGATGCCGCCGTAGCCTTTGACGATGAGTTCAATGTAACGCTGGCATTTCCCGACAAGAAGAGAGGTAAGAAAAGATGATGTCAGTTATCCCGATTCGTAGGCAAAGGTAGTGAACCGCCCTCATTCCACCCCGCAAGGTCGTGCCGCAGGCGGTTTCGGCAAAAATCATCCTCGCACGGCTGCGGTATTTTTACCGAAAACCTTGCAGGTGGAGGCGTTTCACATCC
>JAGAPR010000072.1 GCA_017623155.1 Prevotella sp. | reverse complement strand
GGCTACCGCACCATGAAGATCACGGACGAGTTTCTGGTAAAGGGCTATTACCGGAACTATGACGGTATGCACCTGTTGAAACACGCCCTGCACAACACCTGCCCTGACATGATGAAATCCATCGGCAAGGACGAGAACGGCAATGACATTAAGGTGCGTGACAGTGAGGGCATACAGCTTGCCAACGCCAAGATAGACGAGATACGCAACGGGTTCTCGGAATGGCTGGAAGAGCAGTCGCCACAGTTCAAAGAACGGCTGACAACGATGTATAACCGCAAGTTCAACTGTTTCGTGCGCCCGAAGTATGACGGCTCGCACCAGACGTTTCCCGACCTCAATCTGAAAGGATTGGCAAGCCGTGGTATTCAAAGCGTTTATCCGTCGCAGAAGGATTGCGTCTGGATGATAAAACAGAACGGCGGCGGAATATGCGACCATGAAGTCCTGCGCCCATAAGGGCATATAGTAAATGTAGGATTAGCAACCTACCCGGTAAGGGTTTTCAACGCCGGTCATTAGCCAACTTATCCACTTAGCCGAAAGGCGGTGGGGAGTGTCGCATGTTGGAAACGGCATAAGTCAGCTAACTATCGTGCTGCTACTGAATGTCTAAATGAAACGATGGATATGAGGATGAAGACTATACTGTTTGAACGGCAGTCCAAGTGGTTAGCTGGTAAACTCTGACGGTCATTATAGGATAAGATAGTTACAAACGTCAGATTGCAATACTTCCACTTTCCGACTTCGAGTGAGAGAGCAGAAAACCGATTGCAACACAGCCGCGATAAGCGGAAAAGGACGAAAACCGCATCCGACAATCCATCACGCTATGTTACTATATGTCTAAATGGGGATTGCCTAAATGGGGAAACCCACATGGCAACAGAGTCTCCGTAGTAGTCCGAGCAAGGGAAAGCCTTGTACATGGCGAAGGGAGACAGTGTTATTATTAATATGTTTAACGAAAGATGTGTGAGACATTATGAGAAATTCTGAGAATGTATTAAACAGTCTGGCTGGGCACAGCCAAGACCCGAATTACAAGTTTGAACGGCTTTACCGACTGATGTACAATGAAAACTTGTATGCATTAGCCTATCAGAACATTGCCCCCAACACGGGCAACTGTACGAAAGGCGCAGACGGTCAGTCCATAGACGGAATGAGCGTGAAACGCATATACAGCCTCATTGACAGACTGAAGGATGAAAGCTACCGACCCTATCCTGCCAAGAGGGTTTATATTCCGAAAAAGAACGGCAAGAAGCGTCCCATAGGCATACCAGCCTTTGACGACAAACTTGTGCAGGAAGTTATAAAGATGGTGCTTGAAGCCATATACGAGGGGCATTTTGAGAAATGTTCGCATGGTTTCAGACCACGTCGCAGTTGCCATACTGCATTGGCTTCCATTTCGGAAGGGTTTGATGGAACACGATGGTTCATTGAGGGGGACATCAAAGGATTCTTTGACAACATCGACCACGAGGTCATGATAAGGATTCTTGGTGAACGCATCAAGGACGAGAGGTTTCTACGTCTTATCCGCAAATTCTTGAAAGCAGGATATTTGGAACAGTGGCAGTTCCACGAAACCTACTGCGGGACACCGCAAGGAGGTGTGCTTAGTCCGATACTGGCAAATATATACCTTGACAAGCTGGACAAGTACATGGTGGAATACATTTCATCATTCAATATCGGAAAGGCAAGGAAACGCAATCCCGAATACAAAAGGATTGGCAACCGAAAGGACAAACGCGTAAAGAAACTGAAGAATGAGAGAGACAGGCAGAAGATAGCGGCATTGCGCATGGAGATAAAGAAACTCCATCGTGAAATGCAACAGCATCCTGCCACTCTTGACATGGATGGGGACTTCAAACGAATGAGATACGTCCGCTATGCCGATGATTTTCTGATAGGTGTAATCGGAAGCAAGGAAGACTGCGTAAAGGCAAAGGAAGACATCAAGAACTTCCTGCTTGACAAGCTGAAACTTGAACTGTCCGATGAAAAGACCCTAATCACAAACGGTCATGACAGAGCGAAGTTCTTGGGCTATGAAGTCACTATCCGCAAGACGAATAAAACGAGAAAGAACAAAAAAGGGATTGCCATCCGTTCTCTCGACCATAAGACCGTACTCTTACTGCCTTTTGAGGTGATGAGAGATAAACTGATTGGCTACAAAGCCATGAAAATAGTACGGGAAAAGGGGAAAGAAAAATGGGAATCCACTTCACGTCCTTACCTCAGAAGTAATGATGACCTTGAGATATTGACCCGATACAACTCGGAGATACGAGGCATCTACAATTACTACTGTCTTGCCAACAATGTCAATATTCTGAATGATTTCTACTATATTATGAAAGAGAGTATGTACAAGACATTCTCGTCCAAGTATGAATCGACAGTAAGGAAGATAATCAACAAATACACAAAAGATAAAATCTTCCGTGTACAGTTTGAGGACAGCAAAGGCAGGATGCACGAACGTACGCTCTATCATGGAGGGTTCAAATGGAAGCCGGAAGCGCGGATTGATGATGCGCACCTGCTGCCCAGTTATCGCGGCACACAGAGTACGAGCCTCATGGCACGGCTCAAAGCCTGCGAGTGTGAATATTGTGGGGCTACGGACAACCTGAAAATGATTCATGTCCGCAAGCTCAAAGACCTGAAAGGCTTGAAGGAGTGGGAACGCTTCATGATTGCCCGTAAAAGGAAAACATTAGCTGTTTGTGAAAAATGTTATCGTAAAATTCATGGAAAGAAATAGACTGACAATAACTACGGAGAGCCGTATACATGGAGACGTGTACGTACGGTTCGGAGGCGAGTATGTTGAAACCTGCCGTTCTTCGGAACGGCAAGGCGCAATGTGCTTAGCCAGTGGAACAGGTAAGACGCTGATAATGTGCATTGCAGCGCATGAGATGAAGCGTCTGAACTTGGCGCATAAGCCGATGATTATCGGCTTGAAGGCGAACGTGGCGGAGATTGCCGCCACCTATCAGGCGGCATATCCGAATGCCCGTATCCTCTACGCTTCGGAAAAGGACTTTTCGACCGCCAACCGCGTGCGTTTCTTCAACAACATCAAGAACAACGACTACGATTGCGTCATCATGTCGCACGACCAGTTCGGCAAGATTCCGCAGTCACCGGAGTTGCAACAGCGCATCCTGCAAGCGGAGCTTGACACGGTGGAGGAAAACCTCGAAGTCTTGCGGCAGCAAGGCAAGAACGTGTCGCGGGCGATGCTGAAAGGATTGGAGAAGCGCAAGCACAACCTTGTGGCAAAGTTAGAGAAAGTGGAACACGCCATCAAGTCGCGCACGGATGACGTGGTGGACTTCAAGCAGATGGGCATCGACCACATTTTCATAGACGAGAGCCACCAATTTAAGAACTTGACTTTCAACACCCGACATGACCGTGTGGCGGGGTTGGGAAACTCGGAGGGAAGCCAGAAAGCCCTGAATATGCTCTTTGCCATACGCACCATACAGGAGCGCACGGGCAAGGACTTGGGGGCTACGTTCCTGTCCGGCACAACCATTTCCAACAGCCTGACGGAATTGTACCTGCTCTTCAAGTATCTGCGCCCGAAGGAACTGGAACGGCAGGATATTCGGTGCTTCGACGCATGGGCGGCGATTTTTGCAAAGAAGACGACCGACTTTGAGTTCAATGTAACGAACAATGTGGTGCAAAAAGAGCGTTTCCGCTACTTCATCAAAGTACCGGAGCTTGCCGCCTTCTACAACGAAATCACCGATTACCGCACGGCGGAGGATGTGGGTGTGGACCGTCCGAGCAAAAACGAGATACTGCACAATATACCGCCTACGCCCGACCAAGAGTATTTCATCAAACAACTGATGGAATTTGCCAAGACGGGTGACGCCACACTGTTGGGCAGGTTGCCTTTGTCGGAAACGGAGGAAAAGGCGAAAATGCTCATCGCCACTGACTACGCGCGGAAGATGGCTTTGGATATGCGTATGATAGACCCCAATTACGAAGACCATCCCGACAACAAGGCGAGCCACTGCGCCAAGATGATAGCGGAGTATTACCATAAATACGACGCGCACAAGGGAACGCAGTTCGTATTCTCTGATTTGGGGACGTACCAGCCGGGCGACGGGTGGAACGTGTACAGCGAGATAAAGCGGAAGCTGACGGAGGACTACGGCATACCGGCAAGCGAAGTGCGCTTCATTCAGGAATGCAAGACTGACAAGGCACGCAAGGCAGTAATAGACGCCATGAACGCCGGGACGGTGCGTGTATTGTTCGGTTCCACCTCTATGCTCGGAACGGGTGTGAATGCACAGAAAAGGTGTGTGGCTATCCATCACCTCGATACGCCGTGGCGACCGTCCGACCTGCAACAGCGTGACGGACGTGGAGTTAGAGCCGGGAACGAGATTGCCAAGCATTTTGCCGGGAACAACGTGGATGTCATCATCTATGCCGTGGAGAAATCGTTAGACAGCTACAAG
>JAGAPR010000071.1 GCA_017623155.1 Prevotella sp. | reverse complement strand
TACTACTACTTTCTCTGTTATTCAGTATCTCAAAGATCTCTTTCTTTTAGCACTGTCAGGACTTAAAACCTGAAAGCGGATGCAAAGGTAACAACTTTTCCAATACACACCAAATGTTTCCAAAGAAAAATTTATTTTTTTTAAAAGGTCTTGATGCAAATCAAGCAAAAACACGATAAAAACGGACAAAACATGGAGAAAAACAAAATCTTGGCCACTTTATATACTGCGACAACAGCACCTTAATACGACAAGCCATATATTAAAAAACGCAGGCTACGACCACAATACTTATTTATACCCGTTGGCGAAATCAATTTAGTGCGTACTTAATTCAGCCAATTGGTTAACTCTGATTTCCAATGGCATTTCGTTTTGAAACCAAATCATTGATGCCACTTTTTTTGACTTCTTTTTGCAAAGATACGTATAATACTTCAAATACCGCCTCCTATTCTCACTATTCATAATATACTTTATTAATCCGATTTTTTTTCACCACACCAAAACACGGGTGTTCTCGATTTATTTTCTTATTTTTGCAATCGAAAACGAAATGTTTCTTATACCAAACAATCAAGAATAAGTTAGAAAAGCAAATATTTTATAGAAAACAGTAAAAATTATGGCTATGAGAATGAGAACAAGAACCGCCATGACAATGATTATCATGGCTTTGGGCACACTTACGGCCACGGCACAGATACCCGCCGGATACTACGCGTCGCTGAAAGGCAAGAAAGGCGCCGAGTTGAAAAATGCCGTACATGAGATTATCAAAGACGCAAAAGTGCTCGATTATGGCAGCGGAAGCGGAGCCACATGGGATGGTTTTTACTCCACCGACCGCGCCAGTAACGGCATGGTGATTGACCGTTACAGCAACGATGAGCGTTATTTCGGCTCGAAAGGCAGCAGCGTGAGCGGAATGAACATTGAGCACTCGTTCCCAAAAAGCTGGTGGGGCGGCACAACAAACCAAGCCTACAAAGACCTTTACAACCTCATGCCATGTGAGCAGAAAATAAATTCGAGCAAATCGAACTATCCCATGGGAACGGTGACAAACGTAAAGACAGACAACGGCTGCACCCGCATCGGCACGGGCAGCAACGGTTATCAATTATGGGAACCGGCCGACAAATGGAAAGGCGACTTCGCCCGAGGCTATATGTATATGGCCACTGCCTACCAAAACCTTACGTGGAGCGGCACGCAAGCCAACCAAATCCTGACCAAGGGAGACTACCCCACACTCAAAGAGTGGGCTTACAAACTGTATATCGAATGGGCAAGAACCGATATTGTCGATGAAATAGAGATTAAACGCAACAACGAGGTTCACAAAATTCAGGGCAACAGAAATCCGTATGTCGACTTTCCTAACCTGATGGAATACGTTTGGGGCGACAGTACCGCTTACGCGTTTGACCCGGAAACAACCGTTAAATCGGAAGATTATGGAGGCGGCACTACGCCCGGACCGGTTGAGGTTCCAATTCTCGACATCGACTTCACCACCGACGACGGCGGCTTCACCCAGTCGGCCATAACGTTGCCACACGAGAATTTCAATGTGTGGAAGACGAACTCACAATACGGATGGGTTGCCAATGCTTTCTATAACGACACGCCCCACGAAGCCGATGCCACCCTCACATCGCCCGACATTGACCTTACGGGATATGCCAAGGCCACGCTGACATTCGAGCACGCCGTGAATTTCAAAAAGACAAACGCCCCGCAAGACGTTCTCAGCGTTGAAATCGTTTGTGAGGGACAGACTCACAAACTCGAAGGCATCGCTTGGCCGGCAGGCAACACATGGTCGTTCATGTCATCCGGCGACATATCTCTCGACGAGTTTGCAGGCAAAACCATCCGCATCGCGTTCCATTACACCGGCTCCGCTACCGAGAACATGCAGTGGGAGATCATGAATATGAGCCTGAGAGGCGTGACAACACAATCGGGCATCGACGCTATTGACACCGATAACACCGGAATCGACCTCACCCGACCATACGACACATATTCCATCGACGGCCGTAAGCTCGACAATACAGCCGGCCACAAGGGCATTGTGATAATCAGGCAGGGCGGCAAGAGTGTCAAGATGGTGATGTAATGGCACACAACTTGTCACACCCGACACTCGCTGTCGGCAAATAATAAGGAAAAGGCCTTAACCGCGCGATGAGCGGTTAAGGCCTTTTCCTTTATTTCTTTATCGTTTCACCAAGCCGTTTTTACTGTTCCGGAGCCTTGTCTATCAAATCCATGAACTGGTCGAGTTTCGGCGTGATGATAATCTGCGTACGGCGGTTGCGCTGCTTTCCGGTCTCGGTGGCATTTGTTGTCAACGGGTTATATTCGCCGCGACCGCCTGCCGTGAGTCGTTTCGGGTCTACTCCGTAGTGTGTCTGCAAATACTGCACCACGCTTGACGCGCGCAAACAACTCAGGTCCCAGTTGTTGCGAATGTTCTGTCGCGATATCGGAACATTATCCGTATTACCCTCCACGAGTACGTCGTAGTCCTTGTAGTCCGTTATTATCTTGGCAATCTTGGACAGTGTTTCGGCCGCCCGGTCGTTTATCTCGTAGCTTCCGCTCTTGTAAAGCATGTTGTCGGCCAACGAGATGTATACCACACCTTTGAGCACCTGCACGTCCACCTCTTTCATTTCCTCGCGCGACAGCGAGCGTGTCAGGTTGTTTGTGAGCACCATGTTCAGCGAGTCGCTCTTGCTCTTCACCTCCACGAGATGACGGATATACTGGTTCGACTCGTTTATCTGGTCCACGAGTTTTGAGATGTTCACATTGTTCTGTGAAGAAGAGGTAAGACTCTTGTCGAGCGAACGCTGCAACGCGGCATAGTCTCTCTTCTGCTGCGAGAGCTGACTTTCGAGGCTCGTCACCCTTGCCTTGCTTGCAGCCAACTCCTCGCGCACATCCTGATATTTGCCTGTCAGCGTCTTGTTTTCCGCCCGGCATCCTTCCAGCTCTTTCTTGCTCGCGCATCCTGCGAACAGCATGCCGCCCGCGATTACTGTCATTATCACAATGTTCTTTTTCATTTCTTTATTCCTTTCTTTTTGTTTGTTGTCATTATATTATCCTGTCGCTTTATTCTCTGTCACGACAGAAAAAAAATCCGTCGACCGGTGCAAATTTATATATTTATGACGCTGATGTGGAACAAATGTAACAGCGGATTAATGTTTTTTAACCCCGTTGGGCGGCTTATTTGTTTATTTAACTAAGCAGCGCGATGCTGTCTGACAAAAATCACCTGATGAAATTTGTCTTCACTTTCGGCTCCGTCTCCGGCAATTCCACGCCGGCTTTCCGCCCTGCCTCAATCGACTTGAGCAGCCACGCCATGTTGCGTCCCAGCTGGCGCATGGTCTGCATGCCCTCTGCATCCTGACGCACCTCATCGGGCGTGTTGCCGTGCACCTCATTCCAGTAGTTTGACGAGACTACGGGCATCCCCGCGATGGTGAAATAGCGGTTTAGGTCTTCAAAACCACCCTGTGCCCCACCCCTGCGGCAACTGACAACGGCCGCGGCGGGCTTGTTAGTGTAAAGTCCCATCTTCGAGCAGAAAGCACGGTCCATGAACGGTTTTATTGTGCCGGATGTTCCGGCGAAATGAATAGGCGTGCCAAAGACAAACCCGTCGCACTCCGCGACCTTGTCGAGAAATTCGTTGACTGTGTCGTCGCTGTACCAACAGCGCTTCGTCGCGCTGCATTTTCCGCAGCCCGTGCATCCCATTACCGGCTTCACGCCACACCAGAACATCTCCGTCTCCACTCCTGCCTCGCGGAGGCATCCGGCCACTTCTTTGAGGGCCGTGTATGTGCAGCCGTGCTTGTGGGGGCTGCCGTTGACCAAAAGTACTTTCATAAGATTTTTATGTTTATTCTGATATACCTATTATATATATATGCAAAGTCAAGCGAATGTCTGCCATCTTTAACCTCACATTATTCACTGTTCCTTATTCGCTTCCATTGATTTTCTCACATTGTTCACTTCTTCAATCAGCTGCGACTGTGTAGGCAGATACAACCGATATTCGCTTGTGAGTATCGTCTTGTTATCCGCGGGCAGCGTCATTTTCACGACAGTTTCGTTCTTGTCCGTACCAAGAAGAATACCTATTGTCTGATTCTCTTCCGGCAGTTTCTCACATCTGTCATAATAGTTCACGTACATCTGCAGCTGCCCCAAGTCCTGATGTGTAAGTTTGCCTGTTTTCAGCTCTATCACCACAAAACAGCGCAGCAATCTGTTATAAAAAACAAGGTCGGCAAAAAACTCATCATCTTCGAGCAATATCCTTTTCTGGCGCGCCACGAAAGAAAAACCGTTACCCATCTCAAGCAGGAAATCGGCGAGATGGGAGATTATGGCGCTCTCCAAATCCTTTTCATAGTAGGCGGCCTTTCGCTCCAATCCCAAAAACTCCAAAACCATCGGATCCTTGATTATCTCTTGCGGCGTCTGTGGAACACGCTCCTTGCGAGCCACCGCCATCACGGTCTCCTTGTCATTGCTCAACAACAGACGTTCATATAGCAGCGAATTTATCTGTCGCTCTGTCTCACGCGCCGTCCATCCGTTGTTGACCGATTCCAGTTCGTAATACTCGCGCTTGTCAGGATCATCTATCTGTATCAGCATCCGATACTGAGTCCAATTCAATTGTGAACGCAGTGCGTTCACAATTGGATAAAGCCTATAAAACTGTCTGCAAAATGCAAGTTGCCGATAAGAAAATCCGCTGCCATATTCCGGCTCCAATGTCCGTGCGAGTCCCTTTATGAGATATTTCCCATAGTCGGCCCGTTCCTTGCCCTGCTGTTCTTCTTCAAAAATACGCCGGCCTATATGCCAATACATCTGCACACGACAGAAATCAACACTCCTCACCGCATTACTTCGGGCTGTGTCTATAATACGTTTTACGTCTGACAAAATAGCAGATTGCAATTCATCTCTTTGTTTTATACCGGCCATACAGATTTATTTTGCTTTATAATCTGCAAATATACATATTTATTAATATTTAAACGAACGGGAACCGGGCTTTAACAAATTTACGAATTACGCTTTTTACCTTTTGCTTTTTTACCTTTTTAGCTTTAAAAACTTGTGTTTTGTTTGACATTTTAACACTAAATGTTAAAAGAAAAAAGCTCCCAAAAAAATCTCGAAGTAGGTTTTGTTAACTTAAAATATTTAACCATTCGGGATGGTATTTAACTATTCATTAACAATTACAACCCTTTTTCTTTACATTTTGGTCTTTTTTGCCTTGCAATAAGGCCGTAATTGCATCGCGTTTACGGCCTTATTGCATTCCAATTACGGCCTAATTGCAATCCAATTACGGCCTAATTGGAAAACAAGACGATTTTTGAGATGCCCTAAAAAGACAAAAATATCTATATTTGTCTGACACACAGATGTTTATACAAAGTCGCTCAAAACTCGCGAATTTGCGCCCGCCGAAAAATAATTTTGAAATTTTCGATTTATGGCGCGTTTATTTGTAAAGATAAAACCAAACTGTTAAAAGAAGAATAAAATCGTTAAACGGAAAGTCACCAAATAAAACTCCTCACAATACGATGAAAAGTTTTGTATAAAAAGTCATGAAAAATATTTCTGAAATCACATATTTTTATTATTTTTGCACTATCGAATTTATGGTAATATGACACAAACATTAAACATATATATTATTCAACAATACAAAACACTAATTATGAAAAAGTTCAGATTATTACTGTTAATGATTTTGACGGTGGCCGCAGTAACCACAACAGAGGCACAGACCTATTTCACTCCGATGAATTTCAGCAGCCAAAAGGAGGATGTAAACCTCAGGCTTATGGACGGCAGCACTTTCCAAGGAATAAAGAGCATCGGACTGGCCAACGGCAGGGTAATCTCCGTAAGCTACTTTGGCACTCTCACCAAACCATCCGGCACACGCTTCGTCACCACGAGCATCGGCAATGCATTCGACGAGAATTTTAATTTCCCGGGCGGCATGCTGTGGTGCATAACACCAAACGGTGAAATCTTCGCGCAAACATATCAGAACGGAAGAATGGTTAGTCAGGTCAAGGAATTGCGCACGTACAAACTCAACGGACCGTATATCGAATTCCCGCAGACTTACTCCGGCGGCACATACACAGCCCCCAACTACGGCAATTCATACTCAGGCGGCAACTCATCCGGCGGCAGCAACTACAACAGACATGAGGCCACTTGCGGCGGATGCCACGGCAGCGGTCGATGCCAGCACTGCGGCGGCACGGGCTACGTTAACAATTACAAGAGCAAGTGCAGCCTCTGTCACGGCAGAGGAACATGCGTATCATGCGCCGGAACAGGCAAAATTCATGGCAATTATTAAGCCGAAACAAAGGAAAGACATCGAAACAAATTCGACACAAACCCATAAAAAAATCATTCTCGCCACACGGCGGGAATGATTTTTTATTTATAATCAAAATCAACAAACGGCAATTCTCTACCCTTTTTTATTATAATGTAGAAATGTTAAAAACGTGTTTTCATAAAAAAAAAGCGCAAAAAAGTTTGTGAGAACCGCTTAAATGTGCTACTTTTGCGGTGTACTATTACAGTGGTACACGTAAGCGGCGAGTCAATTGGTCCCGAAGTCCATACAGGAAAAGACACAAACGACGGTCGGACGGCCGGACGACAGCATGAAACGAAAATATACAAACCAATAAAAACGAGAATAATATGATTGAAATTAAAAACATGAGCTTCAAATATGCCAACCATACGGGAAAGTTGTTTGGAAAGAAAAGCAAGCCGCAGAACAGCGGGAACGTCTTCACCAGCCTTAACCTCACAATTGAGGAAAACAAGATTTACGGTCTGCTCGGCAAGAACGGCACCGGCAAATCCACCCTGCTCTATCTCATCTGCGGCCTGCTGCGCCCCACAACAGGCACCGTGCAGATAGACGGAATAGAGAGCAAGAGGCGCATGCCCGACACCCTCCGCGACATATTCATCGTGCCGGAGGAGTTTGACTTGCCACCGGTGTCGCTCGAAGAGTTCATAAAACTCAACGCGCCTTTCTATCCCGGCTTCAACCGCGAGGTGCTCGACCGCTGCCTCAACGACTTCGACATGCCGGCATTTTCACGCCTCGACGAACTGTCTATGGGCCAGAAGAAAAAGATTTACGTGTCGTTTGCCCTTGCCGCCGGCACCCGCCTGCTGCTGATGGACGAGCCGACAAACGGTCTCGACATCCCCTCGAAAAGCCAGTTCCGCCGGGTTGTGGCCGGAAACATGAGCGACAACCGCACCATTATCATATCCACCCATCAGGTGCACGACGTGGAGCAACTGCTCGACCACATCCTGATAGCATCGCCCACGGGCATGCTGCTCGACAGTTCGGTGGCCGACATTTGCGAAAAATACACTTTCGAATATCGCATGCCGGGCGAGCAGGCTGCCGATGTGGTATACGCCGAGCCCACATTGCAGGGCAACGCCGTGATGGCCCGCCGCGGGAAAGACTCTGCCGAGACGCCCGTCAACCTCGAACTGCTGTTCAACGCCGCCACGGGAGCGGCCGGCAAAGGGCTGTAAAGCCACACCCTATCGGGGACGCAATACAGTTTTTATCAACGACAATCAATGACATAAAACAAAAAAAACGATGAAAAATATAGATTTAAACCGTCTGTGGCTCACCATCAAATGGGACACTGTGACAAACTGGAAACACGCTCGCAGAATGACACTGAGCATAACATTTGGCCTCGCGCTGTTCTTTATAGCGAACGTCATGGGAGCATACGGCCATGATTCCAACCCGGCATACGCCGTATCGGAGCTTAACATGATGGGAGCAACCACCGTAGGCATGATGTCCCTGTTTCTGTCCGCATTCACCTCACTGATATTGACGACACTGCGAACAAAGCAACAACGCATCAGTTTCCTCATGCAGCCGGCCTCGAACATGGAGAAATTCATCTCGCGGGTGCTGTACTCCACAGTCGGAGCGTTCGCAATCATAATCGTCGGACTGTTTTTGGCCGACATGTTGAGGGCTCTGCTCGACCTGATGCTGAACCAACGATACATCGGCTCGGTGACAATCGAGGTTTTCAAGACCCTGTATAACATCGTCACCGATGCGTATGCGCCATGTCGCGTAGCCGGCAGCACAGTGCAGGCACCGCTCATCTACCTGATGATGGTATTGTGGCTCATCCTCGGCTACACCACATTCATCCTCGGAGGCACGTTCTTCCGCCGCCAGCCGTGGCTATGCACGGTGGGCGTGATGGTCGTGATAATATATCTGACAGTGTTCGCTTTCATAACTTTTGCCGACATGCAGTCCGTAAAAACATTCTTCGAGAATTTGGAAAATGTGTCTCCCACGGCAGTAATCATCGTGCTCGATATTATTCTCGCGGCTGCGATAGCTTTCGAGTTGTGGGCATCCTACAAGCTGTTCTGCCGCATGCAAGTGATTAACAATAAATGGACCAACCTATGATTTTCAGCAACGACAAAGCCATATACATACAGATTGCCGACCGGTTGTGCGACGAAATAATCGCCGGTACATACCGCGATGACGACCGTATACCGAGCGTGCGTGAGTACTCCGTGCTCTTGCAGGTGAACACCAACACGGCAGTAAAAGCATACGACGAACTTGCCCGCGACGGAATAATATACAACAGGCGCGGCATCGGATACTTCGTATCGGCCGGGGCGCGCGATCGCATCATCGACACCCGGCGCACCGACTTCATGAAACGCACCCTGCCGGCACTGTTCCGCGACATGCGCCTGCTCGGAATAAGCATGGATGAGATAATACAGGCATGGAATAAAGAGCCGAAACAATGACCGGCCCGATAGAATAATCCGTTGCCGACCGGCCGCGAGGAGTCTTGTCTGCACGCATACAGGCGCAGACACCGTTGTCCTAATTCACTTCACTTGTAATACTGCCCGACATACGGCGGGCAAGACTCCGCACGGCAGGCCGGCAACGGTTTGCTTTTGCCATCCCGACATTACAAAATGTAAACAACATACGCCACTTTGTTTAAAATTAAAGTCTTCGCGTCTTTTATTGTTTTCACATTGTAACAAAATTCATTAATAATCCTTACTTCTTTGTTCTAAATATCCGTATTGTTGTCGATATTATCCAATAAAAGCAAAAAAAAAGAACGTATGACGAAAATAATCGCTATATTTGCAATAACCTTTAACCAAAAAGTAGCGCGTATGATAAGTTCTTTAAACATGGAGAAAATCCAAAGCTGCCTCGACGACTATATGGTTCGTATTGGCAAAATCGAGATTAATGAGATTGAAGCCAACCGTGAGCTGGCTCGCACAGGACTCATGACAGACGACACCGCGCACCCGGGCAGACCGCTGAGAAACTTCCTCAGGAAGCTCCGCGACACTGACCTGTTGCCGAAAAACATCCGCCAGATAAACTGCGCATGGTCAATCAAACACTCTAAGGTAGTGGCAAAGATGCAACAGATACTGCCTTTCCTATAACCTGTTTCCCCTATCCGTGACACTCACAGACAGGGGAAACTTGTTTTTATGCTCTAATTTACGTTCAGGATAAGAACAATTGTTTTTTTGTTTCTCATCGGTAAAAGATGCTTTTTACATTCCTATCCCGAACAAAATGACTTGCCGACACAAAAAACAGTATGTCATTGTCACAAAACAACGACTTAATCGTTTTTAATTATGAAAGCGATTATGAATATAGATACGTTCAACAGCAATATAACGCCCATAAGGCAACGGCTCGTGGCCCGGGCCCGGGCTCTTACAGGAGATGACAATCTGGCGGAAGATCTCGCGCAGGAAGTCATGCTCAAGCTGTGGAACATGCTCGACAAGCTTGACAATCACGGCAACATCGAGGCCCTTGCCATGGCCGTTTTGCGCAACAAAAAATCATATAAGACAAAAACAATGAGAAGCATTATCATAACCATTGCCGCCTTTCTGCCATGCACCAATATTGTCCTAAATAAAATTCAGGCATGATGGACGAGGCAGAGTAACAATACTCTGCAAAAAGCAGACGGATTTCAACCCCCTTATGTCAAAGGGGCATAATCCGGCGGTGGCGTAAAAGGCTCATTCAACCATTTT
>JAGAPR010000070.1 GCA_017623155.1 Prevotella sp. | reverse complement strand
CCTCAGATATACATTGCACCGATTGCCGGTGCGGCTGTTCCGACATTTAACTATTGCCACATTCAGGAACTGGGGCGGTATTATTGGATTACCGAGTGTACATGGGAAAACGGGCGCTACCTTTTGAGTCTGGCGGTGGATGTTCTGGCAACGTATAAAGCGAGTATCGGGGCCGGTTCTCAATACGTTTCAAGATCAAGCGCCGCCTACAATACGTATCTGAAGGATACAATGTATCCTAGAACAGAGCAGATCAGCACGGCACAGCTTGTACTAGGTACAAATGTCAATCAGTCACTTGAAAGCGGTATTTTCATAATCGGACTGATATCCCCGAAAAGTTCCATCACCGGATGCGTCACGTACTATGTCCTGAACTGGCAGGCGATTGTTATCCTTCGTCAGCAGATGTTGACAGATTTACAGTGGACCGGCGTAACGGATATTACGGACGAGCTTTTGCAGACGCTGTTTAATCCTTTTCAGTATATCGTCAGCTTTAAATGGTTCCCCCTTTCCCCGCCGGCGGCACAGATGACGGCAGTTACAGACATCGACTTCGGATACTGGACTTTCTCCATTTCCGGAATTCAGGGAGCCGCCGCGGCGCTTTTCGTTCCCTCAGGGTTGCCAACAAAAACAGGTATAAAATATTCCGTCGCCGGTTCTTCAATTCCAAATCATCCAGCTATCAGCCGGGGGCGGTACCTGAACGGGGCCGGGTTTGCTGATTATTATCTGATGTTGACCGGTTACGGAAAAATGGCGCTTCCGAATGAAGCGATGGTTGCCGGTGCCGGTTTGTCCATCTATGAAACAATCGACTTTGTTTCCGGGGAAAGTATTTTAAATGTGTATCTGGGTGCGGGGAACTCTGAAACCATGTCCCCGATTCTGACAGCGCATAGCCACATGGGCATAGACTTGCCTTTTGGTTCCTCAGATGTTGACGTACTGAAGGCCGGCGCGTCGGCAGTGTCGGCTATATCCGGGACGCTGGGCGGTCTGCTGACGGGGAATATCGGGAGCGGTATTACGTCGCTTGCAAACGGAATATCAGACGTGGCGCATGAACTCAGCCCAACGATTCAGGTTGGCGGCAGTTCCGGGAGCTTCGTATGCTTCGGAGAATTCGGCGGGGTTGATTCTATTCAGGCCGTTTTTCATGCAGTCGCGAACGAGGATAACGCTGATTTGGGCCGGCCTTTATGCGAGGTTCGGACGATCTCAGCGTTAGGCGGGTACATTGAATGTATAAACGCTCACTGCCCAATTATGGGAACATTAGGGGAACAGGAAGAAGTTGAAAACTTCCTGAATAACGGTTTTTATTATGAATAAGGTGAAAACATGGCATGGATTTACCGCGGGAATGTAAATCTTCCACAAGCGGACCGGGATAATAACGCAATGGAGATATACAATTTCTTCAATGCGCAAGGCTGGGCGATTGAGTCTATAGCGGCAATGGCGGGGAATATCGACGTAGAATCTACGGTCAACCCGCAACGAGTCAATACAAATTCCGGCGCGCAGGGCCTCACGCAATGGCTAGGAAACCGTCGTACAATGATGATAGACTATATTACAAACACACTGGGCTACAGTTCATGGGACAATGGAGATGGGCAAATTCGGTATATTCTGCATGAGGAACAAGCCCCTTCAAGCACTGAAGGATGGCTAAAACGCGGAGGATATGACCGGACGTTTTCGCAGTTCGCAACCAATAGCGAGAACGACAGTCTTGAAGATTTGGCCTATATGTGGCAAATGTGTTATGAGCGCGTGTCTATCGGTGTTCCGGTCCCGGTCAGATACCGGCGCACACAGTATTATTATCAATTGTTCGGCGGGGGACCGGGGCCGGGGCCGGGGACTGTGCCGAAATGGCTATTATACAAGGCAGGGAGGAGGAAGAAAATTGTTAATTGCACCATTCACGTATGACCAATTAAACGCCCATTACGGACAGGTGCCACAAAGTTTTATCCATGTTCACGATACCGCGATTGCACGCTTTTTCAAGCGGTATCTGCTTATGGACGCACTTGCTGTCTTTGAATGGACACTCCCGGAACACTGGGACGCGGATTATTTCCGCTATGTTCTAATGGGCTTCGGTCATGTAGTTGTTTTCAAAACGGATATATTCGGAGTTATTCCGCAGTACGGGGAGCTTTACGGTTACAATGTTTTCTACAGGCCGAACCGGGCAAAGGTTGTATCCCCGCTTATTCGGGAGCGTGACATGCTGATAGGCCGGGAATGCAGCCTGATTAAGATGATGCCTGATTATGGTTCAATTGTTGATTTGGTGGACTATTACGGCGATCTGATGTCCATTACCTATGAAACCCTTGCTGTTAATATCCTGAATAGCCGTCTTGCATATCTGATAGGCGTTGACAGCAAAGCGGAAGCGGAGACGTTTAAATCCTTATTTGACCAGATAGCAAGCGGAAAACCGGCGGTTTTCTACCGCGGAAAGCCCGCCACTCCTCAGGCGCTGAAAGCGCAAACGGGAGAATGGCAGACCCTTTTGCAGAATGTCGGCCAGAACTTCATAGGCACCGAACTATTAGAAGCTCTGCAGTCTATCCGAGACGAGTTTTTAACTCATATAGGCATCCCGAACCTGTCAGAGCGGAAGAAAGAGCGCGTAAATTTGGTTGATTCTGAAAGAAACTCTGTTGAAACAGTGGCAAAGTCGGCGTTGTGGCTTGAGGAATTGCAGAAGGGAATTGATCAGACTTTGGAGCTTTTCCCGGAGCTTGACGGTCAACTTTCCGTTAAACTCAGATTCCCCGCGGACTTGAGCGGTCAGGGAGGTGTGCAGGATGCCGCTATTGAATCTG
>JAGAPR010000069.1 GCA_017623155.1 Prevotella sp. | reverse complement strand
GATGAGCTTGCGGGCAATCTCCTTCTCGTTGCCGGTCTTCTGTGGCAGAATGGTTCGCGTGTGGAACTCCATCGTGGCGTTCTGATAGTCGTTATAATGGCTGTTCGTGTCGAGCATCAGCAGAGGTCTCGGCACACCGAAATACCTACTTACGTCGTCGTTTGTGGCACCCATTTGCTCGAACATCTGCATCTCGGCACTCGTCATTGAGATGTTCTGCACCTTGTCGAGCCCTCGGATAGCAAGGATGTCGTGACCTGAGTACATCTTCTTCTGAAGCTCCTGGGCGTAGTCGTTCATCTGCTTGGGGTCGAACAGACCTTGGCTGATGGGACTGTAGCCGCTGGCGGGCGGTTGCTCGCCGATGATCAGTTTTACACGTCCGCCCTTTGCCGCCGTTTCCAATGCCTGCGAGCGCAGGGTGCGGTTCAGTGAAAGCGTCTCGATGGCATACTGAAGCGTCGGGATGCCCCAGATGCCGTTCTGATAGCGGAAGGTGTTGGCGAAGTGCAGCACGTCCTCGCGGGGCACGTCGGTCAGCGTCATATAGCCGTGGTCGGTCAGATAGACGATGCTGGCATAGCGGCCCGTGTTGATGTTGTAGCCGCCCGTCTTCACCAGCCACAAGTGCAGCGGGAACTCGAACTCGTCGCGCTCGATATACACAAAGCTGTTGCCGTAGAACAGGCGGTTGATTTCCACCAGCCGCCACAAGTCGGCAGCGGTCATGATAGGGTTCGGCTCTTCCTGCAACAGGTAGTTGATGCGCCGTCCCAGTCCGAGCATGTCCTGAACGAAGTTGCCGCCCTCGAAGTCCTTCTTGCGGTACTGCACGGGCATGACGCTCATCGTGTCGGCTCGGAGGTTGACGGCACGATACACCGATGCCACGACCAACGCCTGCTCAGGGCCACGGACGTAGGCAATGCGCTCCTGATAGTCGCCACCCTGCACCGTCTGCTTGCCATTGTCGGCAGGCATGGTGCTCGATGGTACTCCCGGAGTCTCGGCCTCGCGCTTCCTCACTGAGCGGAATAGGTTTGCAAAAATTCTATCCATAGTTATCTCGTTTTTCTTTTCGGGCAGAATACGGTCGTGGGTTTACTTGTCGTTCACAATTAACTGCATCAGGAATTGCAGCGTGTCCTCGCGGTGGTTCGCATTCCACGTTTCGGGAATGATCTGAAAAGTCTTATCCTGATACTTCACGCGGCTGCGCTCGTTGAACACGTTCGTCCACCTCATGCGCACAATCTTCACCGCATAAGCATCAAGGCTTCCGGCATTCATGGCCGACTTGCCGCGCTGATAATCGACATTGGCATGAAGACAGCCAACCTCCTCCCACTCGATGCCTGCCGAGTCGAGTCCCATCCTACCCTGCACCGCTTTCTTGCGGTTGAGAGGCTGGATGATGTCATGAAGAAATCCTGATGAATATCCCATTTATTCAGCCGTTTCGGTTTTGGTCTGTTCGGGGAATAGTGCCTCGTAGGGTGTCCAGTCGATAGCGTCCTTCTCGCTGTAGCCCTCGGACAAGCACTGCTGCTTCCACAGAGTGCAAGCCTCGTTGAAGGCTTTGAGGTCCGTCTTGGTGTCGAAGGTCTCGTAGATGGGTGTGCCGTCTTCCTGTTCACCGATTTTCAGCGTGGCGGGCACGACAGCCTGCGAGAAGTTCAGCTGGTT
>JAGAPR010000019.1 GCA_017623155.1 Prevotella sp. | reverse complement strand
GGAAATGGAAGTGCAGCAGATGATCTGCCAAAGCACAACATTCACCCAGCCGTTGACAGAGGACGACTATGATGAAAACAACTCAGAAGAATATTGGTCTAATCATACACACACCGGAGTGTTCGACTGATATTTAAAGGCAGATTAAAGGTAAAAAAGTAAAAAGGTAAAAAAAGGCTGCGCTTAGAAACACGCCGCACGTTTTTTTACCTTTTTACTTTTTTACCTTTAAATATTGCCATTGCGCTCGGGATTGGCCTCGCGCCATTGCTGGGCCGTCATGCCGAACATTGCCACGTTGAGCACATCAGCCTCGTTGGCATAGATTATGCCGCCTGCACCCGCGTAATTTCAGAAGGAATAAGGTTTTGTTTGATGGCATCAGTGTGTATGCGGTAGTTTATCTTCGAGAGTTCGCGCTTGGCCGACCATCCGAGTTGCGCCTGTTCTTCGGTTTTCAGGCGTTGGAACTATTCGAATTCAACGGAATGCTTTATTCCGGAGGATAATGTTTTATTATTTTTTTACCTTTAATCGGGCTTTGTACCTTAAAAAAACTTAGAATCTTTGCGGCCTTCTGCGCTCCATTTCTCCCCTTTGGGGAGATCAAGAGGAGCTTCTTAACAATTCTTAACGGGGGGGGGGTAAAACGTTGGCGTTTATTTGTTTACCTTTGCACCCGATACAAAACTGATAATCAATAATTATATTTTATGAAATTAAAAATTTTACTTATTGCCGCCTTGTCGCTTGTGGTCACAATGATGCCGGCGCAGACAAAGACGGCCTACGCCGTGTATTGTAGTGAAAATACTACTTTTTATTTCCTGAACAGCAGTGAGACATTGAGCAAAGGCGGTACTTTCACTTACAACGGAGAGAATCTGTCAATAACCGAGCAATGGTCGGGAAAGGATGTAACAGACTATCGAGATTTTACAGGAGCATATTTTTCCCCGCGCTGGTACAAGATTAATAGCCTTGTTACGAGTGTTGTGATTGACGAGTCTTTCAAAGAAGTAACGCCAAAAACTTTTTATTATTGGTTTGGAGATTTTGCCAATCTGTCATCTGTCACGGGACTGGAAAATCTGAATACTTCCAAGGCCGTGATAATGAACAAAATGTTTCAAGGTTGCAGTAGTCTGACTGAGCTTGACCTCAGCAGCTTCAATACGGCGGAGGTGACAGACATGGGAGGTATGTTCCGAAATTGCAGCAATTTGTCATCGATAGTTTTCGGTGAGAATTTCAATACGGCGGTAGTGACGACCATGGAAAAAATGTTCGAAGGTTGCAGTTCTTTGCACAACATTGATTTGAACGGTTTCAATACTTCAAATGTTCAGAAAATGAACTCTATGTTCTCCGGTTGCAGCGCCTTTACCGAGCTCGACCTCAGTAGCTTTAATACGGAGAATGTGAATAATATGAACTCTATGTTCTCCGGTTGCAGCGCCTTTACCGAGCTTGACCTAAGCAATTTTAATACAGGTAATGTGACGGGCATGTCTTCTATGTTCCAAAATTGCAGCAATCTGACATATATCGACAAGAGCGATGATTTCGGCGCGAATGCCACTACAACAGGTATGTATGACGGCTGCGACCCCTTGTTGGGCTCGACGCCATACGTGGTATACGACGCAACCAGCAAGTCGCTGCATTTTCTGTGTAATGCCGCGGCCGATTTGACTGAGATAACCATTAACGGAAATACTATCACGCTCACCGACTTGGAAAACTGCTGGAGAGGGAATGACGTGGTAACCAACGTTGAAAAGAAAACTCCCGGGTGGAAATCAAAGTACCAGAATATAACGGCGGTGGTGTTTGAGGAGAGTTTTAAGTTTGCCCGTCCCACCAATTGCTATAAGTGGTTTGAATTTTGCGGTGTTGATCACATAGAAGGTTTTAACAATCTGTATACATCGAAGGTGACGGACATGAGCTCAATGTTCGAAAACTGTTACCATCTGGTTTCGCTTGCTTTCAGTGAAAACTTCAACACGTCGAACGTTACGAATATGTGCAGAATGTTCTCCGGCTGTGACGCTTTGGAAGCACTCGACATGAGCAACTTCAACACGTCGAACGTTACAAATATGTCTTATATGTTTAATGCTTGCTATGGCTTGAAAAGCGAAAAATTTAAATTCGGCAGCTTCAACACGTCGAACGTTACGAACATGGAGAACATGTTTGCTGGTTGTAGAACATTGGGAAACATTGATCTGAGCGGTTTCAACACGTCAAAGGTTACGGACATGTCTAATATGTTCAGTGGGTGCAGTAGTTTGCCATCTATATCTTTCGGCGACAATTTCAATACCTCGAACGTTGAGAGAATGGCAAATATGTTCTACGGGTGTTCCTCTTTGCTCCGTCTCGATCTGAGCGGTTTCAACACTTCAAAGGTTAAGAACATGTCTAATATGTTTTATCGTTGCACCGGTTTCCAATCGCTCGATTTGAGTTCTTTTGATCTTGAGAGCGTAACAGATATGTCTAATATGTTTCGGTATTGTTCGTATTTAGAGTCGATAAAAACCGGTGAGAAGTTCACGACCCAAAGCCCGATTACCGACCTTTCTTCTATGTTCCGGGATTGCAACAAACTGACATCGCTTGATTTGAGCGGTATCAAAACCGATGCCTCTACAAAATTGAACTACATGTTCGACGGTTGCACCGCCTTGCAGAGTCTCGATATAAGCAATTTCAAACCGAAGCAAAGTACGGATGTAGCTTATATGTTCCGCGACTGCACCGCCCTGACCGCCCTCGACATAAGAAATTTCTATGTCTCGGAAGGAATAAGCACCGACCTCGCCAATTGCAAAAACCTGATGAAGCTGAACATGAGCGCAGCCACAGGTGATGTAAATCTGCTGGCAGACAACACGGCATTCGACGGCCGCGGAATGATGATAAGCGTGCCCGACGGCTTCGACCTCGCAAACGTATCGACAGAGAACTATATCGTCAAGACCACAGGCACATCGTTTGCCCGCGCGTTCACTTCCGGCAACATGTCGACAATCTGCCTGCCGTATGCCGTAGACGCAACAGCGATAGCGGAACAGGGTACATTATATAAATATGTGGACATCGTTGACAACGCCGTGAAGTTCACGGCAGTGACGGGCGAGACGACACCCGGCGAGGCATATCTGTTCAAGCCGGCAACGGGCGACAAGGTAATCTTCACAGGCACAGACGTGATGACCGACCTGCCCGCCGAAATTACGGAGGGAACCGGAGCCGGCCTGTACGGCACATACACCGGAAAGAAATTCTCCGACGTAGAAGCCACAGCGGGAATATACTTCGGCTGGGCAAACGGCAGCTTCTGGCGCGCCGGCGAGAACGCCGAGGTAAAGCACAACCGCGCCTATCTGAAAACGGCCGCCGGCACGACGCCCGCCCGCCTGAGCGTGAAGCTCGACGACGAGACAACCGGCATCAGCGACGTGAACACACCCGCCGATGACGACAACGCCCCGGCATTCGACCTCATGGGCCGCCGCGTCGGCACCGGATACAAGGGCATAGTGATAAAGAACGGAAAGAAAGTATTTAAATAAAGAATTATAATGGTGTTAATGGAGTTAACTCCATTAACACCTAAAAAAAAACGATTATGAAAAAAGAATATAGCAAACCGACAATCGAAGTATTGGAAATGGAAGTGCAGCAGATGATCTGCCAAAGCACAACATTCACCCAGCCGTTGACAGAGGACGACTATGATGAAAACAACTCAGAAG